>CAVZLP010000020.1:0-861486 GCA_963776175.1 uncultured beta proteobacterium | reverse complement strand
GTCGAACCTGCGTCGAAGGCTTAGCCCGAACGAACCAAGCCGCATCCCGTCCCAGAGCCGCGCCGGCGGGAACCGCTTACTGGCAAACCGTTCCAGGCGCGACCAAAACTTCGCGCGTGATCGCCTTGGTCTGCGTCACGCCGTTGACCGTATAGTTGAACGTCCCCGTGTTGCCGTCGGTGAACGTGAACGTCGCGGCGCCGACCGCAGTGGCGCCCACTTTCGTCGGGTCGAATGGCACGGAGTCGAACGGCGGCCCGGTCGTGCGATAGAGCGTGCCGCTATAGACGCCAGCCGCAGTCTTCGACGCCGCGACCACAAGCCACAGCGGCGTCCGATCGAGGTCGTAAGTAAACCAGGTGGCGAAGACCGTGTCTCCCTGGTGCGTGATGTTGACGCCCCATCCCGCCTCGGAACCCGCGGGCGCCGCCCACCACAAGTCCTGATAGTTGTAGGCCAGCGTCAGGTCGGTCAGGATGCCGAAGGTACACGTCGGCAGCTGGCCGAACACTTCGCGGGTGATGGGCTTGGTTTGCGTGATGCTGTTGATCGTGTACGCGAACGTTGCGGTATTGAGATCGGTGAAGGTGAGCGTGCCCGTGCCGACCGCCGTGCCGAAAACCTGCGATGGGTCGAACGGCACCGAGTTGAACGGCGGACCCGTGGCCTGAAACAGCGTGCCGGTGTAAACGCCGGTCGCAGTACAGCGACGCCGCCATCGCCATCCACAACCCCTTGCCGGTGAGATCGTAGGTGAACCAGGTCGCGAAAATCGTGTCGCCTTGATGCGCGATGTTGATGCCCCAGCCGGGCTCCGAGCCAGCCGGAGCGTTCCACCAAAGGCCTTCGTAGTTCGGCGGACCCGCCGTCGATCACCTGCACGTCGGTCGCCGGAGAAACACTGCCGAAGGGCACGCCGTTCGGCGTGCTCATCTGCCACTGAAAATTGTAGGTTCCCACCGTGGCCGGTACGACGATATAGAACGTGAAAGTCACTGACGCGCCGGGCGCGACCGCGACCGGCAGCGGAACCGGGCTCACCCCCCACGTCGCGTTGCCTGCGGGCCCCACCGCTTGCAGCGTATACCCGTCGGTCGTCTGCCAGGTTGTCGTGGTCGTATTGGTGAATGTCTCGGTGACCAGGACGACGGCCCCCGCCGGCACCACCGCGGGCACCTGTTGGGCAACGAAGTCCGTCGCCGTCGACACCGCGACTTTCGGGTCCGGAGTCTCGTCGCCGAACGTTCCGTGCAGTTGCGACAACATGCGAAAGCGAAGGGGCGACGGTGCCGAAAAGCGGCAGCCCAGCGGCTTCACGACGAAATTGAACGTGACCGTTTGATTCGGGGCGACGTCGTAAGGAAGCAGAACGCGGTTTCCGCTGTGACTGCCGTACGGATTGCCCTGAATGCACCAGTAGTAGTTGTCCTGCGGCTCCTGCGTTGCCAGGAAGACGTCGCCGTCGGCGCGATACCAGGTTGCAGTGCCGGTGTTCTGCATCGTCACCGCGACCGAGGTCGGGGTCAGCAACTCGATGAATGAAGGCACCGTCTGCGCTACGAACGCCGCCGAATACTCCGCCTGGGCCCGCGATGCCGTGCTCGTCGCGCACGCGACAAGCGCAAGCATCGCCGCGATCAGCATCCGCGCCCGGGAACCCTGCGTCCGCCAGGTATTTCTCGTCATTCCGCCGCCGCCGCTCACCGTGCCATCGCGCTCGTGGTCCTGCCGACACCTATCGCAGTTTACCGCGTCCGAGTATCGGCCAAACGATTTCCGCGCGACCGTCGCGAATGCCGACCATTTCTTCATGCAGATGGACGGTCGTGTCCGAATAACCCACGACGAATTCGAGCTTGTCGCCCACTTTCAGCGTGCGATTAGGCTGATCGAGTTCCACCCGCGCATGCTCGGCGGAGAGGTTGACCGAGCGGACGGATTCGACGCCCAGCGGCAAGGGGACGGCGGCGTCGCTGCTCATCGTCTTCTTGCCGGCGTCGCAGATGATTCGACGGTCGTTCGGGCGACTGATGACAGTCGTCAAAACAGTAAGCGAGTACGGAAGATCGGCGTTGCATTTCGTGCGATAGCGCACATCGCTTAGTATGCCGCCGCCGGCTTGAATCTCGGTCACGCCGGGCAGTCGCGTCGTGAAGCGGAACGTGCCCGTACCGCCGCAGCTGACGATGGACATCGGGAAGCCGGCGCGCCGTAGCGCATCTGCGGTTGCGGTAAGCGTGCCCACCGCGCGTTCGATCGCCGCCGCCTTCTCCTTTTCGTCCGCGATCTCCGTCGTATGGCCCTCCCAACCCGCCACACCGACGAGCTCCAGAGCAGGCAGCGTCGCGATCCTGCGCGCGAGTGCAATCGCGGACTCGCCGGAAGCCACTCCTGCCCGGCCCATTCCGACGTCGACCTCGATCAGCACGCGCAGGCGTACGCCGGCCGCACCCGCTCCAGCGGCGAGTGCCGCAACATTGTCCGCGCTGTCGACGAGCACCTTGACCTCGCCATGGCGCTGCAGCCCGACGAGTCGGGCGATTTTCGGCGCGCCGACGATTTGATTGGCGATCAAGACGTCCCGTATCCCCGCCGCAACCATCACCTCGGCTTCGCCCAGCTTCGCACACGTCACGCCAATGGCGCCCGCGGCGAGCGCCTGGTGCGCAATCGCTGGAATCTTGATGCCTTTCGTGTGCGGCCTCCATGAGACATTGGCAGCACGGCAGATCGCAGCGATCCGCCCGATGTTTCCCTCCATCACAGCGAGATCGACCAAGAGGACCGGCGTGTCCAGCGCCATCTTGGTCTGACCGACAGTTCCAAGCGGGCTTGTCATGGGCTCTTTTCAATGGTCGTCGAATTCTTCGGCAAAGTGCGCGCCCAGCCGTGGATATGGCGCCGCATGAAAGCACGCAAACGTTCGCTGCGCGGGTTGGCCAATAGCGTGGCCGGGTCGCCCTCCTCGACGATTGCGCCCTGGTCCATGAAGACAATCCGGTCGGCGACGTCATGCGCGAATTGCATTTCGTGGGTCACCACGATCATCGTCATGCCGTCCCGAGCGAGCTGCTGCATCACGCCCAACACTTCGTCCACGAGTTCGGGGTCGAGAGCCGATGTTACCTCGTCGAACAACATCAGCTTGGGTTGCATCGCCAGCGCCCGCGCGATGGCCACTCGTTGCTGCTGGCCGCCCGACAGGCTGGCCGGGTAGGCTTCAGCCTTGTCGGCGAGGCCCACCCTCGCGATCAGATCCCGGGCAACGGTCTCCGCCTTGTCGCGTGGCATCTTGTTCACCCGGATCGGCCCGACGGCGACATTGCGCAGCACGGTCATGTGGGGGAACAAATTGAAGCTCTGGAAGACGAAGCCGATCTTGGCACGTGCCGCGGCGATTTCCCGTTCGCTGCGCCGCACTCGCTGTCCATCGGCCGCGATCCGATAGCCGATCATCTCGCCGGCGACCGTGATCTCGCCGGCTTCGTATTCCTCCAGCCAGTTGACGCAACGCAGCAACGTAGTCTTGCCGGAACCGCTGGGCCCGATGATGACCACGACCTCGCTCGGCGCCACGCTGAGCGAAATGTCCTTCAGTACCTGAGCCTTGCCGAACCATTTGCTGACGCCGCGAAACGCGACCATCGGTGCGGCGGCGGCGTCGTCAGTGCGCATACGGGGTCCGTTTCTCGACATATCGCCCCAGCCTGGACAACGAGTAGCAGATGACGAAGTAGATCAGGGCTACCCCAAGCAGGATCTGGAATGGCGCGAAAGTCCGTTCGACTATCTGGCGCCCGACCAGCGTCAACTCGGACAGACCGATGATCGATACCAGCGACGTGCTCTTGATCAGCAGGATGCAGGTGTTGATGAATGCCGGCGCCGACAGGCGAACCGCCTGCGGCAAGACGACGATACCGAGGATCAGCGGCAGGCGCATGCCCAGGCTGCGCGCGGCATCCCACTGGGCCCGCGGCAGCGCTTCGATCCCGGCGCGGAAAACTTCCGCCATGAAGGCCCCGAAATAGATCGACATCACCAGGATGCCGCCGGGAATCGGCGGCAGGTCGATTCCCGAGTAGGGCAACCCGTAGTACATGAAAAACAGCAGCAGCAGCAGCGGTATGCCCCGGATGATGTAGACGTAGACATCGACCAGGACGCGAAACGGCCGCCATCCGAACGTGCGCAATATTGCCGCGACCAGGCCTATCGCGCTGCTGAGAATCGCCGTCGCGATGGAGAGCTCGAGAGTCTTTTCCGTTCCCCGCAGCAGCAGCCAGAAATTGCTGATCAGAAATTCCGGCAGCACGACGCTTTCCTAGTGCGCGATCGCAAAACGGCGCTCGAAACGCCGGGTCGCGAACGTGACGATGGACGTGATGACGAGATAGAACAGCCCGACCATGATGAATATCTCGTAGGTCGCGGCGGTGCGTTCGCTCAGCATCTTGCCCTGATGCATGAGTTCGCCGACGGCGATGGCCGACAGAATCGACGTGTCCTTGATGATCTGGATGAACTGGTTGCACAACGGCGGCACGACACGCATGAAGGCCTGCGGCAGTTCGACGAGTTCGAAGATGTCGCGACGGCGCATGCCGAGCGCCTTGCCGGCTTCGATCTGCGTGCGGCGGACCGATTGCAGGCCGCCGCGATAAATCTCGGCGATATACGCCGAATTCTGCGCGGTGAGTGCGATCAACCCCGAGAGGAAGGCGGAAAGACCGAGTCCGATCATTCCCAAGCCGAAATAAACCAGGTAGAGCTGCACCAGCAGCGGCGTGTTGCGCATCGATTGGACAAAGGCGCCCGCGGGCAGCGTCAGACTCTTGCGGCCGGACAGGGCAGCAAGCGCAATCACCATACCGAGGATCAGCGCGGCGGTTATGGCGAGCACGGAGAGCTCGAGGGTGATGACGGTGCCCTCGAGCAATCCGGGCAGAAACCTTCGAACAAACGACAGGTCCATCGACGATCACAACCGGTGGGAAATGGAAACGACGCGACGCCGCTGGCGCCGCGTCGCGACTACCTGGGCTTGCCGATGTAGAACCTCTGCGGCGGCGGATCCTTGCCGAACCATTTGCGGAACAGGTCGGAGTATTCCTGGTAACGCGAGCCGTAGCGCATCTCGTTCACGACCGTGTCCAGGAACAGCCACCAGGTGAAGTCGCCTGGTTTCATGAAGATCGCATTGTTCGCGACGCCGAGCTTTTCCACCATGTCCGGGAGAACGACGAGGTCCTTATTCTGCAAGGCAAAGTAGTCCGCGATCGGGACGTCGGTTTGCATCGCGGTGGCGCGGCCGCTCTTGACCGCCAGTAGCAGTTCACTCGGGTTGTCGAACCAGAGGGTCTTGGCCTTGGGCACAAACCGCTTGGCCCGCTCGGCGTTTTGCGGATTGTTCTGGCCGGTAATGGTGAATTTCTCGTTATTCAGGTCGGCGAGGCTATGCACGTTGGCGTCGCGCCGGACGAGCACGGCCACGCCGCTGTCCATATAGGGCGTAGTGAAGGCCACCTTCGCCGCACGTTCCGGATAGATCGTCGTCGCCGCGATGGCGAAATCCGCCCGCCCCGACAGCACGGAGGGGAACCGGCCCTCGGACTGCACGATCATGAATTCGATCTTGTTGGGGTCGCCCAGAAGATCCTTGGCGATAAGCCGCGCAAGATCGATCTCGAATCCGACGAGCTGCCCCTTGTCGTCGGTGAAAGCGAGCGGGGGTGCCGTGCTGTAAGTCGCGACGATAAGCTTGTCGCGTTTGACCACGACATCAAGACGCGATTCCTGAGCCTGAGCAGGCAAGCCGAATGCCAGCGCAAGTATGAACGCGAACATCCATCGCCACACCAGTTCGATCTTCATGACTCCTCCCTTGTTTGCTGACCCTGTTTCTGACGCCGGGGATCACGGATGCTTGCAGGTCGAGAACGTAGCTCGCGCTTGGCCAACGACGCTACAGGATTTCAAATTGAATCGCAACAATCGCCAACCAACTCGCTTGGCAATATCTCTACGCGTCCTTCACGATGTCACCGCCCCGTACGATCATCCGCAAGTTCTTCCCGTTCGCCGCGAGCAACGAGATGTCCTGCAACGGGTCGCCGTCGACCACCAGCAGGTCGGCGTGCGCGCCCGGTGCGATGCAGCCGAGCTTGCCCTGCTGCATCATCATCTCGGCGTTGATCGACGTGGCCTGGCGCAGGAGCTCGAGCGGGCTGAACACTTCGCGGCGGATGGTGAACTCCCGACACTCCTGCACATAGGTCGACCCGAGCAGGTCGGTGCCGAAACCGATCTTGACGCCGGCTCTGCGCATCTTGTCCATGCCCGACAGCGCCTGCTTGTACGCGTACTCGGCCTTTTCCTGGCTGACCGCGGGAAAGCCGAGTTCCTTGCCCATCTCGACCAGAGTGAAGATGACGACCATCGTCGGCACGATGTAGGCGCCGCGCTCCGCGACGAACCTGGCCGTGTCGTCGTCGATCAGCGTGCCGTGCTCGATCGAGCGCACGCCGAATTCGACGCAGCGCCGGATCGCGCTCGCCGGATGGCAGTGCGCGGCGACGTAGGTGCGCCGCTCGGCGCATTCATTGACGATGGCGCGGATCTCGTCCTCGCGGTACTGGTTCATCCAGATCGGATCGGTCGGCGACGCGACGCCGCCCGAGCCCATGATCTTGATGCAGTGCGCGCCCTGCCGCAGCTCGTCGCGCGCCGCCTGGATGCACGCATCGACGCCGTCGGCCACGCGGCATCCCCAGTTGACGATGCCGCAGGAGCAGAGCTCGTGATCGTGCGATTTCTGCTCCAGCGGACGGAAGTCGCCGTGTCCGCCGGTCATCGACAGCACCTTGCCGGCGTAGAAGAAGCGCGGCGCGCGCACCAGTCCGTCGGCGATCGCCTTGGCGAGCGAGTAGTCGCCGCCTCCGATGTCGCGCACGGTCGTGAACCCGCAGTCCAGCGCATGACCGAGCATGCGGATCGCGTGCGCGGTACGGTACGGCTCGCCGATCGCCTCGACCTTCTGCATCGATACATCGCTGCAGTACGCGTGCAGGTGCGCGTCGATCAGGCCCGGCATCAGCGTGCGTCCAGCGGCGTCGATGACCCGCGCACGCGGGGCGGTGATCGGTCGCGCGGAGACTTCCTGGATCAGCCCGTCGGACACGAGTACGTACATGCCTTCGGGGCACTCGGCGTTCGTGCCGTCGAAGATGCGCGCGTTCTTGAACAGCAGCGGTGTCATCGGTCGGTCGCGAGAGCGGGCCTGGGGTTGCCGGCGATCTTAGCACTCGGAGAGCAACGAGAAGTGACGGCTCGACAACGACGCGCGCATGTTGAACACCGACGCCAGAAGTGAAAACCCCGCCACGCGGGCGGGGTCTCGTTTCAATCCAACGGTCGGATCAATTCGCTTTACGTCGCCGGGAGAAACCAAGTCCCAGCAAGCCCAATGCCGAGTAGAGCGAGCGTGGCGGGCTCGGGCACCGGCAAGGCATCGTTCGTCAGTTGGAACGCTATCTGCTCTGGAAGCAGGGTCCATTCCGTCGTACTAAAAATGCCGATCGACGCGAGCTGCTCGCCCGAAGGCGCCGACGAGGTCGTCTCTGCGCCCCAGAGGCCTGCGGGCTCGGTCGCCGTCTCCGAAATGCTGAACCAGTATTGTGTGCCCGGCGTAAACAGGAATGGACCGAACGACGCGGAGTACGCGTACTCATCCCATTGCGGAGTGCCGATTGGACCAATCACTGCGCCGGTCGCGGTCTGGTTGGCAGTGCCGACATCGACCGAGTAAACGACAGCGCCCGGTAACCCGGCACTGTCCGAATAAAAGGTGAGCTCAAAGTCCGGCGAGTCGCCGCACGTCGTTGCCGGGAAGCAGCCGCCCCACCAATGCGCATCCGTCACCGAATTCGTCTGCGCGTCGAGGGCGAAACTCATCGCCACCGCGCCAGGCGCCTGGGCATAGATCTGCCCCCCTTGATCCGGCGCGCCCCCGTCGTAGATAACGCTCGCACTCGCCACCGCGGAAAACAAACCGACTGCCGCGGTCTTGGCAGCCGATGCCAGTGTCATTTTGAGAGTCTGCAT
Source organism: uncultured beta proteobacterium (assembly GCA_963776175.1). Lineage (GTDB taxonomy): Bacteria > Pseudomonadota > Gammaproteobacteria > Burkholderiales > Casimicrobiaceae > PALSA-1003. The sequence goes on along the minus strand of CAVZLP010000020.1, from coordinate 853,383 downwards.
GAACATCCCCTAAAGGCCCGCGGGCATGGGTCGCCAGCGTAAAACGTACGGCGAACGGCTTTAGCAGGATTCGTGCTAGCGCCGTATCCCTGTGTTTATGCTGGGGGAACACCATTTCGGCGGCGGGGCGCTCCCTCGACATGTCAGATATTTCGACGTCCGTAAGCTGATCGTCCGGTATCTTCTATCGCAAAGTAAAATCCCGAACCTCCGTCGAATCTTCCTCGCGCTTCTCATCACCCTCGGGATCAACAGCGTGCACGCCCAGACGAAAGACCCCGCTGCCGAAGCAGCAGCACAGCTCAAAGTCCTGCTGGACGAAGACCTCGACGCGACGTTCCGGCGCAATCCGATCCAGGCGACCGTTCGCGGCGTTCCGGGCTACAACCATCTTCTGCAGGACCTGTCGCTCGCCACGCTCGAAGGCGAGCACGCGCGCGAGCGCACGGCGCTTGCGCGCCTGAAGGCGCTGGACGCCAAGGCTCTGCGCGGCCAGGACCGGATTTCGTACGAGCTGCTGCTCGACAAGATGGAGCTCGCCGTCGAGGCGCAGCAGTTTCCGGATGCCGACGCGCTGGTGCTGACGACGCTGGGCGGCCTGCACAACGTCCTGCCGCGCGCCGCGCAGGTGACGCCGTTCCGCAAGGCAGAGGACTATCGCGACTACATCAAACGGATCCGCGCGGCGTCCAAGCTCGCCGAAGACACGATCGCCAGGTTGAGGCTGGGCATGGCCAGCGGATGGATGAGCACCAGGCCGGTGCTGGACCGGATCGTCGGGGCGATCGACGCGCACCTCGTCGAGCATGTCGCGCAGAGCGCGCTGATGTCGCCTTTCGCGAGCATGGCCGAAGGCATTCCCGAAGCGGAGCGCGCGGCGCTCGCTGCCGATGCGCGTCGCGCGATCGCCGACGACTATCAGCCGGCTCTGCGCCGCTTCAAGGCTTTCATCCAGTCCGACTACCGCCCGAAGGCGCCGGACATCGCGGGACTCGCCTCGTTTGCGGGCGGTGCGCGCTACTACGAGTTCCTGATCCGCGCGCGCATCGTTCGCGGCCGCTCCGCGAAGCAGATTCACGAGCTGGGACTCTCCGAGGTCCAGGCTTTGCGCGGAGAGATCGGCGCGATCGCGAAAGAGGTCGGATTCAAGGGAACGACCGACGATTTCATCGAGTACATGCGCACCGACCCGAAATTCTTTTTCGACTCGTCCGAGGCGGTGCTCGCCGCCTATCGGGCGATGGCGCCGCGCGTCGACCCTCAGCTCCCGAAGCTCTTCCACAACGTGCCGCGCATGCCGTACGCGGTGCGAAGCATGACGCCGGCGGAGTCCGCCAGCAGCGCCGCGGCGAACTATCAGGTCGGCTCGCTGGCCTTGGGCACGAGTGCCTACTTCACCATCAACTCGCTGGGCTACGCGAGCGAGGCGAAATGGCGAACGGAGACGCTCTTCCTGCACGAAGCCGTGCCGGGGCACCACATGCAGCTCGCGCGCGCCGCCGAGATCGAGGGTCTGCACCCGTGGCGTTCTCAGGCGAGCTTCAACATCGCGTACGCCGAGGGCTGGGCGCTGTATGCCGAGTCGCTCGGCTGCGACATGGGCTTCTACAAGGATCCGTACCAGCGCTACGGCAACCTGCAGGCGCGCCTCTTCCGCGCCGCGCGCCTCGTCGTCGATACGGGGATTCATGCCTACAACTGGCCGCGCGACAAGGCCATCGACTACATGAGCCGACAGGGCGGCGTCGATCAGGCGTTCGCCGAAAGCGAGGTGGACCGGTATTTCTCCACCCCTGCGCAAGCGCTCGGCTACCTGCTGGGCTACCACAAGATGCGGGAGCTCCGCGCCCGTGCCGAAGCGGCGCTCGGCGCTCGCTTCAACGTCAAGGACTTCCACGCGGCGGTCATCGACAACGGCTCGATGCCGCTCGCCGTGCTCGACAAGCTGGTCGACGAATGGATCGCCGCGGGAGGCGGGCGCACCCAGGCGCATTGACGGCGCTCGATCGAGTCACGGAAAAATGAGCGTCAGCCGCCGAATCAGGGGTTTTGCATGAGCATGGCCGCGTGGACCCGGCTGATCCCGGCGCTTTCGTTCGCGCTGCTCGTCGGCGCGCTGGTCGCAGGCGCGGGCCCGCTGTTTTCGGTCGTTTGCGCTGCCGCTCTCATCGGCGCCGTGATCGCGGCCGTTCACCACGCCGAGGTCGTGGCGCATCGTGTCGGCGAGCCGTTCGGGACCCTCGTTCTCGCCGTCGCCGTGACGATCATCGAGGTCGCACTGATTCTCTCGATAATGCTTGCCGGAGGCCTCGACGCCGCCGCTCTGCCGCGCGACACGATCTACGCGGCGATCATGATCATCTGCAACGGCGTCGTGGGACTGTGCATCCTGGTCGGCGGCCTCGTCCACCACGAGCAGTCGTTCCGCGTGGAGGGATCGAGCGCGGGGCTCGCTGCGCTCATCGCCTTGTCCGCGTTCTCGCTCGTCCTGCCGGCTTTTACCACGACCACTTCCGGCGGTACGTACAGCACTGCGCAGCTTGCTTTCGCAGCCTTCATGTCGGCGGCGCTCTGGGCGGTTTATGTCTTCACTCAGACCGTACGGCATCGCGACTACTTCCTTCCGCCCCCGAACGCTTCGAGCCCCGACGCGCACGCCGCCCCGCCGACCAACCGCGAAGCGTGGGCGAGCTTCGGCCTGCTCGTCGTCTCGCTCGTATCGGTCGTCGGGCTCGCCAAAGTTCTTTCGCCCGTGATCGAGCAGGTGGTCGAGCAAGCGGGAGCACCGAAGGCGGTGCTCGGGATCGTGATTGCGATGCTGGTCCTGCTGCCCGAGACGTGGGCCGCGGTGCGCGCCGCGCACGCGAACCGCCTCCAGACCAGCATGAACTTAGCACTCGGGTCGGCGCTGGCGAGCATCGGCCTCACCATCCCGGTCGTGGCCGTGACCGCAATCGCGCTCGGGATACCGCTGATTCTGGGCCTCGCCCCGAAGGATCTGGTGATGCTTGCGGTCACGCTGCTTTTGAGCGCCGTCACGCTGGGAACCGGCCGCACTCACATGATGCAGGGTGCCGTGCACCTCATCGTCTTCGCGGCGTTCCTGTTTCTCGCATTGCTACCCTAGAAGGAAACTCATGCCGGTGCGCATCGTCGTAATCGCGGTAGTTGCTCTGATCGTCGCCTCCGCCGCGCCGCAGGTCGTCGCCGCGGATTGGGCCGATCCCGCGAAGGTACTCAGGATCGCCTTTCCGACCGATGTCACGGGACTCGATCCGGCCGGCACCCAGGAAACCTATGCAAGCCTCGTCGAGCAGAAGATCTTCGACGCTCTCTACGTCTGGGACTATCTCGCGCGGCCGTACCGGTTCGTGCCGAGCATCGCCACCGGCATGCCGGAGATATCGGCGGACGGACGCGTCGTGGACGATCCGCATCCGTCCGGGCATCTATTTCGCCGACGATCCCGCCTTCGCGGGCAAGAAGCGCGAATTGATCGCGGCGGATTTCGTCTACGCGTGGAAGCGCGTCGTCGATCCGCGCGTGCGCTCGCCCAATTCGGATCTGCTCGAACACAAGATCGTCGGGCTCGACGACGCCGTCGCCAAGGCGAAATCCTCGGGACGATTCGATTACGACGCGGAGATCCAGGGTCTGCGTGCTGCCGACCGCTACACGCTGAAGCTGGAGCTGATCGAACCCGACTACACGTTCTTCGAGCTTCTCGACAGTGCGTCGCTGCGCGCCGTCGCCCGCGAGGTGATCGAAAAATACGCGGATTCGAGCGGCCGTGCCATGAATCATCCGGTCGGCACCGGCCCGTATCGCCTCAAGGAGTGGCAACCTGGTCATCGCATCATTCTCGAAGCCAACCCCGCTTATCGCGACGAGCGCTTCCCGCCTGCGCCCGCGAATGCCGACGCGGCGATCAAGGCGGTTGCCGACTCGATGAAGGGCAAGCGCCTCCCGCAGATCGGCCGCATCGAGATCGCGATCATCGAAGAGACGAACCCGCGGCTCCTCATGTTCAACGCCGGGCAGCTCGACATGCTGGACGTACCCGGTGACGTCGCACCCAAGATGATCGACGGCCGGGGCAATCTGCTGCCCGAATTCGCCGCGCGCGGCATCCGGCTCGAGCGCGCGACCGAGCTGTCCGTCACCTTTGCCTACTTCAACATGGAAGACCCGGTGGTCGGTGGCTACACGCCGGAAAAGATCGCGCTGCGGCGGGCGGTCTGCGGCGCGTACAACCTCCCCGACGAGATCCGCGTCATCCGCAACGGTCAGGCGCTGCCGGCGACGCAGCCCATTCCGCCCGATGTCGAAGGGCACGTGCCCGGATACAAGGGATTGTCGCCGTACGATCCTGCGACGGCGCGGGCGCTTCTCGACAAGTTCGGCTATCGCGATCGAGACGGAGACGGATTCCGCGAGCTGCCGGACGGCCGGCCGCTCACCATTCACCAGCTATCATTTGTCGGCGCCGTCTATCGGCAATACGACGAGCTGTGGCTCGAAAGCATGCGGGAGGTCGGCATCCGCATGGATTTCCAGATTCAAACCTTCCCCGAGGGATTCAAGGCCGCGCATGCAGGGCAGCTCCAGTTCTCGGGCTTCGGCTGGAACGGAGACATCGCCGACGACTTCACGCGCCTTTTCTACGGACCCTACGCCGGCGCCGGCAACCTATCGCGATTCAGGAATGCCGAGTACGACGCGCTGTACGACAAGAGCCGCCGCACGCCCGACACCGCGGAGCGCAACAAGCTCTACGAAGCCATGACGAAGATCATCTCCGCCCAGGCGCCGTGGTGCACGAACGTCTACCGGATCAGCAGCACCGTCGTCGCGCCGCAGATCCGTGGTTACCGCAAGAACGTGCACTACTTCCTGACGCCGTGGCAGTATCTCGACATCGATACGACGGCGCTGAGGGCGCGGCAGTGAGGAGCCGGGAAATACGCCGCGCCGCTGCCCCAATCGCGTCGCTTACATCCCCTGCAACGGATTAATCTCCATGACTTCTATGGACGCCTGCGGAATCTGCAAGTGCGGATGGCCTTCGAATGTCTTTGCTGCCGCCTCGTGTGACTCTGCATCGACGATCGCATACAGCATGATGTCGTTTCTTGCGTCAGACGTGCCTTTCGCGGTGACACGCTTGGTCTTTCCGACCCCGGCTCCCTTGTCAGCGAACATCTTCATGTGATCGCCCATCCATTTTCTCCAGTCGCCCTGCATCTTCTCCTCGGCCTCCTTTCTCTGCTTGGGTTCGGTTTTCTTCCAGTCGTCGATGACCGAGGCGGGCGCAAGATAGGTGACAAGAAACTTTTTCATTTTCAGAGTCCTTAAGAGTGGAGGTCTCGCAGGATTACCCCGCTCGCTCGGCGTCAGCCTCCCATACCCTCGCCAAGGTGCGCGACCTGCGTAACTTAGGCCATGACACCGGGCGGCGAGTTCAATAACGAGAACACCACGACCGGACAGGCGATCTGGAAGTCGCCGCTCGCGAAATCGGCGTCGATATTGCCGCTGTCGTTCTCGCAATCGAGCTCGAGTGCGACCTCGAACACCACGACGTCGCCCGGTGGGACGGCGAACAGCGTCGTGCTGAGGCTCACCCCGGACGAAATGGAAGTTGCCTCGACATCGGGGCCGATCATGGGAGCTGAGAGTGCCCCGGTGCCCCCGAGGTATGCGCCTGCATAGGTGCTGGACGTCACGCCCGTGGGCCAGCCGAACCACAGATTGAACAGCGCAGTCGCCTCCACCGAACTGGTGTTCACCCCCCACCCCCACGGGGCGTGCGCTCTGAGATGACCGGTCGCCGACATGAACGTGGCGGCGTTGATCACCGCATAGTCCGTGTAGGGATTCGCCCAATAGAAGTAGAAACCCACCTTCTGGATGAGGGAGTCCGACGTCTTGAAGTCAAATTTCGCCCAGCTGCCGAACGGTACCGCCGCGGAATCGGCGATGTCCGCGAGCGGGATCGTCCAGATGAGGAAGGGCGTGTCCAGGGTGAAGGTCGGATACGGGAAAAAATCGCTTCGGGCGGCGAGATCGCCCAACGCCTTGCTCTGCGCCGCGATGCTCGAAAAGCGCGTGTCCTTTCGCTGCTTTGCGAGCCGGAGCGCGTCGGCCTTGTGCTGCGCGACCATGCGCTCCAGTTCCGCGCTTTGCTGTTCGTGCAGCGCCTGGAACTTCTTCAAGTCCAGCCCCGCTTCCTTCAGGGATCCGGACACCATCTTTTCCGATGCCTGGCGGCTTTTCTGCAGCGCGGCACGCTGAGCGCGGTCGGGCCGAAACGGGGCAGGATGCTTCGCCCGCTCGGCCTCGACGGCAAGGATCGCCTTCTTGAGTTCCGCCGTGGAAATTTTCTTCATCGTGTCCTCCTGTGCTATTCGATCTATAGAGGCCAGTTCGACCGTCCCCACGCCGCGAGACTGGTGAACCCGCTGCCTCCTGCCATCACGTTGTCCTTTTCGATCGTCCACCAGAGGAAATCGATTTCCTCTTCGCCGGAGACCACCCCGACGAGGCGCGGATCGTTGCCCCACCAGCCGAACATCGGCCCACCCGAGTCTCCCGGCGTCAGGTCGGCGGTTTCCGATTCCAGTTCCTCGCCGCCGTTCGAGTCGGCGTCGGTATCATTCACATTGATGCCACCCTGGAACGACGGTCGCATCCCATTCGCGATCGCCCCCGGATAGCCGATAATGCTCCAGTACGGTTGGTTGTCCCACGAGTCGGAGTAGCCGTTGTAGCCGAAGTATCCGAGCCACGATCCGAGCGGGTTGTACAGCCGACAGACTGCCCAGTCGTAGCCGGCGCCTTGCACGTCGTAACCGCGAGCGTCCGAGACGTACGACTCGACCCCCGCACCATGCAGCGAAGTGCCGTCGTAATAAGCCGGCACGAAGCGCATCCACCAGGGGTTGTCTCCCCACGGCACCATGTGTCCGGCCGTCATCAGGAGCCGGTCGCCGATCAGCGCGCCGCTCCCGCTAAAGCCCCGATTGTTGAATACACGTCCGACCAAACCCCAGGGCCAGGACGGATCGCGAAACTGCCATCGATCATCCGCCCCGAAGACCCAGAGCGGCGTAACGCGCCGGCCGCTGAACCTTCGCATGACAGGCGGTGCTTCGATCGCAGCCCGGCGCGGGACAAACAGCGCATCGGCCCAGTCGGGGCGGCGACCCGAATAGGCAACCGCCTTGTCGGCCTCCTTGAGGAAGACCTCCGGCTTCTCCCGCTTGAGCGTCAGTCCCGGCCGCGCGCCGCGCAGCTCGTCGTCCACCGGAACCGATACCTCCCAGACGCGCTCGTTGCCCTTACCCAGCGGCTCGATAGACGCCGAGGGCTTCTCCTTGGCTCGAACGTAATAGGACCGCGTCTTCGCGATCTCCACCAGATCCTTCGGAAGCTTGCCCGAACCCAGAATCGGTCGGCGCGCATGCACTGCGCTGAGCGGGGTGGGGGCGTCGCGGTCACCAATGAAGCTCAGAGGTCGAATCGCCATGAATGTCTCCTCGATTCAGACGAGTACCTCCGTTGCCCTTCCCTTCACAACGAGCTACCCGGCGGGGCGGCGTGCGGGTCGGCACAGCTACAGGCGCCCGAAAAATCTAGCACCTAATCTCGTAGACTACAAGTTGAATATTCACGAAGGTGGCCATGTCGGCGCGAACTGCCGAGCCCATGGCGAGGGCGGCCAACTCATTTTGGGTACAGGGCCTCCATGCATCGCATGAACCTGTCCTGCAACTCCGGGGCAGCGACGAGCGCGTCAATGTACCGCTCAGAGGAATCGCAGATATCTCGCGCGAGACATTGAAGTCGAATATGCACCCGGTGTGTGTAACGACACCGCCACGGAGGGTCGTTCTTAAGCTCTCCCTTGTCTGGTAGGACTTCTAACGGTGCGCCCTCGTCGAGCGCATAGACCTTCCACGTGAGTCGCCGGCCTCTCTTATCCCGGTGGTCATGTTTATCAGTCCAGACACCAGACGCAATACCGCGATGCGCTACAGCGTTTCTGAACGCATCGAACAGAACTCGGATCGCCTCGGGGTCGTAAGTGTCTTGAGGAAGGAACCTAGCGGCGTATTTCGCTACGTCTTGCTGGCCAAGCGCACGATACCCCGCTTCACCGAGATAGAGACCCGAAAGGTATTCAAGCGTTGCGCAACATGACGCAAGCGCAGGGAAGTAGGCGTGCGTCAGCCCAGGTCGAGCGCCAGATGGGATCCCGGTCAGACATATTTGAATGTCCTTTTGAAACCCGCGCAGTCGCCCTCTTACAAATGCGCGAGCGAATCTCGCAGGATTATCGGCAGCGCCCCTATGCGGTAGCCCTTTTGTCATAGCAGACGCTTGCGCGGCTTTCGTGCAACTCCCCGAAAGCTACATGCTCCTCCGATACTCTCCGCCCACCTCGAACAGCGCCTTGGTGATCTGACCGAGCGAGCACACGCGCACGGTCTTCATCAGCTCGGCGAACACGTTGCCGTTCTCGATCACGACGCGCTTGCAGCCGCTCGAGCGCCGCGGGCGCGGCCTTGCGCGTTGCGGGCGTGAAACTCGGCCAGCCGCTTCAGCTGCGACTGCTTCTCCTCCTCGGTCGAGCGCGCCAGCTCGATCTTCTGCGGCGGCATCGTGTCGGCGTGCGGATTGCGGAAGGTGTTGACGCCGACGATCGGATAGCTGCCGTCGTGCTTCTGGTGCTCGTAGTACAGCGACTCTTCCTGGATCTTGCCGCGCTGGTAGCCGGTCTCCATCGCGCCGAGCACGCCGCCGCGCTCGCTGATCGCCTCGAACTCCTTCAGCACCGCCTCCTCGACCAGGTCGGTCAGCTCCTCGATGATGAAGCTGCCCTGGTTCGGGTTCTCGTTCTTGCCCAGGCCCCATTCGCGGTTGATGATCAGCTGGATCGCCATCGCGCGGCGCACGCTCTCCTCGGTCGGCGTGGTGATCGCCTCGTCGTAGGCGTTGGTGTGCAGTGAGTTGGTGTTGTCGTAGGTCGAGATCAGCGCCTGCAGCGTGGTGCGGATGTCGTTGAACGCGATCTCCTGCGCGTGCAGGCTGCGGCCGCTGGTCTGCGAGTGGAACTTGAGCTTCTGCGAGCGCTCGTTGGCGCCGTAGCGCTCGCGCATCGCCACCGCCCAGATGCGCCGCGCGACGCGGCCGATCACCGCGTACTCCGGGTCCATGCCGTAGCTGAAGAAGAACGACAGGTTCGGCGCGAAGTCGTCGATGTGCATGCCGCGCGCGAGATAGGTCTCGACGAAGGTGAAGCCGTTCGACAGCGTGAACGCGAGCTGCGAGATCGGGTTCGCGCCGGCTTCGGCGATGTGATAGCCGGAGATCGACACCGAGTAGAAATTCCTGACGTCGTGCTGGACGAAGTACTCCTGGATGTCGCCCATCACCTTGAGGCTGAACTCGGTGGAGAAGATGCAGGTGTTCTGGCCCTGGTCTTCCTTCAGGATGTCGGCCTGGACCGTGCCGCGCACGCTCGACAGCGTCCACGCGACGGATCTTGGCATGCTCGTCGTCGGTCGGCTCGCGCTTGTTGTCCTGCCGGAACTTCTCGACCTGCTGGTCGATCGCCGTGTTCATGAACATCGCCAGCAGCGTCGGCGCCGGACCGTTGATCGTCATCGACACCGAGTTGTTCGGCGCGCATCAGGTCGAATCCCGAATACAGCACCTTCATGTCGTCGAGCGTCGCGATCGACACGCCCGAATTGCCGACCTTGCCGTAGATGTCCGGCCGCAGGTCGGGGTCGTTGCCGTAGAGCGTCACCGAATCGAACGCGGTGGACAGCCGCTTGGCCGGCATGCCGTCGGCGAGCAGGTGAAAGCGCCGGTTGGTGCGGAAGGCATCGCCCTCGCCGGCGAACATGCGCGTCGGATCCTCGTTCTCGCGCTTGAACGCGAACACGCCGGCGGTGTAGGGAAACGAGCCCGGGACGTTCTCGGTCAGCTGCCAGCGAAGAATCTCGCCGTCGTCCTCGAACTTGGGCAGCGCCACCTTGGGGATGTGCGTGCCGGAAAGCGACGGCGTGGTCAGCGCGGAGCGGATTTCCTTGCCGCGGATCTTGACCACGTATTCGTCGCCGGAATAGGCGGCCTTGGTCTGAGGCCACATCGACAGCAGCTTGCTCGCGCGGGCGTCGAGCTTGCCCTCGCGATCGGCGATCAGATGGTCGAGCGCGGCGTGATCGTCCTTGCATTCCAGCGCCGCCGTGGTGCGGGCCGCCTTGTCCGCCGACTTCGTGGCAACCGACTTGCATTCATTGGCGAGCATCTCCTTCGCGGCGCGCAACTGCTGGCGCTCGCGCGCGATGCTCGACTGCGCTTTCGCCCACGCGTGATAGCCGCGCACCGTCTCGGCGATTTCGGCCAGATAGCGCACGCGCTGCGGCGGGACGATGACGTTCTGCCCGGTCGAATGCCGGACCGTGGCCGTCTTCAGCTTCGCCGCAGCGAGCTTGAGGCCCTCTTCTCCGAGGCGCGCCGCCAGCGCCTGGTACAGCGCGGTGACGCCGTCGTCGTTGAAGCGGGCGGCGATCGTGCCGTAGACCGGCATCTGGTCGGGCGCCTGCTTGAACAGCTCGCGGTTGCGCTGGTATTGCTTGCGCACGTCGCGCAGCGCGTCGGCCGCGCCCCTGCGGTCGAACTTGTTGATCGCGACGAAGTCGGCGAAATCGAGCATGTCGATCTTCTCGAGCTGGCTGGCCGCGCCGAACTCCGGCGTCATCACGTAGAGCGATACGTCGACCAGCGGCACGATCGCGGCGTCGCCCTGCCCGATACCCGAGGTCTCGATGACGATCAGGTCGAAGCCGGCGACCTTGCACGCGGCGATCGCGTCGGGCAGAGCCTGCGACACTTCGCTGCCGGCGTCGCGCGTGGCCAGCGAGCGCATGTAGATGTTCGGGTGCTGGATCGCGTTCATGCGGATGCGATCGCCGAGCAGCGCGCCGCCGGATTTGCGCCGCGACGGGTCGATCGAGATGATCGCGATCTTGAGTCGGTCGTCCTGATCGAGCCGGAAGCGCCGAATCAGCTCGTCGGTCAGCGAAGACTTGCCCGCGCCGCCGGTGCCGGTGATGCCGAGCGCCGGCGCCTTGCTCGCTTCGGCTGCGCGCAGCATCTCGTCGCGCAGCTTCGCCGGAATGCTGCCCGCCTCGAGGCCGGTGATGAAGCGCGCCAGAGCATTTCGATCGCCGGCCTTCAGCGCGCCCAGGTCCTTGGGCAAATCCCGCGCGAGATCCGTATCGCATGCGGCGACGATCTCGTTGATCATGCCCTGCAAGCCCAGGCGCTGACCGTCCTCCGGCGTGAAAATCCGCGTGACGCCGTACGCGTGCAGCTCGTCGATTTCGGCAGGAACGATCACGCCGCCGCCGCCGCCGAAGACCTTGATGTGCGCGCCGCCGCGCTCGCGCAACAGATCGAGCATGTACTTGAAGAACTCGACGTGGCCGCCCTGGTAGGACGAGATGGCGATGCCGTGCGCGTCTTCCTGCAGCGCGCAGTTGACGATTTCGTCCACCGAGCGGTTGTGGCCCAGGTGGATCACCTCGCAGCCCGACGCCTGCAGGATGCGCCGCATGATGTTGATCGACGCGTCGTGGCCGTCGAACAGGCTCGCCGCGGTGACGAAGCGGATCTTGTGCGCCGGCTTGTAGACCAGCGGCTTCTTGGCGATGGCGAGGTCGTTCATCACTGCTCCGGCGGTCGGACCCCGGGGACTGGCGAGAGCTGCCTGGGGCGGTGCGCGGGCCAAGAAAAACGGCCAGCTCCCGGCCCGGGCGGCGTGAAGAGCTTACTCCCGAGGTCTCGCCACCGACATTATATTCCGTTTACGTAAACGTCAAGCAAGGCGGTACCCGCGGAACGCCGCCCCGGCGCGGCGGTCCTAGCAGGGCCCGCGCGATCGCCGGTCGCCGCAAGCCGGTTTGCGGCGGTCCTGCCGCCGCTATACTCAATCCCCGCGTTTTCGCCCGCGTCGAAGGAATTGCCCATGTCATCGCCGTCACGATCGATGGTCCGCCGCCTGCTCGGCGCGGCCTTGCTGCTCTTCGTTGCTGCCGCCGGCGCCGCGCTTCCGCCCGGCGTCACCCCGGGCGCCTCGGTCGAGGGCATCACCGAATACGATCTCGCCAATGGTCTCAAAGTGCTGCTCTTTCCGGACGCCAGCCAGCCCAAGGTCACCGTCAACGTCACCTACCTCGTCGGCTCGCGAATGGAAAATTACGGCGAGACCGGAATGGCGCATCTGCTCGAGCATATGGTGTTCAAGGGGACGCCGACGCGCGGCAACCTGATGACCGCGCTCGGACAGCGCGGGATGGCGTTCAACGGCTCGACCTGGTACGACCGCACCAACTACTTCGAGACCTTCCCGGCCTCCGACGAAAGCCTCGACTGGGCGCTGGGCATGGAAGCCGACCGCATGGTCAACTCCACCGTATTGCGCCGCGACCTCGACAGCGAAATGACCGTCGTGCGCAACGAAATGGAGCGCAATGAAAACAGTGCCGTGCGCATGCTGATCCAGCGCACGACCGCGGCCGGATTCGACTGGCACAACTACGGCAAGGACACGATCGGCGCCCGCACCGACGTAGAACGCGTCGACATCGGCCGCCTGCAGGCCTTCTACCACCTCTACTACCAGCCGGACAACGCGGTGCTGATCATCGCCGGGGCGTTCGATCCGGACCGTGCGCTGGCGCTCGTCGCGAAGTACTTCGGTCCGCTGCCGAAGCCGGCGCGCGTGCTGCCCAAGCTCTACACGGACGAGCCGGTGCAGGACGGCGCGCGCGAGGTCACGCTGCGCCGCGTCGGCAACACGCAGTGGCTCTCCGCGATGTATCACACGGTGCCCGGTGCCCATCCGGACGCGGTGGCGATCTCCGCCGCGGTCGACGCGATGACGGTGAGTCCCGGCGGGCGCCTGTACAAGGCGCTGGTCGAGAGCAAGAAAGCCGCCGCCGTCGACGAGTTCGTCTACAACGGCTTCGATCCCGGCTTCGCGATGTTTCTCGCGCAGGTGCCGGAAGGCGAATCGCTGGAGACCGCCCGCACGACGATGCTGCGTGTGCTCGAGGACGTCGCGCAGCAGCCGTTCACCAAAGACGAAATAGATCGCGTCCGCGCCAAGGCGCTGAAATCGATCGAGGAGACGATCAACGATCCGCAGCGCCTGGGGATCGCGCTGTCGGGATCGATCGCGACGGGCGACTGGCGCCTGTTTTTCCTGCAGCGCGACCGTTGGCGCGCGCTGACTCCCGCCGACGTCGATCGCGCGGCAAGCGCCTATTTCAAGCCGGCCAACCGCACGGTCGGCGAATTCATTCCCGATACCAAGCCCGACCGCGCGCCGACGCCGCCAGTCGTCAACATCGCTGCGATGGTCAAGGACTACAAGGGCGATCCTGCGATCGCCGCCGGCGAAAGCTTCGATGCGACGCCGGCCAATCTCGACGCGCGCGCGCAGCGCTTCGTCCTCGCCGACGGCATGAAGGTCGCGCTGCTGCCGAAAAAGACCCGCGGCGAGACCGTGCACTTCTACTTGTCGATGCACTACGGCGACGAGGCATCGATCAAGGACCGCGAGGGCGAGGCGCGCCTCACGGGCAGCATGCTGCTGCGTGGCACCTCGCAGCACAGCCGGCAGGAGATCGAGGACACGCTCGACCGGCTGCGTGCACGCTTGTCGATCGGCGGCGAACAAACTGCGCTGGCTGCGCGTGGCCAGACGGTGCGCGCCAATCTTGCGCCGACCCTGGACCTGCTCGCGGAAGTCCTGCAGCATCCGTCGTTTCCCGCCGCCGAGCTCGAGACGCTCAAGCGCGCGCAGACTGCCGGCCTCGAGCAGGAGCGGTCCGATCCCCGCGCGATCGCCGTGCGGGCGCTGGCGCGCTACGACAATCCCTACCCGAAGGGCGACGACCGCTACACGCCGACCTTCGACGAGGAGCTGGCCGAGATCAAGGCGCCGGGCGTCGACCGGCTCCAGGATTTCCACCGGACCTTCTACGGCGCAAGCGCGGCCGAGATCAGCATCGTCGGCGATTTCGACGTCGCCGCCGTCAAGGACGAGTTGCAGCGCCTGTTCGGCGCATGGCCGGCGCCGAGCCGCTATGCCCGCGTGCCGGATCCGCTGGTGGCCAAGCGCGCGACGTCAATGCCGATCGAGACCCCGGACAAGGCCAACGCCTTCCTGATCGGTCAAACGGCGTTCGCGTTGAGCGATGCCGATCCCGACTACCCGGCATTGATGCTCGCCAACTACATCCTCGGCGGCTCGACCAATTCGCGGCTGTGGAATCGCATTCGCCAGAAGGAGGGCTTGAGCTACGGCATCGGCAGCTCGATGCACGCGAGCAGCTGGGAGCCCAACACCGCGATCTCGATCTCGGCGATTTTCGCGCCGGAGAATCTCGAGCGCTTGCGCCACGGCGTGCAGGACGAGATCGATCTCGCCCAACGCCAGGGCTTCAGCGCCGAGGAGGTTGCCGACGCCAAGCGCGCGCTGCTGCAGCAACGACGGCTTGCGCGCAGCCAGGATGCGACACTCGCTGCGGCACTGAACGAGCAGTCGTTTGTCGGCCGCACGTTCGCCTACTCGGCCAAGCTCGACGCCGCGCTCGAAAGTCTCGACGCGCCGACGGTCAACGCGGCGCTGCGCAAGTACCTGAAGCCGGAGGCCTTCGCCAGCGTCTTTGCCGGCGATTTCGCCAAGGCGAAGAAGCCTTAAGCTGCGGCCCTCGATTCGCCTACCAGGCGCCGACCAGCGGCTGCAGTGCGCCGGCAATGCCGCGTGTGCAACCCAGGACCGGGGCAGGATCGCGCCAGCGTTCCGGCCCCGGGAACGGCGCGATGTAGCCTCCGGCTTCCTCGACCAGCAGCAGGCCGGCCAGCGCATCCCAGGCGTTGAGCGACAATTCGACGAATCCGTCGAGGCGGCCGGATGCGACATGCGCGAGCTGCAGTGCGCCTGAGCCCAGATTGCGCGTTGCCGCGCCGGCGTCCATCAGCGCGTGCCGCAGCGCCAGATAGCGTGGCTCGGGGAAGCGGTCGTGGTGCCCGATCCCCACCAGCGCCTCCTTTAGCGCCGCGCAATCGCTGACCGCGATCCGCCCCTGATCGCCGCCGTGGCGGCGCCACGCGCCGTCGCCTCGCCGAGCATGGAACATCTCGTCGTGCTCGGGATCGTAAACGACGCCCAGCTCGGTCTTCCCGAACTCGACATACGCGATCGAGACGCAGTAGTAGCGCAGGCCGCGCAGGAAATTGTGCGTACCGTCGATCGGATCGACGACCCAGACGTGTTCGGGCGCGCCGCGAAACGACGCTGCCGATTCCTCGCCGAGAAAAGCATCGCCCGGAAAGGCCGCAGCCAGCTTGCTGGCGATGAAATCTTCGATCTCGCGGTCGGCACGACTGACGAAGTTCTGCGCGCCCTTGTGCTCGACGATCAGCGAATCGCGCTTGGCGAACAGGTCGCGCGCGATCTCGCCGGCCTTGAGCGCGACCTGCTGCGCAGCGGCATAGCGGGCGGTCAAGGGCATCGTTGCGTCCTTTCTTGTCGCGCGCTGGTGCGAACGCATGGTCCTTCGGGCCAGCGCGCCCTCAAGCGTTCGACCTTGGGAACGTGATCCCGTTCGCATCGCCGCGCCGCACGCGATGCACACGATATTCCAAAACCGCGTCACCGTGGAACTTGAATTGCCGACGTGGATACGCGACAATCGCGCTCCGCTTCTTTCGCACCACGAGCCGCAAAGTCCCGATGCGAAACGCCACGCCTTTCGCCGCCGGCCGCCGGCTCGATGTCATCTGCCTAGGTCGTTTCGCCGTCGACTTCTACGCGCAGCAGATCGGCGCCCGGCTCGAGGACGTCACCAGCTTCGCCAAGTACCTGGGTGGATCGTCGGCGAACACCGCCTTCGGCTGCGCGCGCCTGGGCCTCAAGGCCGCGCTGATCTCGCGCGTCGGCGATGACGGCCTGGGCCGTTTCCTCGTCGAGACCATCGCCCGCGAAGGTTGCGACGTGAGCCGCGTCGGCATCGACCCGTCGCGCCTGACCGGCGCAGTGGTCCTCGGCATCGAGGACAAGGACACGTTCCCGCTGATCTTTCTGCGCGAGAACTGTGCCGACATGGCGATCGCGGAAAGCGATGTCGACGAGACCTTCATCGCCCAGAGCAAGGCACTGTTGATCACCGGCACGCATTTTTCGACCGCGCATGTCGACCGCATCAGCAAGCTCGCGCTCGACCGCGCGCGGAAGAACGATGTGCGCACGATCCTCGACATCGACTATCGTCCTGTCCTGTGGGGATTGACCGCGCGCGGCGACGGCGCGACCCGCTACGTCCGTTCCGACACGGTGACCGCCCATCTGCAGGCGATCCTGCCGAAGATCGATCTGGTCGTCGGCACGATCGAGGAATTCAACATCGCCGGCGGCAGCACCGATATCATCGAATCGCTCGACGCGGTGCGCCGCGTCACACCCGCCGTGCTGCTGGTCAAGCGCGGACCGCTCGGCTGCGCGGTGATCGATGGCCCGATTCCGCGCTCGCTCGACGATGCGTTCAACGGCCGCGGCGTCGACGTCGAGGTGCTGAACGTGCTGGGCGCCGGCGACGCGTTCTCGGCGGGGTTCCTGTCGGGCTGGGTCCGCGGCGAGGACTACGATGCCTGCTGCCGCTACGCCAACGCCTGCGGCGCGCTGGTCGTCTCGCGCCATGGCTGCGCACCCGCGATGCCCACGCGCGTCGAGCTCGATTATTTTCTTGCCCACGCCGCGCATATTCCGCGCCCCGATCAGGATGCGATGCTGACCCGGCTGCATCGCGTCACGGCGCCGCGCCCGGTGCGCGAAACGGTGTTCGCGTTCGCCTTCGACCATCGCAACCAGTTCTTCGAGCTGGCGCAGGAAGTGGGCGCGGACGAGACGCGGCTGCCGAAGCTCAAGAAGCTTTTCGTCGATGCCGTCGGACAGACCGAAGCCTCGCTCGGACTCGCGGGAAGTATCGGCATGCTCTGCGACGATCGGTACGGGCAGGATGCGCTGAACGCAGCGACCGGGCGCGGCTGGTGGATAGGCAGGCCGGTCGAGCTGCCGGGATCGAATCCATTGGTGTTCGATCGCGGCCGGTCGGTCGGGACGAATCTCATCGCGTGGCCGCAGGAGCACGTCGTCAAATGCCTGGTCAGGTTCCATCCCGACGACGACGTCGATAAACGCCTCGAGCAGGAAGCGCAGATTCGCGCGCTTTACGACGCGGTGCAGGCAAGTGGGCACGAGCTCCTCCTCGAGATCATTCCGACGGCCGAGCTGCCGCGGGCCGACGACACTGTCTACCGCGCGATCAAGCGCCTGTACAACCTGGAAATCTATCCGGAGTGGTGGAAGCTCGAGCCGATGCCCGCCGCCCAGTGGACGGCGCTTGACGCGCTGATCGCCGAGCGCGATCCGTATTGCCGCGGCGTGCTGCTGCTCGGGCAAGCCGCGGACGCCGCCGCGATCGCCCGCGGATTCGCCGAGGCGCGTTCGAGCCGGACCTGCCGCGGCTTCGCCGTCGGCCGCACGATCTTTCACGAACCCAGCCGCCAGTGGCTGGCCGGCGAGACCGACGACGCGGCGCTGGTGCGCGCGGTGCGCGCGAATTTCGAGGCGCTGATACGCGCTTGGCGCAACGCGCGCGGCGAGTCTGGCATCGGCCGTGGTGCAGCGGTCGGAATAAGAGAGCCCATCTCGTGAGTGGCACGATCCGTCTGACCGCGGCGCAGGCGCTGGTGCGCTACCTGGCGGCGCTGTCAGCCGACACGGGCGCCGGCGTCCGGCCGCTGTTCGGCGGCGTATTCGCGATCTTCGGCCACGGCAACGTCGCCGGCATCGGCGAGGCGCTTTACCGCCATCGCGACGCATTGCCGACCTACCGCGCGCACAACGAGCAGGCGATGGCGCATGCGGCGATCGCCTACGCCAAGGCCAGCATGCGGCGGCGGATGATGGCGTGCACGACGTCGATCGGTCCGGGCGCGACCAACATGGTGACCGCCGCGGCGCTCGCGCATGTCAACCGCCTGCCGGTGCTGCTGCTGCCCGGCGACGTATTCGCCTCGCGCGCGCCGGACCCGGTGCTGCAGCAGGTCGAGGACTTCCACGACGGCGGCGTGTCCGCCAACGATTGCTTCCGGCCGGTGTCGCGCTATTTCGACCGCATCGTGCATCCGGCGCAACTGCTGACGGCGCTGCCGCGCGCGATCCACGTGCTGACCGACGCCGCGCTGTGCGGGCCGGTGACGCTCGCGCTGCCGCAGGACGTGCAGACGATCGCGTTCGACTATCCGGAGGAATTCTTTGCGCCGGCAGCGGTCCTGTTCGGTGCGCAAGCGCCGGGGGAAGCCGAGCTCGCGCGCGCGGCCGCATTGCTGCGCGGCGCACGGCGTCCGCTGCTGATCGCCGGCGGCGGCGTGCTGTACGGCCTCGCCGGCGCCGCGCTCGCGGCATTCGCCGAAAAGCACGGCGTGCCGGTGGCCGAGACGCAAGGCGGCAAGGGTGCGCTCGCCTGGGATCATCCGCTGCAGCAGGGTGCGATCGGCGTGACCGGCTCGCCCGCCGCGAACGCGCTCGCGCGCGATGCCGATGTGGTGCTTGCCGTCGGCACGCGCCTGACCGATTTCACGACCGGCTCGCATTCGATGTTCGGCGGCGCGAAGCTCGTGAGCCTCAACGTCAATGCCTTCGACGCGCTCAAATGGCGCGCGATCGAGCTGGTCGGCGATGCCGGGCTCGGGCTCGACGCGCTGTCGCAGTCGCTCGCGCACTGGCAGGCCGAGCCGTCGTGGCAGGCCAAGGCGAAAGCGGCGGCGAACGCCTGGCGCGGCGAAGTCGAGCGCATCACCGGCCGACGCGACGCCGCGCTGCCGTACGAAGGCGAAGTGATCGGCGCGGTGCAGCGCTCGGCGACCGACTCGGCGACCGACGACATCGTCGTCTGCGCCGCCGGCACGCTGCCCGCCGAATTGCACAAGCTCTGGCGGACGTCGGCGCCCGGCGCCTACCACGTCGAATACGGCTATTCGTGCATGGGCTACGAGATCGCCGGCGGCCTCGGCGTCAAGATGGCGAGGCCGGAGCGCGAAGTCATCGTCATCGTCGGCGACGGCAGCTACCTGATGCTCAACAGCGAGATCGCCACCTCGGTGATGCTGGGCAGGAAGCTCGTCATCGTCGTGCTCGACAATCGCGGCTACGGCTGCATCAACCGCCTGCAGCGGGCCTGCGGCGGCGCGGCGTTCAACAACCTGTTCGACGATTGCGTGCAAGGTCCCGGACGGCGCGCCGCGCATCGATTTCGCCGCGCATGCGGCTTCGCTCGGCGCGCTCTCCGAGAACGTCAAGACCATTCCCGAGCTCGAGGCGGCGCTCGGCCGCGCCCGCGCCGCGGCGAGAACCTACGTCGTCTGCATCGACACCGATCCCGACCGGACCACCGAGGCGGGCGGCTGGTGGTGGGACGTCGCGGTGCCCGAGGTCTCGGATCGCGCAAGCCGTGCGCCGCGCGCGCGAAGCGTACGAACGGCGACAGGAAGCAGCAGAAGCCATGAGCGGCGCGTTCAAGGTCAGGATCGGCATCAACCCGATCTCCTGGAGCAACGACGACCTGCCCTCGCTCGGCGGCGAGACGCCGCTCGAGGTGGCGCTGAGCGAAGGCAAGGCGATCGGCTACCAGGGCTTCGAGCTCGGCAACAAGTTTCCGCGCGAGTCGAAGGCGCTGGGCGCGGTGCTGGCGGCGCATCGACTCGATCTCGTGTCCGGCTGGTACTCGGGCCGGCTCGCGCGCCGCTCGGTCGACGAGGAGATCGCCGCGGTCGCGCCGCATCTCAAGCTGCTCGCGGACAACGGCGCGCGAGTGATGGTCTACGGCGAAGTCGCCGACAGCATTCAGGGCGCGCCGCAGCCGCTGTACAAGCGCCCGCGCTTCGTCCACGACGGACAGTGGCGCGAATACGCCGACCGCCTCACCGCCTTCGCGTGGCATACGCTCACGCACGGCGTTCGGCTCGCCTATCACCATCACATGGGCGCGTACGTCCAGTCGCCGGCCGACGTCGACCGGCTGATGGCGCTGACCGGCGACGAAGTCGGACTGCTGTTCGACACCGGTCACATGAGCTTCGCCGGCGGCGATGCGGTCGCGATGCTCGCGCGTCATCTCCGGCGCGTATGCCACGTGCACTGCAAGGACGTGCGGCCGCAGGTGGTCGCGATGGCGTGGAATCGCAACTGGAGCTTCCTCGAGTCGGTGATCAACGGTGCCTTCACCGTTCCCGGCGACGGCGCGTCGATTTCGAATCCCTGCTTGGACTGCTGCAGCAAGGTGGCTACCAGGGCTGGCTGGTCGTCGAAGCCGAGCAGGATCCGAGCGTTGCGCCGAGCTATCGTTATGCCGAGCTCGGTTACCGCCATTTGCGCGATCTGGTCAGACGGCTCGGCAATCCGTCGCCGAGCCGGCAGGCCGCCGCATGAGCCTGCTCGTCAAGGGCCGGCGCGACGGGCGCGACATCGTGCGCGTGACGCCGCAATCGGCCGGCTGGAATTACGTCGGCTTCGCCGCGCATCGGCTGGCCGCCAGAGAATCGTGGACCGTTGCGCTGCCCGGCGCCGAAGCGTGCATCGTCGTTCTGAGCGGCAGGGTCACGGTCGAGTCGGACAGGCAGACCTGGCGCGATATCGGCGATCGCACCAGCGTGTTCGACGATCGCGCGCCGTATGCGGTCTATCTGCCGCCCGGGCGAAAACGCCAGGATCGCTGCGCATACCGCGGCCGAAATCGGCGTCGGCAGCGCGCCCGCCGCGGCCGGTCCACGTGCGCGCCTGATCGACCCCGGGTCGATGAAGCGTTTCGCGCGCGGCGAAGGCAGCAACAAGCGCTACGTCTGCGACATCCTGCCGCAGACCGAGCCCGCGTCGCACCTGCTGCTGGTCGAGGTCGTCACGCCCGGTGGCCACTCGTCGAGCTATCCGCCGCACAAGCACGACACCGACAACCTGCCGGCCGAAAGCTCGCTGGAGGAGACCTACTACCATCGCCTGAAGCCGGCGCAGGGTTTCGCCTTCCAGCGCGTCTATACCGATGACCGCTCGATCGACGAGGCGCTGGCGGTCGAGGATCACGACGTCGTGCTGGTGCCGCGCGGCTACCATCCGGTCGTCGTGCCGCACGGCTACGATTCGTACTACCTGAATGTGATGGCGGGCCCGAAACGCGAATGGCATTTCAAGAACGACCCGGCGCACGAATGGATGCTCAAGCGCTGAGCCCGCGCCGGCGCGTGGTGCCGCGCTCACGGAGAATTCGATGATTGAAGCAGCGCTTTTCGGCGCCGGACGCATCGGCAAAATTCACGCCGGCAACCTGGCGCGACAGGCCGGCGCGCGGCTCAAGTACGTGGTCGACGTCAATGCGGCCGCGGCCGGCGAGCTCGCCTCGCGCCACGGCGCGAAGGTCGCGACGGTCGACGCGGCGCTGGCCGACCGCACGATCGACGCCGTCGTGATCGCCTCGAGCACCGACACGCACGCCGACCTCTTGCTGCGCGCCGCCGCGGCCGGCAAGGCGATCTTCTGCGAAAAGCCGGTCGATCTCGATCTGGCCCGCGCAGTGAGTGCCGCGGAAGCCGTCGCACGCGCCGGCGTGACCTGCCTGATCGGCTTCCAGCGCCGCTACGATCCGACGTTCGCCGCGCTCAAAGCGCGACTTGCCGCCGGCGAAATCGGCGATCCGGAAATGCTCATCGTGACCAGCCGCGACCCCGGCGCCCCGCCGGTCGAGTACATCAAGGTCTCCGGCGGCATATTCAAGGACATGCTGATTCACGACTTCGACATTTTCCGCTGGATCCTCGACGACGAAGCCGCCACCGTGTATGCGACCGGAAGCTGCCTGACCGACCCGGCGATCGCGGCGGCCGGCGACATCGATTCCACCACGGTGACGATCCGCACGCGCCGCGGACGCCTCGCGCAAATCAACACCAGCCGCCGCGCGGCCTACGGTTACGACCAGCGTTTCGAGGTGCTCGGCGGCAAGGGCATGCTGCAGGCCGGAAACCATCGCCCGACCGAAGTCGCCGCGCACACCGTCGGCCAACGTCAGCCGCGACAAGCCCGAGCATTTCTTCCTGGAGCGCTACCGAGTCGCCTACGCCAACGAAATGGCGCATTTCATCGATGCGGTGGCCGGCGGCAAGCCGGTGCGCACGACCATCGCCGACGGCGTCAAGGCGCTGGAGCTGGCCGACGCGGCGACGCGGTCGTGGCGCGAACGACGCGTCGTCGAGCTCTAGCATGATCCGACCCGTGGACACCAAGCGTCGATTGCGCGTCGGCATCGCGGGCCTCGGCCGCCTGGGCCGCCGCCACGCCGAGAATCTCGCGCAACGCATGCCCGCGCGCGGAACTCGTCGCCGCCTGCAGCCCGGTCGCGGAAGAGCTCGCCTGGGCCGAGCAGCAGCTCGGCATCGCGCGCGGCTACCGCGACTACGCGGCGATGCTGGCCGACCCGGACGTCGACGCGGTGTTCCTGGTGACGCCGACCACGCTGCACGCCGCGCAGATCATCCAGGGACTCGAAGCCGGCAAGCACGTGTTCTGCGAAAAGCCGCTGTCGCTGGAGATCGCCGACTGCGAGCGCGTGCAGCGGGAGGCTTTGAAGCGACCGGGGCTCAAGGTGATGATCGGCTACGGGCGCCGCTTCGACCCGAGCTATCGCGACGCCTACGACAAGATCCAGGCAGGCATGATCGGTGCCCCGTTTCTGGTGCGCTCGCAGAACCTCGACATGAACGATCCGTCGGGATTCTTCGTCCGCTTCGCGCCGACCAGCGGCGGCATTTTCCTCGACTGCACGGTGCACGACATCGACCTCGCGCGCTGGTTCCTCGGCAATCCGCGGCCCGCTGCGCGTGTTCGCGGCGGGCACCGTCGCGATCCACGAGGGACTGCGCGAATTCGGCGACGTCGACAACGGCGTGGCGACCTGCGAGTTCGAAGGCGGCAAGCTCGCCTGCTTCTATGCATCCCGGACGATGGCGCACGGCCACGAAACCGCCACCGAGATCTTCGGCACCGCCGGCCGGCTGTCAGTCGGCGCGAACCCACGGCTCGACCGCGTCGAGATTTCCGACGCGCATGGCGTGCGCAACGAATGCACGCCGACGTTCTACGAGCGCTTCGAAGCGGCGTTCCTGCACGAAATCGCGCATTTTGTCGACGCGGTGCTCGACGATCGTCCGCCGGCGCTGACGCTGCACGATGCGACCGAGGCGACTCGCATCGCGCTCGCGCTCCGTGAGTCGCTGCAGAAGAGGCGCGTGATAGAATTGGGGTGATTAGTCTCGCCTTTTCGCGCGCGGAATCTCCCCTGAAGAATCGCCTGGCCCCACGCGACCTGCTGCTGACGCTCGCGGTCGTGACCCTGTGGGGATTCTCGTTCGTGCCGATCAAGGTCGGTCTGCGTGAGGTCCCGCCATTCGCGCTGGCGGCATTGCGTTTTTTCTTCGCCGCGGTGCCGCTGGTGTTCTTCATCCGGCGGCCGCGGATGCCCTGGCGCGACATTGCCGGCTATGGCGTGGCGATCGGCGTCGTTCAGTTCGGACTGCTTTTTCTCGCCATCAAGCTCGGCATGCCGGCAGGATTGTCGTCGCTGGTCATCCAGCTGCAGGTGTTTTTCACCATCGGCCTCGCGATCGCGTTCCTCGGCGACAGGTTGCAGCGGCATAACCTGATCGGTGCGGCCATCGCCGCATCCGGCATCGTCCTGCTCGCGGCGTTCAAGCTGGCGAGCGGCATGGGCTCGACCTTCATCGGCTTCGTGCTGGTGATCGTGTCGGCCTTCGCGTGGGCGGCGGGCAACGTCATCGCCAAGCGCGCCGCAGGAGCGCACGAGCCGGACATGTTCGCGCTGATCGTCTGGTCGAGCCTGATACCGCCGCTGCCGCTCGCGCTGCTCTCGTACGCGTTCGAAGGCGGCCCGGGCGTTTGGCACGCGATTGCGTCTGCGGGCGCGCTGACCTGGGGATGCGTTTTCGTTCTCGCCTGGGGCGCGACCTTGTTCGGCTTTGCCTCGTGGGCGGCCCTTCTGCATCGCTACCCGACGGGACTGATCGCGCCATTCGCGCTGCTGATCCCCGTCTCGGGACTGGCCAGCGGCGCGATTTTTCTCGGCGAATCGCTGGCGCCGCTGCAGGCGCTCGGTGCGCTGCTGGTCTTCGCCGGGCTCGCCGAAAATATCTTCGGCGCCGAATTGCGGAGCCGGATGGCGCGACGGCGCTAGGCGGCTTTAGCGGAAGACGATCGTCTTCTGCCCGTTCAGGAATACGCGGTGCTCGAGGTGATACTTGACCGCGCGCGCCAGCGCGAGGCATTCCACATCGCGTCCCAGCGCGACCAGGTCGTCGGCGCCCATCTTGTAGTCGACGCGGGCGACTTCCTGCTCGATGATCGGTCCCTCGTCGAGATCCGGCGTCACATAGTGCGCGGTAGCCCCGATCAGCTTGACGCCTCGCGCATAGGCCTGGTGATACGGCTTGGCGCCCTTGAAGCTGGGCAGGAACGAGTGGTGGATGTTGATCGCGCGGCCTTCGAGCTTGCGGCAGAGCTCGTTCGACAGCACCTGCATGTAGCGCGCGAGCACGACCAGCTCGGCGTGTTCCTCCTCGATGATCGCCCAGAGCTTCGCCTCCTGCTGGGCCTTCGTCTCGCGCGTCACCGGAAGATGGAAAAACGGAATGTTGTACGAGGCGGCGAGCTGATAAGTGTCGCGATGGTTGGACACGATCGCCACCGGATCCATCGGCAACGCGCCGACGCGGTAGCGGTACAACAGATCGTTCAGGCAATGATCAAGCCTCGACACCATGATCAGCACGCGCGGCCGCGCTCCGGCATCGTGCAGCGCCCAGCGCATCGCGAAGCGTTCACCGATGGCCGCGAAGGACGCCGCCAGCACCGGGCCCTCCGGCGCTGCGTCGAGACGTTCGAACAGCACCCGCATCATGAATCGGCCGGTGTCCACGTCGCCGAACTGCGCGCTGTCGATGATGTTGCAGCCGTTGTCGGCAAGAAAGCTGCCGACCGCGCCGACGATGCCCGGCCGGTCGCCGCAGGACAGGGTCAGGATATGTTGCGGATGCGGCGAGACCGGCGGCATGGCGTTGACCGATGGCAAGGCGGCCTTATGCGGCGGCAGGCACGTCGATCACGCGCGGCACATGCCCAGTCGCACGCAAGAACTGCTCGAGGTCGCGATGCGCGAGTATCATCGTCGCGGTATTGGTCAGCGGGTGGGCGTGCACGGCTTCGGCGTCCCAGAGCGAGCGGTCGATCACGAATTCGACCGCGCCGGCGGCGTCGTTGATCAGGGCGAGGAGGCTGACCGATCCCGGTGTGATCGCAAGGTGCTTGTGCAGGCGTTCCGGCGAAGCGAATCCCAGCCGACCGGCGCCCAAGGCCGCGCCCAGCGCATTCAGGTCGACGGCCCGCGAGGCAGGCACGGTCACCAGAAAATGCCGCGCCCCCTTCTTGTCGCGCAGGAACAGGTTCTTGGTCTTGGCGCCGGGCAGCTCAGGCACCAGGCGCTCCGATTCCTCGACGGTCATCACGGCCGCGTGCTCGTGGCGCACGGCACTGATGCCGTGCTGGCGCAGAAAGGCATCGATGTTCATCGGCGGGGCAAAAGCGGGATCGGCCACCTGCCATTGTGCAGCACACGCCGGCTCGCGGTCCGGCCTGATGGGTCCGGCGCGGCAGGCCGCAATGCCCGCGGCAGAAAGATGTTTCAGATGTTTCACCGAGGGGCGGGCCGGCTTGCCCGAAGCGCGCCCGGTGCTAAACTGTCCGACCTTGACAAAGCACCGTGGCACCTGCATGGAAGGCGCATTGTGGACAGCTTGAGCAAGCCGCTCCCGGATCCGGTTTCGGCTCCGCAGGCCGACGCCGAAACGCCTGCTGCGCTGCACCGGGCGGTGCGCGAGAACCTGATCCGTTACGGCGCCGAATTTCATCCCGAGTTCATCGTCCGCGCCCGAGGGTCGTACCTTTACGACGAGAACGGGCGGGCAATCCTCGATTTTACCTCGGGCCAGATGTGCGCCACGCTCGGCCACAATCACCCGGCGATCGTCGCCGCGATCGAAAAGAGCTGCCGCGAGGTGCTGCATCTTTTCAGCGGCATGCTCTCCCCTTCGGTCGCCGCGCTGGCGAAGCGCATGGCGGCCATGCTCCCGAAGAGCCTTTCCAAGCTGATCTTCCTCAACACCGGCGGCGAGAGCAACGAGACGGCGCTGCGGCTGGCCAAGAAATTCACCGGCGGCTTCGAGGTCGTCGGCCTCGAGGGCTCGTGGCACGGCACCACCGCCGGCGCGAGCTCGACCACCTATGCCAGCGGTCGGCGCGGCTACGGGCCGACGATTCCAGGCACATTCGCGATCCCCGAGCCGAACAGCTATCGCTGTCCGATCCGGCATTGCCGCGACCGCTGCGACATGAGCTGCCTCGACGTGGGCTTCAACCTGTTCGACGCACAGTCGGTCGGCGCGCCGGCCGCGACCATCGTCGAGCCCATCCTGAGCGCCGGCGGCATCATCGTTCCGCCGGACGGCTATTTCGTTCGCCTGCGCAAGCACTGCGACGCGCGCGGCATGCTGCTGATCTTCGACGAGGCGCAGACGGCGTTCGGGCGTACCGGCCGCAATTTCGCCTTCGAGGGCCTGGGTGTGACGCCGGACATCCTGACGATGTCCAAGACGCTGGGCGGCGGGCTGCCGCTGGCCGCCACCGCGACCAGCGCCGACATCGAAGAGGACTGCTACAGCAAGGGCTTCGCCAATTACACTTCGCATGTTTCCGATCCGCTGCCCGCCACCGTGGGCCTCGCGGTGCTGGACGTGCTCGAGCGCGAGCACCTCGCCGCCAACGCCCGCACGATGGGCGAGCGGCTGAAGAACGGCCTCATCGAGCTCAAGACGCGCTACGAGGTGATCGGCGACGTTCGAGGCCAGGGACTGCTGCTCGGCGTCGAGCTGGTGACGGATCGCGAGACGCGCGAGCCCGCGCACCAGCTGGGTTTGCAGGTGACGCGGCGCTGCATGGAGCTCGGCTTGTCGATGAACATCCGACAGGTGCCCACGCGCGGAGCGGTATGGCGGATCGCTCCGCCGCTGACGGTAAAGCCCGACGAGATCGATCGGGCGCTGGCGATAATCGATCAGGCGCTGGGCGATTGCGTAGGGGAGTGGAAGCGCACAGCGACTTCCTGAAGATTGATGCATCATTTAGAAGAGGGCTCAAAATGCTGAAGAAACTACTGTCGTTGCTGGCTTCCAGTCTGTTGTTGGCTGCGGTGCTCACCCCGGCCGCGCGCGCGGACGTCCTGCAGACCGTCAAACAGAAGGGCGTGCTGACCGTCGGCACCAAGGCGGACTACCGGCCGTTCGGCTTTCTCGACCCGGCCGGCAAGATCGTCGGCTTCGAGGCGGATCTTGCCGCCGACGTCGCCAAGCGCCTGGGCGTCAAGCTCGAGCTCGTGCCGGTCGTCGCGTCCAATCGCATCCAGTTCCTGCAGCAGGGCAAGATCGACATGATGATCGCGACGATGAGCGACACGCCCGAGCGGCGCAAGATCGTCGACATCGTCGACCCCGATTACTATGCGTCGGGTACCAACGTCATGGCGCCGAAGTCGGCGCATCTGACGAGCTGGGAAGCGCTTCGCGGCAAGAAGGTCTGCCTGATCCAGGGCTCGTTCTACAACAAGGAGCTGCAGGAAAAGTACGGCATCGAAGGCGTAGCGTTCCCCGGCACTGCGGAAGCCTATGCGGCGCTGAAGAACGGCAACTGCGTGGGATTCGCCTACGACGACACCGCGATCATCGGCCAGACGCAGCTGCCGGATTGGAGCGCCTACGAGATGCCGCTCGATTCCATCCTCGTCGTGCCTTGGGGGCTGGCGGTCAACCAGGGCGAAAAGGCGTTCGCCGACTTCATGTCGAAGACGATCACCGACTGGCACAAGACGGGCATGATCGAGCAACTCGAGAAGAAGTGGGGCATCAAGCCGACGAAGTTCGCGCAGGAAATGCACGACAAATACAAATAACGGCCGGCGCGGCGGCGGCCTTCCGGACGCGGGCGTAGCCGCCGCGTCCGGCGCCGGCCGCCGCGTGCCGATGGGGACGGCCGATGCAGTTCATCTGGGACTGGTTTCGCTGGTTGTACCAGACGACCGGCATCAATCTCACGATTTTCTACGACTCATTCGACCGTCACCGCTTCGCCGACGGTTTCCTGACCACGGTCAAGCTGTCGCTGATCTGCATCGTGCTGAGCGTGCTGATCGGCGTCGTCGGTGCCTGGCTTCAAGGCTCGCGGCTTCGCCTCACGCGCCGCGTCGTCTACTGGTACATCCAGTTCTTCCGCAATACGCCGCCGCTGGTCCAGCTGTATTTCTTCTATTTCGGTGTCGGCAGCCTGCTGCGGAGCTCGGTCGGGTCGGGAGCGCACCCGCTGGTCAGCAACGTGACCTGGGCGATCGTGTCGCTGTCTTTCTTCGCCGGTGCGTTCAACGTCGAGATCTTCCGCTCCGGCGTCGAGGCGGTGCCGAAGACGACGCTGGAGGCGGCCGAATCGCTGGGCTTCAGCCGCCTCCGCGCGTACGCGCTGATCGTGCTGCCGCTGGCGTTTCGCATCAGCCTGCCTGCGCTCAACAACAACCTGGTCAACCTGGTCAAGACGACGACTCTGGCCTACGCGATCGCGGTGCCCGAGATGCTCTATGTATCGAGCCAGATCTGGTCGGATGAGCTCAACGTGCCGGTGATGATGAACGTGCTCCTGATCTGCTACTTCGGGCTGGTCGGAGTGCTCGTCTACCTGATGCATCGCTGGGAGCGCGCGATCAAGGTGCCGGGGTTCGGCGCATGAGCGACCTGCCGGTGCTGCTGCCGGCGGCGGCGCGTCTGGCCCGCCGCGCTGCCGCCGAGCGCAGTGCCGGGTCGCCGCGGCTGTCGCTTCGCGCCGAGCACGGCGGCGCTCTGCTCGTCGTGTTCGTGCTCGGCTGCGGCATCGCCCAGGCGCAGGCCGGCGCCGATAATCCGTCGATCCTGTCCACGCTATGGAAGTGGACGCCGCTCCTGCTCCGCGGGCTTCGTATTCAACCTCGCGATCAGCTTCGTCGCGATGGCGGTCGGCACCGCATTCGGGGTCCTGCTCGGCTTCGCGCAACTCTCGCTGCGGCGCCCGGTGAAGCGCGGCGCCTGGCTTGTCACGCACTTCTTCCGCAACGCGCCGTGGCTGGTGCTGCTGTTCTACTGCATGTTCCTGCTGCCGTTCCAGTTCACAGTTTTTGGTGTCACGATTCCCCTGCCCGACTGGGTCAAGGCGACGCTCGGCCTTGCGCTGCCGGTGATGGCCAACGTCTCGGAGATCCTGCGCGGCGCGATGCAGTCGATCCCGACCACCCAATGGGAATCGGCCGCCTCGCTCGCCTTCAGCCGCCGTCAGACGATGTGGATGATCATCCTGCCGCAGTGCGTGAAGCGCATGCTGCCGCCGTGGATGAACCTGTACGCGATCCTGACGATGGCGACGGTGCTCGCGTCGATCGTCGGCGTCAACGAGATGATGACCCTGACCCGCCAGGCGCTCTCCGCCGAAAACCGTCCGGGGCTGCTGCTGTCGTTCTACAGCTACGTGCTGCTCTGGTTTTTCGTCTACTGCTACCCGATTGCGCGCTGGACCGTGCGCCTCGAAGCCCGATACGCCGTCAACGTCTGAAGCGCCGCCATGCCCGAAGCCGACTCCCGCCCGATCGTCTCCATCCGCGACGTGCACAAGTCGTTCGGCCAGGTCGAGGTGCTCAAGGGCATCTCGATGGACGTGCCGAAAGGCGGCGTCGTCTGCATCATCGGACCCTCGGGGTCGGGCAAGTCGACGCTGCTTCGCTGCATCAACGCGCTCGTGCCGATCGACAGCGGCAGCATCCGCGTGGCCGATTTCGACGTGCACCTGCTCACCACCGACGAGGAGCGGCTTGCGCTTCGCCGGGAAGTGTCGATCGTGTTCCAGCAATACAATCTGTTTCCGCACAAGACTGCGCTGGAAAACGTGATGATGGCGCCGGTGTACGTGCTGAGGGAGCCGCGTGACGAGGTGCGAGCGCGTGCGATCGCCCTGCTGAAGAAGGTCGGCCTCGCCGCCAAGCAGGACGTTTATCCGGGCGAGCTGTCCGGTGGCCAGCAGCAGCGGGTGGCGATCGCGCGCTCGCTGGCGATGCGGCCGGAGGTGATGCTGTTCGACGAGGTCACCGCGGCACTCGATCCGGAAACGGTCAAGGAAGTGCTCAACACGATACGGGAGCTCGCCACCGAAGGCATGACCTGCATGCTGGTGACGCACGAAATGCGCTTCGCGCGCGAGCTCGCGGACACCGTGTACTTCACCGACGGCGGCGTCATCGTCGAATCGGGTCCGCCGGCGGTTCTGTTCGATCAACCGAGAGTCGACCGGACCCGCGCTTTCCTGTCGCAGATACTCTAGCGTGCCTGCTTCGCTCGCGCATCGACTCGCATTTTCCGTGTTTCAGAGATGAGCACCGAGCTCCTTTTCCGCGACGACGCCTACCTCAAGAACGCAGAGGCGCGGGTCCTCGCCGTCGATGAGCGCGGCATCGAGCTCGACCGGACGATCTTCTACCCGCTGGGTGGCGGCCAGATGGGCGACACCGGCGTGCTGATCCGCGACGGTGGTGAGCGCATCGCCATCGCCGACACGCGCAAGGGAGACGCGGCGGGAAGCGTGCTGCACGTCCCCGCGCCAGGGATGCCGCAGCCGGCACCTGGCGAAACGCTGAACCTCGAAATCGACTGGCCGCGCCGCTATGCGCTGATGCGCCTGCACACGGCGCTTCATGTCATGTCCTGCGTGGTCGTGGCGCCGGTCACCGGCGGCAACATCGCACCGGAAAAGGCTCGGCTCGACTTCGACATCGACATGAGCCTGCTCGACGCCGCGCGCATCGAGCAGGAGACCAACGCGCTGATCGCCCGCGGCGTCGACACCGAAACGGTCTGGATCACCGACGAGGAACTCGACGCGCGTCCCGAGCTGGTCAAGACGATGAGCGTGCAGCCGCCGCGCGGGGCAGGGCGCGTCCGGTTGCTCAAAATTCCCGGCATCGATCTGCAGCCTTGCGGCGGCACGCATGTGCGCAATATTGCCGAGATCGGCGCCATACGCGTACTCAGGATTCGCAGCGAAGGCAAGCGAAACCGCCGCGTCGAGATCGCACTGGCGGAACCCTAATCGCCGCCGGCCGCGGTCGAAGAGCTGCGAAGCGCCGCAGCCGCCGACTCAGGTCTTCAGCCGGTATCCGGTCTTGAAGATCCAGGCGACGATCGCCAGCGACACCGCCATGAATACGATCGTCATCGCGAGGCTCACGCCGACACTGACATCGGCGATGTCGTAGAAGCTCCAGCGGAAGCCGCTGATCAGGTAGACGACGGGGTTGAACAGCGTGACCTTCTGCCAGAACGGCGGCAGCATGTGGATCGAATAGAAGCTGCCGCCGAGAAAGGTCAGCGGCGTGACGATCAGGAGCGGCACGAGTTGCAGCTTCTCGAAGCCGTCGGCCCAGATGCCGATGATGAATCCCACAAGACTGAACGTCACCGCGGTGAGCAGCAGGAAAAGCAGCATCCACAGCGGGTGCGCGATCTGCAGAGGCACGAACAGCGCCGCGGTCGCCAGGATGATCAGGCCGAGAATGATCGACTTGGTCGCGGCCGCGCCGACGTAGCTCATCACGATTTCGAGATAGGAAACCGGTGCCGAAAGGAGCTCGTAGATCGTACCGGTGAACTTGGGAAAGTAGATGCCGAACGATGCATTGGAAATGCTCTGTGTCAGCAGCGACAGCATGATCAGCCCGGGCACGATGAACGCGCCGTAGCTGATGCCCTCGACGTGCTGGATACGGGAACCGATCGCGGCGCCGAAGACGACGAAATACAGCGAGGTGGATATCACCGGGGAGATGATGCTTTGCATCAGGGTGCGCCGCGTGCGCGCCATCTCGAACTTGTAGATCGCGCGGATCGCGTGAACGTTCACTTTTCCTCCCGCACCAGGTTGACGAAGATGTCCTCCAGCGAGCTCTGCGTCGTCTGCAGGTCCTTGAACCGGATTCCCGCCCTGTCGAGATCGTCGAGCAGCGCGGCGATGCCCGGCGCGCTCGCCCTGCGTGTCGTAGGTGTAGATCAACTCGGCGCCGTCGCTCGCCAGCTCCAGATGATGGCCGGCAAGCCCGGCAGGGATCGCCTGCAGCGGGTCGTGCAGCTGCAGCGTCAACTGCTTGCGGCCGAGCTTGCGCATCAGCTCGGCCTTGTTCTCGACCAGAATGATCTCGCCCTTGTTGATGACGCCGACCCGGTCGGCCATCTCTTCGGCCTCGTCGATGTAGTGCGTGGTCAGGATGATGGTCACCCCGCGCTCCCTGAGCGAGCGCACCAGCTGCCACATGTCGCGCCTGAGCTCGACGTCGACGCCGGCCGTCGGCTCGTCGAGAAACAGGATCTGCGGCTCGTGCGACAGCGCCTTGGCGATCAACAGGCGGCGCTTCATGCCGCCCGAGAGGGTGATGATCTTGCTGTCCCTCCTGTTCCACAGCGACAGGTCCTTGAGCACCTTTTCGAGGTGGCGGGCATTCGACCTCTTGCCGAAGAGTCCGCGGCTGAACGACACGGTTCCCCATACGGACTCGAACGCGTCGGTGGTGAGCTCCTGCGGCACCAGCCCGATCATCGAGCGGGCGGCGCGGTAAGCGGTGACGATGTCGTGCCCGTCGACCAGGATCTTCCCCTCGGTCGGATTGACGAGGCCGCAAATCGTGCCGATCAGCGTCGTCTTGCCTGCGCCATTGGGACCGAGCAGCGCAAAGATCTCGCCGCGGCGAATCTCCAGGTTGACGTTTTTCAGCGCCCGGAAGCCGGACGCGTAGGTCTTGGAGAGATTGGTTACCGAGATGATGGATTGCATGGAAGGAACGATCGATGGAGGAGTTCGGCGCAAATTCAGGCCTGCCATACGCCGTAGCCTTCCTCACGAAGGCCGATCGCCAGCTCGACCTCCATGTCGCGTGCGCCGTCGTAGGGCATCGGGTTGTAGACCTCGTAGAGCTCCGGCAGCAGGCGCAGCCCGAATTTTTGCACGAATCGATTGGACTGGATACCGGCCTTGTGCTTGTCGAAGCGAAGGTCAGGATCCAGGCCTGTCATGCCGACGTACACGCAGGGCTTGCCGGTGACGTAGTCGGGATTGGCTTTGCGAAAGCGGGGTTCGTACAAGACGTCTTTCGACAACTCGACGACGTAGACGTGATAGCGGCGGCGGCGTGGCATTGTGGTATAAAAACGGTCGCTGTACGGCGCGATTGTGCGCTCGCGTTGGCGCTGCCGCGGTCATTCAGGAGGAGCATGTGACGGATCTCAACCCGCAGGCCAAGCAGATGGCCGACGAGTCGATGGTGCGCAACCTGGCCGCGCAGGCGCAAGCGATCTGGCCGCAGGAGGCGCCGCTTTTCGGCCGCTATGCGCTTCCTGCTGAGGCCCGCATTCTCGATGCCGGCTGCGGCACCGGCGAGGCCTCCTCGAGGCTGGCCGAGCTTTTCCCTCGCGCCAGCGTCCTCGGCGTCGACATCATCGACGCGCACCTGGAGCTCGCCCGGTCGCAATACCGCAGCCTTGCGTCCCGGCTCTCGTTCGAGCATCAGAGCATTTACGAGCTCGCGGCGGCGGACCGGAGTTTCGATTTGACCGTTTGCCGCCATGTCATTCATTCGATTCCGTATCCCGAGCGCGTACTGGCCGAGCTGGTTCGCGTCACCCGCCCCGGCGGCACCCTGCACCTGATTCCCGAGGACTACGGGATGCTGCATTTCCAGCGCGGCGCGCTCGATCCGCAGGACTTCTGGCACGTCGTTCCAGCGCGTTTTGGCGCGGCGACCGGAACCGACCTTTTCATCGGGCGCAACATCTTCGGCATTCTCGCCGCAATGAACCTCGAGGCAATCACCGTCGACTACGTGGTCGTCGACACCGTACGCGTGCCGCGGGAAACGTTCGCGTCCATCCTCGAAGCCTGGCGCGACGGCTATGCCGAGCCGATCGGCGAGCTGACGCCGATCGCGCGCGACCAGGCGCTCGCCTATTTCGAGCAGATGATCGCCGATATCCGCGATCCGCACCGCTACGCGGTGTGGATGGTTCCGGTGGTGAGCGCGCGCGTACCGTGCGCATCCCGATGACAGCGTCCCGCATCGCCACGAACCGGGGCCACGCGAAGTAGTCCACGATGCGCTATTCGATTTTTTCGCTCGCCCGCAATGCGCTGAGCCGCCACGAGCATTGGCCGCTGGCCTGGCGCAGCCCGGAGCCGAAACGCGCTTACGACGCGATCGTGGTCGGCGGCGGCGGCCACGGCCTGGCCACCGCCTACTACCTCGCCAAAGAGCACGGCATCAGCAACGTGGCGGTGCTGGAAAAGGGCTGGCTCGGCGGCGGCAATACCGGGCGCAACACGACGATCGTGCGCTCGAACTACCACCTCGATCCCAACGCGCATTTCTACGAATTCTCGCTGAAGCTGTGGGAGAGCCTGTCGCAGGAGCTCAACTTCAACGTCATGTACAGCGCGCGCGGCGTGCTGAACCTCGTCCACTCGCCCGCCGACATGGACGCCGCGATCCGGCGCGGCAACGCGATGCGCCTGAACGGCATCGATGCGAAGTTCTTGAGCCGCGACGAAATCGCGGCGTGGATTCCCGAGCTCGACACCTCGCCCTCGGCGCGCTTTCCCGATCGTCGGCGGGCTGCTGCAACCGCGCGGCGGCACGGTGCGCCACGACGCGGTCGCGTGGGGATATGCGCGAGCCGCCGACGCGCGCGGCGTCGACATCATCCAGAACTGCGAGGTCACCGGCATCCGCGTCGAGCGCGGCGCGGTCGCCGGCGTCGATACGACGCGCGGCTTCATCGCCACGCGCAAACTCGGCATTGCGGTCGCCGGAAACTCGAGCCGGCTGGCGGCGATGGCGGGCATCCGACTGCCGATCGAATCGCACGTGCTGCAGGCGATGGTGTCCGAGCCGGTCAAGCCGGTGCTCGACACCGTCGTCACGCTCGGGCGCCGTGCACTTCTACATCAGCCAGTCGGACAAGGGCGAGCTGGTGATGGGCGGCGATCTCGATTTCTACAATTCGTATGCTCAGCGCGGCAACCTGCCGCGCTCGAGCACGTCGTCACCGCGTGCCTGGCGTTGTTTCCGAGCTTCGGGCGGCTGCGCCAATTGCGCAGCTGGGGCGGCATCATGGATATGACGATGGACGGCAGCCCGATCATCGCCAAGCTTCCGGTCGATGGCCTGACAATGACCGGCGGATGGTGCTACGGTGGCTTCAAGGCCACACCCGCGTCGGGCTGGCTGCACGCGTACACGATGGCGCGCGGCGAGCCGCATCCGTTGAACGCGGCGTTCACGCTGGAGCGTTTCGCCGAAGGCCGGATGATCGACGAAAAGGGCGCCGGGCCGCGGCCGGGGGCGCATTGAGCTCGTCATGCTGCTGATCCCTTGTCCCTGGTGCGGCCCGCGCAATCAGGTCGAATTCACCTACGGCGGTGACGCGACGCTCAAGCGTCCGCCCGCGGATGCGCCGCATGCAGGCGTGGTTCGAATTCGTCTATCTGCGCGACAACCCCTGCGGCCCGCACGACGAGCTGTGGCTGCACAGCGCTGGCTGCCGGCGCTGGTTCAAGGTCCGCCGCGACACGCGCACGCACGACATCCTTGCGAGCGCCCGCCCCGATCAGGCGTTGCCCGGGGGCGAGCCGTGACGCAGTCGCATCGTCTGGCGGCCGGCGGCATCGTCGATCGCTCGCGCACGCTCGACTTTTCGTTCGACGGCAATCGCTTACGAGGGCCATCCGGGCGACACGCTGGCTTCCGCCCTGCTCGCCAACGGCGTGCATCTGGTCGGCCGCAGCTTCAAGTATCACCGGCCGCGCGGCATCGTCACCGCCGGCGCCGACGAGCCGAATGCGCTGGTCCAGCTTGCGCGCGGTGCCCGCACCGAGCCCAATACGCGCGCCACGCAGCAGGAGCTCTACGACGGCCTCGTCGCCGACAGCCAGAACCGCTGGCCGTCGCTTTCCTTCGACATCGGCGCGCTGAACGATGTCTTTTCGCCGCTGTTCCCGGCCGGCTTCTACTACAAGACGTTCATGTGGCCGCCGGGCCCAAGGTGGTGGCTCAAGTACGAGCATGCGATCCGCCGCGCCGCGGGGCTCGGGCGCGCGCCGCGCGAACCCGATCCCGATCACTACGAGCATCGGTACGCACACTGCGACGTCTTAGTGATCGGCGGCGGACCGGCCGGCCTCGCCGCTGCGCGCGCTGCCGCGAGCTGCGGCGCGCGGGTCATGCTTTGCGACGAGAACGCATCGTTAGGCGGCAGCCTGCGCGGTGCCTCGGCCACGATAGACGGCGCGCCGGCCGCAACCTGGCTCGCCGCGCGCATCGGCGAGCTCGCGGCAAATGGCGAGGTGACGCTGCTGCCGCGCACGACCGCCTTCGGCTATTACGATCAGAACCTGGTCGGCCTGGTCGAGCGCGTCGCCGATCATCTGCCGGAGCCGCCGCCATTCACGCCGCGGCAGAGGCTGTGGCACGTGCGCGCGGGCATCGTGGTGCTCGCGAGCGGCGCGCTGGAGCGCGGCATCGCCTATGCCGGCAACGATCTGCCCGGCACGATGCTCGCCGGCGCCGCGCAGACCTATGTCACGCGCTACGGCGTCAAGCCCGGAACGCGCGCGGTGATCTTCGCCAACAACGACAGCGCGTACGAAGCGGCCATCCGCTTGCATGACGCAGGCGTCGCGATCGCGGCCATCGCCGATCCTCGGCCGCGAACGGCGCTCTCGGGCGACCACCCGCAACGCGCGCTCGCCGCCGGCATGGCGGTGTTTCCCGGCAGCGCGATCATGCGTGCGCATGGCAGGCTGCGGGTCGCCGGCGTCGATCTGGTTACGGTTGCAGATGGCGTCCGGCAGCGGATCGATTGCGATCTGGTGTGCGTGTCCGGCGGCTGGAACCCCGCCGTGCATCTTTACTCGCAGTCGCGCGGCAAGCTTCGCTACGACGAGACGCTCGCGGCGTTCGTGCCCGACGCGTCGCCGCAGGCTGTCGTCGCGGCCGGCGCAGCGAACGGCAAGCTCGACCTGGCCTCTACCCTGATCGATGGACATGCCGCGGGCTTGGCCGCAGCGGGACGTGCGGGCTTCCCCGCCCGAACGGCGAACTCCGCGCCCGCCGCGCCGGCGACGAACTCCGGGCCGCTGCACGCGCTATGGTCGGTGCCGTCGCGCCATGGCGCCAAGTGCTTCGTCGATTGGCAGAACGACGTGACCGTCGCCGACATTGCGCTCGCCGCGCGCGAAGGCTACCGCTCGATCGAGCACTTGAAGCGCTATACGACCCTGGGCATGGGCACCGACCAGGGCAAGACGAGCAACATCGTCGGCCTTGCGGTGCTGGCGGCCGAGCTCGGTGTCGCCATTCCGCAGGTCGGCACCACGACTTTCCGTCCACCGTATACGCCGGTCGCCCTCGGCGCTCTGGCCGGGCACGAAGCCGGCGCGAACCTCGAGCCGACCCGCCACTCGGCGATGCACGACTGGCATGTCGAGCATGGCGCGCGGATGCTCAACGCCGGCCTGTGGAAGCGGCCGCATTCGTATCCGCGCCCCGGCGAGTCGGAAGACGACGCGGCCAACCGCGAAGCCAGGAACGTGCGCACCAGCGTCGGGCTGGTCGACGTGTCGACCCTGGGCAAGATCGAGCTGCAGGGACGCGATGTCGCCGAATTCCTCAATCGCGTCTACATCAATCGCTGGGACACGCTCGCGGTCGGGCGCTGCCGCTATGGCGTCATGCTGCGCGACGACGGCATGGTGTTCGACGACGGCACGACTTCGCGTTTCGGCACGACCCATTACGTGATGACGACGACGACGCTCAACGCGGTCAACGTCATGCAGCATCTCGAATATCTGTTGCAGGTCGACTGGCCGGAGCTCGATGTATTCGTCACCTCGGTCACCGAGCAATGGGCCGGCGCGGCGTTGTCGGGCCCGATGGCGCGCCAGGTGCTCGCCCGGCTGGTGTCGATCGACGTGTCCAACGCGGCCTTCCCGTTTCTCGCAGTCGGCGATTGCCAACTTGCTGCCGGCGCGCTGCGCATTCCGGCGCGGCTATTCCGGATGAGCTACTCGGGCGAGCTCGCCTACGAGATTCACGTCCCGGTTGCGCATGGTCGCGCCATGTGGGAAGCGGTGATGGCGGCAGGCGAAGCGTTCGGCATCATGCCTTACGGCACCGAGGCGATGAGCACGCTGAGGATCGAAAAGGGACACGTGGTCGTCGGACCCGAGGCGGATGGCCGCACGACCGCCGACGACCTCGGCATGGGCAAGCTCGTCAACGCGGGCAAATGGTGTATCGGCAAGCCACTGCTCGCGCGGCCTGCGCTGGTCGCGCCCGAGCGATGGCAGCTCGTCGGCCTGACCGCGATCGACGGAACGATTCCACGCGGCGGCAAGCTGGTGGCCGACCCCGAAGAGGCGACGCCGACGCCGATGCTGGGGCACGTCAGCTCCTGGTGCTGGAGTCCGAATCTCGAGGCGTCGATCGGGCTGGCGCTGCTCGAGCGCGGCCGCGCGCGGCACGGCGAAACATTATGGGCGGTGTCGCCGCTGGCCGATGCGCGGGTCAAGGTACGCGTCGGGCCGCCGTGCTTCATCGATCCGGACGGCGAGCGCTTGCGTGTCTGAATCGACGACTCGACACGATCGGCTCCGTCGCGCCGGGGCACTACGGCGCCGCGGGCTCGGCGCTTTTCCTCGGCGTTGCGACGATCGCGACGGCGTGGAATGTGCAAGGCGATGCGCAATCATCGTCATTGAGCGCCGTGGTGCGGCGCATCGCCGGCGTCGCCTGCCGGTCGCAGCCAATACGACGAGCAAGGGCGAAGGCGTGGTTGCGCTGTGGCTCGGGCCCTCGTCCTGGCTGCTGGTCGCCGCTGGCGCTTGCCGCTGCTGCCGATTTTGCCGGCGCGCGCGATGCGGTAAACGCCGCCGGCGGCGCGCTATTCGACGTTTCGGCGAGCCGAATCGCCTATGTCGTCGACGGCGCCCGGGCGGCCGATGTGCTCTCTGCCGGCTGTCCGCTCGACTTCCATCCGCGTGCATTCGGCGCAGGGCAATGCCGGCAAAGCCTGTACGGCCGCGTTCCCGCGCTGTATTACCGCCACGCCGAACCGCCGGCCTGCACGATGCTGGTCGCGAGGAGCTTCGCGCGCGACATCTGGCATTCGCTCTGCGTGGCGGCCGCGCCATATGGCTACACGGTGCGCGCAGCTGCGGCGTTCGCCTGACGCCTCGATGCGCCGCCGCGATCGCGGCAAGAATCCGGCTAGACGACCACGCCGGCGTGACTCAAGTGAATGTTGGCGAACAGGCCCCATGACTGCTTCAGGTCCAGTGCGATGCCTGCCGTCGCCCTGGTCGTACCGCTTCCGACCTCCCCGAGACGATATTCGAATCCGTTCGGCAGATCGATGCGGGCGCGATGCTCGGCACCGGTGACGGGGTTGCGAATAGGCTCGCCCGAGTCCGTCGAGAACACCCGGTATGACCAGCCGTGCACGCCTCCTGTCGACGTCGACGGTGAATTCAATCGGCCTGAACAGCGGATCGAGCTTGGTTGGGCACATGGCCGAGAAGACCCACCATACGGTCGCCATTTCCTTGGTTTCCTTGCCGCTCATCACGCTTAAAAGCGCATCGCGCTGTTTGCTGTCAGCACGCTCATCGATGATGAGCTGCATCGTTCCATTGCCCTGATGCACGGCGCCGGGCCACCTGTACGTAGCGGCGGCGCGCAGACCATCAAGCTTGACGTCCCCGAAGCGGCCCTCGTCGATCTGGTAGCCGATTGCCGCCATGCAATTGCCATGCGTAGGCAGCGCATTGAACTGGCAGGGGCACCCGTACGAGCAATTGCAGTTGACGAATTCCCTGCCTTTCAGAAACCACTCGATCATCGCCATATGACCTTCCTTTCGCTATCAGCCGATCGCCATTAAAGCCAACCCGGTGCAGACCATCAAGATGCCGCCGATACGCCCGACCCGCGGACCTGCCGGCGTGAGTTTTTCGAGGAACACGAAAATGGCCAGCGCGGCCACCCATAGCAGGTTCATGACGCCGAACACGAATAGCAGCGCCATCAGTGCCCAGCAGCAGCCGATGCATTGGACGCCGTGCTGCAAACCGATCAGCAGCGGACCGAGCGCACCCGGACGTCGGTGCCTGACCAGGAATTCGGCCGGACTGCGGCACTGGCTCAGGCAAGCCGTCTTCCACGGGGTGAATTGATAGGCCCCGGCAGCCACAAGGAGCACGCCGGCGAAGACAGGACTCTTGCTGGTCATCATCGCGGACAAGAGCATCGCCGTGCTCAAGCCCCACTGCGCCGTGGTTGCGAGAACACTGAACGCGCTCCAGGCGACGACGTAGCCGGCGGCGAAGAGCGCCGTGGCGTGGCGATCGCGGCGGCGAGCAGCGCCGCCTTGTCGCTGCAACGCATCGAACAGCAGCACCGTCGGCGCGGCGCTCGGCAGCATCATGCCGACCATCATCACCATCCACATCGCCAGGGTCGCCGCGAAGTAGCCGGCGTCCCAATCGGGCGGCGGCATCGCGGCCATTGCGACCGCATCCATGTCCATGACCGGCTGGGCGAGAACGACGTAGACGAGATAGGCCCATGCCAGCGCGACGACGGCCGCCAGCGCGGCCAGAACGACTAGGCGATCGCGATCCAGAATCCTGTCCATCGTTACTGTGCCGATCGACGGTACGCCTGCGGTCAACTCCAGGGAAAAGGACTGCGGCTCACCGGATGCAGCTTGCCCTCGGCGTAGCGAGAAAACCGGAACGGCTCGAGCAAGGCCGGCTTGGCGCCCAGCAACTCCTCGGCGACCAGTTGCCCGACGCCGATCATCTTGTAGCCGTGGTTGGAATCGGCGATCACGTAGACGTTGTCGCGAAAGCGGTCGAATACCGGAAAACTGTCGGGCGTGAAGCAGCCGACTCCCCCCGACGGCTCGTTGCGGTACGCGCCGTGCTTGCCTTCGAAGCGCTTCTGGCAATGCGCGAGCGCCGAGGTCCACATGTCGGCGAAATTGTCGTCGACGACGAACTCCGGCGACTTCGGCCCATACGGATCGACGCGCACGTCGTCGGCGTCGCGCTCGACACTGGCAGGCATCGCGCCGCCCTGGACGCCACCGAAGTGAAAATCTGGCTTGTAGTAGAGGCCCCACAGTTGATCGGTGATCACCCGTCCGTCGCGGTCCGAGTACAGCGGCGCATCGGTGTCGACGTGTATCACCGGCGGCATCGCCCCGTCGTTGGTCTTCTGGAAGTCCGGATCGACGCCCAGCGTGCCTTCCTGCAGCGCCATGTAGTGCCACATGCGCACCCCGTCGTGCGTCGCTCCGTCGCGTCCCTTGACGGCGATTCGCTTCGGCAGGGCGAGCATGTTCCAGATCGTGTTGATCCAAGGGCCGACGGCGGCGACGACCTGGTCGCAGGCGACCGCGCCTCCGTCGGTTTCGACCGCTGCGACCGCGCCAGATGTCCCGCCGCTGCGAAAGCCGGTCACCGCGACGCCGGTCACGATTTCGACGCCCAGCGCCAGGGTCTTGCGCTCGAGGCCGGCGAGCGAGGCCTGGTTGTTGGCATAGCCGCCGCGCTTTTCGTGCAGCACCGAGGTGATGTTCTTTGCCTGCCAGTCGTGAAACAGACTTTGCATGTAGCGGAGCGAATCGGCTTCGCCTTCGATGAACGTCGAGTCATAGCCGATCGCTTTCTGCTGCTCGTAGATTGTCGCGACCTGCGCGTGCATCACCTCGGGACTGATCTGCATGTAGCCGACCGGGTGATAGCTGTAAGCCTTTGCGTCGCTTTCCCATACTCCGACCGAATGCGCCATCAATTCACGCATCGCCGGCTGGTAGTAGTTGTTGCGCACGACGCCGCAGGCGATACCCGAGGCGCCGGCGCCGATGCCCGTCTTGTCGAGCACGAGGATGCGCACGCCGCCCGCGCCGATGGTCTTGCCGCGCGCCTTGAGCTTTTGCGCGAGATGCATCGACGTCGACAGGCCGTGGATGCCGGCGCCGATGATGACGTAATCCGCGCGGTCAGGAAGTCGAGACATTGCAATGTCCTTGGTTGGAATTTCCGTAATCGATCATCGCGACATCGGAGGCCGTCACCGTCCGAACGCGACGCCGTCTGAGGCGAAGGCGACACCACCACTTTAGTCCACCGGGGACAGGAGCTCGTCGATCAGCGCCGGCAGTGCCGCCTGGTCGATCAGCAGTGAACCCGCGAGCGCGGCGATGCGCGCGCTCCGGCGTGGACCGAGCACCGGCTCGGCCAGTTCGCGGTACTTGACGTCGATTTCCGCGTCGGACAGCGGATGCTCGGTACCGCCGCGCGCTTCTCCCGGCTCGGAGACGAGCGAGCTGCCGTCGGCGAAGCCGATGCGCACCCGCGCCCAGCGCTCCGCCGGAAAGCGGCGCGAAAATTCGCCGTCCTCGCGCAGCGAAAACGTCGCGATCAAGCGCGCGACTCGCGGATCGTTGAGACCCGCTGCGCCGATCTCGGCAGCGCCGACGCGCCCGAACACCAGTGCCGCGGCCACGGGAAACGGCAGGCTGTATTGCGCCTCGTCCGTCGTCTCCGGCATGCGGCACTGCGACCCGAGGTCGATCGCTTCGCGGAAGCTTTCGATGCCGATCGCGACAATGTCGCCGGTATCGAAGCGGTGCGCGCGCTTGAGCGAGAGTGCCGCTTCGACCGCCGGCTGCGCCCAGCGACAGACGGGATAGGCCTTGAAATACTGCTCGCGGATTCGCCAGCGCTGGCCGAGATCGCTCCAGAACTCGGCAGCGTCCTCGCGCTCGACCGTCAAAGCCGGCGCACCGGTAAAGCCTTCGCGCGTCAGCAACGCAGCGGTCACGCCGGCATGCGCGCCCCAACCGGAGCCGTCCTTCAGCATCGTCGGCTGCGCACAGACGCGCAGGATCTGGCCGCGCGGGCCGAGGTATTCGGCGATCCCCAGCGCGTCGCGCATGCGGCGCTCGTCGAAATCCATCAGCCGTCCTCCGAGCGCGGCGCAGCCGAGCGCGTTCCAGGCACCGGAGCAATGGTAATCGGACGTCGTGGCGTGCAACGCGATGCCGGCACGCGTCGCCAGCTCGTAGCCCAGCACCAGGCAGGTGACGAATTCGCGCCCGTCGACCTGCCTGCCGACGCCGCCATCGACGTACGCCAGCAGCGCCGGCAGCAGCGCGACGCCGGCGTGTCCCTTGGTCAACACGTGGCCGTCGTGCGCGTCGATCGCGTCGATCGTCGACGCGCCGGCGAAGGCCGCGCCGGCGATGCTGGCGCGGCGCCCGTCGAACAGCATCCGGGCCTCGCGATCCCGGCCGCACATCTGGGTCGACGCGTACGCATTGACGATCGCCGCGGCCGGTGTGCGCGCGCCGGCGGCGGCCACACCGATCAGGTCGGTGAGACAGCGCAGCGCCAGCCGGACGACGTCGTCCGGCAGCGCGTCGAAATCGAGCTCGCGCGCCAGCGCCGCAGCGCCGACGATGCGCGCCGCGCGCCGGGCCGGGCGCGTGGCGAGCGCCGCCATCAGATCAGACCGTTGCTCTTGAGAAAGCCGTCGGCCACGTCCTCGACCGTCTTCTTGTCGACGTCGACGCTGGCGTTGAGCTTCGCCATCGTCTCGTCGTTAAGCTTGGCGGCGAGCGCATTCAGCGGCTCGGCGATCTTCGGGTACTTGTCGAGAATTTCCTTGCGCACGACCGGCGTCAGGTTGTACGGCGGCGCGTAATGCTTGTCGTCCTTCAGCACGACGAAGTTGAACGCGGGGATACGACC
Source organism: uncultured beta proteobacterium (assembly GCA_963776175.1). Taxonomy (GTDB): domain Bacteria; phylum Pseudomonadota; class Gammaproteobacteria; order Burkholderiales; family Casimicrobiaceae; genus PALSA-1003. Next base: position 809,207 of record CAVZLP010000020.1, on the reverse strand, counting down.
GTCGGTCGCGAACACCACGCCGGTATCGACCTGACGGTCCTTCAGCGCCGAATAGACGAGGCCGGTGTCCATGCGCTTGATGTTGTCGCGATCGAACTCGAAGCCGTACGCGGTCTGCCATCCCGGCAGCCCGTCGGGCCGCGCGTAGAACTCGGCGTTCGACGCGAACGTCAGCTTGGCGCCGCCCTTGACCGCCTTGGCGAGGTCGCTCATCGTCGCGATGTTGAGCTTCTGCGCCTGATCACGGTTCATCGCGAACGCGTAGGTATTGTTCACCGGCGACATGTTGAGCCAGACGATGCCCTTGGCGCCATCCACTTCCTTGATGCGCTTGTACGCCTCTTCGGCCGATGAGAACTTGTCGGTGATCTTGTTGAACACTCCCAGACCGGTGCCGGTGTATTCCCAGTAAACGTCGACCTGGCCGTTTTCCAGTGCCGAACGGACCGCCGCGCTGCCCATGCCGGCCTCGCGTTTCGGGCTGAAGCCCTTGGCCTTCAGCAACTCCACCGTCATCGCCGTCATGATCTGCTGCTCGGTAAACGCCTTGCCGCCGACCACGATCGTCTGCGCCGCCGCGGCCAGGCTGAGTGCTGCCGCCAGAACCCCGCCGCAAAAAATGCCTATCGCCTTGTTCATCAAGCCCCTCCTAGATTTGCCTCAAGAATTCCGCAACGGATTGACGCCGCGCGGTACCAGCCAATACTGCGCCTGCCCGAACAGGAAATCCACGGCTACCGCGAGCAGCGCGGTCGGGATGGCGCCGGCCAGCATCATCCCGTACTCCTGCAGGTCGATGCCGGTGAAGATCAGTTCGCCCAAGCCACCGCCGCCGATCAGGAAAGCGATCGGCGCGGTGCCCACGTTGACCGCCATCGCCGTGCGTATGCCGGCGAAGATCACGAAAAGCGCGTTCGGCAGCTCGACCCGGCGCAGGATCGCACGCGGACTCATGCCCATGCCTTGTGCGGCGTCGACCAGGTGTCCTGGCACCGCGCGCAGTCCCGCATAGGTGTTGCGCACGATCGGCAGCAGCGTGGCAATCCACAGGCCGACGATAGCCGGCAGCGGCCCGATGCCGAGCAGGGTCATCATCAGCGCGAGCTTGCCCAAGGTCGGGATCGAGGTCGCCATGTTGACCGCCTGGATCGTCGCTTCCGCATACCGCGCCATCGCCGGACGGGAAAGCCAGATGCCGAGGCCGACGCCGGTGACGATCGCCGCGATTCCGGATACCGCGACCAGCACCAGGTGCTGCTTGGTCAGGTAGATGACGTCCTTGCGATATCTGAGGATGTCGGTCCACAGGCCGCTCGCCACCAGCACCCAGACGATCGCCAGCGCGATGCCGGCCAGCACCGCGTACGGCAGCATCGAGTGTTGTCTCGTTTGCCAGCTGCGGGTAGCGGTGGTCATCGCCGGAGTGCTCCGCCGGCCTGGCCGTCGGCCGGTGTAGCAAGGCGTGAGGCGACCGCGTCGCGCGTGACTACGCCGACGGGGCGTCCGTCGGCGTCGACGCAGCGCAGGACGTCGACGCCGCGCTCGAGAAAGAGTGTTGCCACGCGACGCAAGTCGTCGTTCGGACTGACCGTCGGCGTTTCCGGCGCGGAGCCAGCGGCGCTCATCACTTCGCTGACCATGATCCGTCGCAGGCGCTTCAAGGTCCGATCGCTGCCGACAAAGCCGGCGACGAAGTCGTTGGCGGGCCGGCCGAGCAGTTCGTCGGGCGCGGCGTACTGCTCCAGCCGGCCGGCGCGAAAGATCGCAATGCGGTCGGCCATCTTTACCGCCTCGTCGATATCGTGGCTGACGAACAGCACCGTCTTGCGCAGCGATTTCTGCATGCGCAGGAACTCGTCCTGGATGACTTCGCGATTGACCGGGTCGACCGCGCCGAACGGCTCGTCCATCAACAACACCGGCGGATCGGCGGCGAGAGCGCGCGCGACGCCGACCCGCTGCGCCTGGCCGCCCGAGAGCTCGTTCGGGTATCGATCGAGGAATTCGGCGGGGTCCAGCGCCAGCATCGCCAAGAGCTCCTCGGCGCGACGCCGCATCCGGGCGCGGTCCCAATTGAGCAGGTGCGGCACGACGCCGATGTTCTCGGCCACCGTCATGTTGGGAAAAAGCCCGATCTGCTGGATCACATAGCCGATCGTGCGGCGCAATTCCACCGGATCCGCGGCGCTGGTGTCCCGCCCACCGATGAATACCTTGCCCGAGGTCGGTGCGACCAGCCGGTTGATCATGCGCAAGGTCGTCGTCTTGCCGCAGCCGGACGGCCCCAGCAGGACGCACGTTTCGCCGGCGCCGACTTCGAAGCTTACGCGATCGACCGAGGCGGCACCGCCATGCGCCGACGGGTAGATCTTGGTCAGCGCTTCGAGCCGGATCATGTCTGCCTTTCCATCCAGCGCATCAGCCCGCGCGCGCCGCGGCGCCCTTCGGCGTCAGCCGGCGCTGCAGCCAGAGCAACGCATAGTCGGCCGCGATGGCGAGCAATGCCAGTGCGAGCGCACCGGTGATCAGCTGCCGGATGTCGGTCTGCGAGATCCCGCGCGAAATGAACGTGCCGAGCCCGCCCGCGCCGATGTACGCGGCGATCGCGGTCACGCCGATGTTGATGACCACGGCGATTCGCACGCCGGCGATGATCACCGGCAGCGCGATCGGGATTTCGACGCGCAGCAGGCGCTGCGAAGTCGACATGCCCATGCCGATCGCAGCCGAGCGCAGGGCGGGATCCACATTGCGAATCGCGGTGTAGGTATTGCGCACGATCGGCAACTGCGCGTAGAGCATCGCAGCGATCACTGCCGGCAGGAAGCCGATGCCCTGGCCGATCTTCGACAGCAGCGGAATGAGGACACCGAACAGCGCGATCGAGGGAATGGTCATCACGATCGAGCCGAGGTAGAGCACCGTGTCGGCGGTGCGCTGGCTCTGGGTGATCGCGATACCCAGCGGGACGCCGGTCAGGATCGCGAAGCCGACGGCGACGCCGACGATGGAGACGTGCTCGACCGTGCGCTCGCCGATGGCCGGCAGGTTGTGCAGAATGAACGCCAAGGTCTCCACCGCCATCCTCCGAAGCGCTTGCTTTCGCCGTGCCGCGGGCCGCCGCCGCAAGCATAGTCGGCGCCACCGGACGCAAGTGTTACAGATGCGACCCGGGTTGGTCCATTGCGGACTTAGGCGTCCGGCCCGGCGGGACACCGAACGCCCGGACGGATGCGCGGGACTCCGCTTGGCGTCGCACCGGCGACAATCGGCGTCGCCTCGGGGCTGGTCGCGGGCGGGCTAAAGGTGCGATAGTTGCGGCTTCTTGCCCAGGGCATCGCCATGACCAAAACAGCAACGCAGCGGCACTCGAACTCACTGCTGGAACGCCTCGATCAGGGACCGGTGATCTGCGCCGAAGGCTACGTCTTCGAGCTCGAACGGCGCGGCTATCTCCAGGCCGGCGCCTTCGTGCCCGAGGTGGTTCTCGAGCATCCCGAAGTCGTCGCTCAACTGCACCGCGATTTCGTGCACGCCGGCTCCGATGTGGTGGAGGCCCTCACCTACTACGCGCACCGCGAAAAGCTCCGCGTCATCGGCCGCGAAAAGGACCTGGAGCCGATCAACCGTCGCGCGCTCGAGATTGCCAAAGGCGTGGCGGCCGAAAGCGGGGCGTTCTTCGCCGGCGACATCTGCAACACCAACGTCTACGATCCCGCCGACGCCGCGTCGCACAAGGCGGTGCGCGCGATGTTCGAGGAGCAGGTCGGCTGGGCGGTAGACGCCGGGGTCGACTTCATCATCGGCGAGACGTTCTCCTACGCTCAGGAGGCCCTGATCGCGCTCGACGTCGTCAAGCGTGCCGGACAGACCGCGGTGATCACGCTGGCGATGCATCAGGCCGACGTGACGCGCGAGAACTGGGGCGTCGCCGATGCATGCAGGAAGCTCGCTGACGCGGGCGCCGACGTCGTCGGATTGAACTGCATACGCGGACCGGCGACGATGATGCCCTTGTTGCGCGAGATCCGCGCCGCCGTCAAGACCCATCTGGCTGCGCTGCCGGTTCCGTATCGCACCAGTGAAACCCAGCCGTCGTTCCAATCGCTGCGCGATACGCACTGGCACTACGAGGAAGGCGCCCGGCCGTTCCCGGTCGCGCTCGACCCGTTTACCTGCAATCGTTTCGAAATCGCCGAATTCGGGCGCCAGGCGCTGGCGCTCGACATCCGCTATCTGGGCGTGTGCTGCGGCGCCGGGCCGCATCACATCCGCGCGCTGGCCGAAGCCGTCGGCAAGCGGCCGCCCGGAAGCAAGTATTCTCCGGACATGTCGAAGCACGCGTTCCTGGGCTCGCACGAGCGCATCAAGAAAGTGCAGAAGGATTACGCGAACAAGCTTTAGTCGCGCGGCTCGTCGGCGAGCGGCGATCGATTCGGCCATCGGCGGCTCCGTTGCGAGGCAGGCGGCCCCGAAACGAGTCTAACCGCGCGACCGCGCCGCTCTCGTCCCGCGAGCGACTCCAAAGCGATGTTCGCGACGCCCGCGCCGGCTGCAGGATGCGCGGCGCCAGGCGCGTTGCTAGCCCGCTGCGCTTTTCTTGTGCAATCTGGCCTTCGCTCGGGCGAGATACTCGTCGAAGTACTTCATGACGTCCTCGACGTGCTTTGGCGTATCGGACGGCCTTACGTCGTGCTCCGACGCACCGTTGTCGGCACACCATAAGCGAGAACCGCTGACGACGGGGCCTTTCACCTTCTTGGCCGCCTGCAAGTCCTCCAGATAGATGTAGCACCGAACAACCGGCTCGGGCTTGTCCCAGTTCTCGATGACCGCTTTCTCGTTCTTGTGAAATCCACGCTTTTCCAGCGCGGCCATCACGTCCAGGAAACGATGAAATGCGCGGTCGTCATATTTCGGATCGTTGCGCCAGAATTGCGTGCTGAGCAGAACCTTGTTGCCGTCCGAATCCACTAGGTAGAGATAAGGACTTACCGTCCTTTCCTGCTGCTCGGCAGCATTGGTCGGCTGAGCGGAAACGCCCGCGGACAAGACGAGGGCGATGGCGAGCCCGAGTAGCAATCTGAACATACAAGGCCTCCGTTCCTAGGTCACGCCACCTCGCCCTGCAAAGGCTGGCGCCTGCAGGGTCTGTCGTCCCTCAACGTATGCTGCTTGAATGATAGTCGATGCGTCTGCGCGTGGCCAGAGTTTGACGGCCAACGCGACTAGCACCGGCTTACCGACGGTGCATTGCTCGGGCGTTGGCTATGCAGCGGTCTTCATCGTCGTTGCGGAAATCGTTGCACTTGTCGCGCGCCGCCTCGTAATTATCTTCTGCACGTTCCTCCGCCGATTCGCTTCGCATTTCTCTTCGATGGTAGGTATTCCGCGCCTCGTTCATCCTCCCCGCGTAGGTCGCCCTCGCTTGCTCGCGACAAGCCTCCCGCTGGTCCGCGGTGCCGCTCGCACAGCTCGCACGCGCCGTGTCGTAGTCGTGGTCGTAACGGTCCTTGGCGTTGCGCCAGTCTGCCCGGACCTTGTGCGCGGCGTCGGCCTGGGCAACGCCCTGCGAGATGTGAAAGTAACTGACCCTCGGATTTCAAAAAATAGGACGGCTGCTGAATCGTGTGTAGGAGGACGGGAGGTGGCGAATTGGTGCATTCGGCGACAGGTCCCCGTGACGCGATAGGCCATGTTATCTGGCGCACAGACCAGACATGGCATCAAGACTATCTTTGAACCGTCGCCAGTCCCGCTGATCGGCCCTATTGAGTGGCCAGAGGCTTCATCTGGTCGAGCGACTCAGGCACGACGTGGTGCCCTGATCGTTATGCTCTTACGAAGAGGAATATGCATGCATATGTTGATGCGAGCCAAGAACCCTGCGGCGCGCGAAACCCGACCCCGTTTCCTTGGATTCCAGAGCAAAAGGCAGTGGCACGCCCTTGGCAAGACAATAGTGGCCTATGCGGCAGCGGTGACTGCAGTGTCGATGACTGCCTGCACAGGAAGCGCGCAGCTGGCGGCGAGCTCCACTCCGGACCCTGCCGTAATCGCACAAGGAAAGAAGATCTTCCGATTCGACACATTCGGCGACGAATCACAATGGACCGACAAGCTGCGCATGCACGAAGTGATACGCACCAAGGTCGACCCGACGACCGCATTGTCGGTCGGATTGAAGGTCGACTCGGAGGCACTGCCGGCTGCCGTCGTGCGCGGAATTGAGGACGGCAGTATCGATTTGAAGAGTCCCGACACCACCGTTGCCTTGCTAAAGTTGAACGCCGTAGTCGGCCTCAAGGGGACCGTCGAAACCGTCAATGGCAAGGATACGCTGACACGGGTCGGCGTCACTTGCGCGCTTTGCCATTCGACCGTCGACAATTCGTTCGCGGCCGGCATTGGTAAGCGCTTGGACGGATGGCCCAACCGCGATCTCAATCCCGGGGCCATCATCGCCCTGTCGCCTGCGCTGAACGCAACGACAAAAGCTGTCTACAACTCCTGGGGTCCCGGCAAATACGATCCGCGTTTCAACGAGGACGGCCTCAACGGTCCGCAGGTCATCCCTCCAGCCTACGGCTTGCAAGGAATCCATCGCATCACATCCACGGGTGATGGCGAAGATCTGGCCTACTGGAACCGTTATGTAGGCGTCACGCAGATGGGTGGTCACGGGTCGTTCTTCGAGCAGCGAACAAACGTCAACGTGACGAACGGCACCGACGACCTCGTCACGTCGAAGCTACCGGCTCTGCAGGCCTATCAACTTACGCTGACCGCGCCACGGCCGCCGGGCGGGAGTTTTGATTGGATCGCCGCCGAGCGAGGAAAGCTCGCTTTCAATGGGCAGGGTACGTGCGCAAGTTGCCATAGCGGGGTCGAATTCACAGATGCCAACTCGCGACTGCATCCAGCTGCCGATGTCGTAAGTGAACCGGAACCCAAAGGGGTGGCCAGTTACGCGACACGCAGCGCCACCAAGCAATACCGGACCGCGCCGTTGCAGGGAGTGTGGCAGCACGCCCCCTATTTTCACAACGGAAGTGCTCCGACTCTTGAAGCCGTTGTTCGGACCTACGACTCCAACAAATCCCTCGGCCTTACGAATTCGCAGATTGCCGATATAGCTCAGTATCTCAAGTCGCTGTAATGGCGCGCGACTCGGCGCCCCAACACTTTACGGATGAATCAAAATACCAGCGTTCCCAGGAACACTCCGAAGATCAGCACGATTAGGAAGATCACGATCGCGATGTAGAACAAGATCTTGGCAATGCCCCTGAAGTCGGCGGCAACGCCGGTGAATCCGAAGAAACCGGCAACGAGCGAAACGAGAAAAAAGATGATGGCCCATTTGATCATGGTGGATTCCCCTATCTGCAATGGCCAGCCCGGCTATCGGGCAGCGGCGCTGCCCGAAGTCAACGACGCCCTACGAACGCGCCGACAAGAAAACCCAGCGCGGCGGCAACACCAACCACCTGCCATGGATTATCGCTGACGTAATCGTCAGCGACACGACCGGCGGCCTTCGCGCGATCGAGCGCGTCCTCTTGCAGTCCCTGCACGGCATCCGTGGCGGAACGCAGCTTCGATTCCACTTGAGAGAGCAGATTACTCGCCTTCTCGCCGGTCTCCTTGCCGATTTGACCGAGCATGAACTCGGCCTCCGATAACTGGTTGCGAACGTCCTTTGCCTTCGGAATACGACTGCGACGCCATCCGGTCGCGCTCATGTTTATCTCCTTACTCCGCGAACAGCACGCCGGCTGCCCGCGCTAGTCTTTCTTGTCTTCCTTTACCTTGCCCTCGCGAGCGCCCTTGTCGCCGCCTTTGCCTTGCTGTCCGCCCTTGGCTTCCTGCGGTCCACCTCGGTTCTGCGCGCCACCGCCTTGCGGACCGGACGCTTGCGGCGCTGGCTTGATTTCCCTCGGTGCGGTTCGTGTCTCGGCACCCTTCGCTTGCGGCGAGCCTGCCTGCGGGCCATTTTGAATGCGCTGCTGCGTTTGCACGCCTGACTGTGCCGGGCGGTCCTGACGCATCCTCAGCGTTGGCTGCGCCTGCGTCGATTGCTGTTGCTGTTGCTGATATTGCTGCTGCTGTTGCTGCGGTCGATTCACTTTCGCGCGCTGTTGTTCAGCCTGGGGCATGGCCCCTTGTTGTTGGGCTGGCTGCTGCGTCTGAGCGCGCGTCCGGCCGGCGTTGCCCTGCGGCTGCCCACTTTGAGCAGCCGGCTGACGAAAATGTTGTTGCGCTACGGCGTCGCGTGGTTGATAGCGATAATTCTGGGATTGGATCACCTGTTGTTGTTGTACTGCGCGAGGATAGCGGTCACCGGAATATTGACGCTGATAAAGCGGCAATGGTGCGGCTGCAACAGAGCGGCGGTCCCATCGATCCCATCCGGCACGGCGTTGTTCCCAGCTGCGGCCCCAGTGCTCGCCCCAACGTGGCGGCGCATCGCGATACCAGCTGCGAAAATAAACCGGAGGCGCGCGGTAGTAGCGTACCGGAATCAGCAGCAAGAACTGCGGCACGTACTCCGGCGCAACCACGTCCCAAGGCCCGTTGTACCAGGTACTCGCGTACCAGTTGTCTCCTGAATACACCCAATACAGGCCGTCGTAGAAGAAGTAGTTCGAATTGACGTAAGGGTCGTAATAGACCGGGTAGCCTGGTATCAGAACGAGCTGCGGATACACCGGCATGTTGATACCGATATTGAACCCGGCACCTCCGATATCGACGCTGAGCTGCGCGCGCGCGGAAAGCGAGGGGCCAAGAACGAGTGCCAACGCAAGGATCAAGTAGCGCATTTTTCTGTCTCCCCAATAGTGGAGACCGCTGCTGCGGTCTTCGGAGTGAAGCTAGTCTGGGTACTTGTCCATTTGGCGACCATCAGATAAGAGCTGATTTCCAGGTAGGCAGGCCGGCAAGTCCATGCCGGACAGAATCTGACGCTCTGAAACGCCAAGGCGGCCTGCGTCTGTAAGCTATAGTGCACGCCGTTGTGCGGAACGGGGCTACTTGGTCGTCGAGGTCTTCTTCGCCACCCTCTTCACGATCTTTCTTGCAGCCGGCTTGCGGGTCATCTTCCCGGCGACCCTTTTGCCGGTCGTGTTCCGCGCTGCCTGGCGCGTCGCAACCTGTTTCACGGCTCGTTTGGCCACCCTCTCCGCCGCAGCGACGGCACCTCGCACCGAATTCTTTACGGACTTGACGGCATTTTTCGCCACTTTCCGGACCTTCTTCTCGATGGCGCCCTGTGCGGCCTCTTTCTCGGCTTTGGACTTGTGGCGCATGTCCGCCGCATGGGCACGCTTGTAGGTCTGGATATCCTTGAACTTGCCGCTCTCGTCACGCACGGCATAGAGCTTCGTGCCTGATCGGCTTCTCATCGTGGTTCGACGGGTGGCCATAATTCCTCCTGTCAGAGCTGCGGAGCGTCGGCGCGAGACCGCGGTAGACACCCGCAATAGTCACAAAGCGGTGCGGCTGTCAGCATCGTAGAGATCGAATGTCGTCCACTGAATGTACCCAGATCATTCGTCACGTCGATTGATTTGGATTAAACTTTACGTTCGCGGGCGGCATCCTAGCGCTTGTTGAGCCGTTTAGCGTTGGCAACCGCGCGCGAGTGGATGGGCTTGAGCCCTCGGCTCGCTACCCGCGCCGTTGAATTCGAAAGGTCCACGGCAGACATTGTAAGCCGCGACAGTGCCTCTGTGAACTTTGCCTGTCGCGCAAGAAATTGTCTTGTGTTTTGACTGGCGCCGAGTGCCATGAGCGCAGTTGTGCTCTCAAGCATGCGCGCGAAAGCTCGCACTCCGTTGTTCATATGTGTAGGCGCACTTTCCTTGGCGAGCGCGGCAGCTGACAGGACGCTCGCCGCGATCTTTTCCGACCCCATCCGAGCGAACTCTTTGCGGGCACGCGCATTGGGAATCGGACCAGCTTGCGCCATTTGGTTTGTCCGGTGACTAATAACCGACGCAGACGCCGCCGACATTTCAGTGATTTTTAATGCGAGGTCAGTCCATGCAAGGACCGGACTCCAATACCAACCGACGCTGCGTCTCATCTTCTCCCTTATTCATCACCGCACATCATGCAGGGTCGTGCGCTCATCCTTGCTGCGTTTGATGCGATTGAAGCGCCCTTCTCGTCCTAGCGCAAGCCAAAAAACCAAAGCACTATCAAGACAACGACTACCAGACCAACAATATAGATAAGTCGATTCATGACGTCCCCTATGAGTAGTTGGCCGCCGGGTGGGCCGGCGCCAGTGATGCCAAAGCGGGGCCTAACGAGTGCGCATCGAGATGACGTAACGCACCGCTAGGGATATCTGGCGTCGCTTTATTTCTTCCGGAATTTCCGCGTCCGGGCCCAAGGCAGTTGCAGAGTGTGCCGACGCCTGGTGTTCGTCATACGGCGCGCCATTGGTAACGGTCTCGTCCCTTGGGTCAGCAGGCGCGGTTTCGCGGGACGACCGGAATATATTGATCAAGCCCATCGTTAGTCCCTAACGACTATCGACCATTGGCGGTCCGCCTCCGAGCCGGACAATCTCCCCTTAGCGTGGGTGTGTCTTGTTCAGCGAGTCTTCCTGTTCGCCTTGTCGAGTGACTGCTCGACGTTACCCACGCCCTTCTGAACTTTGCCTTCCACTTGTTTCGCAGCGCCTTTCGCCTGCTGGGTCTTGTTCCCAGTCAGTTCTCCAATCTTTTGTTGGACTTTGCCGGCTACATTCTTGATATCGCCCTTCATTTGATCGCGGTTCATGGTGTGTTCCTTATGAATTAATACTAGATTCGCGGCTTGTGCGTGCCGTCAACCTTACTGCGGTAAGCACGGATCGCCTATCGGACTCGGTCTGAATGTGATGTAGGAGAGTGCAGTAGGAGAGTGCACGGACGCGTAAGCGCGTGACTTCGGAACGTCGCCTGCTCGGATTTGACGGTGTACGCAATGCCGACATCGGATTGTCGTGAGCGGCGAGCGCCCATCACCTTTGAACCGCTGTAGAGTGCCCCGCTCTCGGGGGAGCAGTCTGTTCGATGCCGCACACAAAAGGACTTGCGCGGCTGGAAGTCCCGAGTATTGGTAGGCCGTGTAGGGATCGAACCTACGACCAACGGATTAAGAGCTGTATCTCAACGGTGCTTTCGCTGTGCAGTGACCCGCCCTCACCCGCCAAAGCACGTCAAAAACGTGACAATTTTGTCACGGCAAGTGTGTAGTGCCACGAGACTTGCGCTGTCCGCCAGGAGTCAATTCATGGTCGCAGAGACGGGTAGGAGAGCTACGTTATGACATACGGCAGGAGGCGGTCGAATTCCGTCTTGACTACCTGGTAACACTCGCAGACTCGGGCCTCCAGACCCGGGCGATCGACCACGGTGATGTGGCCTCGGCGATATTGAATCAACCCGGCGTCCTGCAACCTCCCGGCGGCCTCAGTGACCCCTTCACGGCGCACACCCAGCATGCTGGCGATCAATTCCTGCGTCATCGAGAGTTCGTTCGATGACAAACGATCCAGGCTAAGCAATAGCCACCGGCACAATTGCTTGTCCACCGAATGGTGCCGATTGCAGACCGCGGTCTGCGCCATCTGAGTGATCAGCGCCTGGGTGTAGCGCAGCAGGAGATGCATTGTCGGACCGAAACGCTCGAACTCGTTCTGGAGCAATTGGGCCTTGAGCCGGAAGCCGTACCCCGCGCTCTGCACAACCGCGCGGCTGGGCGTGGTGTCGCCGCCCATGAAAAGGGATATGCCGAGAATGCCTTCGTTGCCGACGATGGCGATTTCGGCCGACGCGCCATTCTCCAGGACGTACAGCAGCGAAACGATGGACGTCGTGGGGAAATAGACGTACCGCAACTTGCCCCCAGATTCATAGAGGACGTCACCGAGACCTCATCGGTACGAGTTCCAGATCAGGCAGCAGGCGTGCGTAGTCCGCTGCAGGCAGCGCCGCGAGCAGATGGCTTTGCAGTGGGCTATGCGGTGAAGACATAGCGGCCGTCCCCCTTACATCACGGATCTGTACCGAAAAAGGTCGAAGTCAAAATCGCGGCGCAACAACGAAGATTTGATCCCATAAAGTCTGATCTATATGCACGTTCATTTTTGAGGCTTTGCGTGCCCGTCCCGGCGAACGCACTTTTTCTGGAGCCTATTTGAAATGCGACGCCGATATAGATGTAAGCGTGCCGCCATACCTTGCCAGTAGTTTGACCGTGGAAGGAGAAATGATCAGGAGCGTCGCGCGCTGATCGTTCACATGTTTGCGTCGGATTACTATTCCTTGCTCAATAAGCTTGGCTAATTTGCGGCGCACCGTCGTGCGGGACCTGATATTCAGCAGAAAGAGCTGTTTCAGCGTTAGCGGTTGCCCCTGCTCTTCCGCATATCCGATCTCTATGACGATATCGAATTCAACGATGGACTTGAGGAAAGGTAGTTGCAGCCTTTCAAACTCCCTGATTTTTTTCAATCCGGTGAATAACTTCATGGTTCGTATACTGCTGATTATTAATAGCGTTTGGTTGATATAGTGTGGCTCAATGATGAGGCTGGCAAGGAGAAATAGGTTCCTTTTTGGCACACACAATCAGTGCGAACGGCCCTATGACAATCGATTCGTGCAGCGGTCACAAACGAATCGACACGTTTTTGTCGCGTTACAAAAAGCAAAAGGGCTAGCGGTTAAGCTAACCCTTTGCTTCGATTGGTAGGCCGTGTAGGGATCGAACCTACGACCAACGGATTAAGAGTCCGCTGCTCTACCAGCTGAGCTAACGACCCGATTTTGAGTTTTCTGGCCGAAGCTTTTTCAACGTCCGTAAAGTGCTCCGTCCAGCGCGCAAATTATACGCGTCGCGGCGGGCCGAAGGCAACCCAGCTTGCCCGCAACTGCGGCCCAAATTCGCGACGGGCGGCCGGCAATTCCAGCGTCCATTTCAGAACAAGGATCCTGCGGCCTCGCCCAGCATCGCGCGCCGGACCAGCGGCACCGGAGGTGCGCCGTAGCTCAGAAACTTGTCGTGGAATGCCTTCCACGCGCTGCGCCCGCCGCGCGTTGCCGTCCAGTCGCTGCGCAGTTTCATGATCATCAGCTTGCCCAGCGTGTAGTTTCCGTACCCGGGATCGAACGTGCCGCGCGCAGCCTGCTGACGGGCATTGCCCGGATCCTGAAACGCCTTTTCGCGGAAGAGCGTTTCGGATTCCGCCACCGTCATGCCGCCGGTGTGCAAGCCGATGGCGGACAGCAGTCGCACGTCGCGAAGCAGGGCTCCGGACAGCTGGCCGATATGCGTTTCCGGATCGCCTTGTCCAAGTCCCGCTTCCCACATCATTTCTTCGGCGTAATGCGCCCAACCTTCGTTGAACGCATAGTTGGTGAATATCTGTCCGACCTTGCTCTTCGATCGATTCGAATGGAGGAACTGCAGAAAGTGACCGGGCCAAACTTCGTGCACCGAGGTGATTAGCAAGCTCGCCTTGCCGGGTATGTATGCGTCCTGCTCGGCCTGGGTCCATGCCGGGTCGGGCGGGGAAATGTAGTAGGTTGCCGACAGATTCTTTTCGTACGGTCCGGGTATCCGTACGTAAGCGAGATTCCAGCGTTCGTACGCGGGCGCCTCCGCAACCTTTGCCTCGTCCGGTGCGGGGATCGTCACGATCGCGTTTTCCTCGACAAAGGCCTTCAGGCGAGCGAGCTGGGCCTGTGCCCGCTCGACCGCAGCGCCGTCCGGCTTGTCGGCCTGCATTTTGGCGACGCAGGATTCGTCGCTTTGCCCTGGAGCGTAAACCTCGCACGCCGCGTGCAGCGCCGCGAAATTGCGCGCAAGGTCGCGCTCCGCCACGGCTTTCAACTGAGGCAACGGCACGTCGATGAGTTCGGTCCTGCGCAGCATCTCGCTGAATTTTTCCGCCCCGAGCGCGAACCGGTCGGTCGCCGTGGCTTCCTGCGCGGCGAGCCAGGCATCGAGGCCGCGCATCGCGGCGATCGCGCCCGCGTTGGCTTGACGCAAGTCCGCCTGCAGCCCCGCGTCGGCCACCGACGCGAAGATCGCCGGGACCTCCTCTTCGTAGAATGTCGCCAGGCCTCCGAACGTGATGCGACCTACCTGCACGTACGTGCGCGGCATCGGCGTGCGCACGTTGCGGCGAATCTGCTCGGCTGCGGAGGGAATCGCTTTTGCGAATTTGATGTACGCCCGCAGCCGATCGGCAAGCGGCGCGTATTCGCGCGCGACATAGACGTTGGGGTCCAGCCCATCGCTGTAGTAGGTCGGGTCGCGGAAAGGTGAGTCTGCCGATTCGAGCCAGAACAGCGTTCCGTCGAGCGTGGCCACGACGTAATCGCGCTCGAAGCGCCGATCTGCGTCGAGAGCGTCGTCGCTGAAGCGCAGCGCGCGCTCGCGCTGGGCATGCAGCCGACGGATTTCGCGGTCGATGCCGTCGCGGCTCCAGTCGGGAAGGCGCCCGTCGAATTCGTGTCGCCCGGCCCAGACGGCGGTCGGAGGATCGGCTTCGAACTCCGATTCGAGCAGTGCGGTCACATAGTCGTCCCAGGCGGACACTCGGGAGGGTGTCGCGGAAGTCGCCGCTGCCGGCCTTGTCGTTTGTTGGCAGCCCGAAACGACAAGCAGCAATGCAGCGGCGAGCAGGGCCGCTGCCTTCGAAAAGGTTCTTGTGGGCATTTTTTTGTTGGTAGGCCGTACTGGACTCGAACCAGTGACCAACGGATTAAAAGTCCGCTGCTCTACCAACTGAGCTAACGACCCAAAGGGCGCGGATTATAGCGAATCCCGCGCACTCCCGCAAAGGCGAGCACCGTTTTCGCCGACGTAAAATGCGAAAGCGCCGCTAATTCAGATCGCGCGTCAGGAAGCCGGGCAGCGACATGAAATCGATGCCTTCTTCGCGCAGCGATTCGGCTTCCTCGGGAGAGGCCTGTCCGCGAATTCCCCGCTTTGGCGCTTCGTCGTAGTGGATCTTGCGCGCTTCTTCCGGGAACGCGCGTCCGACGTTCTCGGCACTGGCCACCAGGCGCCGCATCAGTTTCAGCGCCTCGGCTTCACCGGCGGAGATGCTCGCCGGTTCGCTTTCGGCTGCCGACGAAGGAGCGCGTCCGATCTGGACGTTGGCCGAAGGCCGGCGTTCGATCGCGGCGTCGTCGCATACCGGGCAACGAATCATCGTCTGGTCGTGCTGGCGCGCATAATCATCGGTCGAGGCGAACCAGCCCTCGAATCGATGCTGCTGCGCGCAAACCAGGTCGTACACGATCATTGTAAATCCTTCATGCGGCGACACTTTCCAGCCGCCAATACTGGTATTTCAACGCCGCCACGCAACCGGCGACGATCGCCGCCAGGGCGAGGACCGATCCAAAAGCCAAGGTCGAAATGCCGGTCAACCCCTGGCCGATCGTGCACCCCAGCGCGGTGACGCCGCCAAATCCCATTAACACGCCGCCGACGATATGGTTGACAAGGTCCTCGGTCGAGGCGAAGCCCTCCCAGCGGAATGCCCCGGTCGCGAGCGCCATCGCCGCCGACCCGGCCGCCATGCCGAGCACGCCGGCAATACCGAAGGTGACGAGCTTGGACTGATCGCTCCACAACAGCAACAATTCCAGCAAATACGCGGTCGGCGCGACAAAGCTGTACGACTCGGCACGGCCCGAATTGGTGGCCACAAAGGCCTCTTCCAGCGTCTTCGGATCCTCGGCGACGTACCCCAAGTGACCCGTCACATACCATCCGCCGACGATCACGGCCCCGATGACGATGCCGCCGATCGCGAGCTCCCCGCTGTCGCGGAAATCGCGGCTGGCAAACACGAACACGGCAATTGCCGCGGCGATCGCCAAAGCCACACCCAACCTGATCGCCGCCCCGCCGCCGCTCAGGCGCGCAGCGACGCTGCCCAGATCGGAGCGCGCCATCCCCAAGGGGGCCACGTCCCAGCGGACGACATCCAGCGCGTTGACGCGCCAGACGGCGAACAGGCCCTTCAAGGTCATGTATGCCGATATCGCCAGCACGATCAATACCACCAGGGACTTGAGGCTGCCGCCGCCGAGCCGGATCAGCGTCTTGCTGCCACAACCAGAAGCAAGGGTCATGCCGAAGCCGAAGAGGAATCCTCCGACCAGGTAGGAGAGCCACGCCATTCTGGGCGTCGTATAGATCGTCTTCGACAAGTCGATCAGCCCGGCCGCTTCCAGTGCTGCCGCGCCGGCGATCGCGACGGCGATAGCCAGCATCCACATGCGCATCCGGCGCCAGTCGCCGACGTGCACGACATCGGTGATCGCACCCATCGTGCAGAAGTTGACCCGGTTCGCCACGGCGCCGAAGACGAAGGCGAGCGCAAAGGCAAGCCAGGCGACCAGTGCGGCAAGGTGGCTCGAGTCGGCCATGGCCGGCGATTATCGCATGCGACCAGCAGCGGTCATTCCGGTTAACCCCGCTGCGCGGGGACCCACGTTTACAGCTCCTGACCGCGATCCTTGAGCGGCAAACAGGAGACACCATGGACCGGATTGGAAACGTACTGGCGACGCTCATCGCGTCGGCCGCCGGCGCAGCGATGCTCGGCGCCTGCGCAACCGTCGAAGCGCACTGGCCCCCTGAGCCGGCAGCCGTCGAGATCTACGACCGCACCGAGGGCCGCTTGCTGCCCACCTACACGCACCAGGGTCGGCGCTACGTCGTCGGCAAGCCGGGCAACGAATACGCGATCCGGGTGCGCAATCAGAGTGGCGGGCGAGTGCTGGCGGTGATGAGCGTCGACGGCGTCAATGCGATCTCGGGCGACACCGCATCGACGGCACAGACCGGTTACGTGCTTTCGCCCTACGAAAGCGCCGACATCGCCGGATGGCGCAAGAGCATGTCGCACACCGCGGCGTTCTATTTCACGACGCTGCCCGATTCGTACGCCGCGCGCACCGGCAGGCCGGACAATGTCGGCGTGATCGGCGTCGCCGTGTTCCGCGAGCGGCCGCGTCCGATGGCGCAGCAGCAACTCGAACGCCGCGAAGCCGCGCGCGACGCCGCCGAGCCCGCGGCCAAGGCTGCCAAGCCCGCATCGGCGGGTGCGCTCGCCTCCGACGCTGCAGCGGCGCCGCAGCCCAGCCTCGGCACCGGTCATGGCCGCAGCGAATCGTCGTATGCGAGCTACACCCAGTTCGAGCGCGCGAGCGCTACACCCGAGCAGACGATAACGATTTACTACGATTCGTATCAGAATCTGCTGGCGCAGGGAGTGCCGGTCGGCATTCCGAACGTCGCGCGTTGGCAGCCCGATCCATTTCCCGACCGCGGCCGATTCACGCCGGACCCGCGCTGAATTCCGTTCGAAGAGCGGCTCCCGCGCCGATCCCGGTCAACGGCCGGGCGGCGCCGGCCGCATCCAGCCGCGCGCCAGGGCTCGCGCGGCTTTCCCGCTGGCGCGAGCTTGTTGCACGCGCAACCGGCGGGCATACTGGCCGCGCCATGCGCGATGGCGCGGACCCAAGCGACGAAGACCTGATGCTCGCCTACGCGGCCGGCGACGCCGCGGCGTTCGACACGATCTATGCCCGGCACAAGGGTGGCGTCTATCGGTATCTGCTGCGCCAATGCCGCGACGCCGGCATCGCCGAGCAGCTTTTCCAGGACGTGTGGATGAATCTGATCCGCGTGCGCGCCACCTATCGGGTCAGCGCAAAGTTCACGACCTGGCTGTATACGCTCGCCCACAACCGCTTGATCGACCACCATCGCGCCACCGGCCGGGTGACGCTGCTCTCCACCGATGACGAAGACCACGCCGAGATCGTCACCGCGCTGCCCGCAAGCCGCAGGTACGAACCGGAATCGCGTGCTGCGAACCGCGAGATCGGGGCGCGACTCCGGGATGCGGTCGCTGCACTGCCGGCCGCCCAGCGCGATGCGTTCCTGCTGCAACAGGAGGGCGGCTTCTCGCTCGAAGAAATCGCCGTCCTGACCGGCGTCGGCGCCGAAACGGTCAAGAGCCGATTGCGTTACGCGACGGCAAAACTGCGTGCCGAGCTTGCCGACCTGCGCACCGCATTGCGCGAGGACACCCAATGAATCCCGTCGACGATCATCGCGATCCCGAGGTCGACGCGGCCTGGCGCGCGGCCAGCCGCGACCAGCCGCCGCCGGCGCTCGATACCGCGATCGCGGCTGCGGCGCGGCGCGCGGTCGGCGCCGGGCCGCAGCGCAGGCATGCGTCGCGCGCCTGGTGGCCGATGGCCGCCGCGGCGGTCGTGGCCGTCGTCGCCATCGGCATCGTCGAGATGACGCCGCCCGGAGAGGTCGCGCCGACGGTGATGACGCCCGAGCCGCCGCAGGCGCCGGCATTGAGGGAACCCGCGCGGCAGGATTCGATGGAGTTTGAGCGTAGTGCGGCCCCCGCAATGCCGGAGCGACCGCCGCCCCGTCCCGCCGAGGCAAAGCGCAAGGTCGAGCGCGTGTCGCCGCCGGTCGACCGTCTCACCGCCGCGCCAGCCGCCGTTCCGCAAGCGCGGCAGGAGGCGGCGCCATCGAGCGCGAACGCGCAGCAGGCGCCTGCACCGCCGGCAGAAGATGCACGCGAGACTGCGCCCCGCGCCGCAGGTACGCTCTCCCCGCGCAGCGAACCCGCGCCGTCGAACGCTCCGGCGGCGCTCGCCAAGCGTGCAGCAGGTGCCGCCGCGACGATCGACGAGGCTCAGCCGCGGACGGTCGACGAATGGATCCGACTGATTCGGCGCCTCAAGGCCGAAGGCAGGAACGATCTGGCCACGAAGGAACTCGCCGTGTTTCGCGCCCGCTACCAGGAGCGCGCCGATGCCTTGCTTCCCGCCGATCTGCGGGACGCCAAGCCCTGAGCGACGAACGCTAGAGCGTCGCGGCGCGCGAGCGCAGGAGCTTCTTGATCGGCGCCGGCAGCGCAGCGCCGCCGGCGTCGGCCAGCGGCAGCCACAACAATCCCGGCTCCTCCGCGCGTCTCGGCCAGTGGCGCACCGCGCAGGGTAACGGCTCGAGCGTCAGTCGGAAGTGCGTGAAGCCGTGCTCGATCGGCGGCAGCGCGGCGCCCGGAATGACGTCGGCGGCGAAGCGCGCGCGGCAATGCGCGGCCGCGTCGGCACCCTGGACGAGCTCCGGCAGGCTCCACAAACCGGCCCAGATGCCGACGTTCGGACGGCGCTCGAGCAGCACTTCGCCGTGGCGTTCGAGAAGCAGCACGGTGGCCGCGCGCTGCGGAAGCGCCTTTTTCGCCCGCCGGCCCGGGAGCTCGGCGATCCGGTGCTCGCGGCGGGCGACGCAGTCGGCGGAGACCGGACAGACGTCGCAACGCGGCCGTTTCCGCAGGCACACCGTGGCGCCCAAGTCCATCAGGGCTTGCGTGTAGGTTTCGATATCGCGCGCAGGCAAAAGCGCTTCGGCGCGCGCCCAGAGCGAACGTTCGACCGAAGCTTCGGAGCTGACCCCCGCGATGCCGGCATGGCGCGCGAGCACGCGCTTCACGTTGCCGTCGAGAATCGCGCCGCGCGTGCCGAATGCGAACGCCGCGATCGCCGCGGCGGTCGAGCGGCCAATCCCGGGCAGCGCCGCGATCGCGGCCGCATCGCGCGGAAAGACGCCGCCGTGCTCGGCGACGATCGCTCGAGCGGCCCGATGCAACAGATGCGCGCGCCGGTAGTAGCCCAATCCGCTCCAGTGCTCGAGCACGCGGTCTACCGGCGCCGCGGCGAGGCTCGCCACATCGGGAAACGCCGCAATGAACCGTTCGAAATAGGGGATGACCGTCGCCACCTGCGTCTGCTGCAGCATGACCTCTGACAGCCAGATGCGGTACGGATCGCGCGTGTTCTGCCAGGGGAGATCGCGGCGTCCGGCGCGCCGCTGCCATGCGATCAGCCCGGTCGCGAAGCGCGTCATCGACCGCCGCCGTGGGCGCGCCGCGTCCGGCGTGCTCAGCTCACCGCGTCGACAAGCGCTGCCGCGCCTTGGTCGCCGCTTCCGAGGTCGGATACTTCGCGACGACTTCCTCGAGCGTGCGCTTGGCTCCCGGCACATCGCCCAACTCGACCTGGCAGCTCGCAATGTTGAGCAGGGCGTCGGGAAGCTTCTGGCTGTCGGGATAGGTCGCGATCAGCTGCCGCTGCGTCGCGATCGCGGCGCGGAATTCGCGCTGCGCGTACTGGGCATTGCCGGCCCAGTACATCGCCGACGGCGCGAGCGGACTTTTCGGATAGGCGCGGATAAACGCCTGGAAGCTTGCGACCGCGGCGCCGAAATTGCCGCTCTTGAATGATTCGAGCGCCGCGTCGTAGCTTTTCTGCTCCGCCGCGGGATCGGCTGCCGGCGCCGATGCAGCGGTCGCGACGGGTGGTGTGCCCGCGTCGCCCGAAGCCGGCGGTGCCCCGGGGCCAGCCGGCGTCCCCGGCGCCCCCGGTCCGCCTTCGAGCCGGCGCACGCGGCTGTCGAGATCGAGGTACAGATCGCGCTGGCGCTTTTGCGCCTGCTCGAGCTCGTAGGTCAGCACCTCGTACTGGCCGCGCAGCTTGGCAATATCGGTCTTGATCTGCTCGACGTCGCGGAACAGGTCGGCCAGGCCGGCATTTTTCGCTTCGAGCGCGTCGAGCCGCTGCGCGAGCGTCCGCTCGATCTGGTCGACGCGCGTCTTGAGCTCGTCGATGCGGCGACGCGCCTCGTCGTCATCGAACAGCGCGCCGCGCGCCGGCGCCGCGAGTTGCGCGGCGAACAGCAGCACGGCGAGCGGCGCGAGCGTCGACCGGAGCGCGGGACGCCTCAAGCGTGGCCTGCAGCGGTTGAAGCGATAGCCAATCAGTCGCCGCGGTAGGCGAGGTCGTCGCGCCGGTTCTCGGTCCACGCCGATTCGTCATGCCCCGGATTCTTCGGCTTTTCCTTGCCGAAGCTGACCGTGTCGATCTGCGCTTCGGTCGCACCGAACAGCAGCATCATGCGCTTGGCGGCATCGGCGCGACGCTGCCCCAGCGCGATGTTGTACTCGCGGCTGCCGCGCTCGTCGGTATTGCCTTCGACCGTCATGTGTGCGTTGCGATTGGCCTGCAGATACTTCGCATGCGCCTCGAGCAGCGACTTGTAGTCTTCCTTGATCGCGTAGGCGTCGAAATCGAAATAGACGCTGCGCTTGGACAGGATGCTGCCCGGGTCCTTGAGCGGATTGCCCCGACCTGCGCCCTGGTCGGCGGTCCCTGCGACCGATCCCGACGCCGCCCCGGAAGTCGCCGCGCCCGGCGTAGTTGCGGTCGGATTGCGTTCGTCGACAGGCGCGCCGCCCTCCTGCTTGGGCGTCGTCGAACACGCGGCGAGCAGCAATGCGGCCAGTAAAGCGATCAGCGTTTTGGTCATGGGTTCTCCTTTGTCGTTGTTGCGAATGCGAGCGGACCTACTTTTGCAGCGGACCCCATGCGGGTTCGCGCACATCGCTCGCCGTTGCGGTCAGCCTCTGCTTGACGCGACCGTCGCTGGAGACCGCGGCCAATATACCACGGCCTCCGACTTCGGACGCATAGAGGATCAGCTTGCCGTTCGGTGCGACGCTGGGCGATTCGTCGAGACTTCCCTGCGTCAGGACCTGGACCTGCCGCGTCGCAAAATCCTGCAGCGCGACGTTGAGCCTCCCGCCATCGCGGCGGACGAACACGAACCCCTTGCCGTCGGGCAGAAAACGCGGCGACACGTTGTAATTGCCGTCGTAGGTCATGCGTTCGACTCCGCCGCCGTTCAAGCTCAGGCGATAGATCTGCGGACTGCCGCCACGGTCCGAGGTGAACAATATCGACCGGCCGTCGGGCGCGAAGGTCGCCTCGGTGTCGATGCCGGCCGAGGTGGTCAGGCGCTGCGCATTGCCGCCGTCGGCGTTGATCACGTAAATCTGCGAGCTGCCGTCCTTGGACAGCGTCACCGCAAGCCTGCTCCCGTCGGGCGACCACGCCGGCGCGCTGTTGCTGCCGCGGAAATTGGCGACCAGGGCTCGCGCGCCGGTGGTCAGCGACTGCACGTAGACGACCGGCTTCCGGTTTTCCAGCGATACGTAGGCGATGCGCGTGCCGTCGGGCGACCATTCCGGCGAGAGCAGCGGCTCCTTCGATGTGACGATCGATTGCGGATTGTAGCCATCGGCGTCGGCGACCAGCAATTCGTAGCGCGCGCCCTGCTTGGCGACGTACGCGATGCGCGTGCTGAACACGCCGATATCGCCGGTCAGCTTCTCGTAGATGACGTCGGCAATGCGATGCGCGGTGGCGCGGAACTGCGCCGGCGGCACGACGTAGCTGAACGAGGCGAGCGGTACCTGCTTGACCGCATCGAGCAGAGTGAAGCGAACTTCGGCACGGCCGTCGGGCAGCGCCGTCATGCTGCCGACGACGACGGCATCGGCGCCACGTCCGGTCCAATCGCCGTAGCGCACTTCCTCGGCGCGCGCCGGCCGCGGGACGACCCCACCCGGATCGACCAGCCGGAACAGTCCGCTGCGCGACAGGTCCGCGCCGACGATGCCGGACACACCCAGCGGATAGTTCGATTCGCCGGCGAACGGGACGATCGCGATCGGAATCGTCGTCGCGCCGCCGCCGATGATCTCGATCGTCAGCTGCGCGTGTGCGTTGAAGGCCGCTGCACAGCAGAACGCGAACAGGATGCGTGTCAACAATCGGGTCATCAGGATCCGGGTTTCGAAAATGGAATGGAATCGCCGCGGCAGTCACCGGGTGGTGGCGCACGCTTCACCCGCGGCGTCGGGGTGCACGCAGCGCACCAATTATAACGAACGCGCGGAGGCAGCCGGGTCAACGCGTCACTGCGCCGGCGGTTCGATACGAACCGTCGAGTCGAGCCCCCATGCTTCGCGCAGCCGGTCGGCAGCCCGGCGAGCCTCCTCCCTGGTCGAATACGGTCCGACGTAGACTCGATACAGGCCAGAGTCCTGCCGGACTCGTGGTTCGACGCCGAGACTCCCGGTTTGGTTCGCCAGCCGGCCGACAAATTCCTGTGCATTCGCATAGTTGGCGAACGCGCCGAGCTGAGTGACGTAGCCGCCCGCTTCCTGGCCGATCGGCAGCGCGAGCGCCGGTGGTGTTTCGCTCGCGGCCACCGGCGGCAGCGGCCCGGCGAGCTGCGGCGGCGCGGCGCCCGGCAGGATGCTTTCGACCTCGACTTCGCCGCTGCCCTGCTGCGCAATGCCCAGCCGGTAGGCGGCCGCGTACGACAGATCGATGATGCGTCCCGGATGAAACGGCCCGCGATCGTTGACCCGCACGACGACGCTCTTGCCGTTGGCGAGATTGGTCACGCGCGCATACGAAGGGAGCGGCAGCGTGGGATGCGCCGCCGTCATCGCGTACATGTCGTAGAGCTCGCCGATGGCCGTCTTTTGCGCATGGAACTTGCGGCCGTACCACGACGCGAGTCCGCGCTCGCGGTAGCTCCGCAGGCTCGTCGCCGGCACATAATCATGGCCGAACACCGTGTACGGCCGGTTGGCGAAGCGATGCAGCGGCTCGAGCCTCGGCATCGCATCGGGAATCGCTTCGAGGTTGTCCGGCGGATTGGCGCCCGGCCCATCGTCCTGATAGTAGGCGCCGGGCCGCGACGCCGGGATCGTCGGCGCGGCCGGCTCGCGCCTGAGCGGCGGCGCGCATGCGGCGACCACGCCGGCCATCACCACGATCAGCGCGGCGCGCAGGCAAGCGAGCGCGCTTTGACCGGCGGAAATCGGCGACATATAGTCGCGGATTATACGTCGGCAACGAACGGGCCCCGGCATGGCGCGCGGTGCCATCGGTTCGTGCACTCGGAGGCGGCGTGAAAAAAACTGCGCTCTTTGCCGGCCTCATTCTCGCCGGCGCCGCGGCGGCGCTGGTGCTGGTCTTGCGCGCGTCCGGCAAGGCGGACGCACCCGGTTTTTTCGGCCTCGGCACGCGGCTGGCCGACGTCAACATCACGCTCGAGTTGCTGCTCGTCGCCGGTCTGACCGTCGGCATGATGCTGGCACGCCGCGGCAATATCGAGGCGCATCGCGTCAACCAGACCGCGTGGGTGCTGGTCAATGCCGTGCTGGTCGGATTGATCATGATCGCCTCGATCCGCACGTTCAAGCTCGCGCATGTTTCCGATCTCGCCAACAGCGGCAACCTGATCATCGTCGCGCACGCGCTGGTCGGCGCACTGACGCTGATCGCGGGACTGTGGCTGGTGCTGCAGATGAACGACATCCTGCCCGAACGCTTCCACCTTCGCGGCTGGAAGACGCTGATGCGGGCGACGCTCGCCGGCTACTGGGCAGTCGCGCTGCTCGGGATCGCGACGTATCGCGTCTGGTACGCTTGATCGTCAGGTACTGACCAGCTTGCGGTTCGCCTGCACGCTCATCAGGATGCCGAGTCCGATGAACAGGCTGATCAGGGCGGAGCCGCCGAACGACACGAGCGGGAGCGGCACGCCGACCACCGGCAGCAGGCCGCTGACCATCGCCATGTTGACGAAGGCATAGGTGAAAAACATCAACGTGATCGCGCCGGAGACCAGGCGGCTGAACATCGTCGATGCATTCAGCGTGATCGCGAGCGCGCGGCCGATCAGCAGCGCGTAAAGCAGCAGCAGGACGGCGACGCCGATCAGCCCGAACTCCTCGCCGAATACCGCGAAAATGAAGTCGGTGTGCCGCTCCGGCAGGAAATCCAGGTGCGTCTGCGTCCCGTTCAGCCACCCCTTGCCGATCACGCCACCCGAGCCCAGCGCGATCGATGCCTGCGAGCTGTGATAGCCGGCGCCGAGCGGGTCGCGGCTCGGATCGAGAAACGTCAGAATCCGTTCCTGCTGGTAGTCGTGCAGATGCGGCCAGATCAACGGTGCGGCGGCGGCAGCGGCGGCAACCAGCCCGACGATGATCTTCCATGACAAGCCGGCCAGGTAAAGGACGTAAAAGCCGGTCGCGCCGATAATGAGCGCGGTGCCGAGATCGGGCTGCCGCCGCACCAGAACGACAGGGACTGCGATCAGTACCAGCGCGAGCGCGTAGTCGAAGACGTGGATGCGGGTCTCGCGCCGCTGGAAATACCAGGCGAGCATCAATGGCAGCGCGATTTTCATCAACTCGGAGGGCTGAAAACGCGCGATCCCGATGCTGAGCCACCGCCGCGAGCCGTTGACCAGCGTTCCGCCGACGGCGACCGCGATCAGCAGGGCCACGGCCAGCAGATACAAGGGCAGCGCGACGCGCGCCAGCCGTTGCGGCGCGATGTTGGCGACCGCCCACATCAGCACCAGCGCGAAGCCGAGCGCCAGGGCCTGGCTGGTCAGGCGGGCGACGCTCTGGTCGGACGCCGACACCAGCGTAATCATGCCGACCCCGGCGATCGCCAGCGCCGCGGCCATCAAGTAGCTGTCGACCCGGCGCGCAATCAGTTGCCAGATCTTGGCGAGCAATGCCCCGAGCTTCTCCATCAGTCGGACTCGTCTTCCGGCTCGCGGGGCGCTTCGGGCTTGACGCCGCCGGGAGCAGCGCCCGGCTTCTGCCCGAGCAGGTAGTAGTCGAACACGATCCTGGCGATCGGCGCCGCCGCCTGCGCGCCGAATCCACCGTTCTCGACCAGCACGGCCAGCGCGATCTTCGGCTTGTCGGCCGGCGCGTAGGCCGCGTACCACGCGTGATCGCGCAAGCGCTCGTCGACGCGCGCCGAGTAGCGCTCGCCTTTCAGCGAATAGACTTGCGCGGTGCCGGTCTTGCCCGCCGATAAGTACTTGGCGCCGACGAACGCCGCCGCGCTGGTGCCTTCGCGCGGCACACCGGCCAGCGCCTTCTTGATGAAGGCGAGATCCTGCGGCCTGATCGAAAGCGTGTGCGTGGGTTCCGCAGGCAGTTCGCGCAGCGTGCCGGTGCGGGTGTTCTCGATCGATTTGACCACGTGCGGCCGCATGGCGACGCCGTCGTTGGCGAGGATCGCCATCGCCTCGGCCTGCTGCAGCGGCGTGAAGGCGTTGTATCCCTGGCCGATGCCCGCCGAGATCGAATCGCCCAGATACCATTTGCGATGCTCCTCGCGGTAATTGCCGCCGGAGAAGCGTTCTCGCTTCCAAGCTCGCGACGGCAGCACGCCGGGCAGCTCGCCTTCGAGATCGATGCCGGTCTTCTGGCCGAATCCGAACTGCGACATGAACGCGTAGGTGTCGTCGATGTCGGTCTCGCCGGCCAGCATGTAGTAATAGGTGTCGCACGATGCGACGATCGACTTGTTCATGTCGACGTAGCCGTGGCCGCCGGGCTTGTCGTCGCGGAAGCGGTGCGCGCCGCCGGGAATCTGGTAGTAGCCGGGGTCGAAAATCGTCTGCGTCGCCGTGCGCTTGCCCGAGGTCAGCGCTGCCAGCGCGAGATACGGCTTGATCGTCGATCCGGGCGGATACGCCCCGCGCATCGGGCGATTGAGCAGCGGCTTGTCGGGCGAATCGTTCAGCTGTTCCCAGGCCGACGGATCGATGCCGTCGACGAACAGATTCGGATCGAAGCCCGGCCGCGAGACGAAGGCGAGGACCTCGCCCGTTGTTGGCTCGATCGCGACCAGCGCGCCACGCCGATTGCCGAACGCCTCCTCGGCGACTTTCTGCAGATTGATGTCCAGCGCGAGCCGCAGGTTGTTGCCGGATACCGGCGCGGTGCGCGAAAGCGTGCGCACGGCGCGACCGCTGGAATCGACTTCGACTTCCTCGACCCCGGTGCCGCCGTGCAGCTCGCGCTCGTACGAAAGCTCGACGCCAACCTTGCCGATATAGTCGGAGCCCTTGTAGTTCGCGGTCTCGTTCCACTCGTCGATGCGCTCGAGGTCGTGGTCGTTGATGCGGCTCACGTAGCCGACCAGCTGCGAAGCCAGCTCGCCGAACGGATATTGCCTGAACAGCCGGGCCTTGATGTCGACGCCGGGGAACCGGTATTGATTCACCGCGAAGCGCGCGACTTCCTCGTCAGTCAGTCGCGTGCGCAAGGGCACGCTTTCCAGGCGCTTCGATTCGTCCAGCAGGCGCTTGAAACGCTTGCGGTCGCGCGGCTGCACATCGACGATCTTGGCAAGCTGGTCGATCGTCGCGTCGAGATTCGTGACGCGCGAGGGGACGATCTCGAGCGTGTACGCCGAGTAACTTTGCGCGAGCACGACGCCGTTGCGATCGGTGATCACGCCGCGATTGGGGGCGATCGGGACGATCGCGACGCGGTTGCTTTCCGCGAGCGTCTGATAATGGCTGTGCTGGATCACCTGCAGGTACACGAAACGGCCGAAGAGCCCGCCGAACGCGACGAGCATCAGCACACCGGCGATCATGAGGCGCCGGCGGAAGCGATAGGCCTCGCGCTCTGGATCCTTGAGCTCCGGAGAGAAGGCGCGCTGGCCGCCGCGCTGGGTGAAGAGACGTCGCATGAGAATCGGTACCCGCTAGCGTTCCGCCGGCGAGCGCTGCGGGCGCTGCGGCCATTGCAGCAGCGCCGTTACCAGAGGCCAGAGCAGGGCCCCGGTCAACGATCCGACGCCGTAGGTCCAGCGCGGCGGCGGCGCGCCGCCGGCGACGCGCACCAGCAGGACCAGCCCGGCGCAGAGCAACAGCAGCACCGCCACCTGCGCTGCCTGCTGCCAGAGCGGAAAGCGCAGCACGCGCCGGCGAAAATAACCGGCGCCGTAGGCCAGCACTGCATACGCCAGCGCGTGCTGGCCGAACACCGTCGCATCGACGACATCCATCATCAGTCCCAGCCACCACGCGACGCCGACGCCGATCAATCGCGGCTCCTGGATGCACCAGTAGAGGATCACCAGCGCCAGGAAATCCGGCTTCAGGGTCGACGCCAGCCCCGACGCCGGCAGGGTGTTGGCCAGCAGGCCGATGAGCAGGGTCAGGACGATGAACCACGGCCGGACCGGCAGCAGGATTTCTTCAGGGCGCGCGGCGACGAAAGGCGGCATCGTGTGTTTCAGCCTTTGCGTCTGCCGCGACCCTTGCGCGGCGCTTGCGTGTCGGCAGGCTCCTCCGGGCGCGGCGGCACCGCCGCGGTCGATCCGAGGATCAGCACCTGCGCGCTGTTGTCGATGCCTGCCAGCGGCTTACAGGTCACGTGCGCAAAACTCTGGCCGGTCTCCCGCTCGACCGAGACCACTCGCGCGACCGCCAGGCCCGCGGGATACGTGCCGTCGATGCCCGAGGTCACGAGCAGATCCCCCGGCTCGATTTCGACGCTGGGCGAAAGGTAGCGCAGCTCCGGCGGCCGTGCCGCGCCCGCGCCGTACATGACGGTGCGCACGCCGCTGCGCTCGACCTTGACCGGCACTGCATGGTCTTTGTCGGTGATCAGCGTCACCTCCGCCATGTACGGAAACACGCGCGTCACCTGTCCGACGACGCCGATGCTGTCGATCACCGCGCGGCCCGCCTGCACGCCGGCCGCCTCGCCCTTGTCGACAAAAAGCTTCTGGGTAAACGGATCACGACTGGAATAGAGCACTTCGGCCGCGGTCGCGGTCACGGGAACGCGCACCTCGAGCTTCATCAGCCCGCGCAGGCGCGCATTTTCCTGTTCGACCAGCGCATAGCCCTGCACCAACGGCGCTTGGCTCAGTAGCTGCGCCTGTAAGGCTGCGTTGTCGTCGGCCAGGACGCGCTGCGACGAAAAGTAGGTGCCGACGTAAGCCAGAGCTTCGCCGGGCATCTGCACGATGCGCTGCAACGGGTAGAGCACGATCGCGGCGCTGCGCCGGATGTTCTCGAGATAGCGATAGCGAGTGTCCGCGAACAGCAGCGCCAGCGACAGCAGGCCGAAAACAACAAGCCGCGTGAGCGGGGACGGACCGCGGTGAAAAAAAGGTGGCGGCTCGACCGAGAGGTAACGCATCAAACGGTCCGGTCGGTCAGCGGCGGGGACGAACCCCGACAGGTCGGAAACGGGAGACGGGATGCGCGGTGGCGGGCATGCTCAATCGGGATCGTTCCCGATGCGATCCGGTCAGTCGGAAGTGAAGATCGTCGACAGCTTTTCCATGTTCTCGAGCGCCTTGCCGCAGCCGCGCACGACGCAGGTCAGCGGGTCGTCGGCGACGATCACCGGTAGCCCGGTCTCCTCCATCAGCAGGCGATCGACGTCGCGCAGGAGCGCACCGCCGCCGGTCAGCACCATGCCGTGCTCGGCGATGTCGGCGCCGAGCTCCGGCGGCGTGCGCTCGAGCGCGCTCTTGACCGCGGAGACGATGCTGTTGAGCGGATCGGTCAGCGCTTCCAGAATCTCGTTGGACGACACGGTGAAGCTGCGCGGAATGCCTTCGGCCAGGTTGCGGCCCTTGACTTCCATCTCCTTCACCTCGGAGCCGGGAAATGCCGATCCGATCGTCTGCTTGATCTGTTCGGCAGTCGTCTCGCCGATCAGCATGCCGTAGTTGCGGCGGATGTAGTTGACGATCGCCTCGTCGAACTTGTCGCCGCCCACGCGCACGCTCCCCGAGTACACCATCCCGCCCAGCGAGATGACGCCCACTTCGGTCGTGCCGCCGCCGATGTCGACCACCATCGAGCCGGTCGCTTCGGAAATCGGCAGGTCGGCGCCGATCGCCGCGGCCATCGGCTCCTCGATCAGGTACACCTTCGACGCGCCTGCGCCGAGCGCGGATTCGCGGATCGCGCGGCGCTCGACCTGCGTCGAGCCGCAGGGCACGCAGATGATGATGCGCGGGCTCGGGCTGAAGAGTTTCGAGTCCAGCACCTTCTTGATGAATTGCTTGAGCATCTGCTCGGTGACGGTGAAGTCGGCGATGACGCCGTCCTTCATCGGCCGGATCGCGGTGATGTTGCCCGGCGTGCGACCGAGCATTTGCTTTGCGGCCAAGCCGACTTCCTGGATCACGCGCTTGCCGTTGGGCCCGCCTTCCTGCCGGATCGACACCACCGAGGGCTCGTTCAGCACGATCCCCTTGCCGCGGACGTAAATCAGCGTGTTCGCCGTGCCGAGATCGATCGCCAGATCGGTGGAGAAATAACCTTTGAACATTTCGAACATGAGGACTTTCGTTGCGACGTCTCGCCGTAGGCGGCCGTGCTTATGACAAGTGATTATGATACCCTATTCAGCTTTGTTTCTGCACCGTAAGTTTGCCTGGCGCCTCGATCAATGGCCCTTTCCCTCGACGAAGTGCGGCGCATCGCGCACCTGGCCCGGATCGAGATCACGCCGGCCGAAGCCGCCGACGTGCGCGCCAAGCTCGAGCGCATTTTCGAATTGATCGGCGTCATGCGCGCCGTCGACACGACCGGCATCGTTCCGATGTCGCATGCGCAGGACGTCGTCCTGCCGCTGCGCGAGGACCGGGTCACCGAGACCGACCGGCATGCCATCTACCAGCAGGGCGCGCCGGCGGTCGAGGACGGCCTTTACCTGGTGCCCAAGGTCATCGAGTGAGGAACCCGGGCCACTGAACGCGAAAGGCAAGCGCACGCGTCGACCGGCGCCGGCACCGTCCGCTCGGTCGCTGCGGCGGCAAAGCCGCGGGTCCCGATCTCGCCGCCGATGATTACCGCGCACACTCGCCGAGCTTTCGCAGGCGCTCGCCGCCGGGCGGCTGTCCAGCGTCGAGCTGGTCGAGGGATTGCTCGCCCGCATCGACCGCGCCAACAGCCGGCTCAATGCCTTCCTGACGATAGACCGCGAACGCGCGCTCGGCGCGGCCAGGGCGGCCGACGCCCGGCGCGCCGCCGGTGACGGCGGGCCGCTCGCTCGGGATCCCGATCGCGCACAAGGACGTCCTCATGACCGAGGGGCTCAGGACGACCTGCGGCTCGCGCATGCTGGAAAACTTCGTCGCGCCGTACAGCGCCTTTGTCGTCGAGCAGCTCGCGGTCGCGGGCATGGTGCTGATCGGCAAGACCAACATGGACGAGTTCGCGATGGGCTCGTCGAACGAAAATTCCTTCTTTGGCCCGGTCCGGAATCCGTGGCACACCGACTTTGTGCCTGGCGGCAGCTCGGGCGGCTCGGCGGCGGCGGTCGCGGCGAGGCTCGTCCCCGCGGCGACCGGCACCGACACCGGAGGATCGATTCGCCAGCCGGCGGCCCTGTCGGGCGTCTGCGGGATCAAGCCGACCTACGGCGTGTGCTCGCGCTACGGACTCGTCGCTTTCGCGTCCAGCCTCGATACGCCCGGCGTATTCGGCCGGACGGCCGCCGACTGCGCGATGCTATTGACGGCGATGGCAGGCCACGATGCGCGCGACTCGACCAGCCTGGACCGGCCGCGCGAGGATTACGCGCGCGATATCGACACCCCGGCGGCCGGCAAGCCGCTCGCGGGACTTCGCATCGGCTTGCCGCGCGAGTACGCGACCGAGGGAACCGATGCCGCGGTAGCGCGGGCGATCGAGACCGCGCTCGACGAATTCCGCCGGCTTGGTGCGATCACCGTCGAGGTCAGCCTGCCCAACGTCCACCTTTCGGTTCCCGTCTATTACGTGATCGCGCCCGCCGAAGCCTCGTCCAATCTTTCGCGCTTCGACGGCGTGCGCTATGGGCATCGCGCGGCGAGCTACGGTGACCTCGACGATATGTACAGAAAAAGCCGCGCCGAAGGCTTCGGCGAAGAGGTCAAGCGCCGCATCCTGGTCGGCACCTACGTGCTCTCGCACGGCTACTACGACGCGTACTACCTCAAGGCGCAGCAGGTGCGCCGGCTGATCGCCGACGATTTTCGCCGCGCCTACCAGAGCTGCGACCTGATCGTCGGGCCGACGTCACCGACGGCGGCGTTCCGTGTCGGAGAAAAGAGCGACGATCCGGTCAAGATGTATCTGAACGACATTTTCACCATCGCCGGCAACCTGACCGGAGCGCCGGCGATGTCGATTCCCTGCGGCTTCGACGATGCGGGCCTGCCGATCGGCCTCCAGATCCAGGGCAATCATTTCGCCGAGGCGCAAATCCTCAACGCCGCGCATCGCTATCAGCAGGTCACCGACTGGCATCGCCGCGTCCCACCGGAGTTCGCGCCGTGAGCTGGGAAGTCGTCATCGGTCTCGAGACCCATGCCCAGCTCTCGACGGCAGCGAAGATCTTTTCCGGCGCATCGACCGCCTTCGGCGCTGCGCCGAACACGCAGGCCTCGGCGGTCGACATCGCGCTGCCCGGCGTTCTGCCGGTGTTGAACCGGGGCGCGGTCGAGCGCGCGATCCGCTTCGGCCTGGCGGTCGGCGCAACAATCAACCGGAAGAGCGTGTTCGCGCGCAAGAACTACTTCTACCCCGACCTGCCGAAGGGCTACCAGATCTCGCAATACGAGATTCCCGTCGTGCAGGGCGGATCGATCGCGATCGTCTCGCCGACCCGCGGCGAGGTCCGGATCGCGTTGACGCGCGCGCATCTCGAAGAGGACGCCGGAAAATCGCTGCACGAGGATTTTCACGGCATGACCGGCATCGATCTGAATCGCGCCGGAACGCCGCTGCTGGAAATCGTCTCGGAACCGGAAATGCGCTCGGCCGCCGAGGCTGTCGCGTACGCCAAAACGCTGCACGCGCTGGTGCGCTGGATCGGCATCTGCGACGGCAACATGCAGGAAGGAAGCTTCCGCTGCGACGCCAACGTTTCGGTGCGCCGGCAAGGCGAAGCCAAGCTCGGCACGCGATGCGAGATCAAGAATCTGAACAGCTTCCGCTTTCTGCAGCATGCGATCGAGTTCGAAGTGCGCCGGCAGACCGAATTGATCGAGGATGGCGGCACCGTCGCCCAGGAAACGCGCCTCTACGATCCCGACCGCGGCGAGACGCGCTCGATGCGCAGCAAAGAGGACGCCCAGGACTATCGCTACTTTCCCGACCCTGACCTGCCGCCGCTCGCGATCGACGAGGCGTGGATCGAGCGGATTCGCGCCGAAATGCCCGAGCTGCCGGAGGCTAAGTCGACGCGGTACGTTGACCAAGACGGGCTTGTGCCCGAGACGGCGAAACAGCTGGTGAGCAGCCGCGCGATGGCCGACTACTACGAACACACAGTTCAAGCCGGCGTCGATACCAAACTCGCGGCCAACTGGATCGTGGGCGAGCTTTCCGCGACCTTGCACAAGTCGGAGCTTGACATTGAGCAAGCGCCGGTTGGGCCAGAGCAGTACGGAGCACTACTGAAGCGCGTCGCCGACGGCACGATTTCGGGCAAGATCGCCAAGGAGGTGTTCGACGCCATGTGGGCGGGCGAGGGCGACGCCGACGCCATTATCGCCGCCCGGGGCCTCAAGCAGATTTCCGACGCAGGCGCGATCGAGAAAATCGTCGCCGAGGTGCTTGCGGCCAACACCGCGATCGTCGCCGAGTACAAGGCCGGCAAGGACAAGGCGTTCCAGTCGCTGGTCGGCAAGGCGATGGCCGCGAGCCGGGGCAAGGCGAATCCGGCGCAGGTCAACGCGGTGCTCAGGAAACTGCTCGGCTGACACGCCGCGCGACGGCCGCCGGGCGCCGCCTTCCGGCCGGATGTATAGTTCGGCCCACGTTGCTCACCGGGGAGGGAATTGCAATGTCGACTGTTCCGTTGCCGCAGAAGAGCGTCTTGCAATTGCGCGCCAAGTACCTGCTGTTCGCGTTCATCGCCTTGATGATCGTGTACGTCCTGCAGCACAACGAATCGTTTCTGCTAAACGACTCCGATCCGGTGTGGGAGCACTACCAGCCGATCAAGTGGTGGCTGCTGCCGCATGGCCTCGCCGGTGCAACGGCGATTTTCCTCGCCATCTCGCAGTTCTCCAGCCGCATTCGCGCCCGCCATATCACGGTGCACCGAACGCTCGGGCGAATCTATGTCGGCCTGGTGGTCGTCGCCGCGCCCCTCGGCGTCTTCATTCAGCATCTGGATGAGCGCACCGGCGATCCGCGCTCATTCACGATCGCCGCGGGTGTCGATGCCTGCCTGTGGCTGCTCGCGACCGGGATGGCGTTCTGGTGCATACGGACCCGCAGGATAGAGCAGCATAGGCAGTGGATGACGCGAAGCTTAGCGATGGCACTCGTGTTTCTCGAAGTGCGCGTGATCCTCGGCGTCACCGGCTGGGAGACACTCGGCGTCGCGGTCGTCGAGACCGTTGTCTGGACCTGCGTCGCATTCGCCTATCCGCTGGCAGACGTGGTGCTGCTGATCGAAGATCGTTTGCGGGCCCGAACCATACAGCAGGAGCGCGAAGGCGCCGCCGAGCGCCTCGCGCGACTGCCAACCGGCTAGCGCCGCCGTATTGAATTTCGCGCAGCGTGCAGGCGACGAGCACTTCGCTCCGGATCAGATGTATCTCTTCCTCGGACCCGCGAGCGACATCGCCTTCCTGTACGCCGGGCGCGTCCCGACCCGCGTCAGATAGGCGCCGATGTTGGCGTGCGGTGCGAGATCGTAATCAAGGAAGTTCCGCAGCGTCGTGAAGGGGAACACCATCATGACGTCGGCGGCGGTGAACTCTTCGCCGGCGAACCACGGTCCGCCACCGGCGAGCTCGGTGTCGACGAAGGAGAGCATCTGATTCATCCGCTCACGCATTCGCGCCGTGACCGGGCTCGCCGCTGCCTCCTTGACGCGACTCAATACGAGCATGATAAGAAGCAGCGACATCAGACTGCCTTCGGCGAAGTGCAGCCAGTAGAGGTAACGGGCGTACGCAGGATCCTCGGGCTGGAGCGCCAGCCGCCCGCCCGCGTGGCGATGGACGATATAGTCGACGATCGCACCCGACTCGGCGAGCACTGCGTCGCCGTCGCGGATCACCGGCGCCCGGCCGAGTGCGTGGAT
The DNA here is from genome assembly GCA_963776175.1 of uncultured beta proteobacterium. GTDB lineage: Bacteria > Pseudomonadota > Gammaproteobacteria > Burkholderiales > Casimicrobiaceae > PALSA-1003. The sequence goes on along the minus strand of CAVZLP010000020.1, from coordinate 774,355 downwards.
CTCTTTCAGCGGATGCGGAGCGGCAGCCGTCGTCTCGCGCGGGAACACCTGCATCTCGTAGGGAAGACCGAGCTCCTCCATCAGCCAGACGATGCGCTCGGAGCGCGATGTTTCCAGGTGATAGACGGTGATCGTCATTTTGACTCTGATCGGAGCGCGCGCAGTTTGCAACGGTTTGCCCTTCGCCGCAATCGCGGGCGGCGGGCATTGGACAGCCCACGCCGAGCCGGCGGCGCGTTAAATTGCGCGATCGCTCCGCACGACGACTGCGTCACATGACAGAATTCTCGCAATGATCCCTGCCCACGTTCAGCGCGCGCTCGATAACCCCTTCTGGTCGAGCCTGACGACCGGCCATGCGCATTTGGCGCAGGGTGCGACATTGGCGCGCCGGTACCCGGCCGCGGTTTCGCCCATCGCGGGATTGTCCGGCGTCGATCGAGAGAATGTCGCGGCGCTGCAGGCCCTGGTCGAAGTCGGCGACGACATGGCAGCCACCGGGACGCTCGTCCCCACACTGCCGCAGAACTGGGAAACGCTGCATGAATCGCGGCTTACCCAAATGATCCGTACCGAACGATCGCCGCTGCCGGAAGGCGATGTCACCCCTTCGATTCTTGGCGCCGTCGACGTTCCCGATATGCTGGCATTGGTGGGGATCACCAAGCCGGGACCGTTCCGCCCGCGCACTATCGAACTGGGCACCTATATCGGCTTGCGCGATGGGAAGCGGCTGGTCGCGATGGCGGGTGAGCGGCTATGGATCGGGGACTTTCGCGAGGTGAGCGCCGTTTGCACACATCCCGATGCTCAGGGACGTGGGTACGCGCGCGCGCTCTTATCGCGGGTGATCAATCGGATGCTGCGCGCCGCGCCAGACTCCGCTACTCCATGTCGAAAGCGCCAACAAGCGCGCGATCGATCTCTACCTCGCCCTGGGCTTTGTGCGCCGCGCCGAGTTTCCGCTGCTCTACGCAAGAAGGATCCGGTAGGAAGCCGCCCCTCGGTTTATCGCACGCGCAATGCCCTGCTCAACTCAGGGTCGAAAGCAGGCGTTTGGCCTCGTCCAACTCGCGCGAATCGAGACCGTCGCTGGATGTTCCGCACACTGCGCGCAGCCGCTCGCACGCGCGTTCAGGCTGTCCATGCTGCTCGAGCAGGCGGGCGAGTGCGGTTTCCGCGCGCCATTCCAGTGCGACCGAACCCTGTTCCTTGGCGAGCCACGCAGCATGTTCGACGCGCGCGATCGCGTCGTCGATCGTGATCTGCTTCGATTGCAGCATCACATCGCCCTGAAGGCGCACGACCTCGGGTCGGTACCATCCAACGCGGCTCTTGTCGGCAACTTCGATCGCATCCGAAAGAAGTTCCAGCGCGCGGCCTTCGTTGCCGATCTGGAGGTGGGCCTCGGCCGCCAGTGCCAGGAGCATCAACGAAATGCCGGCGTGCCCGGTCGCCCGGTGCGCCTTGAGTCCGTCGTCGATCAGCTTCAACCCGAACTCGGAGCTCCCCTGGGCGACCTGCGACACGCCGGACAAGATCAGGCCCGATCCGACCCACTGCGGATAACGGTGCTTTTCGCAGAGCGCGATCAATTGTTCCGCCCGCGCCAGCGCGGCGGTGTGATCGCGCACATAGTGCATCACCTGGAGCGAGAACAAATAAGCGGTAGCGAGGCTGAGCGAATGATCGAGATCTTTCGCAAGCGCTATCGAATCGTCTGCAAGCCGCAGCGCTTCCCGGGTGTGTCCGGTGGCCCACGCGGCGTTCGCGCCGAAATTGTAGGCGCACACTCCGGGATCGTGGCCTCCATAGAGATGCTTGTGATTCCGGTGTCGCGCACGATCGTAGGTCCGAATCCCCTGCAGCGAGTCCGCGCGCGCCACGGTGACGTCGCCAAGAAAGAAGAAGTTGGTCCAGCGTGAGTGATGCGCCTGGAGCACATACTGGTCGTCTCCGAGCCTGCGGCTGAGCATCACGAGGTCCTCGGAGCGACGCGCCGCCTCGATCAGCTGTCCCTTGCCGTTCTTGTGCAGCCAATCGCCCCACAGCGCCGCGAAGCGTTCCTTCGTGTCGCCCAGCGTTTCGGCCAACTCGCAGGCGCGGGCATAGTTCGTGCCGGTGTCCGGCGCAGCCATTCCTTTGCCGGCGATCAGCGCCGGGCCGATCGTTACCCGCAAGCCCAGCTCGGTAGCCGCACGCGCCGGCGAGTCGGGAACGAGCTTGATCTGCTCCAGAGCCTCGCCCAGGTGCGCGATCGCCTCCTCGTAGCCCGAGCGAGCCACCGCAAGCTCGCCGGCCTGCTGCCAGAACGGCACGGCGGCGCCTGGCATCATCGCCCGGCTGTAATGGTGGGCCACCAGCTCCGGTCGCGATTGCGCCACGTCGGAAAAGCGTTCGACATACGCGTGGCCGATGCGCTGATGGTGCCGCTGGCGAACGCTCTTCAGAAGCGTGTCGTAAGCCGCCTCCTGGATCAGCGCATGCTTGAAGACGTAGTGCGACTGCGGCGGTACCCCGCTCTGCTGGATGATATCGGCGCGATTCAGCGCGGCCAGCTGCTCCTCGAGCTCGGCCTCAGGAAGGTCGCACACGGACTGCAGGACCGGATAATCGAACGCGCGGCCGAGCACGGAAGCCAGTTGGGCGACCGCCTTGGCGGCTCCGAGCCGGTCCAGGCGTGCCGTCAGCGAATCACGCAGCGTCGCCGGGACCTCGAGTTGTGCCGACTGACCGCTCGAGAACGCCAGCTCCCCATCGCGCTCCTCGACCAACCCGGACGCCAATATCGCCTTGGTCAGTTCCTCCACAAACAGCGGCACGCCGTCGGTGCGACGCACGATCTCGTCGATGATGCGCGCGGGAAGCGCTTTGCCGCCGGTAATGCCGCGCGCAATCGTTACAACCTGTTCCGGCGAGAGCTTCGTTGAGCGCGATCATGGAAATCTGCCCATGCATCGCCCAGGTCGGAACAAATTCAGGCCGGAAAGTGAGCACCACGAGCATTGGTGCTTCGACGATGCGCTCCAGCAGCATGCCGAGCAACTCGCGCGTCGATGCATCGATCCAATGGAGATCCTCCACCACGACGACCAGCGGATACTTTTTTGCGTCAGCGTGGAGCCATGCAATGAGTGCGTCGAGCGTCCGCCGCTTGCGCTGCACGGGAGCAAGATCGCTCAACGCCTGTCTGCCCGCTTCTTCGAGGCCGAGCAGCGAGCCGATAAGGGCATAAGTCATGTCGTCACCGATGCCCGAGGCGTTCAGAACTTTCCTCAACGCGGCGGCACGGTCGGCCGCCGAGCTTGCCCCTTCCGCACTGATAGCCCGTTCGATCAGGTCGATGATCGGATGGAGCGCGCTGTTCTGATAGAACGGTGAACAATGGATACTCCGCCACGCGCTGCCCTCGGCGGACACGCGCTCGCGCAACGCGCTCAGTAGCCGGGATTTGCCGATGCCTCCCTCGCCCGAAAGCAGCACTGCCTGGCCTTGCCCGCGTTGCGCCAGCCCCCACCGCTCGAGCAAATGCCGAAGCTCCATCTCGCGGCCAACGAGCGGTGCCGCCTGACGGCCCCGGTGCTGCTCGGACTTCGACTCGATCGTGTCCACCACCGAGTAAAGCTCGGTATCCGTCGCCACCCCTTTCAACGCTCGCGCGCCCAATGCGCGCACGTGAAAGCGCTCGCCGACCAGACCAAGCGTCGTCGCACTGACGCACACCGAATTGGGGCTTGCCTCCGCCTGGATTCGTGCGGCGAGATTGGGCGTTTCGCCAATCGCGTGCTCGATGTTGCCTCCGCCGGCGCTCATTGCACCGACGACTACGAGACCGGTATGGATTCCGACTCGCGCCTCGATGCCCGCTTCCCCCCGCGCCTTCAGAGATTCGTCCAGCTTACGCACGCCTGCAATGATGCCGAGTCCCGCCAGGATGGCGCGCTCGGCGTCGTTGTCGTGCGCGCTCGGGTAGCCGAAAAAGGCGACTGCGCCGTCGCCGACGTACTGGTTGATGTTTCCGTCGTAGCGCGTGACGCACTCGTTGCAAATTTCCTGGTAGGCCCGCAGGACGTCGCGCAGTGCCTCGGGGTCCAGGCTCCCGGCGAGCGCGGTCGAACCGACAACGTCCGCGAACAGCACGGTCAGCTGGCGGCGCTCACCATCCGATGCGGTCGTCTTACGCCCCGCCTCCGGCCCGGGCTTCGGCGTGCGGGTCGCCTCCGCGCCATCGGCAAACGAAGCGCCGCACATCCCGCAAAAACGCGCGTCCTGTGCCGCTGGCGTATTGCAAGCGGGGCACGTCTTGTCGACTTGCGCTCCGCAGGATTCGCAGTAGCGCTGGCCCGGTCGAATCGACTCGTCACATTTCCGGCACTTCATCTCCCTCCCCCTGGAGTTGACCGGTCGGTCGGACTATTCTGGTGCCGGAATGCCTCTCACGCAATGGACGGCGTACGCCTTGTATTTCCCGGGCGGCGGACGCGGGCGCGGCGCGCCCGTCACAGGATAATCGCCGCTGCGGTGACCGAAATGCGCGGGCAAAATGCGCGTCATCGCTTTCATTACGCCATCAGCGCCTTGTACCGCAGCCGATGCGGGCGGGCGCCTTCCTCGCCCAGGCGCTTTTTCTTGTCGGCTTCGTATTCCTGGTAGTTGCCCTCGAAAAACACGACCCGCGAGTCGCCTTCGAAGGCCAGTATGTGCGTGGCGATGCGATCGAGAAACCAGCGGTCGTGCGAGATCACGAGTACGCTGCCGGCGAATTCGAGCAATGCGTCCTCCAGCGCGCGCAGCGTCTCGACATCGAGGTCGTTCGACGGCTCGTCGAGCAGCAGCACGTTGCCGCCCTTGAGCAAGGTCAGGGCGAGGTGCAGCCGACCGCGCTCGCCTCCGGAAAGCGTGCCGATCATTTTCTGCTGATCGACACCCTTGAAATTGAATCGACCCAGGTACGCTCGCGAAGGCATCTCGAACTTGCCGACGGTCAGGATATCTCGACCGCCGGAGATCGCTTCCCACGCGGTTTTTCCGTCAGGCAGCGCTTCGCGCGACTGGTCGACGACGGCGAGCTTCACCGTCGAGCCGATGACGATGCTGCCCTTGTCCGGCTTTTCCACGCCGGTGATCATCCGGAACAACGTCGTCTTGCCCGCACCGTTCGGGCCGATGATGCCGACGATGGCGCCGGGCGGCACGCTGAAGGACAGATCGTCGATCAGAAGCCGATCGCCGTAGCCCTTGCTGACGCCATGCAACTCGATCACCTGGTCGCCGAGCCGCTCGGCTACCGGGATGAATATCTCCTGCGTTTCGTTGCGCTTCTGGTGCTCGTGGCTCGAGAGCTCCTCGAACCGGGCGATGCGGGCCTTCGCCTTGGCCTGGCGGCCCTTGGGATTGGTGCGCACCCATTCGAGCTCCTTCTGCATCGCCTTGATGCGTGCCGATTCCTGCTTGGCTTCGATCTCGAGTCGCTGCTCCTTCTGCTCGAGCCATGAGCTGTAGTTGCCTTTCCAAGGAATGCCGTAGCCGCGGTCGAGCTCGAGTATCCATTCGGCCGCGTTGTCCAGAAAATAGCGGTCGTGCGTCACCGCGATCACCGTGCCCGGGAAGCGCAACAGGAATTGCTCGAGCCACTCGACGCTTTCAGCGTCCAGATGATTGGTCGGCTCGTCGAGGAGCAGCATGTCGGGTTTCGACAGCAATAGCCGACAAAGTGCGACGCGGCGCTTTTCCCCGCCCGATAGCTTGCCGATCGTCGCGTCCCATGGCGCCAGGCGAAGCGCATCGGCCGCGATCTCCATCTGGACTTCGGTGTCGGCTCCGGCCGCGGCGATGATGGCCTCGAGGCGTGCCTGCTCGGCCGCCAGCGCGTCGAAATCGGCATCGGGTTCGGCATAGGCGGCGTAGACTCCTTCGAGCTTCCGTTTCGCATCGAGGATTTCGCCGAGGCCTTCTTCCACCGTCTCGCGTACCGACTTGTCGGGCGCGAGCTGCGGCTCCTGCGGCAGGTAGCCGATGCGCATGTTCGGCATCGGCACCGCTTCGCCTTCGTACTCCTTGTCCTCGCCGGCCATGATGCGCAGCAGGCTCGACTTGCCCGAGCCGTTCAAGCCGAGCACGCCGATCTTGGCCCCGGGGAAGAACGAGAGCGATATGTCCTTGAGGATCACGCGCTTGGGCGGCACGATCTTGCCCACGCGGTTCATCGTGTATACGTACTGGGCCACGGAGTTCCTGACGTTAGCGAATGGAATGCGGCGCGCGAAATGCCGCCATTCGCAATTATCGCCGATGTGCGGCCGGAGCCGCGGCGGGCTCGCGCGGGTGGCGAGCCTTCGGTTCGGACGCTAGCGCGCCGTGCTGGCGGACCCGGAGACCGCGCTCTTGCCGCGGGGCTTCACCGGAGGGGCGCTTGCCTTCTGCTCGTCGGCAGCGCGTTGCCGTTCCGCCGCCTGCTCCTGTTCGAGCTTGATCTCCCGCCAGCGCTGCTTGTCGGCGTCGTATTTCTTGCCGACCGTGACCAGCGCCTCTTTCTTCTGGGCGAGCAGCGCGGTTTGCCGCGCCAGCTCGTCGGTCACGGAATTGATCTCGTTCTCCAGCGCCGCCGGCACCGGCTTGGCGCCCAAGCCTGCCTTGCGCTTTTCCAGGTCCTGTTTGCGGCGCGTCATGTCCGCGATGTATGCCCCGATGGTTGCGAGTTGCCCCTCGAGCGTCGATATCGCTCGCGCGCGGGCGACGTCGATCTCGGCCTCACTGGTGAACGACTGGGTCAGCGCCCGGTCGCGGCGCGCCTGCTCGGCGTTCGCCTTGGCCACTTCCCGCTGTCGCTCGGCCTCGGCCTCGATCGCCTTGCGCTGCTCCGCCGTCGGCGTCGGATCGATTGTCTTGACCGAACGTCCCTGCTTGTCGAGCACGGTCGCGCCCTTGCCGACCGATTCCGGCGGGATGCGATCGGTGTAGTGGACGACGCCCTGGTCGTCTATCCATTTGTACATGCCTGCGCCGGCGGCCGTGCCCGCGCCGCAGACGAGGCCCAGGATGGCGATCGCACTCGCCAGCCCAGGTACCGACCGCCGCAAACCGATGACTTTCACGATGTGCATTTTCTTCGATCCGGTGATTCGCGCCGCTTCAGGCGGCAGCGCCATATTGCTCTCGATACGAGATCACGTCGCGCCTGTGCTGCGCCAGGTCCGTGCGCCGCGCCAGCAGCCCCAGCAAGTCGTCGAGCGTCGCGATCGCCACGACCGGAATGCCGAATTCCTGCTCCAGCTCCTGCACCGCGGAGCGCTCGCCGCGGCCTCGCTCCATCCGATCGAAGGCGATCAGCACGCCGGCAGGGACCGCGCCGTGGGACCGGATCAGCTCGATCGCCTCGCGCTTGGCACCACCGTCGGTAATAACGTCATCGACGATCAGCACGCGGCCCTTGAGTGGAGCGCCGACGATCGTGCCGCCCTCGCCGTGATCCTTGGCTTCCTTCCGGTTGAAACTGTACGGCAGATTGTGACCTTTTGCGGCGAGAGCGACAGCCGTCACCGCGGCCAGCGTTATGCCTTTGTAGGCCGGGCCGTACAACTGATCGCAACGCACATTCGAGGCCAGGTACGCCGTGGCGTAGTACCGGCCCAGCTCGCCCAAACTCGCTCCGTCGTTGAACAGACCCGCGTTGAAGAAGTAAGGTGTCTTGCGGCCCGCCTTGGTGACGAACGCACCAAAACGAAGCACGTCGCGTGCCAGGGCGAACTCGAGAAAATCCTGGCGGAAATCGGACATGAAGGGCGTTGCACGGCGGGGGGATGCGACCGCAAATTATACCGTGCGGCTATCGGTACCGGCGCTGATGCGGCCGGGGCCGGGCCGTCGTGTAAACTCCGCGCCGCGGCGGCGTCCAGGCCAACGCGAATCCCGACATGCGCATCGTCACACTCAACGTCAACGGCATCCGCTCGGCGGAGCGCAAGGGTCTTGTGCGCTGGCTCGCGCGAATCGAGCCCTGGGACGTCGTATGCCTGCAGGAGATCAAGGCGCATCCGGACGACGTGCCGAAAACGCTGCGGGCGCCGCGCAAATCCCATGGTGCATTTCATCACGCGCAGAAAAAGGGCTACAGCGGCGTCGCCCTGTACGCCCGCCGCGCGGTGCCGGTGCGTAGCGGCTTCGGTAGCAACGAGTTCGACGCCGAGGGCCGCTATCTGGAGGCCGACTTCGGCAAGCTCACGGTGATCAGCGTCTATCTGCCGTCCGGATCGAGCTCGCCTGAGCGACAGCTGGCCAAGTTCCGCTTCCTCGCCGAATTTCTGCCCCACCTCGAGCGGCTGCGCGACGCGGGACGCGAAGTAATCCTTTGCGGCGACTGGAACATCGCACACCAGCCGATCGACCTCAAGAACTGGCGCAGCAACCAGAAGAACTCCGGGTTCCTGCCGGAAGAGCGGGCGTGGCTCTCGCGCGTGTTCGACGAGCTGGGCTTTGTCGACGTCTTTCGCCGCATCAATCGCGAACCCGACCAATACACCTGGTGGTCGAATCGCGGCCAGGCCTGGGCCAAGAACGTCGGCTGGCGCATCGATTATCAGATCGCGACGCCGGGGATCGCCGCGACGGCGCGTGCGGCGGCGATCTATACCAACCGGAGATTCTCGGATCACGCGCCGCTGGTCATCGACTATGACTATCAACTGTAGCGCGCGCCAATCGCAAGCACGATGCTGCGTCTGAGCAACCTCACTCTGTCCCGCGGCAACAAGCGTCTGCTCGAGGGTGCGTCGCTGACCGTGCACGCAGGCCACAAGGTCGGCCTCATCGGGGCCAACGGAAGCGGCAAGTCGTCACTGTTCGCGCTGCTGCGCGGCGAGCTTTCGCAAGACGCGGGCGAGGTCGCGCTGCCGCCGGCGTGGGTGATCGCGCACGTTGCGCAGGAAACGCCGGCGGTCGCGGCGCCGGCGATCGACTACGTCCTCGACGGCGACGCCGAATTGCGCCGGGTGCAGCGCGAGCTGCAGGACGCCGAGGCGGCAGCGGAAATCGATCCGCACGCCGGGGGCGAGCGGCTGGCCGAACTGCATCACCGTTTCGAGGCCATCGGCGGCTACAGCGCGCGAGCGCGGGGCGCGTCCCTGCTCGCCGGCCTGGGCTTCAGCAGCGCGCGACAGAGCGAGCCGGTGGCAAGCTTTTCCGGCGGTTGGCGCATGCGCTTGAATCTCGCGCAGGCGCTGATGGCCCGCTCCGACCTCCTGCTGCTCGACGAACCGACCAATCATCTCGACCTCGACGCCGTGCTCTGGCTCGAGGACTGGCTGGCCCGCTATCCCGGTACGCTGCTGCTGATCGCGCACGATCGCGATTTTCTCGACGCGGTCGTTACCGAGATCGCCCACCTCGAGGGCAACAGGTTGCGGCTGTACACCGGCAACTACACCCAGTTCGAGCGCGAGCGCGCGCTCTCGCTGGCGTTGCAGCATTCGGCGTACGTCAAGCAACAGAAGCAGATCGCGCACCTGCGCTCGTACATCGATCGCTTCCGCGCCAAAGCGACCAAGGCGAGGCAAGCGCAAAGCCGGATCAAGGCCCTCGAGCGGATGGAGCTGATCGCCGCGGCGCACGTCGACAGCCCGTTCTCGTTCGAATTTCCGGCGACCGACATCCACGCGCGACAGCTGCTCAAGCTCGATCACGCGACGCTGGGCTATGGTGACAAGCCGGTTCTCACCGACGTCGACTGGACGGTCCTGGCCGGTGCGAGGATCGGTTTGCTCGGACCGAACGGCGCGGGCAAATCGACGCTGTTGCGCGCGATCGCAGGCGAGCTCGAACCGACGAGCGGAGCCCGCCTTACCGCCCAGGGACTGTCGATCGGCTACTTCGCCCAGCACCAGGTCGAGCAGCTTCGCCTCGACGAAAGCGCTCTGTGGCACCTGCAACAGATCGAGCCGGGTGCGCGCGAGCAGACGCTGCGCGACTTTCTCGGCGGCTTCGATTTTCGCGGCGACCGGGTCGGCGCGCCGGTGCGAGAATTTTCCGGCGGCGAAAAGGCGCGCCTGACGCTCGCGCTGCTGGTCCGCCAGCGCCCGAATCTGCTGCTGCTCGACGAACCGACCAATCACCTCGACATCGACATGCGCGAAGCGCTGACCGAGGCGCTGCAGGATTACACCGGGGCGCTGATCGTCGTCGCCCATGACCGCCACCTGCTGCGCGCCACCGCCGACGAGCTCTGGCTGGTGGCCGATGGCGCTGTCACGCTCTTCGACGGTGATCTGGACGACTACCGGCAATGGGTTCTGGCCGGCCGCGCGCGCGAGGCCGCGGCAACGGCGCCTGACGGCGCACCGTCGGCGCCCGACCGCAAGACGCAAAAGCGCGCCGAAGCGGCGGCGAGGCAGCGTCTATCGGAGGTGCGCAAGCCCCTGCAGCAAAGGATCGAACGAATCGAGCAACGGATGGACTTGGTGTCGACCGAAAAACGCGGACTCGACGATTGGCTCGCGAGCTCCGAAGCGTACATCGAGGACAACAAGGAACGGCTGATCGCCTCGCTCGCGCGCCGGGGCGATCTGGACTGGCAGCTCGCGCGCGACGAGGCCGAATGGCTCGAGCTGCACGAGGCGCTCGAGCGAGCCGCCGGCTAGCAGCCTACGTCTTTGCCGGCTCCGGTGCTTCGTCGCCAAGCAGCGGCGCATTCCACGGCGCCACGCGCAACAAAAGCGCCATGCCCGGCAGCGCCAATGCCATGCACAACAGATAGAAGTCGAACCATCCGATGGCGTCGACGATCCATCCGGTCGTCGCATTGATCAGCGAACGCGGTACCGCGGCGAGGCTGGTGAACAGCGCGAACTGGGTCGCCGTATAACGCGGGTCGGTGGTGCGCGCGATGAATGCGGTGAACGCCGCGGTGCCGAGACCGACGCCCAGCGCCTCGAAGGCGATGACGCCGGCGAGCAGCAGCCGGTCTGGTCGATGCACATAGGCGAGCCACGCGAAGCCCAGGATCGAGAGGACCTGAACCGCGCCAAACAGCCACAGGCCGCGATTGATGCCGATCCTTAGCATCCAGATACCGCCGAGCAAGCCGCCGAACACGCTCGCCCACAGCCCGGCGTTCTTGGCGATCAGGCCGATTTCCGACATCGTAAAGCCGGTATCGAGATAGAACGGCGTCGCCAGCGCGGTCGCCATGCTGTCGCCGAGTTTGTAGAGGAAAATGAAGCCGAGCACGAGCAGTGCCTGGCGCCATCCGGCGCGCGTGATGAATTCGTGAAACGGCTCGACGACTGCCTCGCGCAGCGTGCGTGGCGCCGCACGCGACAGGGTCGGCTCGGCGATCAGCAGCGTATTGACGATGCCCGGCAGCATGAACAGCGCGGTGATGAAAAAGACGCTTTGCCAGGGAAGGCGGTCGGCGAGGATCAGAGACAGCGCGCCGGGAACCAGGCTCGAGATGCGGTAGGCCTGCACGTGAATCGCGTTGCCCAAGCCCAGCTCGACTTCGGGCAGCAGCTCACGGCGATAAGCATCGAGGACGATGTCCTGCGTCGCGGCGAAAAAGGCCACCGCTGTGGCGAGGTAGGCGATCGTCCACAAATCCTGCTGGGGGGCGAGCGTGCCGAACAGCGGCAGTGACGCGATCAGCGCGACCTGCGTCACCAGCATCCAACCGCGCCGCCGGCCGAGCAGCGGCAGCGCGTACCGATCGACCAGCGGCGACCAGATGAATTTCCATGTGAACGGAAGTCCGATCAGCGCGAACAGGCCGATCGCCTTGAGGTCGACGTGCTCGGTACGCAGCCACGCCGGCAGCAAATTGATCAGTATGTACAGGGGCAGCCCCGAGCTGAAGCCGGTGAAGATGCAAATCAGCATCCGGCGATTGAACAGCGCTTTCGCCAGCCGCGGCTTCGAGTCACTCATCGCCGGCATTGTAGCGAAGCGCCATGCCGTGAAGGCGCGGCGACCTAATCGGCGGCGCCAGCGTGCCGGAAGCGATAGATGGCAAGCGACCCGAACAAGTTCGGCAGCAGCGTCACGCGTCGTGCCTCGTGCAGCACGACGCGCTCGAGCACGTGAAAGCGTCGAGCCGCGCAAAACGCGTCGAAATCGGCCACCGTGCACAAGTGGATGTTGGGCGTGTCGTACCACTGATAGGGAAGATTTTTCGACACCGGCATCCGCCCGCGCAGCACCTGCAACCGGTGCGACCAGTGCCCAAAATTCGGGAACGTGACGATTGCTTCGCGACCGACACGCAGCATCTCGAGCACGATTTCCTCGGTGTGGCGCATCGCCTGCAATGTCTGCGACAGGATCACGCTGTCGAACGACTGGTTGTCGAAGCCGGCCAGCCCGCTTTCTAGGTCGCTCTGGATGACGTTGACGCCGTTGCCGATCGACGCCAGCACACCGGCGTCGTCGATTTCAATGCCGTAACCGAAGGCGCCCCGCGACTCACTTAAGTATCGGAGCAGGCTGCCGTCGCCGCAGCCCAGGTCGAGCACGCGTGCATTCGCGGCGATCCAGCCGGCGATCGTCGAGAAGTCGGCACGCGCGGCGTACGTCATGCGGCTTCCTCTTCCGCCGCACGCGCGAGATACGCGCGCACGATGGCGTGATACTGCGGCGTGTCCAGCAGAAAGGCGTCGTGCCCGTGCGGCGCGACGATCTCGGCATAGCAGACGTCGCGCCGGTTGTCGACCAGCGCCTTGACGATCTCTCGCGAGCGAGCCGGAGAAAAACGCCAATCGGTGGTGAATGCGACGACCAGAAAGCGGCAGCGCGCCGGCGCAAGCGCCTGCGCGAGGTCGCCCCCGCTCGCCGACGCCGGATCGAAATAGTCCAGTGCCTTGGTAATGCCGAGATAGGTGTTGGCGTCGAAGTACTCGGCGAACTTCTCGCCCTGGTAGCGCAGGTACGATTCGATCTCGAACTCCGGCGCGAACGAGTAATTGAGCCCGTCGCGCAACTGGCGGCCGAAGCGCTCGCCCATCTGCTCGTCCGAGATGTAGGTGATGTGCCCGACCATCCGCGCGACGCGCAAGCCGCGCAGCGGCTTGACGCCGTGATCGTAGTAGTGGCCGGCGTGAAAGTCGGGATCGGTCATGATCGCCGCGCGCGCGACTTCGTTGAATGCGATGTTCTGCGCGGAAAGGTTCGGGGCGGCTGCGATCACCAGCGCGCGCCCGAGGCGTTGCGGATAGCGGATCGCCCATGCAAGCGCCTGCATCCCGCCGAGGCTGCCGCCCATCACCGCGGCGAAACGCGCGATTTCCAGCCGGTCGGCGAGCCGCGCCTGCGCGTCGACCCAGTCCTCGACGGTGACCATAGGAAAATCGGCGCCCCAGGGCTTTCCCGTAGCCGGGTTGATCGACGCCGGCCCCGTCGACCCGAAACAGCTGCCCAGATTGTTGACACCGACGACGAAAAAACGGTCGGTGTCGACCGGCTTGCCGGGACCGACCATGTTGTCCCACCAGCCTTCGCTTTCGGTGTCGCCCGCATGGATGCCGGCGACGTGGTGCGAAGCGTTCAGCGCGTGGCACACGAGGATCGCATTCGATCGCGCCGCGTTGAGTCGTGCCGTAGGTCTCGTAGACGAGCTCGAACGCCGGCAGCGACGCGCCCGAGCGCAACGCGAGCGGCGCGGTGAACGCCGCGCGCTGGGGCGTTACCAGACCCACTGAAGTCGGTGTTCGAGTCAAGGCAATAGCGGCGCTATCGTCGCGCGGGATTGTTCCAGGCAACAAAAAACCCGATCAGCTTGGCGCCAATCGGGTCGGATCTCCGTCGCCGCTTTAGCCGTATTTGTTAGGGACACCCCGACAAGGCTTCCCTTGCGCCCGCAAGCTGATCGTCAAATCGGCGCGTCAACAACAGTCTAGCGCCGCACAGGAGAATGTCAATCATTGAGCTTGTCCAGGAGGGCGGCGACCTTCACCGGCTCCTCGCCGCGCAGCAGCCGTCTGACCAGAGGCCGGATCTCGCCGACGTCGGTCATCAGCACGCGCTGCTTGACCGCCAGAAGATGCGCCGGATGCATCGAAAAGTTGCGCAGACCCATACCGAGCAGCAGCCGCGTCAAGCGCACTTCACCTGCCATTTCGCCGCAGACTGCAATCGGGACATCCACCTTGTCCGCGGTCGCGATCGCCATTGCGATCAGCTTGAGCACCGCCGGGTGCAGTGGATCGTAGAGGTGCGACACGGCTTCGTCGGCTCGATCGACGGCCAGCGTGTACTGGATCAGGTCGTTGGTGCCGATCGAAAGGAAATCCAGCCGGCGCGCGAAGGTTTCGATCGTGAGCACCGCCGCCGGAATTTCGATCATGCCTCCGACCTCGATCGACGGATTGAAGGGGACGCTGCGCTCCAGCAGGCTGCCTTTGGCTTTCGCGAGCAGCGCCAGCGTCTGATCGATTTCGGTGGTCGACGCAAGCATCGGGAGCAGTATCCGCACGTTGCCGTAGTGCGACGCGCGCAGGATCGCCCGGAGCTGCGTCAGGAACAGCCGCGGCTCGGCAAGGCAAAAGCGCACCGCGCGCAAGCCCAACGCGGGATTCGGCGCGACGCGCACCAGCCCGTCGAGGCCTTCCTTGTTCTTGTCGGCGCCCAGATCGAACGTGCGAATGACCACCGGCCTGCCGCGCATGCCCGCCGCGACCTGCCGATACGCCTCGAACTGCTCGTCCTCCGAAGGCAGTCCCTGACGATTGAGAAACAGGAACTCGCTGCGGAAAAGTCCGATGCCACCAGCACCGTTATCCAATGCCTGATCCAGGTCCTCGGGCAGCTCGATATTCGCGAACAGCTCGATCTCCGTGCCATCGAGCGTCGCCGCGCGCGTCGTCTTGAGCCGCTTGAGCTTTTTCCGCGCGAGCTCGAGCTCGCCCTGCTTCAGGCGGTATTCGGCGAGCACCGAACGATCGGGATTGACGATGACGACGTTCTTGGCGCCGTCGACGATCAGGAGCTCGTGCTCGCGGATCAACCCGCGCGCGTTGTGTGTTGCCACCACGGCGGGCACGTTGAGACTCCGCGCAACGATCGCGGTATGCGAGCTGGCGCCGCCCAGATCGGTGAGGAAAGCTGCGAAATGGTGACTCCTGAACTGTATGACGTCTGCCGGCGACAGATCGTGCGCGACCAGGATCGTCTGGTCCTCGGCGTTCGCGGGACGAACGCCGCCTCCCTTACCGAGCAAGACCTTGAGCACGCGCTCGACCACTTGCACGACGTCGGCCTTGCGCTCGCGCAAGTAAGGGTCCTCGATCGATTCGAACTGCTCGACCAGCACGTTCATCTGCTGGGTCAGCGCCCATTCGGCGTTGCAAAGCTGGTCGGCGATCATCCGCTTCGGCGCCTCGGAAAGCGTCGGATCGGTGAGGATCATCCAGTGAACGTCGAGGAACGCTCCGAACTCGGCTGGCGCGTCGCCCGACGTCATCGCGCCGTGCAGCGCCTCGAGCTCTCTCTGGACCGCTTGTAATGCGAGCGCCAGTCGCTCGATCTCGGCCGGGACCTGTTCGGGGCGGATCGCGTAGTGCGCGACTTCCAGCGTCGCGTGCGAGACCAGCTGCGCCCGGCCGATGGCGACGCCGCCCGAGACGCCGATCCCGTGCAGGACAAAGCTCACCGGCGAGGCCGCCGGGTCAACGCGTCTCGCCGAAGCCGTCGCCGATCAGCTGCACCATCGCGACCATCGCCGCCGCTTCGTCCGGCCCGCTGGTCTCCAGCGTGACCGTGCTGCCCATGCTGGCCGCGAGCATCATGACCGCGACCATGCTCCTTGCGCTCGCGCGCCGTCCGTTCACAATCAGGCAGACGCTGCACCGGAATTGCGAAGCGAGACGCACAATCTGTGCCGCCGCGCGCGCATGAAGACCCAAGCGGTTGGTGATGCCGATGTCGAGAGTTTGCATGATCGAGACGCCCGTCGCAGTTGAGGTGTGAGCCTGCGCGCCTGGCTGCAGCCGGGAAGCGCGCTTGATCATTGAGCCTGCGCTGCGCGCTTTGGTTCCGCGGATGAGGCAACTCGATGTGTCGGCCATCGGCGACGCCTTGCCGCGCGCGGTGCCCGGTCCTCATTGTCCTTCGCCGAAATAATCACCGATCAGCGCGGTGATCGCGTCGAGCGCCTCGGTCTCGTCGGGACCATCGGTCTCGAGCACGACGCGGGCGCCCTTGCCCGCCGCCAGCATCATCACGCCCATGATGCTCTTGGCATTGATCTTGCGTCCGTTTCGCGCGAGCGACACATCGCATTGATATTTCGCAGCAAGCTGCGTCAGCTTAGCCGAAGCGCGCGCGTGCAATCCCAGCTTGTTGACGATTTCAATTTCGCGTTGCTGCATAGATCGGGTCCACTTCGACGCGCACGACGCCGTCGCAGCCGCCGCTGATCGCCTTCTTGATCATCGTTTCCATGCCCTTGTTGCGGTAGGTGAAGGCGCGCACCAGCATCGGCAGGTTGACGCCGGCGACGGCTTCGACGCGTCCCGGCTGCAGCAGCTTGATCGCCAGGTTGCAGGGCGAGGCTCCGTAGATGTCGGAGAAGATCAGTACGCCGTCGCCGCTATCGAGCGACTTGACGACCTCGCGCGCCCGCGGCAGCAGCGCCAGGGGATCGTCGGCCGCGGCGACGCGCATGCCGTCGAACTGCGGGGGACGACTGCCGAGCACATGGGTCACCGCGCCGATCAGGCTGTCGCTCAGGGTGCCGTGGGCGACGATGAGGATGCCGATCATGGTGTTTTCCCCCCGGCGAGCCGCTTGCTGAGTCCGTTCCGCAGCATTTGTCATTGAACCGTCAGGCGACGCCCTCGCCCGCGCGGGTGGCTTTATCTTAGCACGCGTCGCTGCGCGGCAAGTCCGTGCCGAGCCGGCCCTTTAACGCGCGCGAAGGCTGCGTTCCAGCGCCTGCGCGAAAGCGTCGGCGACGTCGAAACCGGTCTGCTGGCTGATCTCGACAAAGCCGGTCGGGCTGGTGACGTTGACCTCGGTCAGGTAGTCGCCGATCACGTCCAGGCCGATGACGAACAGACCCTTGGGCGCGAGGGCACGCCCGACCGTTACGGCGATCTCGCGATCACGTTCCGTGAGCGGGCGCGCCACGCCGCGGCCGCCGGCCGCGAGGTTGCCGCGCGTCTCCCCAGCCTTGGGGATGCGCGCGAGCGCATGCGGGCACGGCTCGCCGGCGATCAGGATGATGCGCTTGTCGCCTTCGGCGATTTCGGGAATGAATCGCTGCGCCATGACGCTGCGCGCACCGAAATGCGCCATCGTCTCGATGATCACGTTGCGGTTGACGTCGTCCCGGCGCACGCGAAAGATCGACGACCCGCCCATGCCGTCCAGCGGCTTCAAGATGACGTCAGCGTGCTCGTCGATGAAGCCCGCGATGAGCTCCGGGTCGCGCGTCACCAGCGTCGGCACGGTGAACTGGGGAAACTCGGCGATCGCCCATTTTTCGTTGTGGTCGCGTATCGCGCGCGGCCCGTTGATGACGTAGGCGCCCTCGCGCTCCGCCGCCTCGAGCAGGTAGGTCGAGTAGACGTATTCCATGTCGAACGGAGGATCCTTGCGCATCAGCACCGCGTCGAACGAGGCCAGCGGGCGCGTCGCCGGCTCCGCGGCGCGATACCAGTCGTGGTCGTCGGCGGTGACTTCGACTTGTCGGACGCGCGCCTGCGTCGCGCCGGCGCGCCAGAAAAGCTCTTTGGGCTCGGCCAGGTAGAGCGTGTGTCCGCGCGCCTGCAGGGCACGCATCATGGCGACGCTCGTGTCCTTGTAGGCCTTCAGCCATTCGGGCGGATCGATGATGAATGCGAATTCCATCGGCCAACGGGGGCGTTTCGGGGCGCCCATCCTACCGTAAAACAGGAACGCCCGAAGGTATGCGGCCGCGCGCCCGCGGTCCGAATCGCGCGGCCGAATTAGGCACGACTTTGCCTATGTACCTGCCTGCGTGCACGCCTTATCATCTTGAATCTCCTTCGCAACGGTATCCGTAGATGTATAGGCATTTTAAATCATATATCGCATCCAGGAGGGCCGCTGCCCTATGAGCAGCCTTCCGGCCGCACTGGCTGACGCCTGGCGCCTGGTCGCGTCCCTCGACCCTCGTCTGGGCGACATCGTCGCCTTGAGCCTGCGCGTGAGCCTAAGCGCGGTTGTGATCGCCAGTGCGATCGGCCTGCCGCTCGGTGCGCTGATCGCCGTCAGCCGCTTTCCCGCTCGAAGGACGACGATCGTCCTGCTGAACGCGCTGATGGGACTGCCGCCGGTGGTGGTCGGACTGCTGGTCTACCTTCTGCTTTCGCGCGCCGGCCCGCTCGGCACGATGGGACTGTTGTTCACTCCGGCGGCGATGGTGATCGCCCAGGCGATCCTGATTACGCCGATCATCGCCGCGCTCACGCGCCAGGTCGTCGAGGATGCGTGGTTCGAATACCGCGAGCAGCTCCGCTCGCTGGGTGAAACCCGGATGGGCGCGGTCACCACGCTGCTCTGGGATCTGCGCTTTTCGCTGGTCACCATCGTGCTCGCCGGCTTCGGTCGGGCGGCGGCCGAAGTGGGCGCGGTGATCATCGTCGGTGGCAACATCGACGGCGTCACGCGCGTAATGACCACCGCGATAGCGCTCGAAACCAGCAAGGGCGACCTGCCGCTCGCGCTCGGGCTTGGCGTCATCCTGGTCGCAATCGTTGTCGCGCTCAACGCGGCGGCGTACGTGGTCAAGGAAACCGCGCAGCGGCGCTACGGGTGACGCCGATGGACATGCGCGCAGCGATGTCGCTCTTACCGTTGCGCCTGGACGGCGTGACGTTCGCGGCCGGCGGACGGCGGATCATCGACGGAATCTCATTGACGCTGGAGGTCGGGTCCCGCACGGTGATCGTCGGACCCAACGGCGCAGGGAAAAGTGTCCTGCTGCGCCTTTGCCACGGACTGTTGCAGCCGACATCCGGATCGATCATCTGGAATGCGGCCGAGGCGGCCGGTGCGGCGCGCCGGCAGGCGATGGTCTTCCAGCGACCCGTGCTGCTGCGCCGCTCGGCGCTCGCCAACGTCGCATATGCGCTCGGTGTCGCCGGCGTGCCGCGCGGCCCGCGGGCAGCACGCGCGCAAGACGCCCTGCGCAAAGTCGGGCTCGAGTCGCACGCCGACCATCCGGCGCGGGTGCTCTCCGGCGGCGAGCAGCAGCGCCTCGCGCTGGCACGGGCGTGGGCGCTGCAACCGGAAATCATTTTTCTGGACGAGCCGACCGCGAGCCTCGATCCGGGCGCGACGCACGAGGTCGAGAAGGTGATCGCGGCGATGGTCGCCGGCGGCACCAAGATCGTGCTGGTCACGCACAACCTGGGCCAGGCGCACCGCCTGGGCGATGAGATCCTTTTCATGCATCAGGGAAAAATTGCCGAGCGCGCGAGCGCGGAGCTATTTTTCAAATATCCACAGACGGCCGAAGCCAGACGATTTCTTGAAGGAGAGTTGCCATGGTAGTGACACGCCGCGTTTGCCTGCTCATGCTGCTCGCTTTGGCCGCGTTCACCACAAGTGCGCAGGAACGCTTCATCACGGTAGCGTCGACGACATCGACCGAGCAATCCGGATTGTTCCCGTACTTGCTTCCGGTTTTCGAGCGGCAAACCGGCATCAAGGTCCATGTCGTGGCGCTGGGCACCGGCCAGGCGCTCGATGTCGCGCGGCGCGGCGACGCCGACGTCGTCTTCGTGCACGCGCGCGCCGCCGAGGAGAAGTTCCTCGCCGAAGGCGAGGGCGTCAAGCGCTATCCGGTGATGTACAACGATTTCGTGCTGATCGGTCCGAAGAACGATCCGGCTAAGATCGGCGGCGGCAAGGACATCGTCGTCGCGATGAGGAAACTCGAGGCCGACCACGTGCCGTTTGTCTCGCGTGGCGACCGCAGCGGAACGCACATGGCCGAGCTGGCGCTGTGGAAAGCCGCCGGCATCGACATCGACAAGAGCAAAGGCCCCTGGTATCGCGACACGGGCCAGGGCATGGGTCCCGCGCTCAATACCGCGGCGTCGATGAACGCCTACATCCTCGCCGACCGGGGCACCTGGCTCGCGTTCAAGAATCGCGGCGACCTCGTCGTGCTGGTGGAAGGCGACAGGCGCCTGTTCAACCAGTACGGCGTGATGCTGGTGAATCCCGCCAGGCACCCGAACGTGAAAACGGAATTCGGGCAGCAATTCATCGACTGGCTGATCTCGCCGGCGGGCCAGAAGACGATCGCCGACTACAAGATCAACGGGGAGCAATTGTTCTATCCGAACGCGAGCGACCACGACGCATGAGGTCTCGCACTTCACTGCGCCGCGACTCCGGCGCCAATTGTCCAGCTCGCGGAGATCGATCGACTGCGGTCACTTGACATGGCAGCGAGTCGCTGATCGCAGTCGATCGGTGATGCCAAATTGCCCGTCGTTATATACCACGGTATATTACTGTCGCCTTTCCCGCCCGGGAAGAATCGATGTCCAACGCACTGGCAGCCGTCGTCGCCGTATTGGGCCTGTCGCTGGCGCTCGTACCGATCGCGCCTGCACGCGGCGGCGATCTTCTCGTCTTTGCAGCGGCGAGCCTCAGGGAAGCATTGGACGAACAGGTCGGAAGATTCGAAAGCGATAACGGCGCGAAAGCGACCGTCTCATACGCGGGAAGCAATGCATTGGCGAAGCAGATCGAGGCCGGTGCGCCCGCAGACGTCTTCCTCCCGGCCGACGTCGATTGGCTCGATTACCTGGACAAGCGCAAGCTCATCCGTGGCGGCACGCGCATCGACCTCTTGCGCAACCGGCTGGTGCTGATCGCGCCTGCCGATTCACGGGTAGCGCTGCGGATAGCGCCGGATTTCGAACTTGCCGCCGCGGTGGGCGCCGGACGCCTGGCGATGGCCAATCCCGACAGCGTTCCCGCCGGCAGGTACGGCCGCGAGGCGCTGCAATCGCTGCGCGTATGGTCCGGCGTCGAACCGCGCATCGCGCGCACGGAGAACGTGCGCGCCGCCTTGCTGCTGGTGGCGCGCGGCGAAGCGCCGTTCGGCATCGTGTACGCCACCGACGCGCTCGCGGAGCGCAGGGTCCGGATCGTCGACACGTTCCCGGAGAACACGCACGCACCGATCGTCTACCCGGTGGCGATCGTCGCGACGAGCCGTTCGCCTTACGCGCAGCGCTTCATCGACAGTCTGACATCGCCCGCAGCGCGTGCCGTCTGGGTGCGGCACGGGTTCGCAATGGCGGATTAGCGGACCCCGTGCTGAGCCCCGTCGAACTCGGCATCGTCGCCTTGAGCCTGAAGGTCGCTCTGGTCGGCGTCGCCTTCAGCCTGCCGCCGGCGATTTTCTTCGCCTACGTGCTCGCGCGCGCCGATTTTCCCGGCAAGACGATGCTCGATGCGCTCGTCCACCTGCCGCTGGTGCTGCCCCCGGTCGTCGTCGGCTTCGCCCTGCTGCTGCTCTTTGGCAGCCAAGGAATTCTAGGCGCGTGGCTCGCCGACTGGTTCGGCGTCGTGTTCGCGTTTCGCTGGACCGGCGCGGCGCTGGCAGCAGCGATCATGGGCTTTCCGCTGATGGTGCGCGCGATCCGGCTGTCGATCGCTGCGATCGATCGCCGGCTCGAAACCGTAGCGCGCACGCTGGGCGGCTCGCGTGCCTGGGTATTCGCGTCGATCACCTTGCCGCTGGCTCTGCCCGGCATCGTCACCGGCGCGCTGCTCTCGTTCGCGCGGAGCCTGGGCGAGTTCGGCGCGACGATCACTTTCGTGTCCAATATTCCCGGCGAGACCGAAACCCTGCCGCTGGCGATCTATACGCTCGTACAGACGCCCGGCGGCGATGCGCAGGCGATCCGCCTGTCGCTGTTCGCCGTGGCCCTGTCGATCGCGGCGCTGATCGCTTCGGAATGGCTGACGCGACGATCGCGCAACAAGGCAGGCACCGATGATCGACGTTGACATCGAACAGCGCCTGGGCGCGTTCGAGTTGGCCGTGGCGTTTCGCGCTGAGGCGCCGATCGTCGGCCTGTTCGGGCGCTCGGGCTCGGGCAAGACCAGCGTCGTCAACGCGCTCGCCGGTACGAGCCGCCCGCATCGCGGACGCATCGTCATCAACGGCGAGACGCTGTTCGACAGCGCTCGCGGCATCGATCTGCCGCCGGAAAAACGGCGGCTCGGATACGTATTTCAGGATGGGTTGCTTTTCCCGCACCTCGACGTCGAAGCCAACCTGCGGTACGGATTGCGCCTCGCGCCGGCCGCCGCGCGCGTCATCGATCCGGCGCATGTCGTCCAGCTACTTGGTCTCGACTCGCTGCTCCACCGATTACCCGACAAGCTTTCCGGCGGCGAAAAGCAGCGGGTGGCGATCGGCCGCGCCCTGCTCGCGCAACCCCGGCTCCTGCTGATGGATGAGCCGCTCGCCTCGCTCGACGTGCCGCGGCAAAGCGAGGTGCTGCGCTACATCGAGCAGCTCCGCGACGATCTGAATATTCCGATCGTCTATGTGAGCCACGCGGTCGGCGAAATCACCCGGCTGGCTGATACCGTCGTGCTGCTGGCCGACGGCAAGACCCTGGCGTCCGGTCCGGTCGACGAGGTGATGGGGCGAATCGACTTGCGCCCGCACACGGGACGTTACGAATCGGGTTCGGTGCTCGAGACCGTGGTCGCCGCGCACGATCTCGCCTATGACCTCACGACCTTGCGTTTCGAAGGCGGCGAGCTGGTCGTGCCCAACGTCGAGGCACTGGTCGGCGAACGCGTGCGCGTCCGCATCCGTGCTCGCGACGTTGCGCTGGCGCTCGTGCCTCCGGCAGGCTTGAGCGTGCTCAACGTGCTGCCCGCGACGCTGCTCGCGATCGCGACCGAAGAAGGCCCGATCGTCGACGTGCAGCTACGAGTCGGACAGGTGCCGCTTTTGGCGCGCATCACGCGACGCTCGGTGCACGAACTCGCGCTGCGTGAAGGGCAGCAGGTCTATGCGCTGATCAAGGCGGTTTCGCTCGACCGGCGCAGCGTCGGGTACGCCTAGCCTGCAAGCTTTCGCATCAGCGCGCGTATGTCCGCGGCGCCGGCACGCGCGGCGCTGCGCTCGATCCGACGGTAGCGCTCGATCACTTCGCCGCCGAGCTGGGTCAGGCGCGCGCCTCCGCCGCGCCTGCCTCCGGCTTCCGCCTCGACGAGCGCGGTGCGAAAGCATCGATTCATCGTGTCGACCAGAAGCCATGCGCGGCGATACGACATGCCGAGCGAGCGCGCCGCGGCGGTGATCGAGCCGGTTGCCTCGATCGCCTCGAGCAAATCGATCTTGCCCGGGCCGACGGCGATGTCTGCGCCGCGGCTGATGCGCAGTCGAAACTGGATGCGGGGTTTCATTCCAAGGCGCGGCAGGTTTCGACAATGCCGCTATGTGAGGAGGAGGGCCCCTTACACGCGTCCGTCGGGCTCATGGCCTCGCTGCTCAGCGCACCGAGAATCGCTTTCGCTTGAGCAGCGGCGTCCCATCCGGCCGGCGCCCGACGATCTCATGCGTTGCTCCTGCGGGAAGCGGCTGGCCGGTTTCCACCGCTTCGCCCCTGGCCACGACTCCCTTTTCGAATTTTTGCCGCGCGGCATCGACTTGGGGCCGGCTTGTCGCCGGCAAGCGCGAAGCGACCGTCTGCGCTGCGCGTTGCTTTGGCCGCCGCGGATGAGTCTTGGCGGACGCCTCCCGCGTCGACTTCGCAGTGGGACGTCTGGCCGTGGTTGTCGCCATGTCGATGCTCATCCGAACCCAAAGACGAATGCTAATCCCGCGCAAGACGCTTGGCGAGTCACCGCTCGACCGCACATCCGCAGTGGAACAACCGGCGCGTAAGCTTCAGCCCGTCCTTCGATGGGATCAGAACGTGGGTCTTGCGCAGCTTGTCCCTCGACGTGCTGGCGGTCACTGCCAGTTTTCTTGCCGCTGGTTCGGTATCGACCCGGTCGCGGGCAAAAAGCATTTTCACGAAGCGATGCGTAGCCTGCTGCACGACGTCCGGCCCCGCATGTCGATTCGCCAATCCCGCCGCCGCAAGCAGGAAGGGCTTCTGGTCGAGCGGAGCGATGACCACGAATGGCTTGTCGGCCAATCCAAATTCCCTGGTATTCATGGCAATCTTGTGGAGCTGCGGCTTCGCGGGCTTCGCGACCATGGCTGCCGTACGGACCGCGCGCCTTGCGGGGACCTTCCCCTTCGATGCCGCGAGCGCGTGCACGGCGGACTCGGGCACGATCAGGCGACCGACAAAGGTCTTGATCAGCGCATCGCGATACTTGCCCGAAAACCGGGCCGTATCGGCGTCGATGATGTGCGCCGCAACTTGCGAAAAATAGTTCGGCTGCACCGGCGCGTCCGCCGTTGCGTCCATCAGCAGTTGCGCGAAATCCTTGGCGACGGCGGCCAGGTCGGCCTCATTCGGCTTGGCCGAGCGGATCTTCAGCATGCCGGAAAGTATTTCGTAGAAGGCCCCGGTGAATACGCGCGAGAAGGAGTGGACCTCGGCGCACAATTTCGTGGCCGGAGCATCGTCCGGCAAGGTTTGCGGGTCGACATACTTGAACAAATTGTAGGCGTTGCGAAGACAGTCCGGATCGACCGCCGGCGCGTCGACCTGGCGAATCGCCCAGCCGAGCTGCTCGGCGCAGCGTGAAAGCGCCGACGCCTTGTAGCCCTTGACGGCGGCCAGCGCCTTCTGCCGAACGCTGGGTAACTGCAGCGCCGAAAGGATCGCGCTCATGTCGCCGAAGGATTCGTGAAACGCGCCCGCCTCGATGAAAGGCGCATCGAACAGCTCGGGCCGGTGCGCGTCGAGACAGGCGTGTCCCATTTCATGACAGACCACGTCGGGACTTTCGCCGGAGTAGATCGTCTTTCCAGCCACGGCCTCATGGAAGAACGCCAATTCGGTGCGGTCGTAATAAGCGTTGAGATCCACGCCCTTGTCGAGGCTGACGGGAAGGACCGCACCGGGCTGCCAATGCTTGACGCCAAGCAAAGGCGCCCAGAAGTCGCCGCCGCGGCGGAGCGACTCGGCGGCGGTCCAGTAGCGGAATTGCGGCGTGCCTTGCGGATAGACGCCCGGCTTGACCGCGGCGCCCCTGAATTTGTACTTGAGCGGCGCCTTCGCCAGGACCGGAACGGGACGCGAAATGGCAGGCAGCGTCGACATCGGATCATCCTGCCACGCCGACACTGTGTCGGCCGACGCGGCCTTGCCGCGGCGCGACGGGGCAGCGCGCTTCGAGACTCTCGTTTTCTTGACCATGATGGAAGGCTCCTTGCAGGCGTACCGGCTTGCGACTTTGCGGTACGGATCTTAGTCCCTTGTAGCTAACAGTAGTGCTGGCGTAGCAGGTGCGCAACCGAATATTCACGGCTCTGCGCGCAGGAGCTCCCTTGCACGTTCCGATCGGTTGTAGTTCACTATTCGGGCGGAAACAGGCGTCGTAGCTCGTGGCGAAGGGAGAGCCTGTGGCAGACGGCAAGACCCGATCATCGACCAAGGCCGGAGTCGCCGGAAAGCGCCTCGCGCGGCGGAAGCATCGAGGATCCGGTCCTCGTTCCCGCGTCGGCGCTGAAAATCGACCGACCCGTGACGCCGCAGCGGTTCGCTTCACCGGCCGGGTACTCGATGCGCGCCCGGATCGCCTGGATTTCCGCGACCTTCCCTACCGTCCGCCGCTGCGTTCGCTCGAGCCGAGGTGGCCGCCCGATCCGGTCATTGCCAAAAACCTGAGCGGCTACATTCGCGCTGGCCTGGTGCGCGATCAAGGCACCGAGGGCGCGTGCACCGGCTTCGGCCTGACCTGCGTCGCCAACTATCTGCTATGGGTTCGTCACGTCGCGTCCAAGTCGAGGGCGCCGTTCATCTCCGTCAGCCCGCGAATGTTCTACGAGCTGGCACGGCGTTACGACGAATGGCCCGGCGTCGACTACGAGGGCTCGAGCTGCCGTGGCGCTTTGAAGGGCTGGAACAAGCACGGCGCCTGCGCCGAGCCGATGTGGCCTTACGTGCTCGACCGGACGGGCAAGCCGATTTTCCAGCCGCCGAAGTCCGGCTGGGAGCGCGACGCGGCGGCGCGTCCCCTCGGCGTCTACTACCGCGTAGACAAGGCCTCGGTCGTCGACTTGCAGGCAGCGCTCAACGACGTCGGCGCCGTCTTCGTCTCGGCCAACGTACACGATGGCTGGGACCGCCTTCTCGGAACAAGAAAGCGGCCTCTGCCCAAATCGCACGACTCGATCCCGGTCATCGGCGCGCCGAAGGATCCCAAGTCGTGGGGCGGACACGCCTTCGCGCTGGTCGGCTATAACGCCATCGGCTTTGTCGTCCAGAACTCCTGGGGCGAGCTATGGGCCGCGCGAGGGTTCGGCGTGTTGTCCTACGAGGATTGGGTCGAACATGGCACCGACGCCTGGGTCTGCGCGCTCGGCGTTCCGGTCGCCGTGTCGGACGCGCGGGTCGCGCTGTCCCGGTTCCGCGTGGCTACAGGTCAATCGCTGGGGACGCAGGCCAAGACGCCGACGAATCCGGCCAACCCGAGCGACGATCCGTGGCCGATCGACCATCTGTTCGACAATTCCGCATACCAGCCCTGGAGCACCGCCGACGCCTACGCGCATACGCTGGTCAGCGGCAACGACGGCGTGCTGACGGTCTCGGATGTGACGTTCGGAGTCGGCATGGATCCGGAGCCCTATGCGACGAAGGTCGTGGTCGACACCCCACGGCGTTGGTTTGCGCAGCAAGCCGCGGGCGCTCCCGCCAAGTTGATGATCTACGCGCACGGCGGATTGAATGGCGAGGACGAATCGATACGGCGCATACGTGTTCTGGCGCCGTATGCCGCCGCCAACGGCGTCTATCCATTGTTCATGACGTGGAAGACCGGGCCGGTCGAAACGCTGGTCGACATGTTCCAGGATTACTTCAAGGGCCAGCCGGAAATCGGACCGCTCCCGGCGGGTGGCATCGCGGACGAGGTCCGCGAAGGAGCAGACCGCCTGGTCGAAGCGACCAGCCACCTGATGTTTCGCGGCATATGGACGGAGATGCGCGGCAACGCGGAAGCGTCCGAATTGAGCGGGCGTGCGCTCGACCTGCTCGCCAAGAAACTGATCGCGTTGCGCGACGTCTTGCGGACCGACGGGCGTGCGATCGAGGTTCACCTGGTCGGACATTCGGCGGGATCGATCCTGCTGGGTTGGCTGCTGGATCGTCTGGCCAAGGACGATCTCCGGCAGAACGCGCCGAAGATCAGCTCGTGCACGCTCTATGCCGCGGCGTGCTCGGTTCAGTTCGCCGTCGGAACTTACAGCAAAGTCGCGCAAACCCCGCTCTTCGATCTTGGAAATCTCAGGCTGCATTACCTGAGCGACTCGAACGAAAAAGCCGACGGGCTGCCGTCACCCGAAGTTGAGCTCTACGGAAAGTCGCTGCTGTATCTGGTCTCGCGCGCGCTGGACGACGCGAGAAAGATGCCGATTCTCGGCTTGCAGAACGCGATCACGCCGGAGGTCTTCGATCCGAAACAATGGGCCGACGATCAGGTCGCATCGATCGCGGCATGGGAGCATGTCTGGTCGCCCGGAACCGGAGCAAAACGGCAAGGGTTTCCGGTCACCACGCCCGACGTACGCATCACCAAGACGGGAGCCACCATCCAGGCGACCCACGGGTCGTTCGACAACAATATCGACGTCCTTACCCAGACGCTGGAGGCAATCAAAGGCTCCACGCTGGTCTCGCCGATGGAGTGGCTGGACTACTAGCCGCGCCGCGCGCCTTCCGGGGGGATGATTACGACGGTTCGCACTCGGTCACTCCACCGTCACCGACTTCGCCAGATTCCGCGGCTTGTCGACGTCGGTGCCGCGCATCACGGCGGTGTGGTAGGCGAGGAGCTGCAGCGGGATCGTGTGGACGATAGGCGACAGCAGCCCCGCGTGCTCGGGCAGGCGCAGCACATGGACGCCGTCGCTAGACGGGATCTGGCTGTCGGCATCGGCGACGACGTAGAGCTCGCCGCCGCGGGCGCGCACTTCCTGCAGGTTCGACTTGAGCTTTTCCAGAAGCGCGTCGTTGGGCGCGATCGCCACCACCGGCATGTTCGCATCCACCAGCGCCAGCGGCCCGTGCTTCAATTCGCCGGCCGGATACGCTTCGCCGTGGATGTAGGAGATCTCCTTCAACTTCAGCGCGCCTTCCAGCGCGATCGGATAGTGCAGGCCGCGACCGAGGAAAAGCGCATTTTCCTTCTTGGCGAAGCGTTCGGCCCAGGCGATGATCGACGGCTCGAGCGCAAGCACCGCCTGGATCGCCGCCGGCAAGTGACGCAACGCCTGCAACCAGCGCGCTTCCTGGACGGCATCGAGCCGTCCGCGCTGCTTGGCCAGGGTCAGCGTCAGCAGGAACAATGCGGTCAGCTGTGTAGTGAACGCCTTGGTCGAGGCAACGCCGATTTCGACGCCGGCGCGGGTCAGGTAGGTGAGCTCGGTCTGCCGCACCATCGAGCTCGTCGGGACGTTGCAGATCGCCAGCGTGTGGCGATGGCCGAGCGACTTCGCGTGCTTGAGTGCCGACAAGGTGTCGGCGGTCTCGCCCGATTGTGAAATGACGACCACCAGCGCCTCGGGATTGGGAACGCTGTCGCGGTAGCGGTACTCGCTGGCGATTTCGGCCTGCGCAGGTATGCCGGCAACCGACTCGAGCCACAGGCGCCCGACCATGCCCGAGTAGTAGCTGGTGCCGCAGGCGAGCACGCGCACTTCGTTGACGCCGGCGAGGATTTCGGCAGCGGCAGCCCCGAATAGCTCGGGCCCGATGCCGCCGACGCTTTCCAGCGTATCGGCGATGGCGCGCGGCTGCTCGAAGATTTCCTTCTGCATGAAATGGCTGTACGGACCCAGCTCGACCGCGTCGCCCGATGTCTTGACCGTCACCACTTCGCGCGTAACGCGCGCCCCGCTGCCGTCGTAGATCGCGTAACCGTCGCGCCCGATGTCGGCGACGTCGCCTTCCTCCAGGTAGACGACGCGCTTGGTGACCGGCGCCAGCGCGCTCGCGTCGGAGGCGAGGAAATGATCGCGCTCACCGACGCCGACCAGCAGCGGACTGCCGGCCCGCGCGCCGACGACGCGCCCCGGCTCGCGCGTGGTCATCGCCGCGATCGCGTAGGCACCATGGAACTCGGCGACAGCCTTGGTCACGGCGGCGAGCAAGTCGCCGTCGTAGTTCGCATGGATCAGATGCGCGATGACCTCGGTATCGGTCTGGGTGACGAACGTGTATCCCTGCTGCTGCAGCCGCGCGCGCAGCGGCTCGAAGTTCTCGATGATGCCGTTGTGCACGACCGCGATCTCGCCGCCGCTGACGTGCGGATGCGCGTTGGCCGAAGTCGGCGCGCCGTGCGTCGCCCAGCGCGTATGCGAGATGCCGGTGCTGCCTTCGATCCGCGTCGCGCTCGCCTGCGCCGCCAGGTCGGCGACGCGCGCCGTGCTGACCAAGCGATGCAGCCCGCCGTTGATGACGGCCAGGCCGCTCGAGTCGTAACCGCGGTATTCGAGCCGGCGTATGCCCTCGATCAGGATCGGGACGACGTTCTCGCGCGCGACCGCGCCGACGATGCCGCACATGGCTCTAGTCCTTGTCCTTCTTGCGCGGTCGCTGGTAAGCGGCCTTGCTGATTTGCGTCTTCTGATTGAGAGCGAGAACGCCGGCCTCGACGTCGCGCCATACGGTCGTGCCCGCGCCTATCGTCGCGCCGCGGCCGATCGTGACCGGCGCCACCAGTTGCGTGTCAGAACCGATATGGACGTCGTCCTCGATAACGGTGCGATGCTTGTTCGCGCCGTCGTAGTTGCAGGTGATCGTGCCCGCACCGATGTTCACGTCGCGACCGACCGTCGCGTCGCCGACGTAGGCCAGGTGATTGGCTTTGCTGCGCTCGCCGAGCACGCTTGCCTTCACCTCGACGAAATTGCCGATGTGAACCTCGTCCGCGAAACGCGTGCCGGGTCGGATGCGTGCGTACGGCCCGATGCGGCAGCGCGCGCCGATGTCGGCGCCGTCGATATGGGAATACGGCGCGATCGTCGTCGCTGCGCCGACCTTGACGTCCTTGAGGATGCTGTGCGCACCGATGCTGACCGCATCCCCGAGCGCAACATCGCCTTCGAAAATGCAGCCGACGTCGATCGTCACGTCGCGGCCGCAGTCGAGCTTGCCGCGCACGTCGATGCGCGCGGGATCGGCCAGCGTCACCCCGGCATCGAGCAGCGCATCGGCCTGTCCGCGCTGGTAGATCCGCTCCAGTTGCGCCAGGTCGCGCTTGCTGTTGATGCCCAGCGTCTCCTCTGCGCTCGCCGGATGCGTCGTTTCGACCGGGACGCCGTCGGCGACGGCCAACGCGATCACGTCGGTCAGATAATATTCGCCCCCCGCATTGCGGTTGCCTATCCTCGGCAGCCAGCGCGCGAATGCGGCAGTCGGCGCCGCCATGATGCCGGTGTTGATCTCCTTGATCGCCCGCTCTCCCGGCGTCGCATCCTTGTGCTCGACGATCGCCGCGACTTTGCCATCGGCACCGCGAACGATGCGTCCGTACCCACTCGGATCGTCGAGCTCGACCGTCAGCAAGGAAAGGACGCCTTCCTGCGCGCGCTCGGCGACCTGGCGCAGGGTCTCGGCGCGCGCCAAGGGATCGGCGCCGAACAGCACCAGCGTGACGCCGTCGGAACCCAATCCCGTCATCGCGCACCTGAGCGCATCGCCGGTGCCGCGCGGCGGATCCTGGCGCGCCCAGGTGAGGTCGGCGTCGGGAAATCGCTCGCGCACCTCGCCGCCCGCGTCGACGACGCAGATGGCTCGCGGCTCGAGCTTGCGCGCTGTTGCGAGCACGTGCGCGAGCAACGGCCGGCCGCCGAGCAGCTGCAGCACCTTGGGCACCGCCGAGCGCATGCGCTTGCCCTGTCCGGCAGCGAGAATGGCGATTTGCAGCGACGATTGCATCAGGCGTGAATTATCGCATTTTTGCACGGCGCTGCCGGGATCTGCCGGCGCGGCTCGTATCGTGTCGCACGTCCTGTGCATTACATGAGAAAATGCGGCGCATACCGCATGATCTCTGCGCGATAGGCGCCGACGATCGTCTCGAAAGACCGTTGCAAAACGACGCGCATCCGCAATGACCGTCATTGCCGTGTTCAACCAAAAGGGCGGCGTCGGCAAGACGACGACTGCGCTCAACCTGCTTGCCGGCCTCGCGCAGCGCAAGCAGCGGCCGCTCGCCATCGACCTCGATCCGCAGGCGCACCTCTCGGGCATCTTCGGCGTGCGGCCGCGGCTGGCCGACGATTCGGTCTATTCGTTTTTCGTGCGGCAACGCCCGCTCGCCGACATCACCGAGATCGCATCGAGCGGCGTTATGGTATGTCCAGGCCACCTCGATTTGTCCAAGCTCGACACGATGCTGGGCAAGGGTGTGAACGTAGTGACGCGGCTGCGGGCCGCGCTGCGCGCGCCCGGCGTCGCGCCCGGACCTGTGGTCATCGACTGCTGCCCGTTGCTGGGCGTCCTGTCGCTGAATGCGGTTTTTGCCTGCGACCTGGTGGTCGTGCCGGTCTCCGCGGACTACCTGGCGCTGCAGGGCGCGCAACAGGTCGAACGCGCGCTCAACGCGCTGGAGCCCGTGTTCAAGACGCGCCTGCCGCGACGCTATGTGCTGACGCGATTCGACGCGCGACGCAAGATGAGCTCGGAAGTGGCCGACCTGATGGCAATGGCGTTCCGTCCCGAGGAAATCTGCGCGACCCGGATCGCCGAGAATGTGAGCCTGGCGGAAAGTCCGGCGCGGCAACTCGACGTATTCCGCTACGCGCCGGCCAGCGCCGGTGCGCGCGACTACAAGGCCCTGGTCGACGAGCTAGTGGCTGCCGGACTTGCGTAGCATCGAGCGTGCTATCGTCGGCACGCCCATCGTGGCATCGCTGTTGTTGCTGATGATGCTGATGACGCCTTCGATATCCATCGGATCGCTGCGACGGACCGACTCGCTGTTGCAGCTGATCACCTGGCATTGATGGTACATCTGCCGCAACCGGCGTTCCGCGTCTTCGCGGTTCGCCGCCATGATGCAGATATTGTCGACACGCTGGCCGCTGCGCGTGCGAATGTTGAAGCCGTAACGCGTCATCGCTTCCTCCCTGCCGACCTACCGCAGCGCGTTCTTCGGCGCGCTAGCCCGGCGCCGCGGATCCCGGGGCGTCCGGGATTGCCATCATACGCTCGACCTACGATGCAATTTTCGTACCGAGAACTACATGTGTGCGGTACACCGACGACCGTGATGGTCCGCCGTTAGGAGCTGACTCGCAGGGCTGCTGATACCGGCATCAGCGGGGCTGTCGTCGAACGAAAGTAACTGCTCACATCCAAAACTCCTCGCCGACAGCACACGAGTTTTGTGCAGTACGAGAGTAGGACGCGGGTGTGCCGCCTGCCGTCATTAACGTCGGGCTTACGCACGTTGAAGGCGCTCGCCGGCCAGTGCACAATCGCGTCCACCTGAAGCGACGGAGAGATCGATGTTTTGTGCCCAGTGCGGTCAGCTCGTCGCCGAGGGGATGAAATTCTGCCCGCACTGCGGTACCCCGGTGGCCGTAGCACCGCCACCGCCGGCGAGTGAAGCGTCGCTCGCGTCGGGTCCGGCGCCGCAGCCGGATGCCGAGGCGGCCACAACCGCGCAAAGCGACGCCGGGGCGGCCGCCGCTACGCTGCTTGCGCGCGTCAAGGCGATCCTCCTCACCCCGTCGACCGAATGGCCGGTCATTGCCGCCGAGCCCTCGTCCCCCGGAGCGATTTACGGCCGCTACGTCGCTCCGCTTGCCGCAATCGGCGTCATCGCCGCATTTATCGGCCACACCGTCATCGGCTACAACGTTCCGCTGGTCGGTCACGTGCGCACCGGCATCGTCGCCGGCGTGGGAACGGCGGTACTCGGTTACCTGCTTTCGTTCGTCAGCGTGTTCGTCATCGCCTGGCTGGTCGACATGCTCGCGCCGAGCTTCGGTGGCCAGCGCGACGGCCTGCGCGCGCTCAAGCTGACCGCCTACAGCTACACGCCGGCGTGGGTCGCCGGCGTTCTGCAGCTCGTTCCCGCGCTGGGCGTGCTGGCGCTCCTTGCCGGATGCTACGGCCTGTACTTGCTCTACGTCGGCTTGCCGGTGCTGATGCGCTGCCCGAAGGAGAAATCGGTCGGTTACACGATCGTGCTGGTCCTTTGCGCGATCGTCGTGTCGGTCGTCATAGGGCTCCTCAGCACCTGCGTTGTCGCCGGTATGGGACTGGCCGGAATCGGCGCGATGGGCCGCCTCGGCCTGCCGACCGACAGCACGGCGGCGGATCCCGGGAGCGTGATTTCAGACCTGTTCGGCGGCAAGTCCGACGCCGACAAGGCGCGCGTCAACGAGGCTTTGTCGCAGCTGCAGAAGATCGGCGAAGACGCCCGGAAAGCCAAGGCCGCGAGCGCCTCCGATCCGAACGCGAGTGCGGACATGACCGCCGCACTGAACGCCGTCGGTGCAATCGTCTCGGGCGGCAAGGATGTCCAGCCGGTCGACTTCCGCAAGCTCAAGGAAATGCTGCCCGAAACGCTGGCCGGGATGAAGCGCGTCGAAGCTACCGGGCAAAGCGGCGAGGCGATGGGCATCAAGGGCTCGAGCGCGACTGCACGCTATACCGACGGCGCCGGCGCATCGATGAACGTCGATATTTCCGACATGGGCTCGCTGGCGGGGCTGGCCGGTCTCGCGTCGCGCTTCGACCCCAGCATGGAAAAGGAGACCGACACCGGCTTTGAGCGCACCAGCAAGGTGAACGGCCAGATCGTTCACGAGCGCTATGATCGTCGCGCGAGAAGCGGCGAGATCAGCATCATCCTTGCCGAGCGCTTCAACGTCGCGGTGCGCGGCAACGGCGTCGAGGCCGCGACGCTGCAGGGTGCGATCAAGCAGATCGACATGGCCGGGCTCGTCGCCCTGGCCAAATAGACTGCTGGCGGGCCGGCGATGGTCAGCGCGCCGCGAGCAAGTGATCGACGAGCTCGGCGAAACCCGCCCCCGACTCGCGCTCGGTGACATACGCCGGCGGGCTCGTCAGGCGACCGGCGAATTTCCGCACGTTGGCCACGCCGACCGCATACGGGAAGAACTCGAACATCGGCGCGTCGTTCGGCGAATCGCCGACGAAAATGAAACGGTCGCGATCGGCATCGATGTCGACCCCGAATTCATCGCGCAGCAAGCGTCGCGTCATCGCCAGCTTGTCGTACGCTCCGAACCAGCCATTGACGTGGATCGAGCTCATCTTCGCCGTCATGCCCGCTGCGCGCATCAGCGCCATGATGCGGTCGATCGACTCGTCCGGCAGGCGCGGCACGTCTTCACAGAAGTCGATCGCGAGATCGCTTTCGCGATACGGCTGGTCGGAGGCCAGCGCGGCGCCGGGTACTTCGCGCAGTATCGACTCTCCGATCTCGGCAAGCCTGCGGCGGTTGGCGGCGCGCTCGGCCACGCTCGCGACGTAGCGCTTGCGCAGCCTGCCCGTGGCTTCGTCGCGAAGCATGTATAGCGCGCCGTTTTCGCCGACGACCGCATCGACCGGCCACATGCGCGCAATGTGATCGCACCAGCCCGCCGGACGCCCGGTGATCGGTATGAACAAAAGCCCCGCGGCGCGCAGGCGCTCCATCGCCGCGTAGGCCTCGGCGGTGATTCTGCCGCCGGTCGACAGCGTGTCGTCGATGTCGGCCAGCACGCCGCGCATCGCCACGCACGCCGCAGCCGGCATCGCAGCGAGCGGCCGCATCGCCGCCGCGCTCACTCGGAACCGCCGCGAGCGCGAAGTTCACGCAAGTGAGCGGCGACGGCGGCGCGCTCTGCGGCGCTCAAGTGCAGGCCGCATTTGGTTCGTCGCCAGAGCACATCATCGGCCTCGATCGCCCATTCCTGCGCGACAAGATAGTCGATTTCCGCCGCGTAGAGCGTATGGCCGAAATGGGTGCCGAGATGGGACGTCGCGCGGGCGTCCGCCAGGATGCGCGGCGTCCGCGTGCCATGGCGTCGAGCCAGCGCAGCAAGCAGGTTCGCGGGCAGCCCCGTATAGCGCGCGGCGAGAGAGCGCTCGTACGACGCCAA
This sequence comes from uncultured beta proteobacterium, assembly GCA_963776175.1. Lineage (GTDB taxonomy): Bacteria > Pseudomonadota > Gammaproteobacteria > Burkholderiales > Casimicrobiaceae > PALSA-1003. The sequence continues at coordinate 739,116 of CAVZLP010000020.1, read as the reverse complement.
CCCGCCGCGCGGCAAGTCGCCGCCAGGCAACGGCTGACGATCGGTCCAGCCGGGCTGCATTTGCGGAAAAAAAGGGCGCAACTGGCCGAGCGCGTGCTCGGCAAGCTTCCGGTAAGTGGTGATCTTGCCGCCGAAGATCGACAGCAGCGGCGCGCGGCGGTCGCCGGCATCGAGCTTGAGCACGTAGTCGCGCGTCACCGCCGACGGGTCTTCCGAGCCGTCGTCGTAGAGCGGACGTACACCGCTGTATGTCCAGACGATGTCGGCCGCCGCGATCGGGCGGGCCAGATAGGCGTTGGCGATCGAGCAGAGGTAATCGATCTCGTCGGCCGAGATGCTCGGCGCCTGATACTCGACCACCGGAACGTCGGTCGTCCCGATCAGCGAGAAGTTCTGCTCGAAAGGGATGATGAAGACGATGCGCTTGTCGGAATTCTGCAGGATGTAGGCATGCGGCTCAGCATGCACGCGCGGCACGATGATGTGGCTGCCCTTGACGTGTCTGACGTCGGCGCGAATCGAGTCCGGGCTGATCTCGTCCAGCAGGTCCTTGACCCATGGCCCGGCCGCGTTAACCAGCGCGCGCGCGAGTACGTCATCGCGCCCGCCGGCGCCGTCGACCAGCGTCGCCCGCCACAGATCATTTTCGCGGCGGGCCGCCGCGAGCCGCGTCCGGACGCGCACGTCCGCGCCCAGCTCGCGCGCGGATATCGCATTGAGTACGACCAGCCTCGCATCGTCGACGCGCGCGTCCGAGTAGACGAAGCCTTTGCGGAAGCTGTCTTTGAGGCCCGCACCCCACTTGCTCGCGCCGAGGTCGACACCGAACGACGAGGGAAGCGTCTTCCGGCCGCCGATATGATCGTACAAGAAGAGCCCGCAGCGGATCATCCATGCCGGCCGCAGGTGCGGTTCGTGCGGCAGGACGAATTGCAGCGGCTCGATGATGTGCGGCGCGATCCTGAGCAGCACCTCGCGCTCGGACAGCGCTTCGGCGACCAGGCGAAACTCGTAGTGTTCCAGATAGCGCAAGCCGCCGTGGATCAGCTTGGTGCTCCACGACGAAGTGTGCGACGCGAGATCGTCCTTTTCGACCAGCAGCACCTTGAGGCCGCGGCCGGCGGCGTCGCGCGCGATGCCGGCGCCGTTGATGCCGCCGCCGATGACGGCGAGGTCGTAGATCGCAGGTAGGGACAAGTTCATGCGGGTTTCGCAGGGCCCGACATTCTAGCGCAGCGGACGGCGCGCACCGATTGCGCTAAGATCGCTCGTCCAAACACCTCCGGCGAGAGACCGATGAACATCGTGCCCGAAGTTGCCGCGCTCAACACCGAGATGCGTGATTGGCGGCACCACATCCATGCGCATCCCGAGACCGCGTTCGAGGAAGCCGCGACGAGCGCCTTCGTCGCCGGCAAACTCGAAGCGATCGGCCTGGACGTGCACACCGGGTTGGCGAAGACCGGCGTCGTCGGCGTGCTTCGCTGCGGCGGCGGCAGTGGCGCGATCGGCCTGCGCGCCGACATGGACGCGCTGCACATCGCCGAACGCTCGGGTGTCGCCTACGCCTCGCGCCACGAAGGCAGGATGCACGCCTGCGGCCACGATGGCCACACGGCGATGCTGCTCGGCGCCGCAAAGGCGCTGGCCCGGCGTCGTCGCTTCGACGGCACCGTGTACTTCATCTTCCAGCCCGCCGAGGAGAACGAAGGCGGGGGGCGAGTGATGGTCGAGGAGGGACTGTTCGACAAGTTCCCGATGCGCGCGGTATATGGCATGCACAATTGGCCGCGCCAGGCGCTCGGTTCGTTCGCCATGCGCCCCGGTCCCGCTGATGGGCGCGTACGACATTTTCGAGATCGTCGCGACCGGCAAGGGCGCGCACGCGGCAATGGCGTATATGGGCAAGGACCCGATGCTTTTCGTCGCACAGGTGATCAACGCGCTGCAGACGATCGTCGCGCGTAACCTCCATCCGCTGGACGCCGGCGTCGTCAGCGTGACGCAGGTGCATGGCGGCGACACCTGGAACGTCATTCCGCAGGAAGTCGTGCTCCGCGGCACGGTCCGCACGTTCGATCCGGCCGTGCAGGACCTGATCGAACAACGAATGCGAACGATCGTCGCCGGCGTCGCGGCGACCTTCGAGATGAGCGCGACGGTGCGCTACGAGCGTCGCTATCCAGCCACCGTCAACGCCGAGAACGAGACGCGGCACGCCGTCGCCGCGGCGACCGCCGTGGTCGGCGCCGAGCACGTCGAGACCGACCCGACGCCGGAAATGGGCAGCGAGGATTTCGCGTTCATGCTGCAGGCGAAGCCGGGCTGCTACGTCTGGCTGGGCGCCGGCCGGGGACCCGACACGCACAATATTCACAGCCCGCATTACGATTTCAACGACGAAGCACTGGAGATCGGCGCGAGCTACTGGGTGACGCTGGTCGAGCAACAGTTGGCAGCCGCGGCGGTGCAGAAGGCGGCGTAGCCGCGAGGCGGCTTCAGCCGGCTTCGAGCACGGCCAGCGTATGCCGCGCGATCATCGACTCCTCATCGGTCGCGATCACCCACACGGAAACCTTGCTGCCTTCGGCGCTGATCCTCGGGCCGCCGGCTGCGTTGGCCCGTTCGTCGATGGTTGCGCCCAACCACGCCGCGTCGCGACATACGCGCTCCCGGATCGGCACGGCATGCTCTCCGATGCCGCCGGTGAACACGATCGCATCGATGCCGCCCAGCGCCGCAGCCAGCGAGCCCAGCTCGCGTCGCACGCGGTAACAGAACAGCGTGATCGCGAATGCCGAGCGCGGGTCGTCGCGCGAGAGCAGCGTGCGCATGTCGCTCGACACGCCGGACACGCCGAGCAGTCCCGACTGGTAGTAGAGGAGTCGTTCGATCGCGCGTGCGTCCATCTTGAGCTCGTCCAATAGATAGAGCACGACACCGGGATCGAGCGCACCGGCGCGCGTTCCCATCATCAGACCATCGAGCGCGGTGAACCCCATCGTGCTGGCGATGCTCTTGCCGGCCCGCATCGCGCACATGCTGGCGCCGTTGCCCAGATGCGCCGCGACGACCCGTCCACGCGCCGCCGCCGCGTCGAAGCGCGGAAAGACGTCGGCGATATATTCGTACGAAAGGCCGTGAAAACCGTAGCGGCGAACACCGCGCTCGGTAATTTCCGGCGGCAGGCCGAAGGCGCGTGCGACCGGCTCCTGCGTGCGGTGAAACGCGGTATCGAAGCAGGCGACTTGCGGCAGCGTCGGCGCGCGCTCTGCGATGACCCGCATCGGCGCCAGATTGTGCGGTTGATGCAACGGCGCCAGTGGCACGAGCCGCTCGAGTCGCGCCAGCACGCCGGCGTCGATGCGCACCGGCGCGCCGAACTCCTCGCCGCCGTGCACGACGCGATGGCCGACGGCGGCGAGCGTGCGCTGGCCTTGCTCTCCCTGCACGAAGTCGAGCACGTAAGCAACCGCGCCGGTGTGCCCGAGCGACTCGCGATCGGGCCAGTCCCGCTGCTGCACCAGCCTATCATGCGCGTCGCGGGCAGCGAATGCCGGCTTCGTAGTCAGGCCTTCGATCTGGCCGCGCAACAGCCGCCGCGGACCCGCGGCGTCCTTGGCGTACAGAGTGAATTTCAGGCTCGACGATCCCGCGTTCAGCACCAGGATCGCGTCGGTCATTTCGCTTCTGCCAGGCTCGCGGCGCTCCGCTTGCGCCGGTCGTGTGCCAGGAGCTTGAGCACCGCGGTCGAGGCGAGCCTGTCACGCACCGGGTCGGCGCGCGAGGTCAACACGATCGGCACACGAGCGCCGAGCACGATGCCCGCGCTGCCCGCGCCGGCCAGATATTGCAGCTGCTTGGCCAGCATGTTGCCGGATTCGATGTCGGGAACGAGCAGGATGTCGGCACGGCCCGCGACCGGCGATTTTATATGCTTGATCCTGGCGGCATCCGCGCTGATGGCGTTGTCGAAGCCCAGCGGTCCGTCGATGATGCCGCCGACGATCTGGCCGCGTTCGGCCATCTTGCAAAGCGCCGCTGCATCAACGGTCGATGCGATTCGCGGGTTCACCGTCTCGACCGCCGAGAGGATGGCGACTCTCGGCTCCGACAGGCCCAGCACGTGGGCGAGATCGATGGCGTTGCGACAGATGTCGGCCTTCTCGGCCAGGTCGGGCGCGATGTTGATCGCCGCATCGGTGATCATCAGCAGACGCGGATACGTCGGCACGTCGAGAAGGAACACATGGCTGATGTGGCGCGCGGTGCGCAGCCCCGCTTCGGTCGGCACGACTGCGGACATCAATTCGTCGGTATGCAAGCTGCCTTTCATCAAGGCTTCGACTTCGCCATCGCTCGCCATCGCAACCGCCGCGGCCGCCGCGGCGTGACTATGCTCGGTCGACACCAGCCGATAGGGCGACAGGTCGACGCCTTCCGCTTTCGCGACCGCGCGTATCCTGGCGGCGGGACCGATCAGAACCGGCACGATCAGCCCTATCCTGGCGGCTTCGACGGCGCCGAGCAAAGAATCGCGATCGCAGGGATGGACAACCGCGCAAACCACCGCGGGCAATGATTCGCACGCGGCGAAGATCGTCGCGAAACCGTCGTTGCGGCGCAAAATGCGCTCGGGCGTGGCCAGATCGCTATAGGCGATCCGCTCGGTCGCCGCCGTCACGTTGGCCAGCCCGGTAGCCAGCACTTCGCCGCGCTGGTTCTCGCAGCGGCAGGCAAATTCGATACTGTGGGTATCGTCTTGCCTTGTCTTTGCGGTCACCGTCACGCTCAGCGCGTCGCCGACGTTGATCGTGCCGGCATACTGAAAGCGGGTGCCGACGATCCGGCTGCCCGGCCCAGGCAAACGATGCGACAGCACGCCGGCGATCAGCGCCACTGCGGCGGCGCCCTGTGCCGCCAGACCGTCGCGCGAGGCCTTGCCGCCTTCGAGATGAAATGCTTCGACGTTGCCCGCGGCGAGCGCCAGCGCCTCGACGTCGGTCACGGTCACGACGTGCGAAACGGTCACCGTTTCGCCGACGGCGATCTCTGCGTAGGTCCGGTTGCGATAGTCGGCCATCAGGCAAAAAGGGGCGGCTTCGAGGCCACCCCTTCCCGGCGTCTGGTTCCGCGCCTGCTAGCCGCGGCCCCTGCGCAGCCGGCGAATCGCGGCGAGCTGCGCCAGCGCGCCCGCCAGCTCGGCTTCCGCTCGCGCGACGTCTTCCTTCGACGCCTTGTTCTGCATCGCCTCTTCGGCTGCCTGCTTGGCCTGCAGCGCCTTGGCCTCGTCGAGATCCTTGGCGCGAATCGCCGTGTCCGACAACACCGTCACGATGTCGGGTTGGATCTCGAGATAGCCGCCTTGGACGAAAACGATCTGTTCTTCGGCTTGCCCCGGAACCTTGATCCGCACCTCGCCGGGCTTGATCTGAGTGATCAGCGGCGTGTGTTTCGGATAGACGCCGAGCTCGCCCATCACTCCAGGGAGCACGACGAACTCGGCTTCGCCCGAATAGATCGACTCTTCGGCGCTGACGACATCGACGTGGATCGTATGTGCCATCGCCGTCCTATTGCAGGGTCTTCGCTTTTTCGACGGCTTCCTCGATGCCGCCGATCATGTAGAAGGCCTGCTCGGGCAGATGGTCGTATTCACCGTCGACGATCGCCTTGAAGCCGCGAATCGTGTCCTTCAGCGACACGAACTTTCCCGGCGAGCCGGTGAACACCTCGGCGACGAAGAACGGCTGCGACAGGAAGCGCTGGATCTTGCGCGCGCGCGCCACCGCGAGCTTGTCTTCGGGCGAAAGCTCGTCCATGCCCAGGATGGCGATGATGTCGCGCAGTTCCTTGTAGCGCTGCAGGGTCTGTTGCACGCGGCGCGCAGTCGTGTAGTGCTCCTCGCCGACGACGTGCGGGTCGAGCTGGCGCGACGTGGAATCCAGCGGGTCGACGGCCGGGTAGATCCCGAGCGCGGCGATGTCGCGCGACAGCACGACGGTGGAATCGAGGTGGCCGAAGGTCGTCGCCGGCGACGGGTCGGTCAGGTCGTCGGCCGGAACGTAGACGGCCTGTATCGACGTGATCGAGCCGGTCTTGGTTGACGTGATCCGCTCCTGCAGCGCGCCCATTTCGGCGGCCAAGGTCGGCTGGTAGCCTACCGCCGACGGCATGCGGCCGAGCAGCGCCGACACTTCGGTACCGGCGAGCGTGTAGCGGTAGATGTTGTCGATGAAGAACAGGATGTCGCGGCCTTCATCGCGAAAGTATTCGGCCATCGTCAGGCCGGTTAGCGCGACGCGCAGCCGGTTGCCGGGCGGCTCGTTCATCTGACCGTAGACCATCGCCACCTTGTCGAGGACGTTCGAATCCTTCATCTCGTGATAGAAATCGTTTCCCTCGCGCGTGCGCTCGCCGACGCCGGCGAACACCGAGTAGCCCGAATGCTCGGTCGCGATATTGCGGATCAGCTCCAGCATGTTGACCGTCTTGCCGACGCCGGCGCCGCCGAACAGGCCGACCTTGCCGCCTTTGGCGAACGGACAGACCAGATCGATGACCTTGATGCCGGTTTCCAGGAGCTCGGTCGAAGGCGACAGTTCCTCGAACGTCGGCGCGTCGCGATGGATAGACATCGTCTTTTCCGCGCCGATGGGGCCGGCCTCGTCGATCGGCCGGCCAAGCACGTCCATGATCCGGCCGAGCGTCTTCGGACCCACCGGCACCATGATGGGACCGCCCGTGTTGCGGATCTTCATCCCGCGGCGCAGTCCGTCCGACGAGCCCAGGCAGATCGTGCGCACGACCCCGTCGCCGAGCTGCTGCTGCACTTCGAGCGTCAATTCGCTCCCTTCGAGCGTGAGTGCATCGTAGATCTTCGGCAGTTTATCGCGCGGGAATTCCACGTCGATCACCGCGCCGATGCATTGAACGATGTTGCCTTCAGTCATGATGCTTCCTTCGAATCGGATTCAAACCGTCGGCGCGTCAAACCGCCGCCGCGCCTGCGACGATCTCCGACAATTCCTTGGTGATCGCCGCCTGGCGCGTCTTGTTATAGATGAGCTGCAGCTCGTCGATGATCGTCAGCGCGTTGTCCGACGCGGCCTTCATCGCGACCATACGCGCGCTCTGCTCGGAGGCGATGTTCTCGTTGGCCGCCTGGTAGATCACCGACTCGATATAGCGCGTCAGCAGTCCATCGAGCACGGTCTTCGCGTCCGGCTCGTAGATGTAGTCCCAGGGGAAGTCCCGCTTCGCGGTTTCGTCGCCGAGATCCGCGGTCGGCAGGATCAGGCTCGCCACCGGCGTCTGCTTCATCGTATTGTCGAACCGGGTCGCGACCAGGTGCAGCTCGTCGATCTTGCCGTCGATGTACGCGTCAAGCTGGACCTTGACCGGCCCGATCAGCTTCTCGAGCTGCGGGCGATCGCCGAGATTAATGACCTGCGAAACGACATTTGCCTTTAGCCGGTGCATGAAGCCCAGGCCCTTGTTGCCGATCACGGTGACCTGCACGCCGATGCCCTTCGCCTGCCACGCCTTGATGCTCGCCAGCGCAAGCCGCAATGCATTGGTGTTGAGACCACCGCACAGCCCCTTGTCGGACGTCACCACGATAAGTCCGACATTGCGCACCTGCGGACGCTTGAGCAGGAATGCGTGCCGATACTCGGGATTGGCGTGAGCCAGGTGGCGCGCGATCGCGAGCATGCGCGCGACATACGGCCGCGACGCGCGCATGCGCTCCTGCGCCTTTTTCATTTTGGAGGCCGCAACCATCTCCATCGCCTTGGTGATCTTGCGCGTGTTTTGCACGCTCTTGATCTTGTTGCGGATTTCCTTCGAGCCGGCCATCTTGTGCGTTCCTAGTAGCTACCGTTCTTCTTGAAGTCCTCGACCGCCGCCGCGAACGCCTTCTCGGCCTCGCCGTCCATATCCTTGCTTGACTCGAGCTTGTCCATCAGCGCCGCGTACTTGCTCTTCATGAATGCGCGCAGGCTCGATTCGAACGCGAGCGCCTTCTCGACCGGCACGTCGTCGAAGTAGCCTTTGGTCACCGCAAACAGTGTCAGCGCCTCCTCGGCGACCGACAGCGGCGAGTACTGCGGCTGCTTCATCAGCTCGGTGACCAGCCGGCCGCGGTCGAGCTGCTTGCGCGTCGCCTCGTCCAGGTCGGACGCGAATTGCGCGAAGGCCGCCAGCTCGCGGTACTGCGCGAGTGCGAGCCGCACGCCGCCGCCCAGCTTCTTGATCACCTTGGTCTGCGCGGCGCCGCCGACACGCGACACCGAAATGCCGGCGTTGATCGCGGGACGGATGCCGGCGTTGAACAGGTCGGTCTCGAGGAAGATCTGACCGTCGGTGATCGAAATCACGTTGGTCGGCACGAACGCGGTCACGTCGCCGGCCTGCGTCTCGATCACCGGCAGTGCGGTCAGCGACCCGGTCTTGCCCTTGACGGCGCCCTTGGTGAACTTCTCGACGTATTCTTCGTTGACGCGCGCGCCGCGCTCCAGCAGTCGCGAGTGCAGATAGAACACATCGCCCGGATACGCCTCGCGACCCGGAGGCCGGCGCAGCAGCAGCGAGATCTGACGGTACGCCCAGGCCTGCTTGGTCAGGTCGTCGTAGATGATCAGCGCGTCCTGGCCGCGATCGCGAAAATACTCGCCCATCGTGCAGCCCGAGTACGGCGCGATGTACTGCATCGCCGCGGAAACCGATGCCGACGCGGCGACGACGATCGTGTACGCCAGCGCGCCGTGCTCCTCGAGCTTTTTCACCACGTTCATGATCGAGGAGGCCTTCTGGCCGATCGCGACGTAGATGCAGATCAGGTCCTTGCCCTTCTGATTGATGATCGTATCGACCGCCACCGCGGTCTTGCCGGTCTGGCGATCGCCGATGATCAGTTCGCGCTGCCCGCGGCCGATTGGCACCATGGCGTCGATCGACTTGAGCCCGGTCTGCACCGGCTGAGATACGCTCTTGCGCCACATGACCCCGGGCGCCACTTTCTCGATGACGTCGGTGAGCTTAGCGTTGATCGGGCCCTTGCCGTCGATCGGCTGTCCGAGCGCATCGACGACGCGGCCGATCAATTCCGGGCCGATCGGCACCTCCAGAATCCTGCCCGTGCACTTGACCGTATCGCCTTCGGATATGTGTTCGTAGTCGCCGAGAATCACCGCGCCGACCGAATCGCGCTCGAGGTTCAGCGCCAGACCGAACGTGTTGCCGGGGAACTCGAGCATCTCGCCTTGCATCGCGTTGCTCAAACCGTGAATCCGGCTGATGCCGTCGGACAGCGAAATCACCGTTCCCTGTGTGCGGACTTCGGCGCCGGTGTCCAGGTTCTGGATCTTGCTCTTGATCAGTTCGCTGATTTCCGATGGATTCAACTGCATGTTTTTTCCTCGCGCTCGGCCGCGGTCCGCATTGCGGGCGGCGTCGCGTCAGTTTCGAAATTAGACCCGCAACTGGTTCGCCATTGCCTGCAATTCGCTTTGCACCGAAGCGTCGATCACCGTGTCGCCCACGACGATCTTCGCTCCGCCGATCAGCGCACGGTCGACGCTGACCGTCGCCTCGATTTTCCTTCCGAATCGCCGCTCCAGTCCCTTGCGCAGTGCCGCCAGCTGGGCGTCGTCGAGCGGGAAGGCGCTGATGATCTGCGCTCGCGCGACGCCGTCGGCCTCGTCCTTCAGTGTTTCGAACAGCGTGCGGATTTCGGGCAGCAGACCGATGCGATCGGCCTCGATCAGTACGCGGATGAAGTTCCGTCCGCCCGGGTCGAGTTTGTCGCCGCAGATCGAGAGGAAGAGCGCCTCCTTCTCCGCTGCGGCGAGCTTCGGATTGTCGAGCGCCCTGCGCACCTGGGCATCGGACGAGACCGCCGTGGCGACGCGCAGCATCTCGGCCCATACCGGCAACGCGTTGCCATCGCGCGCCAGCGCATAGGCCGCTTCGGCGTAGGGTCGCGCGACGGTGATCGGTTCGGCCATGCGTGCTCGCCTACAACTGCTTTTCGATCGCCGCGAGGAGATCGGCGTGCGCGCTGGCGTCGACTTCGCGCTTGAGTATCTTCTCGGCGCCGGCGACCGCGAGCTGCGCGACCTGGCCGCGCAGCGTTTCCTTGGCGCGATAGACCTCCTGCTCGATCTCGGCCTTCGCCGCAGCGAGCAATCGCTCGCCCTCGGTCTTGGCCAGCGCTTTCGACTGCTCGATCGTCTCGGTCTTCAACTTTTCGCCCTGCGCGACGATTTCCTGCGCACGCCCCTTGGCCTCCGTCATCATTTCGGCGATGCGCTTTTCGGCGTTCGCCAGGCTGTGCCGTCCTTCCTCGCCCGCGGCCAGGCCGTCGGCGATCTGCTGCTGGCGCTTTTCGACCGCGCGCATCAACACCGGCCAGATGTACTTCGCGCAAACCCAGATCAGGAGGGCGAAGATGACCGCCTGCATCAGCAGCGTCAGGTTGATATTCATAACTGTTCCCTGTCCCCGCGAACGGACTTGCCTACTTGAGCCCGGCGGGAATCAGCGGGTTGGCGTACGCGAACAGCATCGCGATGCCCAGCCCGATGATGAACGACGCATCGATCAGGCCGAGCAGCAGGAACACCTTGGCCTGCAGGGCCGGGATCATTTCCGGCTGGCGCGCCGCGCCTTCGAGGAAGCGCGAGCACATGATTCCGATGCCGACGCAGGCGCCCAGCGCACCCAGGCCGATCATGAGCCCGATGCCGATGCCGGTGGAGGCCTGAATCTGGGCGATCAGTTGCAGCTTGTCCATTTTTGCTTCCTTTCTGAACGGAGATTGGACGGCGGATCGTTGGTAGTGGCGACGAAAGATCTAGTGATGCTCGTGCGCCATCGCGATGTAGGCGACGGTCAGCATCATGAATATGTAGGCCTGCAGTATCGCTATGAAGCCATCGAAGATCACCCAGGCGACTTGCGCAAGGGCCCCGCCGAACATGCCCAGGTATCCACTCGACGCCAGCAGAGCGATCAACAGAAACATGATTTCGCCGGCGTACATGTTCCCGAACAGCCGCAGCGAATGCGACAGCGGCTTGGAGACGTATTCGATCAGGTTGAACAGCAGGTTGAACGCGATCAGCAGCGGCGCCGCCCACAACGGTCGCATGCCGAAGGGCGACGCGCAGAGCTCGTGCAGCCAGCCGCCAAGCCCCTTGTTCTTGATGTTGTAGAAGATCATCAGGCCGAGCACCGACAGTGAAAGCGCGAACGTGGTGTTGACGTCGGCGGTCGCTACGCTGCGCCATGCGTGCAGATGAAACACGTTGCTGTAGATCCACGCCATGATGTCGGCCGGGAGCAGGTCCATCAGATTCATGAACAGCACCCACAGGCCGACGGTCAGCGCGATCGGCGCGACGATTCGGTAGTCGTGATGGAACATGCTTCTGACCTGGTCGTTGACGAACCCGATCGTCAGTTCGACGAAGGCCTGCGGCTTCGACGGCACGCCGGCGGTTGCCCTGCGCACGACGAGCCAGATGAACCCGAGCACGAGGACGCCCAGGATAAGCGAGGTGATGACCGTGTCGTAATGGATCGTCCAGAAGCCGCCGTCCGCATCTCCGACCGACTTGGCGAAAAACGTCAGGTGGTGCTGAATGTAGGTCGACGCGTCGTGCTGCTCGGCGAGCTTTTCACCGACCTGTTCGGTTGCTGCGGCCATCCCCATCCCTGCGGTTGCAATCAGTCGCGCATCACGATCGCTGCTGTCGAAACCAGTACCGTCGCGACAAACGCGGCGATCAGGGCCGCGGCAACGACGTCCCGGTAGGTTGCCAGCACCAGCCAGAGCTGGAGCACGATCAACATAATCTTGGCTGCTTCGGCCCGGATCATCGTCCGCACCGTATCCCCTGGCGTTCGCACCGTGCCGAGCCCGACGATCACCGCATAGACGACGCCTGCGGCGACGTTTACCAGTCCACCCAGCAGCGCCGACAACGCGCCATGCAGTCCCGCCCACCATCCTGCAATCGCGACAACCGCGAGCGTCGCGATGACCTGCCAACCCGCGATGCGACCGACTGGGAAACGCGGTGGGGAGCGTGCCGAATCCGGCGTGGCCACGGAGCGAAGCAAACCTTTGGATTATAGAGTTTTATGCGGCACTGCGTCAACGAACGCCGACGCGTAAATGCGGGCCGCCGGGTGCGGCGCTTCAGCCGCCCGACAGCGCGCAGACGATCATCACTTCGTCGGCACCGGTCAGACGCGGAGAGAGGTCGCGCGCCTGCGTGCCGTTGACAAAAAACTTGATGTGCCGACGGATGCGCCCGTGCTCGTCGATGATGCGAAAGCGAATGCCGGGATAGCGCCGATCGAGGTCGCCCACGACGTCCGCCAGCGTGTCGCCATCGACGCTGACGGTCGCGGCGTCGTTCGTGTACGAGCGCAGCGGATTCGGGACGAGGACGCGCACTGCCGTCATGCCAACGGCGTGATTGCGCGCGGCGCGGCCTCGGCGCTGCTACATTCTCTCGACCGCATAGACTTCCGGCAGGTGGGCCGCCAGGCATTTCCACGTGCGCCCTTCGTCGCGGCTGCCCCAGATCTCGCCGCTGGTCGTGCCGAAATAGACGCCTGCGGGTTCGCCTGCGTCCGCGGTCATCGCCTGGCGCTTGACCGTCAGCCATGCCTGCGACTTCGGCAGTCCGGTCGCCTGCCGCTGCCAGGTTCTGCCGCCGTTGACCGAACGATAGACCGCCGGCTTCCCGCCCGGTGAGACGCGCGGCCACACGCTGGTGCCGTCCATCGGGAACACCCAGATCGTGTCGGGCTCGCGTGGATGGACGACCATCGGAAAGCCGATCGGCCCGACGCTCTTCGGCATGCCGGCACCGATATCTTCCCAGCGCTCGGCCGGACGATCGAGCCGGAATATACCGCAGTGATTCTGCTGGTACAGGCGGTCGGGCAGCATTGGATGCAGGCGCACGCAATGCGGATCGTGCCCGTACTCGGGATCGGGTTGCGGCAGAAAATCGGCCTTTACCCCGCGGTTCAGCGGGCGCCAGTCGGCCCCGGCGTCGGTCGATTCGAACACGCCCCCACTCGACATGCCGATGTACATGTGCCGTGCATTGCGCGGATCGATCAGGATCGAGTGCAGTTTCGCGCCATCCGGAGTGCCGTCCTGATCACCTCCGCACCAGGCCTTGCGTTGCGCGTGCTCGTTGAATCCGGCCACACCGCGCCAGGTCGCGCCGCCATCTTCGGAGCGGAACAGCCCCTGCGGGGAGGTCCCCGCGTACCAGACGCCCGGTTCGCTCGCATGTCCGGGCGTCAGCCAGAACGTGTGATCGACGGTCCGATTGCTCGCCTCGCCAAACGCGGGCGGCTGCTTGGCCTCGTGCCAACTGCGACCGCGGTCTGCAGAGCGAAAGATCGTCGGCCCGAGATGGCCGGTACGCGCCGCCGCGAGCATCGTCTTGCCGTCGCGCGGATCGGCGATACAGTGATGCACGATGTGCCCGAGGAATTGCGGCCCGGCGAGCCGCCAGATTCTGCGCGCCGCGTCGCCGTGCAATTGCCACAGGCCCTTGCGCGTCGCGATCAACAAGCTCACGCGACGCCCCGGCATCTTTGCAGCCTGCGCCATGATGTTCTCCTTCATCGATAGCCGCGGTGGGACTGCCGAAGTTACGCTTTAGCGCACGCGCAGACAAGTGCCCTGCCGCGCGCTGGAATCTCGGCGATTTCCGGTACAATTTATGATCTGTCGCCGTCGTGCCCTCTGTCGTGCGTTACGCACGCTGCGCGCGCCCGCGATAGCCGTCGCCATACACCACCGCGGAAGGAACAAATATCATGACGATCAAAGTCGGCGACCGGCTGCCTGCCGGCACCCTGAGCGAGTACATCGAGGTCGCGACCGAGGCCTGTCCGGTCGGGCCCAACCAGTTTCAGGTCGATGCACTGACGCGGGGCAAGAAGGTTGTCATCTTCGGCCTCCCCGGCGCATTCACGCCGACCTGCTCGGGCAAACACGTGCCTGGCTACGTCGCCCATTTCGGCGAGCTCAAAGCGAAGGGCGTCGACGAGATCGTCTGCATGTCCGTCAACGATGCATTCGTGATGGGCGCGTGGGCCAAGGACCAGAAGACCGAGGGCAAGGTCCGCATGATGGGCGACGGCAGCGCAGCGTACACCAAGGCGCTCGGGCTCGAGCTCGATTTGAACGCGCGTGGCATGGGCGTGCGATGCCAGCGCTTTTCGGCCCTGGTTGATGACGGCGTCGTCAAGAAGCTGAACATCGAGGCACCCGGGAAGTTCGAAGTCTCGGATGCGCAGACGATGCTGAAGCAACTCGGCTGAACTGCGAGGTCGCCGGGGGCAACGGCGCGCTGCGGGCGCCGTTTTCACTTGATGCGCGATGATCGCGCGGCGGCCGTTGCCGTCGTCAAGCGGCTAACGAAGCTTCGCCAGGATCCCGTCGAGCTGATCGAGGCTCGAATAGGCGACGACGATACGACCCGCTCCCTCTCGCGTCGCTTCGATGCGCACGCTCGCGCCGAGCGCGTCGGACAGTTCGCTTTCCAGGCGCGCCAGATCGGCATTGCCACTTTCTTCCCGCACGCGCCGTTTCTTGCGCGGCGAGGGATGTTGCGCCGCCTGCATCATTCGCTCGGTGTCGCGCACCGACATGCCGAGCGCGACGACCTTAGCCGCGGCCGCGGCCTGCTGCGCCGGCGGCAAACCCAGCAATGCACGGGCGTGCCCCATGTCGAGTTCGCCCGAAGAGAGATAGTCCTGCACCGCCTTGGCGAGCTGAGTCAGCCGCAGCAGATTCGTCACCGCGCTGCGCGAGCGTCCTACGGCCTGCGCGGCGGCCTCGTGCGTCAGTCCGAATTCGTCGATAAGTCGCTTGATGCCGTACGCCTCCTCTAGGGGATTCAAGTCCTCGCGCTGGATGTTCTCGATCAGCGCCAGCGCCAGTGCCGCCTGGTCAGCGACTTCGCGCACCAGCGCCGGTACGTCCGCCAGCCCGGCGCGCTGCGCTGCGAGCCATCGCCGTTCGCCGGCGATGATCTCGAAGCGGTTGGCATCGACCGGGCGTACGAGTATCGGCTGCATGACGCCCTGCGCCCTGATCGACGCGGCCAGCTCGTTGAGCGAGGCGTCGTCCATGCGCGAGCGCGGTTGATACTTGCCCGGGCGGATCCTGTCCAGCGCGATCGTCTGCAGCGATTCCCGACTCGGCGTCTCCGTCGATCCGGACAGCAGCGCATCGAGCCCGCGCCCGAGCCCCTTGAGCTTAGCCATTGACGACTCCCGGTTGCGGCGACGCGGCTTCGTCGCGGCGGAGCATTTCGCCGGCGAGCGCGAGATACGCCAGCGCGCCCTTGGACGTACGATCCAAACTGAGCGCCGGCACGCCGAAGCTCGGCGCTTCGGCGAGCCGGATGTTGCGCGGAATCACCGTGCGATAGACCTTGTCGCCGAAATGCTTCTGCAAGTCGGCCGACACGTTGAGCGCCAGCGTGTTGCGGGGGTCGAACATCGTCCGCAGCAGCCCTTCGATTTCGAGCCGCGGATTCAGATGCGCGCGGACTTTGCGTATCGTTTGCACCAGATCGGACAGGCCTTCCAGGGCGTAGTACTCGCATTGCATCGGGATCAGCACGCTGTCGGCCGCGCACAACCCGTTCAGTGTCAAGAGCGACAAGGACGGCGGACAATCGAGCAGGATGAAGTCGTATTCGCCGACGACCTCCGAAATCGCCGCGCGCATCTGCGAAAGCGCTTCGGCCAGCGCGTCTTTGAGCCGCATTTCGCGCTCGGGCAAATCCACCAGCTCGACTTCGGCCCCGGCGAGCTCGCGGTTGGCCGGCACCAGGTCGAACCCCCCCGAAGGTGAGGCCAGGCGAACGTCGGCAATTTTCCTTTCGCCAAGCAGTACTTGATACACCGTGTAAGCAAGCGCTCGCTTATCAACACCCGCCCCCATCGTGGCGTTGCCTTGAGGATCGAGATCGACCAGCAGCACCCGGCGTTTCATCGCCACCAGGCTGGCGGCGAGATTGACGCTGGTCGTCGTTTTGCCGACGCCGCCCTTCTGGTTGGCCACGGCGATGATCTTGGTCACGCCGCGCGCTCCATGATCACCAGATGCCGATCGCCGTTGAGCCCAGGGACCTTGAGCGACGGCGTCCCCGTCACGCCGATCTGGGCCGGCAAGTGGGCGAGCTCCTCGTGCGGATAGACGCCTTTCATCGCGACCAGGCATCCATCCGGCGCCAGCAGCCTCCTGCTTGCGCCGGCAAATACCGCAAGATCGGAGAAGGCGCGCGAAATGGCAATGTCGAACCCCGCCGCGGGCTGGTAGTCCTCGACGCGCGCTGCGACGACATCCACGTTCGGCAGCGGCAATTCGATCGCGGCCTGGCGCAAGAAGGCGGCCTTCTTGAAATTGCTGTCGAGCAGCGTGAGCTGCCAATCCGGCCGAACTACCGCCAGCGGTATACCGGGCAAGCCGCCGCCGCTCCCGATGTCGATCAGGCGCAGGCCTCCTCGTGACGGCAGGTGCGGCAGCACCGCCAGCGAATCCAGAAGATGATGAGTGATCATCCGCTCGGGTTCGCGGATCGCCGTCAGGTTATGAGTGCGATTCCATTTGTCGAGCAGCACCAGATAGGCGAGCAGCTTGGCCTGGGCGGCGGCCCCCACGAGCGCAGCAAGGCCCAGCGCCGCGACGCCGTCGGCCAGCAGCGCCGCCGGTGTCATGCGGACAGCTTGCGCGCGACCGGCGCATCGAAACCGCGTTTCAGGTGGACGAGCAACAACGAAATCGCCGCAGGCGTCATCCCGGGAAGCCGCGCGGCCTGCCCGATCGTTTCCGGCCGATGCTGATTGAGCCTTTGCTGCACCTCGACCGACAGCCCTCGCACTTTGCAATAGTCGACGTCAGCCGGCAGGCGCAGCCCTTCCTGCCCGGCATGGCGTGCGATTTCCTCGTTCTGCCGCTCGATGTAGCCGGCGTACTTGGTGGCGACTTCGACTTGGGCGGCGACCTCCGGGTCCGCGACTGCCGAACCTGCGCCGGGCAGGCTCATAAGGCTCGCGTACCCGACGCCGGGCCGGCGCAACAAATCGGCCAGAGCATAGTCGCCTTCGAGTGTCTGCCCCAGCACCCGCATCGCGCTGGCCTGATCGACGACGCGGGGATTGACCCAGGTCGACTTGAGTCGCTCGATTTCCGAGGCGACCGCATCGCGCTTGCGGCAGTAGGCATCCCAGCGGACATCGTCGACGAGGCCCAACTCGCGTCCGGTCTCCGTCAAGCGCAGATCCGCGTTGTCTTCGCGCAACTGCAGGCGGTATTCCGCGCGGCTGGTGAACATGCGGTAGGGCTCGCTCACACCGCGCGTGATCAGGTCGTCGACCAGCACGCCGAGATAGGCTTGGTCGCGGCGCGGGCACCAGCCCTCGCGGCCACGGGCAAGCAGCGCTGCGTTCATGCCGGCCAGGAGTCCCTGCGCGGCGGCCTCTTCGTAACCGGTGGTGCCGTTGATCTGGCCGGCGAAAAACAGCCCAGTGATCGCCTTGGTTTCGAGCGTCGCCTTAAGGGCGCGGGGATCGAAATAATCGTATTCGATCGCGTAGCCGGGGCGCAGGATGTGCGCGTGCTCGAGGCCCCGCATCGAGCGCACCAGCGCGAGTTGCACGTCGAACGGCAGGCTGGTGGAGATGCCGTTGGGGTAGATCTCCTGCGTCGTGAGGCCTTCGGGCTCCAGGAAAACCTGGTGGCTGTCGCGCCCCGCAAATCGGGTGATCTTGTCCTCGATCGACGGACAATAGCGCGGACCGATGCCTTCGATCACCCCGGTGAACATCGGCGAGCGGTCGAGGCCGCCGCGGATGATGTCGTGAGTGCGCGCGTTGGTGTGCGTGATCCAGCAGGGCAATTGCCGGGGATGCATGTCGCGGCTGCCGAGGAAGGAGAAAACCGGCGCCGGGTCGTCGCCCGGCTGCACAGCCAGGCGCGTGAAATCGATGGTGCGACCGTCGAGGCGCGGCGGCGTGCCGGTCTTCAAGCGCCCGGCCGGAAGCTCGAGCTCGCGCAGGCGTGCGCCGAGCATTTTGGCCGGTGGATCGCCGGCGCGTCCGGCCTCGTAATGCTCGAGGCCGACATGGATCAAGCCCGAGAGGAAAGTGCCGGTCGTCAACACGACCACCGTGGCGTCGAACCGAATGCCGATCTGGGTGACGACCCCAGCAACCCGATCGCCCTTGAGCAACAGGTCGTCGACGGACTGTTGGAACAGCGTCAGATTCGGCTGACTTTCCAGCCGCCCCCGTATTGCCTGCCTGTAGAGCAGGCGGTCGGCTTGGGCGCGGGTCGCCCGTACCGCCGGCCCTTTGCTCGCGTTCAGGATGCGGAACTGGATGCCTGCTTCGTCGGTGGCGAGGGCCATTCCGCCGCCGAGCGCGTCGACCTCCTTGACCAGGTGGCCTTTGCCGATGCCCCCTATGGAGGGATTGCACGACATCTGGCCCAAGGTTTCGATACTGTGCGTCAGGAGCAGCGTACGTCGACCCATTCGGGCTGATGCCAGGGCGGCCTCGGTCCCAGCATGTCCCCCACCGACGACGATGACGTCAAAATGTTCCGGAAACCTCATGTTTTATAAGCAGAATCGATCGCAATGCTCGTACCGTACATCATACGGCAAACGGTGCTATCGCAAAAGGGCCACTTCTCATGTTCCACGTGAAACCTAGATTGGTCGGTTTCACGTGGAACAACGGCCTCGATTCACAGTGGCGCCGGGCCGGTCGACTCGCGGATGACCAGTTTCAGCGGCAGCTCCGGCCACTCAAAACGCTGGCCGGCCATGGCAGCGAGTAGGCATTCAGCCGCGGCGCGGCCGCTGCTACGCGCCGGAACGCGCACCGAGGTCAGTAAAGGGTCGAGGCATCGCGCGAGGTCGCTATCGCCCCAACCCAGGACGGAGATCCGCTGCGGTACGACAAGCTGGAGCGCGCGGCATTCGCGCAGCGCCGCCGCCGCGGCGAGGTCGGACGCGGCCACGATCGCCGTCGCTTCTTTTTCGATAAGCAGGCGGACGGCGGCCCGCACCGCGTCCATATCCCGGAGCTTGACGGCATGCTGCTCGATTCTCGCTGGGTGTTCGTTCGACGGCGCGCAACCGCCCGCGCCCTCCTCCCGCTGTGCCCCGACGACGCCGATCCGCCGGTGCCCGAGCTGCTCGAGATACGCATTTACCAGCGCCGCGCCACGCTGGTGGAGGGTTTCCCCAGCAGCCTCCCCGGCGTCCGACCTGGGTCTTTGCCCGCAGTCGACGTACGGCACGGCACGGCCGCAGGTCCAAGCTGCTGCCCCCGGCGCAGGAGCGCCGCCGATGAACATCACTGCATCCACGCCCCGTGCCGCCAGCCCCTGTGCGCAGGCGGCGGCAGGCGACGACGAGCATGCGAGCCGGAGCACCACGCCGAACCCATGCGCCGAAAACGTGGCCTCCGCCGCTTCCAGCATTTGCAAAGCGATCGGATCGGCCGGGTCGCCGACAACCACGCCGACCAGCCCGGACCTGCGTGTCGACAGCGAGCGCGCCGCGGCATTGGCGACATAGCCCAGCGTGGACGCCGCATTCAGAACGCGCGACCGCACCGCTTCGCTCACGAGCTCGGGCCGGGCCAGCGCACGCGACGCGCTGGCGGTGGAGACCCCCGCGGCACTCGCAACGTCGGACAGGCTGGGCGTGCCGCTGCCGACGGGCCGCCGCCTGCGCCGGGACTGTGGCGGCGTATGGGGCGCGGGTTCGACCGGGTTGGGAATAGATTTGGGCATGGTCTGTTTCGTAACCGATTACGGTAATCGCTTTCCGCAATCGCTTTCCGCAATCGATATCGGAAATCGATTACATTTGCTTCAGACTAGCCTCCAGGGCGAGTTCGCGCAAGGGAACCGGCAAAAGAAAAGGGCGCCCACCGCGCGCCCCGATCTCGAAACATCACGGCTGGATCAGCGATGGAACCTCGCGCCGAGCGCACGTCGCTGTGCCGATAGCGCCAGCGGCTGCTTGGCGCCCAGCTTGGCGAACAACTCATCGTGCGCATCGAGCTCGCGCGTCCAGCGAGCGCGGTCGAGTCGCATAACTTGTGCGAAACGTTCCGGACCGAACTCCAGCCCGTGCCAATCGAGATCGCCGTACTCAGGCTGCAAGCCGAGCTCGCTCTCCACCGCATGCGCCCTGCCCTGGCAGCGCTCGATGATCCATTTCAACACCCTCATGTTCTGCCGGAATCCGGGCCACGCGAACCGACCCAGCTCGTCGGTGCGGAACCAGTTGACGTTGAACACGCGCGGCGGTTTCGCTACCGCGCGTCCCATCGCAAGCCAGTGCGCAAAATAGTCGCCGATGTGATAGCCGCAGAAAGGCAGCATCGCGAACGGATCGCGGCGCACTTCGCCGACCTTGCCCGCTGCCGCGGCGGTCGTCTCCGACCCCATCGTGGCCGCCTTGTAGACGCCGTCCTCCCAGCTCGTCGCCTCGACGACCAGCGGCACGGTGTCGCTCCGGCGCGCGCCGAAGATAAACGCGGATATCGGCACACCGTCGGGATTGTTCCATTCGGGGTCGAGCGACGGACATTGCTTCGCGGTAACGGTGAAGCGCGCGTTCGGATGCGCGGCTTTTCGCCCGCAGCCAGGAACCCACGACTCTCCGCGCCAGTCGGTCAGGTGCGGCGGCGGTTCCTTGGTCATGCCCTCCCACCAGACATCGCCGTCATCGGTCAGCGCGACGTTGGTGAAGATGACGTTCTCGCGCAACGTCTCCATCGCGTTCGGATTCGATTCATACGAAGTCCCGGGCGCGACACCGAAATAGCCGGCCTCCGGGTTGATCGCGTGAAAGCGGCCGTCGGCATGCGGCTTGATCCAGGCGATGTCGTCGCCGATCGTCGTCACCTTCCAGCCGTCGAGGCCCTGCGGCGGAATCATCATCGCGAAGTTGGTCTTGCCGCAGGCACTGGGGAACGCCGCAGTGACGTAGGTCTTGCGGCCCTCGGGTGAAGTGACGCCGAGGATCAGCATGTGTTCGGCCAGCCAGCCTTCATCGCGGCCCATCACTGACG
This sequence comes from uncultured beta proteobacterium, assembly GCA_963776175.1. GTDB lineage: Bacteria > Pseudomonadota > Gammaproteobacteria > Burkholderiales > Casimicrobiaceae > PALSA-1003. The sequence goes on along the minus strand of CAVZLP010000020.1, from coordinate 717,966 downwards.
CAATGCGCAGCGCAAAGCACTTCTTGCCGAGCAGCGCGTTGCCGCCATAACCTGAGCCGTAGCTCCAGATTTCGCGCGTCTCGGGAAAATGGACGATGTATTTCTGGTCGGGATTGCACGGCCATCGCACGTCACGCGCACCTGGCGCCAGTGGCGCCCCGACGGAATGCACGCAGGGCACGAACACGCGGTCGGTTCCGAGCGCGTCGAGCGCGGCGCGACCCATGCGCGTCATGATGCGCATGCTGGCGACGACATAGGGACTGTCGGTCAGCTGGACGCCGATGTGCGCGATCGGGCTACCCAGCGGGCCCATCGAAAACGGCACGACATACATCGTGCGCCCGCGCATCGAGCCTTCGAACAATGCGTCGATCTGGCGGCGCATGTCGGCCGGCGCGACCCAGTTGTTGGTCGGACCTGCATCGGCCTCGCGCTCGCTGCAGATGAACGTACGGTCCTCGACGCGGGCGACGTCCGACGGGTCCGACCAGGCGAGATAACTGTTCGGGCGCTTGACCGGATTGAGCCGGCGCAGCATCCCCGAGTCGACCATCGCCGCGCAGAGCCGGTCGTATTCTTCCTGCGAGCCGTCGCACCAGACGATGTCGTCCGGACCGGTGCGGGAGGCGATGTCGTGCACCCAGGCGACGAGCTTCGGATGGCGCGTCTGCGCGGGCGGTTGAATTGATGCGACAAGCGATGCTGCAGGATCGGGGGCGTTCATGCGGCCTGGGAGTGGGGCGCCATGCTCGAACCGGCGCACGGGGACAAAAAGGGAAAGATAACTTTAGCACGCTCGCCACGCCTGACGTAAGCGCGGCCCGCGCAGCAGAATCGGTCAGGCCACTGGGCCGCCGGTGGGGCCCGCGCGCCGCCGGCGACGGCGCAACCACGCGAACAGCGGCCCAGTGCAAGTCAAGAGCAGGACCGCGTCACGTGGAACGCCGTCACGACCGGCACGCCCAGCTCGAGAACCTTGGCCGTTATTGCCATTTCCGCGACAGCGACCGTCAGCACGACCGCGCCGACGAAGCGCGGCGCACGGGCGATGAAGCCACGATTGAAGCGCGAACCCAGCGCCACGGCAGGTGCAGCTGCGCGCAAAGCGTGCCCGCCGCAAAAGCGACGGCCAATGCGCCGATGCTCGCGGTCGGCAGGCGCGGCAATGGGCTCATTTGCCTATGCAGAAACGGCTGAAGATCACACCGAGCAGATCGTCGGCGCTGACTTCACCGGTGATCGCCGAGAGTTCCTGCTGCGCGCCGCGGAGCTCCTCGGCGAACAGTTCCAGCGGCGGTGGCAGCGTCGTCAGATGATGCGCGGCGGCCTCGAGATGCGTGGCCGCCTTACGCATCGCCAGCAGATGGCGCTCGCGTGCGAGAAACGCACCCTCCATGTCCTCGTGCGCGCCGGCGGCAGCGAGCATGGCTTCGCGGAGCAACTCGACGCCCGCGCCGGTCTTGGCGGAAAGCCACACCTCGCTAGTGCCCCCGGACTCCGAGCGCCTCGCTTCGATGCCCGCGAGATCGATCTTGTTGCGCACGACGATGCGGCGCAGCGCCGCCGGCAGGCGGGCCACGATCGCGGCATCGGCGGCATGCTCGGGCACGCGGGCGTCGGTGACGATCAGGGCGAGGTCGGCGCGGGCAATCGTCGTCCACGTCCTCTCGATGCCGATCTGCTCGATCGGGTCGGTGCTGTCGCGCAGGCCCGCCGTGTCGATGATGTGCAAAGGGATGCCGCGAACCTCGACGCTGCTGCGAATGGCATCGCGCGTCGTGCCGGCATGCGGGGTCACGATCGCCACCTCGTCCCCGGCGAGCTGATTTAAGAGGCTCGACTTGCCAACGTTGGGCTGGCCGATGAGGACTACGTCGAGTCCCTCGCGCAAGAGGCTGCCCTGGCGCGAGCGTGCCGCGATCGAATCCAGTTGCTGGCGGAGGCGCGCGAGCTTGCCGCGGGCGTCGACCGCATGCATGAACTCGATGTCCTCCTCGGGAAAATCCAGCGTCGCCTCGGTGAACATGCGTAGCTCGGTCAATCCGTCGACGACGGCGCGAACCTCGGCCGAAAACGCGCCGGTCAAGCTGCGTGCCGCGGCGCGCGCCGCGGTCGTCGTCGCCGCGTCGATCAGGTCGGCGACGCCCTCGGCTTGCGCCAGGTCGATCTTGTCGTTGAGAAACGCCCGCTTGGTGAATTCGCCGGGTTCCGCGAGCCGCGCGCCCAGATCGAGGCAGCGGCGCAGTATTTGCGCGAGCACGGCAGGACCGCCGTGCCCGTGCAGCTCGAGCACCGTCTCGCCGGTATACGAGGCGGGCGCCGGAAAGTACAGTGCCAATCCCTGGTCGAGCGTTTCGCCGTGCGCGCCGACAAAGCTCACGCTCGTCGCGACGCGCGGCTTGAGCGCGCGACCGACGATGCCTTCGACGAGGCGTGACAGGTCCGGCCCCGAGACGCGCACGATGCCGATGCCGCCGCGACCGGCGGGCGTCGCAATCGCGGCAATGAGCTCGGTAGCGATCGGCGTCGGCATGCGGTGCCCCGCGCGGGGGCTTGACGTCGTGCTAGCGCCGCTTGGCAGCCGCGGCAGCCGTCTCGCGCCCGATCACGCGGTTCATGTGCCACTGCTGGAAGATCTGCAGCGAGTTGTTGATCAGCCAGTACAGCACCAGGCCTGCCGGGAAGAAGATGAACATGACCGAAAACGCGATCGGCATGATCTGCATCACCTTTGCCTGCACCGGATCCTGGATGGGCGTCGGCGAGAGCTTCACCTGCAGGTAGGCGGTGATCGCATAGATGACCGGCAGCACGTACCACGGGTCGGGGGCCGACAGGTCGTGAATCCAGCCGATCCACGGCGCATGACGCAGCTCAACGGCGGAGAGGAGCACCCAGTAGAGCGCGATGAACACGGGAATCTGCACTAGGATAGGCAGACAGCCGCCGAGCGGATTGATCTTCTCGGTCTTGTACATCTCCATCATCTTGATCTGCAGCTGCTGCTTGTCCTTGGAGTATTGCTCCTGCAGCGCCTTCAGCTTCGGTGCGATGACTTTCATCTTGGCCATCGATCGCGCGCTGGCATGATTCAGCGGATAGAAAACGCTCTTGATGATGATGGTCAGCAGAACGATCGCCCAGCCCCAGTTGTGCACCAGCGCGTGCAGCCATTTGAGCAGCACGAACAGCGGGGCGGCGATGACGGTGAAAATTCCGTAATCGACGACCAGGTCGAGACCCTTGGCCAGCGACTTCAGCGTGTCCTGGACCTGCGGCCCGACATAGAGCTTGACCTTGACGTCGCCGGTGGCGCCGGGCGTGATCGATGGGCCCGGGACGATCACCCCCGCCGCGTAGAGTCCGTTGTCGAGTTTGCGCGCATAGAACTCTCGCGGCGTCTTCGGCTCGTCGGGCGGAAGCCATGCGGCGACAAAGTAGTGCTCGACCATGCCGACCCAGCCGTTGTCCGCATTCTTGCTGAACGGCAGCTTGCGGCTCGGATCCGCGGCGAGCTTGTCCAGCTCGCCGAATTCGACTTTCTTGAATTTGTCCGACTCGTTATAGATGACGGGGCCGATGTACGACGAGGGCGCCATCGAGTTCTGCTTGCTCTGCGATTTGGTGTCGCGGGTGAACTGGAAATACGCGTGCGGTGCGATTGGCGCCGCGCCGGCGTTGGTGATCGCGAAATCGACATCGATCACGTAGCTGCCCCGATGGAAGGTCAGCGTCTGCACGACCTTGTCGCCGTTGGCGGCGCTCGCCTGCAGCGCGAGCTGCAACGTGTCCGCGCCGGGAGCGAGCTCGCGCGGCCCGGGCAGCGGCTGCCAGACCGTGCGGTGGTTGGGCAGGCCTTCGCCGAGCAGGCCCGATTGCGCGACAAACGTGCGGTCGGCATTTTTCTGCAGCAGCAGGTACGGCCGGGTCTTGTCCTCGGTGTCGCGGTGTTCGTTCAACGCGACCTGGGTGATGACAGCGCCGGCCGTATCGATGTCGGCGCTATAGAGATCGGTCCGGATCGCGATCGTTTCCCCTGCGGGCGCCGCGGCGGGCACGGCGTTCGGATTCACGGTTGCGGCAGCGCCGGGGGTGGGCGTGGCCGTGGGAACCGGCGCTTCGGCGGCCGTGCCCGGAGCGGCCTGGGTGACCGGTGGCGGCGGCGGCCGGTGCTCGCGCTGCCACGCCTCCCAGAGGAACAGCGCCGAGAAGGCAAAGATGACAAAAAGAATCAGGCGTTGGGTGTCCATGACTGCCGAAATCGAACGTGGTGGTGCTACGGAACCGGGTCGTACCCACCGGCATGATACGGGTGGCAGCGCGCCAGACGGCGCATGGCGAGCCACACACCACGGACCGCACCGTGGCGCTCGATCGCCTCACGCGCATAGTCCGAGCAACTGGGATAGAAGCGGCAGTTCGCGCCGAGCAACGGGCGGAGCGCGTATTGATAGCCGCGCAGCAGCCCGAGCAAAAGCGTTTTCATCGCGACCTCGCCGCTGCCAACTCGTCCAGCAGCCGCGCGGCCTCGGCGCGCGATCGCCGCGATGCCCTCCTGCGGACAACCGCGACGCAGACGCAACACGATGTCGAAGACGTCGAGCGCCGGACGGCGTCGGCGCACTGCTTCGCGCAGCATGCGTTTGAGCCGGTTGCGGTCGACCGCGAGGGTCAGTTGTTGCTTGCCGATCACGTATCCTACTTGGCCGATCGCGCCCCCGGCCGGCGCCACCAGCAGTTGCAGATGTTGGGTTTCGATGCGGCGGCCCTGGCGAAACAGCCTTGCAAACGCGGCCGCCCCACGCAATCGGTGCCGTTGATTCGAGCCTATCGCGGATTCGCCCAGGCTCTAGACTGCGAGCCGGGCGCGGCCCTTGGCGCGGCGTGCGCGCAGGACCTTGCGGCCGCCGATGCTTTTCATGCGGGCGCGAAAGCCGTGCGTCCGCTTGCGCCGGATGACCGACGGCTGGTAGGTGCGCTTCATGGTCTGCTTCCGTTCAAAAAAAGCCTTACATTAGAGCGTTTTGCATAGCGCTCTGTCAAGGTAATTCGCCCGCAATCGCTGTGGATAACTTTGCGGCAAGCGGAGTACAATGCAGCTGTGACGGGCTCCGTTCGGTGCCCGCTATTTTTTGGTCTCGCCGGTCCCTCACGCACCATCCGCCATGTCCACGCCCGTATTCTGGCAGGCCTGCCTGGAGTCATTCCAGCGGGAGCTGACGCAACAGCAATTCAATACGTGGATCCGTCCGCTGCGGCTGGAGATCGCCGGCGACGAGTTGCGGCTGATCGCACCCAATCGTTTTGTGCTGCAGTGGGTCAAGGAGCGTTTTGCGGGGCGCATCGAGGAGCTTGCCGCGGTCGCGGTCGGCCGCCCGCTGCGACTGGGATTGGTCGTCGCCGACGGCGCCGAGCGCGTGGCGGCCCCGGCGGTCACCGCCATTTCACCCGATCCCGGCATGGCCGCCAGCCGCCGCGGTGAACAGGCAAGCGTCAATCCGGCGTTCACCTTCGAGACTTTTGTCGCGGGCAAGGCCAACCAGCTGGCACGCGCCGCCGGTATGCAGGTCGCCGACAATCCGACCTCCTACAATCCGTTGTTCGTGTACGGCGGCGTCGGCCTGGGCAAGACGCACCTGATCCAGGCGATCGGCAACCAGATCCTCGTCAACGATCCCGCCGCTAAGATTCGCTACATCCACGCCGAGACCTATGTCTCCGACGTCGTGCGCGCGTATCAGCACAAGGCGTTCGACGATTTCAAGCGCTATTACCGGACGCTGGACCTTCTGTTGATCGACGATATCCAGTTTTTCAACGGCAAGAGTCGCACACAGGAAGAGTTCTTCTACCTGTTCAACACGCTGATCGAAGCGCGCAAGCAAGTCGTCATCACTTGCGATACGTATCCGAAGGAAATCTCCGGCATCGAGGAGCGGCTGATTTCGCGCTTTGGCTGGGGGCTCACGGTTGCGCTCGAGCCGCCCGAACTCGAAATGCGCGTCGCGATCCTACTGTCTAAGGCTACGCAGACCGGCATGAAGCTCGACGAGCAGGTCGCGTTCTTCATCGCCAAGCACATACGCTCCAACGTCCGGGAACTCGAAGGTGCGCTGAAGCGGGTTCTCGCCTACTCGAGCTTCCATCGCCAGGAGATATCGCTGTCGGTCGCCAAGGATGCGCTGCGCGATCTGCTCGCCGTCCAGAACCGTCAGATCTCGATCGAGAACATCCAGAAGACGGTCGCCGACTACTACAAGATCCGCATTTCCGACATGCACTCGAAGAAACGTTCGCGCGCCGTCGCCCGGCCGCGGCAGGTCGCGATGGCGCTCGCCAAGGAACTGACGCAGCTATCGCTTCCCGAGATCGGGAGCAATTTCGGCGGCCGGGATCACACCACCGTGCTGCATGCGTGCCGGCAGATCGCCAAGCTCCGAGAGTCGGTCCCCGAGATGACCCACGACGTCAATTTTCTGCTGCAGGTTCTACGAAACTGAGAGCAGCAGAGCCTTTCGGGCTGTATGAATCGGGAGTGAACGGGTTTATAATTTGTTGATTAACCGACCCAGGCCGGCGCGCGCGATTTTGCCCCCAAACCATCCACACGCCGAACAGACCTTATACCGCAGCGCGGGTTCGTCGAAGCTGCGGAATCGGTTGCCTTTTTCGCCGTTGTACCGAAAATCGATGCACACCTATTAGCTGTTATTGGGTTTAAAACAATGCAATTAAAACAGACACCCAGAGATGCGCTGCTCAAGCCGCTGCAGGCCGTATCCGGAATCGTGGAGCGCCGACATACGCTGCCGATACTGGCCAATGTACTGCTCGAACAGAAGGACGGTCGCCTTTTCGTTACGGCCACCGATCTGGAAATGCAGATTACCGCGCACAGCGAACTCGCCGGCAAGCAGGATCAGGCCGTCACCGTCGCGGCGCGAAAGCTGCAGGATTTGCTGCGCGCGCTGCCCGACGATGCCACGGTCAACATCGAAACGTCAGCCAGCAAGATGACCGTGCGTGCCGCGCGGTCGCGCTTCAACCTGCAGACGTTGCCCGCGACCGACTATCCGCGCATCAGTCTTGCGCAGGAGCAGCAGCAGTCGATCTCGCTGCCGCAGCGCCAGTTCCGCGGCTTGCTGAAGCTGGCCGAGTTCGCGATGGCGCAGCAGGACATCCGCTATTACCTGAACGGCATGCTGCTGGTGATCGACAAAGGCTCGCTGCAGGCGGTCGCAACCGACGGTCACCGCCTGTCGTATGCGAGCATTGCGGTCGACGGCGACTACAAGCGGCAGGAGGTCATTCTGCCGCGCAAGACGGTGCTCGAGCTGGGCAAACTGCTCGAGGACAGCGACGCCGATGTGAAAATCGATCTGCTCGCCAATCAAGTCCGCTTCCGCTTCGGAAGCATCGAGCTGGTCAGCAAAGTGGTCGACGGCAAGTTTCCCGACTACAACCGCGTGATCCCGGTCGGACATGCCAAGCAGATCGAACTGACGCGCGCCGAGCTTCTGCAGGCGCTGCAGCGTGCAGCGATTCTGTCCAACGAGAAGTTCCGCGGCGTCAGGCTGGTGCTGAGCAACGGCCAATTGAAGATCATTTGCACGAACAGTGAACAGGAGGAGGCCGAGGAAGAGATCGAAGTCGCCTACCAGGGCGAGTCGCTGGACATCGGCTTCAACATCACTTATCTGCTCGACGTCTTACACAATCTCAGCACCGACAAGGTCGTGCTGGCATTCGGCGATGCCAATTCCAGCGCACTGATCACGATGCCGGAGAGAAACGATTACAAATATGTCGTGATGCCGATGCGCATCTGACGCCGCAGTTGTCACTATGGCCACCCGCGGCGCCGACATCAGTCGGCGTCGGCGTTTTCGAGGGTGGTCTGAAACGAGAAAACCGCGAATGACCCAAGCCAATCCCAAGCCCACAGACGACGGAAGCGACTACGATTCGACCAGCATTCAGGTCCTCAAGGGCCTGGAGGCGGTGCGCAAGCGTCCCGGCATGTACATCGGCGACACGTCCGACGGAACCGGGCTGCATCACATGGTGTTCGAGGTGCTCGACAACGCGATCGACGAGGCTCTCGCCGGATACTGCGACGACATCAAGGTCGTGATCCATGCCGACAATTCGGTCTCCGTCGTCGACAACGGCCGCGGTATCCCGACCGACATCAAGGAAGACGACGAACTGAAACGCTCGGCCGCCGAGATCGTGATGACCGAGCTGCATGCCGGCGGTAAATTCGATCAGAACTCGTACAAGGTCTCCGGCGGCCTGCACGGCGTCGGCGTGTCGGTCGTCAACGCGTTGTCGGTGTGGCTCAAGTTGCGCATCTGGCGCGACGGCAAGGCGCATCAGATGGAGTTCCACGACGGCGTGCCCGTCGCACCGCTTGCCGTCACAGGGCCGACCGAGCGGCGCGGAACCGAAGTGCATTTCATGGCGGCGTCGACGACCTTCGATCACATCGAGTTCCACTACGACATCCTCGCCCGCCGTCTGCGCGAGCTTTCGTTCCTGAACCACGGCGTAAAGATCGAGCTCGTCGACCAGCGCGATGGCAAGAGCGAGAACTTCGCCTTTACCGGCGGCATCAAGGGCTTCGTCGAGTACATGAATCGCAGCAAGAATGTGCTGCATCCGAAAGTCTTCCATGCGGTCGGCGACAAGGATGGCGTCATCGTCGAGGTCGCGATGCAGTGGAACGATTCGTACGCCGAGTCGGTGCAATGCTTCACGAACAACATACCGCAGCGCGACGGCGGCACGCACCTGACCGGATTGCGGCAGGCGATGACCCGGACGCTGAACAGCTATATCGAAAAGGAAGATCTGGCGAAAAAGGCGAAGGTCGAAACCACCGGCGATGACATGCGCGAAGGCCTCACCTGCGTGCTCTCGGTCAAGGTCCCCGAGCCCAAGTTTTCGTCGCAGACCAAGGACAAGCTCGTCTCCTCGGAAGTGCAGCCGCTGGTGCAGGAAATCGTCGGCAGCAAGCTGCACGAATTCCTGCTGGAGAATCCGACCGACGCGAAGATCATCTGCGGCAAGATCATCGATGCGGCACGGGCGCGCGAGGCGGCGCGCAAGGCGCGCGAGCTTACGCGCCGCAAGGGCGTCCTCGACGGCATGGGGCTGCCGGGCAAGCTCGCCGATTGCCAGGAGCGCGACCCCGCGCTGTGCGAGCTCTACCTGGTCGAAGGCGATTCGGCCGGCGGCTCGGCCAAGCAGGGCCGCGACCGCAAGTTCCAGGCGATCCTGCCGTTGCGCGGGAAAATACTCAACGTCGAGCGGGCCCGCTTCGACAAGCTGATCAGCTCGCAGGAAATCGTCACGCTGATCACCGCGCTGGGCACGGGCTTCGGCAAGGACGAGTACAACGCCGACAAGCTGCGCTATCACCGCATCATCATCATGACCGACGCCGACGTCGACGGCTCGCACATCCGAACGCTGCTGCTGACGTTCTTCTATCGACAGATGCTCGACCTCGTCGAGCGCGGCCACATCTACATAGCGCAGCCGCCGCTGTACAAGGCCAAGCAGGGCAAGGAAGAGACTTACCTCAAGGACGATCACGACCTGAAGCAGCATCTGCTGAAGGTGGCGCTGAAAGGCGCCGAGCTGGTGCCGGGCGCCGAGCTTGCGCCGTTGTCGATCGAGGCGCTCGATCACATCGCGCGACAATATCTGCTGGCCGAAGCGGTGATCGACCGGGTCGCGCGGCTGGTCGAGCCGGCGGCGCTGCATGCGTTGCTGACGGGTCTTGTCATCGACCTGTCTACGCCGGACGCGGCCGCGGCGAGTGCAGCGGCGCTCGAACGGGCGATCGGCGACCCCGACATCACCGTGCAGGCGCGCTACGACGTGCCCGCGGAATCGCGCCGCCTGGTTATCGTGCACACTCGGCACGGCACACCGCATGCCACGGCGCTCGACGCCGATTTCCTGGCGAGCGGCGACCATGCGCAAATCCGGGCGGCGGCCGAAGTCCTGCGCGGGTTGATTCGGCCCGGCGCGACGGTCCGTCGCGGCGAACGCGGTTCCGCCGTCGCTTCTTTCAAGGAAGCGCTCGACTGGCTGCTGAGCGAGGCTCGCGGCGCGGTCTCGATACAGCGCTACAAGGGTCTCGGCGAAATGAATCCTGCGCAACTGTGGGAAACGACGATGGATCCGGCGGTGCGTCGGCTGCTCAGGGTGCAGATCGAGGATGGCATCGCTTCCGACGAAATCTTCACGACCTTGATGGGCGAGGACGTCGAGCCGCGTCGCGCATTCATCGAGAACAACGCGCTGGGCGTGCGCAATCTCGACATCTGATCGACGCTCTGTGATCGTTCGCGCGGCGATCGTTTGCCTGCTGATGCTGGCCGCGCTAGCGCCGGCGCGCGCGTCGCCGCCGGCCGTCTCTGGGCCGCCCGAGCCGACGACGCAGCGGCTGATCGTCAAATTCCGTCCGCCGCCGCCCGGGTCGGGCGCCGAAACGGAATCGGCGCGCGGGGCAGCCCGCGTGTCGCGGCTGGCCGCCGACGGCAGCGTCGCGCTGGCCTATGTGCGGCCGATGGCACTCGGCGCGCATGTGGTGGCGCTCGACCATCCGATCCCGCTCTCCGAGGCGCGCGCCATCGCACGGCGCCTGGCCGGGCACGCCGAAGTCGAGTACGTGCAGCCGGATCGCCGCATGCGAGCGCAGTTCGTGCCGAACGACCAGTATCTGAATCTGCAAACCTATCTGCGCGATGATGTCGCCGGCATCAGCGCCTTCACCGCGTGGGACGCCACGACCGGAGCCGCGGACACCGTCGTCGCCGTCGTCGACACCGGCTATCGGCCCCATGCGGCAATGGCGGGACGCATTCTGCCGGGATACGACTTCGTCTCCGACCCGCTCGTCGCCAACGACGGCGACGGGCGCGACGCCGACGCGTCCGATCCTGGGGACTGGATCGCGCGATCCGACCTCACCAGTTCGCACACGTTCGACGGCTGCGCCATCGAGCTCAGCAGCTGGCACGGCACGTCGACCTCCGGCATCATCGCGGCCAACGGCAACGACGGAATGTGGACAGCGGGTATCAACTGGTCGGCGAAGATTTTGCCGGTGCGCGTGCTCGGCAAATGCTTTGGCGACGATTCCGACATCCTCGACGGCATAGCCTGGGCGGCCGGATTGAGCGTGCCCGGCGTTCCCGCCAATCCGACGCCGGCGCAAGTCATCAATCTGAGCCTGGGCGAGCAAGGCGAATGCGCGCCGGCCTACCAGGAGGTGATAGCGTCAGCATTGGCGCACGGGGTCACGCGAGCGATCGTCGTGTCAGCGGGCAACGACAGCGCCGACGTCGCCAACAACACGCCGTCCAACTGCCCCGGCGTGATTTCCGTCGGCGCGATCAATTCCGCCGGCGGCAGAACCTGGTACAGCAACTTCGGCGCCACGATGACGATCAGCGCGCCCGGCGGCGACACGCTCGAAGGCTTCGACGGCATCGAAATTCTGAGCAACCTCGGCCGATCGGTGCCGACCACCGACGATCTCGACGTCGGCGAGGGCACGAGCTTCGCGGCGCCTATGGTGTCGGGCGTGGTCTCGCTGATGCTGGCGGTGGCTCCGACGCTCAGCGCAAGCCAGGTGCGCACCGCCCTCGCGGCGAGCGCCAAGCCGTTCCCGCCCGGCTCCGATTGCACGACGGCGACTTGCGGTGCGGGCATTGTCGATGCGAATGCCGCGGTGCAGGCGGCGCAAAACATCGACGAGCTATCGGTGAACTTCGGTGGCTTGTGGTGGAACTCGCCAAGCGGCTCCGAATCCGGCTGGGGAATCAATTTCGCCCATCAGGGCGATCAGATCTTCGCCTCGTGGTTCACCTACGACCTGAACGGCAAGGCGTGGTGGCTGGTAATGAGTGCAAATCGGACCGCGCACCGCGTCTACACCGGGACGCTGTTCCAGGGGACCGGGCCGTCGTTCGACGCCGTTCCGTTTCCGCCGCTGGGTGCACCGGGCGGCGCAGCCGGCGCACCAGTCGGCACCGGGACGTTGACGTTCACCGACGCGAACAACGGCACGTTTGCCTACACCGTCAACGGCATCACGCAAACCAAGGCGATCACCCGCGAAACCTTCGGCCCTCTTCCGACATGCTTGTTCGGAGCACAGGCCAATCTGGCGCTCACCAACAATTATCAGGACCTTTGGTGGGCCGCGCCTGCCGGCGCGGAGGCGGGATGGGGAGTCAATCTCGCGCACGAGGGCGACACGATTTTCGCCACGTGGTTCACCTATGACCACGACCACTCGCCGATGTGGCTGGTGACCACGGCAGCGAAGAGCGGACTGAGCTCGTATACCGGCGACCTGATCCGGCTTTCCAACGGACCGCCGTTCAATTCGGTACCGTTCCCGCCGATCGGCAGCCCGGGCGGCGCGAGCGGCAGCGTCGTGGGCACGGCGACGCTGAGTTTCTTCGACGGCAATTCGGGAACCTTCAGCTACACCGTCGATGGAATTGCGCAGACCAAGAGCATAACGCGCGAAGTATTCGCCTCGCCCGGCACCGTCTGCCACTGACGCGACGCGATCGCTAAGTGCCGTCGCGGATCAGCGGCGCCTGTGTGGCGAATTGCTCGTCCTGCGGCTGCGCCGGGATCGTGCCGTGCTCCTTGGCGTGCCGGATCACGCGGGTCATCAGCGTGAGTCCCATCGGTGCCAGCGCGCGCTCCCACAATTCGCGTGCGCTCTCACCCTTTTTCACGAAGCACCAGTCCTGCGCGGCGATCGCGCCCGCGTCCATCCGGTCGGCCAGGTGGTAGATCGACCCGCCCGCGATCGGGTCTGCTTCGCGTATCGTCCACTCGATCGCGGCAATTCCGCGATGGCGCGGCAGCAGCGACGGGTGAAAACCGATGCCGCCCAGCCGCGAGCGGGCGAGCGCTTCGTTGCTCACGCGAGCGTGGCTGTGTGCGGCGACGATCAGATCGGTTCCCTCGGGGATTGCATCGGCCGGGACGAGCTTCGGGTCCTCGAGCACCTTGACTTCGAGCCCTGCGCTGGCGGCGGCCAGCGCGAGGCGGTCGTCGGCGGCGGGGACGACGACGCGTGCGATGTCGATCCCTTCTTCGAGCAGCCGCGCGAGCATTGCCGCGCCGAAGTAACGCGAGCCTACGAGAGTGATCCGCAGTTGTGCCAAGGCGTTAAGCGGCGCGCTTGCGCGTCGCGGAGCGCGGCGCTGTCTTCGCCGTCCGAGGCGACTTGGCTGCGGGCTTGGCACCGCTTGCGGCCGAGCGAGAACTCTTCCCGCGCTTGGAACTCCGCGCGCCACCATCCTTGCCCGACTTCGCCGCCAGCAACGCGACGGCCTCGTCCAGCGTCAGCGCATCGACCCGGTCGCGGTCCGGCAACGTCGCGTTGACGCCACCGTGCTTGACGTAGGGCCCGTAGCGTCCCGCGTGAAGCTCCACCGGTTGCTTATCTTTCGGATGCTTGCCGAGCACGCGCAGCGCGGCTGCGCCGCGCCCCCCGCGCAGTGGCTTGCCGGCGCCGTCCTTCCGCGCCTGGAATTCGAAGCCGATCTTGCCATCCGGTTGCCGCACCAGGTAAGCGGCGAAAGGTCGCCGCGTGCGCGAGGACACGAACTGCAGCAGATCGCTCTTGCCGGTGGCGAGCAGCTTTTGCATCTGCTCGCCCTCGACCGGCCGCTGCAGGATGACCCGGCCGGAACGAAAATCGCAGGTCCTGTCCGGCCCCACGGCTTTTTCGCACACGTACGCTGCGGGCAGCGCGAATACGCGCGAGCCGCACTTCGGGCAGGCGCCCAGCGATTCCTGGGCGCTGAAATCGGGCGCTTCGCCTTCCGCGCCCTCGCCGGTCCCATCGCCGAAATCGAACTGGACTTCGTTGGCGTCGTTCAGTTTGAGGCTCGCCGAGAACGGCCGGCCGAGCTTGCTGCGAAAGCCGTCGAGCGGGCCGACACGGCGCTCGGTCAGCAGAGACTCGGCTTCAGGGATCTCGAGCTGCCTTCCTGCAACGATTTTCCACATGCCGAAATCGCAGGACTGACACTGGAATTTCTTGTACTTCTCGTGCACTTCGCCGCCGCACTTCGGGCAGCGCGCCGAGAGCGTCGCGAAATCGCCCGGTATGGTGTCGCTCTCGAAATTCTTCGCCTGCGCGACGATGTGCTCGGTCATCTTGACGATTTCGCGCATGAATTGCTCGCGTCTGAGCTTGCCGTGCTCCATCTGCGCGAGCTTGAACTCCCACTCCGCGGTGAGCTCGGGCGAAAACAGCTCCGGCACGCCCAGCCCGTGCAGCAAAGTCATCAGTGAAAACGCCTTTGCCGTCGGCTGCAGTTCCCGTCCCTCGCGCAGCACGTACTTCTCCTGGATCAGGCCCTCGATGATTTGCGCGCGCGTCGCCGGGGTGCCGAGCCCCTTTTCACGCATCGCCTCGCGCAGCTCGTCGTCCTCGATCAGCTTGCCCGCGCCTTCCATCGCCGAGAGCAGCGTCGCCTCGGACAACCGCGGCGGCGGCCGGGTCCGGCTCGCGACGACCTTGATTTCCTCGGTGGCCACTTTTTCATCCTGACGGACCGGAGCGAGCGTCGCTTCGTCGTCCCCCTGCGCTTCCTTGCCGTAGACCGCGAGCCAGCCCGGCGAGACCAGCACCTTGCCCTCGGTCTTGAACGGCTCGCCGGCGACCCGCGTGATCCGTGTCGTCAGAAGGTATTCGGCGGGCGGATAGAAGACCGCGAGGAAGCGCTTGACGACCAGGTCGTAGAGCTTGGTCTCCAGCTCGGAAAGGCTCTTCGGGCGCTGCAAGGTCGGGATGATCGCGAAGTGATCGGAGATCTTGCTGTTGTCGAAGATCCGCTTGTTGGGCCGGACCCACTTCGACTTGAGGATCTGCCCGGCGAACACGGCGTAGGCATTGGCCTCGCGCAGCGCTTCCATCGTCGTCTTGACCGTCGCCAGATAATCCTCGGGCAGCGCGCGCGAATCGGTCCTGGGATAGGTCAGCGCCTTGTGCTTTTCGTACAGCGCCTGCGCGAGCGACAGCGTCGTGCGGGCGGACAGGCCGAAGCGGCCGTTGGCTTCGCGCTGGAGGCTGGTCAGATCGTAGAGCAGAGGCGCAGCCTGCGTCGACGGCTTGGTCTCCTCGGTGACCGTTCCCGGCTTGCCTTCGCAGCGGGTGACGATCGCTCGCGCCTTCGCCTCGTCCCATAACCGTTCGGCCCGGCGGTCGGGATCGTCGTCGGTCCTTTTGAATTTTTCGTCGAACCATCGGCCGCCGTACTGCCCGCCGGCAGCGCGGAACGTACCCAGCACTTCCCAGTAGTCGCGCGGGACGAACGCGCGGATTTTTTCCTCGCGCTCGACCAGGATCGCCAAGGTCGGCGTCTGCACCCGGCCCACCGTCGTCAGCTGAAACCCGCCCGACCGGGAGTTGAACGCGGTCATTGCGCGCGTGCCGTTGATGCCGACCAGCCAGTCCGACTCGGACCGGCATACCGCCGCATCGGCGAGCGGCCGCATCGCCTCGTCGCTGCGCAAGGCGCCGAACGCCTCGCGGATCGCACCCTGGGTCATCGATTGCAGCCACAGGCGGCGGATCGGCTTGGTGGTCTTGGCGTACTGCGCGATGTTGCGAAAGATCAGTTCGCCCTCGCGCCCTGCGTCGCAGGCATTGACCAGCTCGTGCACGTCCTTGCGCTTGAGGAGCTTGAGCAGCAGGCGCAGCCTGGCTTCCGACTTTTCGATCGGCTTCAGCGCAAACTGCGACGGGATCGCCGGCAGGTGCGCGAATGTCCATTTGCCCCGCTTGACCTCTTCGTCCTCGGGCATTCCGATCTCGAGCAAATGGCCGATCGCCGACGACAGCAGGTAGCGATCGCTCTCGAAATAATCGTCGTGGCGCGTAAAGCCCCCCAAGGCGCGCGCGACGTCGGCGGCGACGGAAGGCTTTTCGGCAATGATCAGGCTCTTCGCCATCAGGGCTTCATGGTCATGGGGCTAAAAAAGAGGGCAGATGATAGCAAGGCCGCCTTAGTGGCCAATGAGGCGGTAGCGAAACCGGCGTGGGACGCCTATGTATCACATAACGCGCTGGAACGCTCCTCCGGGCAGCGGGGCGACCTGGCCGCCAAGCTCGAGTTCGACCAGCGCGACCGCGATCGCACTGGCAGGCAGCCCGGTGCGTTCGGCGAGCGTATCGACGCCGACCGGATCGTGGCCGAGGGCAGCGAGCACGCGCGCGGCATCGCCGCCGGGCGCCGATCGGCCCGCCTCGGGTCGGCGCGAGGCTGCCGTCGACGCCATGCCCAGCTCTTCGAGCACGTCCTGGGCGGTCTCCACGAGTTTGGCGCCATCCTTGATCAGGCGATGACATCCTTTGGAGAACGGCGAATGGATCGAGCCGGGAATCGCGAACACCTCCCGGCCTTGCTCGGCGGCGAAGCGCGCCGTGATCAAGGAACCGCTGTTTGGCGTGGCCTCCACGACCAGGACGCCCCGGACAAGCCCGCTGATCACGCGATTGCGGCGGGGAAAGTTTCCCGGTAGCGGCGGCGTACCCAGCGCAAATTGCGACAGCAGGCCGCCGCTTTCGGCCAGGCGATGGGCCAGCGCTTTGTTTGCCGCCGGATAAATGCGGTCGATTCCGGTT
Source organism: uncultured beta proteobacterium (assembly GCA_963776175.1). Lineage (GTDB taxonomy): Bacteria > Pseudomonadota > Gammaproteobacteria > Burkholderiales > Casimicrobiaceae > PALSA-1003. Next base: position 701,282 of record CAVZLP010000020.1, on the reverse strand, counting down.
CCGACAACCGCGATGCTGTTGCCGGCGCCCGCGAGCCCGCCGCGGTGTGCGGCGGCATCGATCCCCTGAGCCAGTCCGCTGACGATCGTGAGCCCCGACCCCGACAGCGCGGCGGCGAACGCCTCGGCATTCTGGCGGCCCTGCGGCGTCGCGTTGCGGCTGCCGACGATCGCCAGGGCGGGGCGGTTCAGAAGATCGAGCTTGCCGGCGTAATGGACGACCGGCGGTGGATCGGTGATCGTCAGCAGTGCCCGCGGGTAGGCCGGGTCATCCCAGGCCACCAACGCGTGGCCGGGTTCCGCGAGCCAGGCGAGCGTGGGGCCGAGCTCGGCCGGATCGGCGCCATGCGCGATCGCCGAAGCCAGCTCGGCGGGCACCCACTTGCCCAGGCTCGCGCGGGACGCGGCCAGCACTTCCACGGGGCCCCCGAACGCCTTGAGCAGCGAGACGAGCGCGCGAGCGGAGAGCCCCGGCACGAGTTGCAGGGACGCCCAGGCCTCGACGCGCGCGTCGATATCCATTGGCGAAACGGGTGCAGGGTGCGGCGGTCGGGGCTGCTACGGCTTGCGCGCGAGGTCGCCGGCGACCACCGGCTCCGACGCATTGAGCACGATGCCGTACGCGACTTTGTCGAACACGCGGAAAATGAACAGCAGCCCCGAGCGCTCCGGCGGGATGTTCAAATACCGCGTCGGCTGCAGCATGTCGCGCGTCGGATCGCTGATGAAGCGCGAGAAGACGCTGGGCTCGGTCGACGGGCGCGGGTCGGGAATCACCGGCGTCGGATGGTAGATCGCCAGCACCGTCCCCACATCGAGCCCATCGCGGGCCCCGCGATCGACGGTGACCAGCGAGTTGCGGCCCACTTCGTGCGCGTCGGCGTCGAGGGCGATGATGCGACCGTCGACCGCCTTGTCCGGGGCGTGCGGGACGTAGTTGACCAGCTCTTCTCGTGGCGCGGGCAGCAGCATGTCATCCATCAGGATTTCCTCGCGCGCCGACGTGATTTCCATGCGTGCCACCTCGCCGAAGCGGTCGACGTGCGCAGTGCCCAGATAGCGAAGCTCGTAGCCGAGCAGTTCGTTGCTGTCGTACGAGCGCAGCACCTTGCCCGGGCGGTAGATAAACCACTGCGTTCCTGCTTTTTCGTCGATGTTCACCGCATACACGTAATCACCCTCGCCGCGCACCACGCGGTTGTCGTGCGCGGCGATGATCCTGCCCGCCCCCGGGATGCCGTCCCTTGTCGTGGTGATGATCGGCTTGGTGAGGAAGGGTGCCAGGTCGCCCGCGGGTATCGTCGGAATCGCCTCGCCCTGGAGGGTTTCGGCGCGGATTGCCGGGGACAGGCGCGCCGTCGGGCGCGGGCCGCTGGGCGATCGAGCGACAGCCGCCAGTTTCCGTCGACCCGATCGAGTACGACGACGTCACCGGGGTAAATCCAGTGCGGATTCTTGATCTGCTCGCGGTTCATCCGCCAGATCTCCGGCCAGCGCCAAGGCTGCTTGAGGAACTTCCCGGAGATTCCCCATAGAGTGTCGCCTTTTTGCACCGTGTACCGGTCGGGCCGGTTGTCCTGCAGTTGCAGATCGTCGGCGTGAGCGGGCCGCGAGGCGAGCATCAGCGGAAGCAGGCACGCCGAAAACAGCAGGGTCGCTATGGTAGAATTCAGCCGCGAGTTTAGGCTCATGGGGCCTCTCCGGTACAGGTGTTGTGCGGGACTTGCAAACGTCCTAAACCGACGCAAAATAAGGGTTTAGGTCGGATTCTGCATCCCGAGTATTCATTTTGCAAGTAATTATGGTCCTGGACATCCTGGAGTATCCCGATCCCCGGCTTCGGAAGCACGCCGCCCCGGTCGCGGCGGTGACCGCCGAAATCCGCAAACTGGTCAGGGACATGGCCGAAACCATGTACGCCGCCCCGGGCGTGGGCCTCGCCGCGACTCAGGTCGACGTCCACAAGCGGGTCATCATCATCGACGTCAGCGAGGCGCGCAACGACCTCAAGGTTTTCATCAACCCGACGATAGTCGCCTCCGAAGGCGAAGCCGAGTGTGAGGAGGGCTGCCTGTCGGTTCCTGGCTATTACGACAACGTCAAGCGCGCCGCCCGAATCACCGTGAGAGCCCAGGACGACCGGGGCGAGCCGTTCGAGCTCACCACCGACGGAATGCTGGCGGTATGTATTCAGCATGAAATGGATCATCTGGTCGGCAAGGTCTTTGTCGACTACCTGTCGCCGCTCAAGCGCGCGCGGCTCGCGGCCAAGCTCAAGAAAAAGCAGCGGCTCGCGGGCTGATCCGGCGTGGCCGATGCGCTGCGAGTAGGTTTCGCCGGAACTCCCCCGTTCGCCGCGACGGCGCTGGCGGCGATCCTCGACGCTGGGCACGAGGTCGTCCTCGTGCTCACGCAGCCCGACCGGCCGCACGGACGCGGCCTCAAGCTCGCACCTTCCGCCGTCAAGGCGCTGGCCCTCGAGCGCGGCTTGGCGGTGCTTCAACCGTCGGCGCTGAAGGGCGCGCTGGCGCCGCCGATGACCACGGCGGTCGACGTGCTGATCGTGGCCGCGTATGGACTGATACTTCCCAGGCCGATGCTCGACTGGCCGCGCCATGGCGCGATCAACATCCACGCTTCGCTATTGCCGCGCTGGCGCGGCGCGGCACCGATCCAGCGCGCGCTGCTCGCCGGCGACAAGGAGACCGGGATCAGCATCATGCAGATGGACGCCGGGCTCGACACGGGGCCGGTGATCGCCCGCACGATCGTGCCGATCGCGCCGCGCGACACGGCAGGCACGCTGACGGCAAGACTCGCCACGGTGAGCGCAGAGGCTATCGTACAAACGCTCGGCACGCTCGCATCGGCGGGCGCGCTTGCGTCGCAACCACAGGACGCGACGGCTGCGAGCTATGCGGCCAAGATCGAGCGCGAGGAGGCCGCGATACGCTGGAGCGAAGACGCGGTGACGCTCGACCGGATGGTTCGCGCCTTCAATCCGGCCCCCGGCGCTTTTGCGACGCTCGATGCCGCGACGATCAAGATCTGGGCTGCCGAGCCCGCAGCAGGAAACTTCGGCGCCGCCGGCGCGATCGTGCGCGCTGACGCCAACGGGCTGCTGGTGGCTTGCGGGCGCGGCGCGCTGCTGGTGCGCGAGTTGCAGCGCGCGGGCGGAAAGCGGCTCTCCGCCGCTTCGTTTCTTGCCGGGCATCCGGTCGCAGCCGGCGAAGTGTTCGATGCATCGGGTTGAATTGCGGGCGCACCACGTCCATCTATGGAGCTTTGAAGCCTCGCGGGTTTCGGGGCGGAGACGACGACGATGTTGGGCAATTGGCTCAAGACCGGGCTGTTGATGGCGGCGATCATGGCGCTTTTCGGCGTCGCCGGTGCGGCAATCGGCGGAGGGCAGGGCATGCTTGTCGCTTTGCTGTTCGGACTCGGCACCAATCTGTGGGCTTACTGGTTCTCGGACGCCATGGTGCTGCGGCTCTACAGCGCCCGCGAGGTCGACGCGACGACCGCGCCTCAGCTCTACGGGGTCGTGCGGGACCTGGCCGCGCGCGCCGGCCTGCCGATGCCCAGGGTTTACCTGATCGATGAAGCGCAGCCGAACGCGTTCGCCACCGGACGCAATCCGGAGCATGCAGCGGTCGCCGCGACTCGCGGCATCGTCGAATTGCTGAGCGCGCGAGAGCTTCGTGGCGTGCTTGTCCACGAGCTCGCTCACGTCAGGCACCGCGACATCCTCACTTCGACGATTACCGCGTCGGTCGCCGGCGCGATATCGGCGCTCGCACACTTCGGCATGTCCTTCGGCCACCGCGACGACAACGAGCGCAACCCGCTGCACGACGGAGGCCTCGCCGGATCATTCAGCACGCACCCGCCGATCGAGGAGCGCATCCGCCGTCTGCTCGCGCTTGCTTCGCAATCGCAGCGCGGACTGCAGCCGCGCTAGTCGCGCCGAGCGATGCAGCGCGCGCAGCGCCTTGCCGCGAAAATCGTCCGTCGCGTCCTCGCCGGCAACCCGCTTCCCGCGGTACTGGCGAGCTCGCCGTTGCCGTCGGCCGATCGCGCGCTCGTGCACGAGCTCTGCTATGGCACGCTGCGCTTCCTGGGCCAGCTGCGCGCGATCGTGCGCGCGCTCGCCGAGCGTCCGTTGACCGACGGCAGCGTCGAAGCGCTGCTGTGGGTCGCCCTCTACCAGTTGATCCACACCGGCGCGCCGGAGCACTCGGTCGTCGACGCCGCGGTGCGCGCGACCGCGCAGCTCAAGCGTACGTCGGCGCAGGGCCTGACCAACGCGATCCTGCGCACTTTCCTGCGGCGCCGTGACGCGCTGCTAGCGCAGATCGCCGACGAGCCCGAGGCGCGCTTTTCCTATCCTCGCTGGTGGATCGACCGCGTGTTCGCCGAGTATCCGGAGCATGCCGCGGCGGTACTCGACGCGGGCAATACGCGGCCGACGCTGACTTTGCGCGTCAACCGCAGGCGCATCGCGCGCGAAGACTATCTGGCCACATTGCGCGCGCAAGGCGTTCAGGCGCGCGCAATCGGCGAAGCCGGCGTTTTGCTCGACGAGGCGGCTGTCGTGTCCGCGTTGCCCGGTTATGCAGCCGGCTGGTTTTCCGTGCAGGACGCAGCCGCTCAACTGGCAGCGCCGCTGTTGGCGCCACGAGAGGGCATGCGCGTCCTCGATGCCTGCGCGGCGCCGGGCGGCAAGACTACGCATCTGGCGGAACTGGCGGCGCTCGACCTGGTGGCGGTCGACGTCGACGCCTCACGGATCGAACGCGTGCGCGAAAACCTTGCGCGCCTGGGCCTCGCCGCGCGCCTTGTCGTCGCCGACGCGGGCGAACCCGATCGCTGGTGGGATGGCAATGCGTTCGATCGCATTCTCGCCGACGTTCCCTGCACCGCATCGGGCATCGTGCGGCGGCATCCCGATGGCAAATGGCTGCGCCGCGAGACCGACATCGCGGGTTTCGTTGCCCAGCAGCGGCGCTTGCTCGATGCATTGTGGCCGTGTCTGAAGCGCGGCGGCACGCTGCTTTATTCGACCTGCTCGGTATTCGGTGCCGAAAACGGCGATCAGATCGTCGCATTTCTCGAGCGTCATCGCGATGCGTTGCGCATTCGACTCACATTGCCCGCGGAGTTCGGCGCTATCGACGGGCAACTCTTGCCAGCGGCCCCGGGCGCAGCGCACAATCACGACGGGTTTTTCTACGCCCTCCTCCAAAAGAGCTGAGTCCTTCCGAACGGATCGCGCGGCTCGCCGCTCCCGTCTATGCGCCGCATCCTCGCCGGCCTGTTGTGCCTGACTGCTTTGCTGTCGTTGCCGGCGGCAACGATCGCGTACGCCGACACGATCGGGGTCAAATCGGCCGAGCTGCTGCTGGAGGACGAAAGCTACGTGCTGAATGCGCAGTTCGACCTCGCGTTCAATCCAACGCTCGAGGAAGCGCTGCAAAAAGGCGTTTCGCTCTATTTCTTGCTGGAATTCGAGCTGGTGCGGCCGCGCTGGTACTGGCTCGATCAGAAGCTCGTGCACATGTCGGTGCAATACCGCCTGACCTACAACCCGCTGACCCGCCAGTACCGCGTGACCAGCGGGCTGCTCGGGCAGCAGTTCGATTCGCTCGACGAGGTCGAACGTCTGCTGGGGCGGGTGGTTTCGCGGCCGGTGATTCGCAGGGACGCGCTGTCCGTGGGCGAGCGGTATGAAGCCGCAGTACGGCTCCGGCTCGACGTCGCCCAATTGCCGAAGCCGTTCCAGATCAATGCGCTGGCCTCGCGCGACTGGTCGCTGCAATCGGAATGGTTTCGCTGGAGCTTCACGCCGTGAGCAGGATTCTCGCGCCTCGCGCGCTGCGCTACGTGCTGCTCGGCTGTGCCGTCCTCGGCACGGTGTTCCTGTTCCTGCTCGCGACGGCGAGCGCGAACACCGAACTTTTCGCCAGCAACTACAACCTGCTGCTGGTGCTCAACGGAACGATGGTCGCCCTGCTGATGGGGCTGGTGGGATATCAGCTGTGGCGACTGCGCAAGAATCTCAAGGCGGGCGTCTTCGGCTCGCGGCTTGCGATCAGACTGGTGCTGCTTTTCGCGCTCGTGGCGGTACTGCCTGGCGCACTGCTTTACGGCGTGTCGGTACAGTTTCTCGGCAAGAGCATCGAATCATGGTTCGACGTGCGCGTCGACCGCGCGCTCGAAGGCGGACTCAATCTCGGGCGGGGCGCGCTCGACTATCTGTTGAAGGAAACGACCAACAAGGCCTTGCAGCTCGCGCTGACGCTACAGGAAGGCGACGTGGCGGGCATGCCGCAACGGCTCAATCGCGCGAGCGAGCAGGCGGGAATCTACGAGGCCGCGCTTTTTTCCTCGGGTGGCGGTGTCCTCGGCGTCGCGGGAATATCGGGGTCGACCTTGACGCCGGAGCCGCCGCCGGCGCAGGCGCTGCGCCGCGCCAGGCTTCAGCAGACCTATTCGGCGATCGACCAGACGACCGACCAGGGCATGTTGTTGCGCGTCGTGGTTCCGGTCAACACCTCCGATCCGGGCGAGCCGCTGCGCCTGTTGCAAGTCGTCGAGCCGGTGCCGCGCCAGCTGCAGCTCGATGCCGAGAAAGTGCAGGCCGGCTACCGCGATTACCAGGAGATTTCGTTTTCGCGCGTCGCGCTGAAGCGCCTCTATGCGCTAACGTTGACCCTGACCTTGCTGCTCGCGCTCTTTTCCGCGCTCGGCCTGGCCGTGGTGCTGTCCGAGCAGGTCAGCGGACCGCTGGGGCTTCTCGCCGAGGGCACGCGCGCGGTCGCGCAAGGCGACTTCAGTCGCCGGCATCCGGTGCAGAGTCGCGACGAGCTGGGCGTACTCACCGAGTCGTTCAACACCATGACCGCCCAGCTCGCCGAAGCGAAGCAGAAGGCCGAAGAAAGCCGCAACGCGATCGAGACGACGAATGCCTATCTCGAAAGCATTCTGGCCAATCTGTCGGCCGGCGTGCTGGCGTTCGACAGCGCTTTCCGGCTGCGCACCGCGAACCCGAGCGCCGCGGTGATTCTGCAGCAGCCGCTGGCCGACCTGATCGAACTGCCGCTTTTCGACTGGGCGCGCGGTCTGCCGGCGCTTGCCGGCTTCGCCGATCTGGTGGCCGAGGGGTTCCGCAGCGGGCGGGAGGGCCAGTGGCAGCGGCAGGCCGAAGTCACCGTATCCAGCCACACGCGCGTACTTCTGATGCGTGGGTCGAGGTTGCCGGGCGAGCCCGTGGCTGGCTTCGTCGTCGTATTCGACGACGTGACCGAACTGGCCGAGGCGCAGCGCGACGCCGCCTGGGCGGAGGTCGCACGGCGCCTCGCGCACGAGATCAAGAACCCGCTGACGCCGATACAGCTGGCGGCCGAGCGCCTTGCGGTCAAGCTCGGCGGCAAGCTTGCGGCCGCCGACGACGAGGCGCTGACGAGGGCGACGCAGACGATCGTCGGGCAGGTGAGCGCGATGAAGCACATGGTCGACGACTTTGCGATCTACGCCCGGCAAACGCGGTCGGGTCGCATGCAGCCGGTCGACATCAATGCGCTCTTGCTCGACGTGCTGGGTCTGTATGAAAATCTGCGACCCCATGTGTCGCTCAAGCTTGCCGCCGGCGATCCGGTCATACAGGGCGAGCCGACGCGGCTGCGCCAGGTGATCCACAATTTGCTCCAGAATGCGATCGATGCGCAGGCGGAATCGCCCGACCCCGCGTACGATATCGGCCTCGAGGTGCGCGGCGACGAGCTCGCGTTGTCAATCGGCGACCGTGGCGGCGGATTTCCCGACGACGTCGTGCGCCATGCGTTCGAGCCATATGTGACGACCAAGGCGAAAGGCACCGGGCTTGGCCTCGCGATCGTCAAGAAGATCGCCGAGGAGCACCATGGGCGCGTAACGATCGAAAATCGGTCCCCACACGGCGCCGTGGTGACCCTGTACTTGCCGTTCAAAGGAACCAACACGTGATGCCGCAGCAGAAGGAAATTCTTATCGTCGACGATGAAGTCGGCATCCGCGAGCTGTTGTCCGAGATTCTGCAGGACGAGGGTTATCAGGTCAGCGTCGCCGAAAATGCCGGCGAGGCGCGCAATTACCGGCTGCGTACGCAACCGGCGCTGGTGCTCCTCGACATCTGGATGCCGGACACCGACGGCGTGACCTTGCTGCGCGAATGGGCGGCGAACGGCCAGCTGACAATGCCGGTCGTGATGATGTCGGGGCACGGCACGATAGAAACTGCGGTCGAGGCGACCAAGGTCGGTGCCTTCGATTTCCTGGAAAAACCGGTCGGCCTGCAAAAGCTGCTGTCGACGGTGACCCGCGCGCTGAAGACGGCCGCCGGCCAGGGGCCGCGCCGGATATCGCTGGCGGCGCTCGGCACCAGCACGCCGGTAATCGAGGTCGAGCGCGCGATCGAACAGCTGCTGCGCGCCAACCGTCCGGTGCTGATCGTCGGTGAGCCGGGCGCCGGACACGACATCGCGGCGCGGGCGCTGCACGTGCCGGACGCGCCGTTCGTCATCCTGGCCAACGGCGCGCGGCTCGCCGCCAATCCGTCGCAGGTTCTCGAGGAAGCGCGCGACGGCCTGCTCTACTGCGCAGAAATCGGCGCGTACTCGAAAGCCGAGCAAAAGGGGCTCGCGTTCGTGCTGCCCAAGCTGGAAAAGCAGGACACGATCCTTGTCTGCACCAGCAGCGAGCAGCTCGGCAACCTTGCCGCCGAGGGACGCTTCGACCCGGCGCTGCTGTCGACCTTGTCGGCCGGTGCGGTCATGCTGCCGCCGCTGCGCGCGCGCCGCGACGACATGCCGGCGTTGATCGCGCGCTTCTGGCGCGAGATCACCGCGAGCCAGCGTACGCTGGGAACGTTGCAGGCCAGCGCCGTATCGGCGCTCGCCGCGGCTTACTGGCCGGGCAATCTCGATCACCTGCACAACGTGATCGCCAATCTCGCATTGACGATCGACAGCGAAATCACCGGCGAGCACGTGCGGCGCCTCTTGGGCGAATCGGCGTTGCCGCCATCGGCGGCGCTCGCGCCCGAGGTCACCGCACGGTTTTTCGAGCTGCCGCTGCGCGAGGCGCGCGAAGCCTTCGAACGGATTTACTTCGAGCAGTTGCTGGGCAAGGAACAGAGCAACATGAGCCGGGTCGCCGAACGCGCTGGTCTGGAGCGCACGCATCTGTATCGCAAGCTCAAGCAGCTCAACATCCGGTTTTCGCGTCGCTCCGACGAAGGAGCATGCTGAGCGGACGCGAGGCCGCCGCGGGAGCTCCGGCCGCGTCGGGGAAAAGGCCGGCGGCCCCGCTGGTGATCGCCGCGATCGGCATCGTCTTCGGCGACATCGGAACCAGCCCGCTCTATACGCTGCGCGAGTGTTTCACCGGACCGCACGGCCTGCCTCTGACCGCCGACAACGTGCTCGGCATCCTGTCGGTGATCTTCTGGGCCCTGATGATCATCGTCACGCTGAAGTATGTAACGCTGATCATGCGCGCCGACAACCGCGGCGAAGGCGGCATCATGGCGCTGACCGCGCTGGTGTCGCGCGGCCTCGACGACCGCCAGGCGCGCTGGTGGCTGGTCGGGCTGGGTATTTTCGGCGCCGCGATGTTCTACGGCGACGGCATGATCACTCCGGCGATCTCGGTATTGTCCGCCGTCGAGGGCCTCGAGGTCGTGGCGCCGGGCTTGAAGAGTTACGTCATTCCCGTGACCCTGGCGATCTTGCTCGCGCTGTTCTCGATCCAGCGTCACGGCACGGCGAAGGTCGGCGGGCTGTTCGGTCCGCTGATGTGTCTGTGGTTTGCGACGATTGCCGTGATGGGCGCGGCCGCGATCTGGCAGGACCCGCGCGTGCTGATGGCGTTGCTGCCGTCTTATGCATTTTCGTTTCTGACCGGCAGCCCGCTCGCGGCGTTCCTCGCCCTTGGTGCGGTCGTGCTCGCGGTCACCGGCACGGAAGCCCTGTACGCCGACATGGGACATTTCGGCGTGACGCCGATCCGGCGCGCCTGGCTGTATCTTGTGGCGCCGGCATTGGTGCTGAATTATTTCGGCCAGGGCGCGCTGATCATCGCCGAGCCGGCGGCGATCAAGAACCCGTTCTACCTGCTGGCGCCGGCATGGGCGTTGCTGCCGATGGTAGTGCTCGCGACCGGCGCGACGGTGATCGCCTCGCAGGCGGTCATTTCGGGGGCGTTCTCGCTGACACGGCAGGCGATCCAGATGGGCTATTGCCCGCGCCTGACCATCATGCATACCTCGGAACGCCAGATCGGTCAGATCTATGTCCCGTTTATCAACTGGATGCTGTTCTGCGCGGTGATGCTGCTGGTCGCCGGATTTCAGACCTCGAGCAATCTGGCCGCAGCGTATGGCATTGCGGTGACGCTCGCGATGGCGATCGACTCGCTGCTGATCTTCGTCGTGCTGACGCGGCTGTGGGGCTGGAACGTCCTGGCCGCTCTGGCGATCGTCGTGCCGCTGGTCACGATAGACGCGGCGTTCCTGTCGTCGAACCTGCTCAAGATCCCTGAAGGCGGCTGGTTTCCGATCGTCGTCGGAGGCGTCGTATTCACCCTGCTGACGACCTGGAAGCGCGGCCGCGCGATCCTGCTCGAACGCCTGAGCGCCGAGACGATGCCGATCGATCTTTTCATCGAAAGCATCGCGGCGAGCCCGCCGATGCGCGTGCCGGGCACGGCCGTTTTTCTCACCAGCACGCCGCATCGCGCGCCGCATGCGCTGTTGCACAACCTCAAGCACAACAAGGTGCTGCACGAGCGGGTCGTGCTTCTGACGCTGACGACGGAGGATATCCCGACCGTGCCGCTGTCCGAACGCGTGCGCATCCGCGACCTCGGGTGCAACTTCCAGCAGTTCGAAGCCTTTTTCGGATTCAAGGAAGACCCGGACGTTCCGGAGCTGCTGGAGGAATGCGGGCGTCGCGGGCAGCCGTTCGACATGATGGAGACCTCGTTCTTCGTCTCACGCGAAACGCTGATCCCCACCGCGACGCCGGGCATGGCGCTGTGGCGCGAGCGGCTGTTCGTGTCGATGGCCAAGAACGCCACCAAGGCGATCGAGTTTTTCAACGTCCCGACCAACCGGGTGGTCGAGCTAGGGACGCAGGTCGAGCTCTAGAGCACAAACAAAAACGCCGGCCCCGTGGAGAGGGCCGGCGTCGGAATGACTGCGGCTGCGTGTGCGCCTAGAGCGACGCCATTTCGCCGCGCATCGTCTTCAGCGCCTTGCTTTCGATCTGGCGGATCCGCTCGGCGGAGACGCCGTACTGGTCGGCGAGATCCTGCAGCGTCGCCGGATCGTCTTCGCGCAGCCAGCGGGCTTCGATGATGTTGCGGCTGCGGCTATCGAGCCTCGACAGCGCGCTCTTCAAGCCGACGCTGCGATTGCGCGCCGTCTCTTCGCGCTCGAGTATCTGGACGGGCTCGGCATCGCTGTCGGTCAGATACGCACTGGGCGTCATCGTCTCGCCATCGTCGCCAGCCGGCGGATCGAGGGCGACGTCCTGCCCCGACAATCGCGTTTCCATTTCGAAGACTTCCTCGGGCTTGACCCCCAGCGCCTTGGCGATGCCGTTCGCCTCGGTGCGCGTCAACGCGCCGAGCCTCGGCTTCATGCTGCGCAAGTTGAAGAAGAGCTTCCGTTGCGCCTTGGTGGTCGCGATCTTGACCAGCCGCCAGTTGCGCAGAATGTGCTCGTGGATTTCGGCCCGAATCCAGTGCAGGGCGAACGACACCAGGCGAACGCCGCGCTCCGGATCGAAGCGGCGCACCGCCTTCATCAGGCCGATATTGCCTTCCTGGATCAGGTCCGCCTGCGGCAGCCCGTACCCCATGTAATTGCGACTGACAGCGACGACCAGCCGCAGATGGGACAGGATGAGCGAACGTGCCGCGTCCAGATCGTTGTCGCGCTGCAGCCTGCGGCCGAACTCGACCTCCTGCTCGGCGGACAGCAGCGGAAAGCGGTTAACCGCCTGGATATAGTGATCCAAGCTCCCCAGCGAAGCCGGGGTCGGGAAAGCCAGCGTATTCGTGGGCATCAACAAACTCCTTCTGAGCGACTTGGTAACTATTTTAGCACTCGCCTCGTCAGAGTGCTAAGGCGCCCCGAAGTTCCACCCTATGGCCGGGCCTCCCACGGCGCGAGGTGGCGCGCGACAGCAAGCCAGGCTCCGAGCCAGCCCAAGCCGAAAGCAACGCCCAATGTCAGCGACCCGCTCGACCCCAGCCGGGTCGAAGTGGACTTGGACGGCACCGGGCAGCTTGGCCAACTCGGCGCGCAGCAAGTCGATCGATCGAGGCTGCCGATCCGCTGGAGTCACCACCACGCTGTCGGGGAGCGGATTCCCGGGCAACCCCCGCCAGGAGGTCGCGGACTCCCTCCTGCGCCTGCAGCTCGGACAGCGCCTGCTCCTTGGCGATCAGGCGGGTGGAGGTAACGCCCTGGCGGCGCTGGACCGCCGCCAGCAACGCGTCGCGCTCTTTCGCGCAGGCGGCAGGGGCAAGGTAGACGGTCAGCCAACGAGCGCGTCGGCGAATTCCGCGGCCCGGAATGGGCGAAGATCGTCGATCCCCTCGCCGACGCCGATCATCTTCAGCGGTATCGGCCGCGTCTTGGCGATCGCCGCGACGACCCCGCCCTTCGCCGTGCCGTCGAGCTTGGTCAGGACGAGCCCGGTCAGGCCCAGCGCCGCATCGAATGCGGCGACCTGTGCCAGCGCATTCTGTCCAGTGTTGGCGTCGAGCACGAGCAGCGTTTCGTGCGGCGCGCCTTCCTGCGCCTTGGCGATCACGCGACGGATTTTCTTGAGCTCGTCCATCAGCGGCAGCTGCGTAGGCAGCCGACCGGCGGTGTCGGCAAGCACAACGTCGATTCGCCGCGCGCGTGCAGCCGAGATCGCGTCGAACATCACCGCCGCCGGATCGCCGCCGTGCTGAGCAACCACCTGGACGTCATTGCGCGCACCCCAGGCTTCGAGCTGCTCGCGTGCCGCGGCGCGGAAGGTGTCGCCTGCGGCGAGCAGCACAGAGTGGCCCTGATTCTGCAGATATTTGGCCAGCTTGCCGATCGAGGTCGTTTTGCCTGCGCCGTTGACGCCGGCGAGCATGATCACAAAAGGCCGCGCCGAGCCGATGATAAGCGGCTGCTCGAGTGGCGTGAGCAGCTCGGTGAGCACGGACTTGAGCACAGCGCGCGCGTCGACGTCGGCGCGCTTCCAGCGGGCGACGAGTTCGTCGAGCAGATGTTCGGTCGCCGGAATGCCGACGTCGGCGCCCAGGAGCGCGCTGCGCAACTCGTCGACCGCCTCCTCCGACAGCGCCTCGCGGCCGAAGAGCGCAGTGAGCGGACGGGAAATGCGCTCGCGCGAGAGGCCGAGGCCGCTCTTCAGACGTTCGGACCAGCTGCGTTCGCCCTCATCGGGCTTGCGCTTGAACAGATCGAGCATCGGGCTTAGCCGCTGCAGGCAAAGGTACAATTCTACCTTTCCGCGCATGGCACACGCTTGCCGCAAGCCCGACAGATTCGCATCATTGGCGGGCGCTGGCGCGGGAGGCGCATCCGCTTTCCCGCCGTCGCCGACATTCGCCCGACTCCCGACAGGGTTCGCGAAACGCTGTTCAACTGGCTCGGCCAGGATCTCGATGGCGCCCGCACGCTCGATCCATTTGCCGGGAGCGGGGCGCTTTCGTTCGAGGCGCTCTCGCGCGGCGCCGCGCTCGCGGTCGCCGTCGACCGCAAGCCGGAGCTGGTGCGCGCGCTGGATGCCACCGCGAAGATGCTTGGTGCCGCAGCGCTTGAGACGCACTGCGCCGACGCGCGAGTGTTCCTGGCGCGCGAAACGCGGCTCTTCGACGTCGTCTTCCTCGATCCGCCGTTCGCCGACGCGCAATGGGAAACGCTGCTGCCCGCGGCCGCTGCGCGCGTGGCAGCGGACGGCGCGATCTATGTCGAGGCCGCTGCGCATGTCGCCGCACCCGCCGGTTTCGCGATCGTGCGCGGCGACAAGGCCGGACAGGTGCATTATCATCTGCTCCGCCGTCTGCCCAGCGGCGACTCCGGCGGGGCAGGGCAGCCGAGCGGGGAGATCGGGGCATGCTGAAAGTCGTCTATCCTGGAACCTTCGACCCGTTCACCAAAGGGCACGAGGATCTCGTCCGCCGGGCCGCCAAGTTGTTCGACCATGTGATCGTCGCGATAGCGGACAGCGAAAGCAAGCGTCCGATGTTCAGCGCGGACGAGCGCATCGCAATGGCGCGCGAAGTCCTCGCACCGTATGCCAACGTCGAGGTTGCGGGCTTTTCCGGGCTGCTGATGGACTTCGTGCATTCGGTCGGAGCGACGACGATCCTGCGCGGCCTGCGCGCGGTGTCGGACTTCGAATACGAATTTCAGATGGCCGGCATGAACCGCAATCTCCATCCCGAGGTCGAAACGCTGTTCCTGACCCCAGCCGAGCAATACCTGTTCATGTCATCGACGATCGTTCGTGAAATCGCCCGCTTCGGCGGCGACGTCGGCAAGTTCGTGCCGCCGGCCGTCGTGGCCCGCCTCAGGGCCAAGGCGGACCACGAACGCGCGACGCAGGCGCGTGAAAGGTCCTGATGGCGCTGATCATTACCGACGAATGCATCAACTGCGACGTCTGCGAGCCCGAGTGCCCGAACGGCGCCATTGCACAGGGTCTGGAAATCTACGAGATCGATCCGAAGAAGTGCACTGAGTGTGTCGGCCACTTCGACACGCCGCAGTGCGTCGAAGTCTGTCCGGTCGATTGCATACCGGTGGACCCCGACTGCGTGGAGAGCAAGGATCAGCTGCTGCAGAAGTATCGCGGCTTGATGGCGGCCAAGGCCGGCGACGTACCGGCCTGAACTTATCGCCGCGCGCCGCGGCGGCCACGCGGGGAAGCCTCAGGCGTTGGCGGCCAGCGGCAGCGGTTCGGTTTGCTCGCAGATCGCGTCGATCGCGGCGAGCTCGCGGGCGAGCGCGGCGATTTGCGCCTTGGCAGCGGCCTCGGCCTGCTCGAGCTCGGCGATCCGGTCCTCGAGCTCGTCGCTTGCGCGGTGAATGCGCTTGACGCTTTCCAGCCTGCGGCGCAATTGCAGGTGATGCTCCCGCACCTGTGTTTCCAGCGGCGCCATCACGGCCTTGAGCCAGCTCTCCAGATCGCGGTTCGCGATGTCGAAGACGTGCTTGACCCGGATCGCGATCGTCTCGAAGAAGCGCTTCATCAGCGTGAACTTGGCCTTGCTGACCATGTTCCACAGGGTGTTGAAATGGACGTTGTACGCGCGCTCGAGCCGTTCGACTTCCTTCTGGTACTTGAGCATCGAGAAGGGCGGCGGCGTGAACGGCTCGATTCCGTGCTCCTTGGCAAAACGCTGATACATCGCCTGCATCATCTCGTGCGTCTCGGCGGTCTGCTGCGCGCCCTGGTCGAGGCTGCCGTAGATCTTGGCGAAGAAATCGCCCATCGCCGAACGCACGCCTTTGGTGAACGGGCTCTTCTCGATCCGCTCCCGCGTGTCGGCAGCCGTCGCGCGCAGCGATTCAAGGCCGATGCTTTCGTACAGGCTGTTGGTCTGCTGGGTGAATACCGTGCGCAGCGCCGTGTACCGCTGCATGCCGCGCTCGAACAGGTTCTTTTCCTGCTGGATGCGCTCCATCATGTGTTCGACGACGTCCTGGTTCTTTCCGCGCAGATTCTGCAGCTCGGTAAGCTGCTCGCGGATGCCGGCGATGCGGCTGTCGAGTATCGTGCGCGTGCCCGCGACAAGGTCCCGGATCTCGGTCTGCGTGGCCGAGCCGACGATCCGTCGCTTGGCAGGAATGAGCTCCCTCGACAACGCGGCCTCGAGCTGCGGCAGGCGGCTCCTGGCGAGGAGCATGTCGTCGCCGTTGACCTTGGCCAGCAGCGCTTTCTGCGCCGATACCGGAAAAACCTGCGCCGGCGGGATCATCAACAGCTGTGCGCTGGTGCGGACCTGCCGCGCGATCTCCGCCTCGATCTCGGGAGCAGTGCGCAGGTCGTCCCACAATCCATCGATCTTGTTCAGTATGACCAGCCGGCCTTCGCGGCTCGAGGGACTTTCTCCGACGATGTGCTTGGTCCACACGTCGATGTCGGTCTTGGTCACGCCCGCGTCGGCGGCGAGGATGAACAGGATCGCGTGCGCGTTCGGCAACAGGTTGAGCGTGAGCTCCGGCTCGGTGCCGATGGCATTCAGGCCGGGCGTGTCGAGGATCACCAGTCCCTGCTGCAGCAGTGGATGCGGGAAGTTGATGATCGCGTGACGCCAGCATGGGACGTCGACCGCGGAGTCGGTGGCCGACAGCGGCGCCAGCGGGTCGCTGTCGTCGTAGAGCCCGTACTTGCGCGCAAGCGGGACCGGGACGCGCTTGGTCTGCGACACCTGCGACAGAGCTTCGGCCATCTTGTCCGCCGAAGACATGTCCAGGGTGATCGTTACCCACTCGTCCGCGTAATTCTTGAACTCGGTGACCGATCCGTCCCGCACCCGCGTCTCGATCGGCAGCAGCCGGATCGACGGCGGCCGCGTCGAGTCGTAGAGGAGCTCGGTCGGACACATCGTCGTGCGACCGGCGGCGGAAGGCAGCAGGCGCTGGCCGAAATCGGCAAAAAAGATCGCGTTGATCAGCTCGGATTTGCCGCGCGAGAATTCGGCGACGAAGGCAACGATCAGCTTGTCCTGATGCAATCGCTCGAGCAGCCGCTGCACGGTAAGGTCGGCCTGGCCGTCGGCAAGCTCCTGTTCGGACAGCCATTCGTGCAGTCGTGAAACGCCCGTCGACAAGCGGCGCCGCCAGTCGCTGTAGGCTTCAAATCGTGCGGCCAGATCCTTTGATTGCATCATTGTCGCAACATCCTCCCGCTGGCTCGCAGGGACTCTAGCATAAACCGCGCCAAAACAAGCACCTAAGGGGCGTCAAGTCTGGCAGTTGCCACAGAAGTAGGTCGCTCGCCCGCCCTGTCGCAGCGTACGTATCGCGCGGCCGCAGACGCGGCAAGGTTCGCCGTCGCGCCCATACACGTTGTACTCGAGCTGAAAGTAACCCGGAGCGCCGTCGCTATCGACGTAATCGCGAAGCGTGCTGCCACCTTTGGCGATTGCCGCGGCGAGCGTTTCCCTTACCGCCACGACCAGGCGGGCCAACCGCTCGCGCGACACGCGGTTGGCGGCGCGCGTCGGCCGTATACCGGCGCGAAACAGCGCCTCGTTGGCGTAGATGTTGCCCACGCCGACCACGAGGTGATTGTCCATCAGCGCGAGCTTGATCGCCGTGCTGCGCCCACGCGTGGAAGCGAACAGGTAGGCCGCATCGAATCCGGGCGAGAACGGCTCGGGACCGAGTGAGGCGAGCAACGGATGCTCGCCCGCGGTCGCCGGCCACCACAGCATCGCGCCGAAACGACGCGGGTCGTGGTAACGAAGGACTACGCCATTGGCGAATTCCAGATCGACGTGATCGTGCGTGCGTCGCTGCGGTGCGGCGTCGTACACGCGCAGACTTCCGGTCATGCCGAAATGGACGATCAGCGTGTCGCGGCCCAGCCGGAAAAGCAGGTACTTGCTGCGACGGTCGACCCGGTCGACGACCCGGCCGACCAGACGGCGCGGCAAATCGCGAGGAACCGGCCAGCGCAGTCGGCGGTCGTAGATCCTGACCGCCGTCACTTTCTGCCGTTCTACGTGGGGAGCGATCCCGCGACGCGTAGTTTCAACTTCCGGAAGTTCGGGCATCTGGGAGCGTCGGGCGGCGTTTGTTGCTCGGGCAAATATACCCTAAGATGCAGCGAGGTCCGGCGATGCGCCGGCCCTGAGTCGAAAACGACCGAGCATGGCTTCCCCTATCGCGATTCATTCCCCTCGCTCCTTGCTGTTCGTCATCCTGGCTGCTGCCGCTGTCGGGGCCGGTGACGTCCGCGCCCAGACGGCGGACCCGAAGCCCCCCGACGCCGCCGTCGCCGCGCCCGATAATCCGGCCGCGGTCGACGAGCTCACCCCCGAGGTGCTCTATCGCATCCTGGTCGGCGATGTCGCCATGCAGCGCGGCGATGCCGCCTTGGCCGCGCGGGCGTACTTCGAGGCGGCAAAAGATGCGCGCGATCCGGTTCTCGCCCGTCGCGCGACCGAGATCGCGTTGTTTGCCCGGCAGCGAACACTGGCGCTGGAAGCGGCCAAGCTGTGGCAGCAGCTCGATCCCAAGGCCGAGCGGGCGCGGCAGATGGTGGCGTCGCTCGCCATCGCGGGCGCCGGCTCGGACCTGAAGGCCGAACTGCAACGTGTGCTGATCGAGGCGGCCGCCAATGACAAGTCCCTCGGCGAAGCATTCCTGCAGCTCAATCAGGCATTGGCCGCGCAAACCGACAAGGTGGCGGCGTTTCGTCTGGTGCAGGACCTGGCGAAGCCCTATCCCAAGGTTGCGGAGGCGTGGTTTGCCATCGCGCTCGCCGGTTACAACACCAAGCTCACCGATCCGGCGATCGCTGCCGCCGCGACGAGCGCGGCGGACCGGGCACTCGAACTCAAACCCGGATGGGACCGTGCGGCGCTGATCAAGGCCGACATCCTGGCCAAGGGATCGCCCGAGGCGGCGATCGCGTTCCTCAAGCAATTTCTTGCAACCACGCCCGATGCGCGCGCCGTTGCCGGTGCGCTGGCGCAAATCTACGTAGAGCAAAAGCGCTTCGGCGATGCACGCGCGATCTTCCAGCGCCTTTGGGACGAGGAGCCCGACGACCGCGAATTCGAATTCGCAGTCGCCGCGATATCGCTGCAGATGAAGGATTACGCAACCGCGCAACGGCTGCTCGAAGAGCTCGACAAGGCGGGCTACGGCGACAAGGGCGTCGTGCCGTTCTATCTCGCGCAGGTGGCCGAGGAAACCAAGCACTACGACGAGGCGATCGCCCGGTACCGGGAAGTCACCGAAGGCGACCGCGCCTGGCTCGCCAAGCTGCGTATCGGCGCGATGATCGCGAAAAAAGGCGACGTCGCCGCAGCGCGCAGCTATCTGGATGGATTGCAGCCGGAATCGGCCGAACGGCAGGTCGAGCTCGCGCAGGCCGAGGCGCAGTTGATGCGCGATTCCGGCGACTACAAGAGCGCGTACGCGATTCTCACCGCCGCGCTGGAACGCCAGGCCGACTCGGTCGATCTGCTCTACGACGTCGCGATGGTCGCCGAGAAGCTCGACCGCATCGACGAAGTCGAGGCGAGGCTCAAGCGCCTGATCGAGCTCAAGCCGGACAACGCGCAGGCGCTCAATGCCCTCGGCTACACGCTGGTCGACCGCACGCCGCGCACCGCGGAGGGGCTGAAGCTGATCGAGAAAGCGCTGCAGATCGCTCCGGACGACCCGTTCATCCTCGACAGCATGGGATGGGCCAACTACCGCATGGGCAATCTCGACGATTCAGAGAAGTTCCTGCGCCGCGCGTTCGGCGACCAGGCCGATCCCGAGATCGCCGCTCATCTGGGCGAAGTGCTGTGGGCCAAAGGCGAACGGGTCCGCGCCACCGAAATCTGGCAATCGCAGCTCAAGGCGTCGCCGGACAACCCGGTGCTGATCGAAACGATGCGCCGGCTGGCGCACTGACCCCCCGTCGCCAAGCGGATGTCGATGCTGCGCGGCATGTGCGCTCGCGCAGTCGCCCTAGTCGGCGCGGTGCTTCTCTGTGGCTGCGCGCCCGCGCTGATCGAGCGACCGGCGCCGGCGAGCGCCGTCGCAGCGCGCGTCGCATTCGAACTCATGGGGCGCCTGTCGGCGCGGCACGGCAACAATGCGCTGGCAGCCAATTTCCGCTGGACGCACGAGCGCGAGCGAGATGAGCTCGATTTCTCCTCTCCGCTCGGCCAGACGATCGCCCGCTTGAGCGGCGATGCGAGCGGCGTGCGCCTGCAAACCCCCGATGGAAGAGTCGAGACGGCGAGCGACTGGGCGTCGCTTACCACGCGCGCCCTCGGCTGGCCGTTGCCGGTCGAAGGGCTGGCATTCTGGATCCAGGGCCTGTCGCGGCCCGGCGCGCCGGCGACGGTCGAGCCTGGAAGCGACGGCTTGCCGTCCGCCCTTCGCCAGGACGGCTGGAGCATCACCTACCAGGCGTTCGAGCGCGGCAGCGACGGCGTGTCGCGACCGCAACGACTGACGCTCGATTATCCGGAGGTTGAATTGCGTATCGCCGTCGATTCCTGGCGATGAGGGATCGCGGCGCGCTGGTGCTCCCGGCACCGGCAAAACTCAATCTTTTCCTGCACGTGACCGGCCGCCGCCCGGATGGCTACCATACGCTGGAGTCGTTGCTGGTGCTGATCGGACGCGGCGACGTCGTGTCCCTCACGTTGCGCGACGACGCCGACGTCGTGCGTCTGCGCGGCGCCGCGGGCGTGCTCGCCGATGACGATCTGACC
This sequence comes from uncultured beta proteobacterium, assembly GCA_963776175.1. GTDB lineage: Bacteria > Pseudomonadota > Gammaproteobacteria > Burkholderiales > Casimicrobiaceae > PALSA-1003. The sequence continues at coordinate 680,781 of CAVZLP010000020.1, read as the reverse complement.
GTACGCGCGGCCCGGCTGCTGCAACGCGCGTGCGGGATTGCGCATGGCGTCACCATCGCCGTTGACAAGCGCCTGGCCGTAGGCGGAGGCATCGGCGGCGGCAGCTCCGACGCGGCCACGGTCCTGCTGGGACTCAACCGGCTTTGGCAACTGGGGCTGTCGCGGCCCGAACTGATGCGTCTCGCGCTCGAGCTCGGCACCGACGTTCCCTTTTTCGTGTTCGGCGAAACGGCGCGCGCACGCGGCATCGGTGAAATGCTCGAGCCGGTCAGCCTGCCGCAAACCTGGTTCGTCGTGTTGTCGCCGCCGATCGAAGTCTCGACCGAGGCGATGTTTGCTGCGCCTGAATTGACACGACACAGCCAGTCCGCGAAAATGGCCGTCTTTTCCGAGGGATATGGCCGCAACGACCTGCAAGCGGTTGCGGTCGCGCGGTTCCCGGAGATCGCCGGCTGTCTCGCCGCGCTGTCGCGCGTGGCGCCAGCGTCGGGAGCGCGGATGACCGGATCGGGAGCGTGCGTGTTCGCCGCTTTCGCTTCCGAGGACGCCGCGCAGCAAGCGCTCTCGCGGATGCCGCGCGTGACAGAAAGCACCGGCGAAAACGCCGGTGGAAACGCCGGAAAAACGGCCGGATTTGTTGCTCGCGCGCTGAACCGCCACCCGCTGTGGTCGTTGGCCGCACGTTGACGTTGTCGCGCGCGAACGGTTTCCCTTGGGGAGTCGCCAAGTGGTAAGGCACCGGATTTTGATTCCGGCATTCGTAGGTTCGATCCCTACCTCCCCAGCCACCAACACGTCGGGCAGGCCCTCCGTCCGGACGGCCTGCCCGCGTCTTCCATAGGCGGGAGCCATGGCCTTCGAGCGAATGCGGATCTTCACCGGAAGCGCCAATCCGAAACTCGCCGAGGCCGTCGTCCGGCACATGAACATCAGCCTGGGTCGATGCATCGTCGGACGATTCTCCGACGGCGAGGTGATGGTCGAACTCCTGGAGAACGTCCGCGGCCGCGACGTGTTCATCTTGCAATCGACCTCGCAGCCGACCAACGACAACCTGATGGAAATCCTGGTGATGGTCGACGCGCTGAAGCGGGCGTCGGCCGGCCGTATCACCGCCGCGATACCCTATTTCGGCTATGCGCGGCAGGACCGCCGGCCGCGCTCGGCGCGCGTGCCGATCACCGCCAAAGTGGTCGCCGACATGCTGACGACGGTCGGGGTCAATCGCGTGATGACGATGGACCTGCATGCCGATCAGATCCAGGGCTTTTTCAATATTCCGGTCGACAACATCTACGCCACTCCGGTGCTGCTCGGCGACCTGTGGAAGCAGAACTACGACAACCTGCTGGTCGTCTCACCGGACGTGGGCGGCGTCGTGCGCGCACGGGCGATCGCGAAGCGGCTCGATTCCGACCTGGCGATCATCGACAAGCGCCGGCCGAAAGCCAACGTCGCCGAGGTGATGAACATCATCGGTGACGTCGCGGGCCGCGCCTGCGTGATCATGGACGACATCGTCGACACCGCCAATACGCTGTGCAAGGCGGCGTCCGCGCTGAAGGCCAACGGCGCGCAGAAGGTGCTCGCGTATTGCACACATCCGGTCCTGTCGGGCGGCGCCGTCGCCCGCATCGCCGAATCCGAGCTGGACGAGATCGTCGTGACCGACACGATCGCGCTGTCCGACGAGGCGCGCGCCTGTAAGCGCATCCGGCAGCTTTCCTGCGCGCAGCTGCTCGCCGAGACGATGACGCGGATCTCCAACGAGGAGTCGGTGAGCTCGTTATTCACCGAGTAAGGGCCGCCGCGGGAGACGGCGCGTCACCGCGGATCCGAGTTGTCATCTCGCATCGAATTCGCATATAATTCAATGCTTTTCCCCGTCGCGCGAACCCCGCGCCGGGTTGTCGCCATCGCGGACGACCGTTGCGCTTCGCACGGAAGGACGCAGACAACAGGAGCATCGCCATGCAGTTCGAATTCACCGCCTTTCCCCGCGGCACCGAAGGACGAGGCGCAAGTCGCCGCCTGCGCCGCACTGGTCGTGCACCCGGGATCGTCTACGGCGGCACCGAGAGCCCCCAGCCGATCGAGCTCGACCACAATGCGTTGATCCATGCGCTCAACAAGGAAGCGTTTCACTCGTCGATCCTGACGATGAAGCTGGGCGACGCCGCGCAGCGCGTACTGCTGCGCGACGTGCAGATGCATCCGTTCCGGCACGAAGTGCTGCACATCGACTTCCAGCGGGTCGACGAGAGCCGCAAGATCCACATGAAAGTGCCGTTGCACTTCATCAACGCCGAGCTCGCGCCGGCGGTCAAGACGACCGACGCCATCATCAGCCACGTGCTGACCGAACTCGACGTCTCTTGCCTGCCCAAGGATCTGCCCGCCTTCGTCGAAGTCGACTTGTCGCAACTCGCGGTCGGGCAATCGATACACGTATCGGATCTCAAGCTGCCGGCCGGCGTGACCGCGGTGACCCGACCTGGCGCGAGCCCCGTCGTGGCGACTGCGATCGTGCCGCGCATCGTCGTCGAGGAGGTCGCGGAAGTTGCAGTGCCGACGGCCGAGGCGGCCGCAGGCGAGGTGGCGGTGGCGGCGGAAGGCGCCAAGCCGGGCGAAAAGACCGCGGAAAAGGGCGGCGAGAAGCCAGCGGAAAAGGGTGCCGAAAAGGCGCCGGCCAAGAAGGACGACAAGAAATAAGTGCCTGGCGTACGCGAAAGGCCCGCCAGCGCACCTGCGGCGGGCCTTTTTGCTGCGGCGGTGGCGACCTGCGACGTGAACTGAGCCAGCATGGCGCATGAGTTTCGCCTGATCGTCGGCCTCGGCAATCCGGGACGCGAATACAAAGAGACGCGACACAACGCCGGCTTCTGGTGGATCGAGCGTCTGGCCGGGCTATTGCAAGCGAGCTTTCGCGGCGAATCGAAGTTTCATTCGCACCTCGCTGCGGCGCGCAGCGGCGACGGCGAGACTTGCGTCTCGCGATGCCGCAGACGTTCATGAATCGCAGCGGTCTCGCGGTGGCTTCGCTCGCGCGCTTCTACCGGGTTACGCCTGCCGAGATCCTGGTTGCGCACGACGAGCTCGACTTGAAGCCCGGCGTCGTCAAGCTGAAGCAGGGCGGCGGCAACGCGGGTCACAACGGCTTGAAGGACATTGCCGCGGCGCTCGGCAGCGGTGACTTCTGGCGTCTGCGCGTCGGCATCGGCCATCCGCGTGACGGCGCGCTGTCCGAGCAGGAGGTCGCCGACTACGTCCTGCATCCGCCGCCCCGCGAGGAGCGCCTGTTGATCGACGACGCGATCGCGCGTGCGCTGGCAATATGGCCCTGGCTCGCACGCGGCGACACCGAGCGCGCGATGCATGAGCTGCACACTGCGCCGCGCTTGCCTCCCGCTTCCGAAGGATCGGCAAGCTCATGAGTCTCAAATGCGGGATCGTCGGGCTGCCGAACGTCGGCAAGTCGACGCTGTTCAACGCGCTGACCCGCGCCGGCATCGCGGCGGAAAATTATCCGTTCTGCACGATCGAGCCCAACGTCGGCATCGTCGAGGTCCCCGACCCGCGGCTGGCGGCGCTTGCCGCGATCGCGCGTCCCGAGCGGGTCGTTCCCGCCGTCGTGGAATTCGTCGACATCGCTGGACTGGTCGCCGGCGCCTCCAAAGGCGAGGGCCTGGGGAACCAGTTTCTGGCCAACATTCGCGAGACCGACGCCATAGCGCACGTGGTTCGCTGCTTCGAGGATCCGAACGTCGTGCACGTCGCCGGAAAAATCGATCCGGTCTCCGACATCGAAACGATCAACACCGAGCTCGCGCTGGCCGACCTCGCCGCCGTCGACAAGCAGATGAGCCGGTACGCGAAAGCGGCGCGGGCGGGTGGCGACAAGGAGGCGAAGCGGCTGGTGGCGGCGCTCGAAAAAATCGTCCCCGCACTGAACGACGCGCGGCCGGCGCGCTCAGTCGATCTCTATCCCGAAGAGCTTGCGGTACTGAAGCCGCTGTTTCTGCTGACGATGAAGCCGACGATGTACGTGGCCAACGTGTCCGAGCACGGCTTCACCGGCAACCCGTTGCTCGATCGCATCGAGGCCTACGCGGCGCGCGAAGGGGCGCCGGTCGTCGCGATCAGCGCCGCACTCGAAGCGCAGATCGCCGATCTAGACCAAGACGACAAGCAGATCTTCCTCGCCGACATGGGGCTTACCGAGGCCGGACTCGACCGCTTGATCCACGCCGGCTACAAGTTGCTGGGTCTCGAGACCTTCTTCACCGCCGGGCCGAAGGAAGTCCGCGCCTGGACCATACGCCGCGGCAGCACCGCGCCGCAGGCTGCAGGCGTGATTCACACCGACTTCGAAAAAGGCTTTATCAGGGCCGAGGTGATCGCCTATGATGACTTTCTAGCCTGCCGGGGCGAGCAGGGAGCAAAAGAGGGGGAAAGATGCGGCTCGAAGGCCGGGACTACGTCGTCCGGGACGGCGATGTCATGCATTTCCGCTTCAACGTCTGAATAGTGCACCTGGCGCCATCGTGAGCACGCCGGTGCTGATGGTTGCCACGGCCACGCAATGGTTCGGCACGGCACGCGTTCCGCGTTCGCTGACGCGAGCAGGGTTCGACGTCTCGCTGCTTGCGCCCAGGGACACGCTGGCCGAAAAAAGCCGCTATGTCGCGCGCACGCGACACCTGCCCGACAACGCGACGCTGAGACAATGGGTAGATGCGTTCGCCGAAATGGTCGAGGAGACGGCGCCACGACTGGTGCTGCCCTGCGACGACACCGCGTTTCGCCTGCTGCAGACGCTCGCGCTGTCGCCGCCAGGAGGCATGCGACCCGAGTTGCACCTGCAGCTCGCCGGTCTGATCGGCGAGTCGCTTGGCGATACGCGGTTCTACCGCACGAGCGTGGAAAAAACGCTCTTGCCGGCCGCCGCGGAGGCGCTCGGCATCCGCGTTCCGCCGTACGCCATTGTCGATACGCTCGCCGCGGCACGATCTTTCGCTGCGACTCACGATTACCCGGTCGTGCTCAAGCGAAATCACTCGACGGCGGGCGAAGGCGTTGCCATCGTCGAATCCAGCCATCAACTCGCCGCCGCGTTCGAACGTCTCGCGCGGACGGAGTCATCTGCATTGACGCATGACGAATCCGGCACCTTGCTGATCCAGGCGATGATCGCCGGCGAGGTGCATTACGAAAATACCGCGGCTTGGAACGGAAACCGAATCGGCGGCTTCGCGGTGCATCGTCTGGAGTATGCCGATGTGAAGGGTCCCGCGGCGGTCGTCCGTTGCTATCGTTCGGACGAGATCCGTGATTATTCCTCGAAGCTGGTGCGCGGATTCGGCATGACGGGACTGTTCGCGACCGAATACATCGTCGAGCAGACGAGCGGCAAGGCTTATCTGCTGGAGGTGAATCGGCGTCTGACGCCCGGCCTTCATGTCGGATCGCGCATAGGTGTCGATCTGTGCGTTGCTCTGCATTGCGCGATGCGCGGTGTTGCGCCGGCGACGCGCCCCGACATGGACCAAGGCGAGGAGCATCTGAACGTACACTTCCCGCAGGAGTGGCTGCGCGACGCGTGCAGCCGCTATTTGATCGCTTATCCGGTCGACGTGCCCTGGGACGACCCCGAATTGTTCAAGGCGATGTTCGCGCGGCGGCCGAAGTCCTGACGCAATATTCGGTTCTGGGAGACAGATATGTGGACACGCGTACTTCGATGCCTGGCGGCGGCGGTTCTGGCTGCGACAGCAGGCGCGGGCTTCGGCGCCGACCAGGCGGCTTACCCTAACCGTCCCATTCACATCATCATTTCGTATCCGGCCGGTACGGCGACCGATACGCTGGCGCGCGTCGTCGGGCAGAAACTCGAGTCGGCGCTGGGACAGCCCGTCGTCATCGACATCCACACCGGCGCCGCCGGCAACAACGGCCTGGCAGCCGCTGCGCGCTCGGCGCCCGACGGCTATACGCTGACCATCGGCGGCGCGGCGATGTGCATCAATGTCAGCATCTACGGCGAGCGCGCCGTCAACCCGATCCGCGACTTCACTCCGGTGGCGAAGCTCGCGACCTCCCCGATCATCATCGTGGCCAGTCCTTCGGCACACATCGATACGATCGCCGATCTGGTCGCACGCGCCCGACGCGAGCCCGGCAGACTCGCTTATTCGACGCCGGGCGTGGGGACGCCGACGCACGTGGCAGCCGAACTGCTGTCGGCACTCGCGGACATTTCGATGCTGCACATCCCTTACGCTGGGTCCGGCCAGCTGATGACCGACGTCCTTTCCGGTAACGTGCCTCTGTCGTTCGCCCTGCCCGGGGCGACCCAGCAATTCGTCGCCAGCGGGCAGCTGCGCGCCGTCGCCGTGACGGGGCCGCGTCGGATCGCCGCGCTTCCCGACGTGCCCACGGTCGCGGAGTCCGGCTATCCGGGGTTCGACGTCAGCTCATGGCACAGCATCCTCGTCCCGACCGGTACGCCTCCCGAAATTGTCGAGCGGCTCAATCGCGAACTGGGGCGCATCATCGCGATGCCGGATGTTCGGGAGAGGCTGATCGCGATCGGGATGGAACCGTCGCCCAGCAGCTCAGCGCAGCTCGAGGCCGAGATCAGGACCGAGGTTGCGCGCTGGGGACCAGTTATCCAGCGCGCGGGCATCCATCGCGAATAGCGTGGGCGCGCGGACCGGGTTCCTAGACGGCGGTCGGCTCGCCTCCAACGACGGCGGCTGCGAATCCGGGCTGGTTCTCGAGCTTGAGCAGCGGCAGGAGCCGGCGCTGGCTGGCCAGCCATACGCCGACACGGTGATGCGCGCACGGATGGCGGTGGATCGTCACGCCGGGCAGGCCGTCCAGCCGCAGCGCACGTGCCAGGTCGCGCGGGGACTGTGCGCAAACATGAAGGTTGTACGCCGTCTTGCCGTTGGATTCGCGCAGGACCTCGCGCAGATCGAAATAAGCGCGAGCCGCCGAGGGAACGTGCTCCATTTTGACGATCGTTTCGCTGTATGCCTCGACGTCCTCGGGCACTTCCGATGCTCGCCAGTAAGCCGGATCGATATTCGTATGCGGCGAGAAGGCGTGCACGTAGTCGGCTCCGAGCAAGTGGCCGAAAAGCACCGCCGCGTGACTGCCGCCGGAAGAGCCGATGAACATCGTGTGCTTCGGGGCGAGCTGGTCGATGTGTCGCCGCAGCAGGGCGACAAGGGCGCCGACATCCTCCGCGACCGGAGGAATGCCGTTCATGTAGCAAGTCCTCGAATTGTCGCAAAGCAGGATACGGTTGTAGTTCAAGAGCTCGGTGCTGCGCAGGAAGTCGAAAGTCGGAACCGACAGCTTGCCGGCGAATCCGGTGAATGCCACGACCAGCGCGCTCGGATCCTGACCTCGCTCGACGACGAACTGCGATCCGGTCAGCGGCGCGGTGCGCAGCCAGTTCTTGGTCGGCCGCAGCGTCATCGTGGCGCCGTAATCGGTAATCGGCTTCGGTTTCTTGTCGTCCTGCATTGCGGGATCTCCCTGGGGCCGGCATCGATCGTGCCGCGCAGCGCTGCCGCCGCGGTATTTTATCGTCGGCGGTTGGTCGCAGCAAATCGGAGCATGCTGCCGACCAGCGAGCTCATCGTCCGCGACGAAGCAATGTCATGACTACGCGGCTCAAATTCACGAAAATGCAGGGGCTCGGCAACGATTTCGTGATGCTCGACGGCATCGGCCAGCGCATCGACCTCACCCCCGCGCAGATTGCGCGCCTCGCCGACCGTCATTTCGGCGTCGGCTGCGACCAGGTCCTGCTGGTCGAGCGGGCGTCGCACGCCGACGTCGATTTCCGCTACCGGATTTTCAACGCCGACGGCGGCGAGGTCGAGCAATGCGGCAACGGAGCGCGCTGCTTCGTCCATTTCGTCCGTCAACAGGGATTGACGGCCAAGCGGACTATCCGCGTGGAAACCCGGGGCGGGATCATCGAGCCGACGCTGGAAGCCGACGGGCAGGTTCGGGTCGACATGGGCGTGCCGCGCTTCGATGCCGACGCGATTCCTTTCGCCGGCGACAGTGCAGCACCGACGCAAACCCTCGAGGTGGCCGGCGAGGCGGTGACGATCAGTGCGCTGTCGATGGGCAATCCGCACGCGGTCCAGGTCGTTCCCGACGTCGAGGGAGCGCCGGTCACCAGCCAGGGCGTGCTGCTCGAGCACCATCCGCGCTTTCCGCGAGGGGTCAATGCGGGCTACATGCAGGTCGTCGATCGCGCTAACATTCGCCTGCGCGTGTGGGAGCGGGGCGCCGGCGAGACTCTGGCCTGCGGCACCGGTGCGTGCGCTGCCGTCGTTGCCGGAATCCGCCGCGGCATGCTCGATGCGACGGTGCGTGTCCGAACGCGCGGCGGCGAGCTCACGATACGCTGGGACGGGCCAGGCGAGCCGGTGTGGATGACCGGGCCGGCGCAAACGGTCTTCGAAGGTGAATGGCAGATCGACGCATGACTAACGAAACCAACAAGGAATCAGGGATGAACGCCGAGTCGGTCGCCGATTACCTGAAGCAGCACCCGGAATTCTTCGAGCAATACGCCGATTTGCTGGCCGAGATCTACGTGCCTCATCCCCACGGTGGCCACGCGATACCGATCGCCGAGCGGCAGATCGTCACATTGCGGGAAAAGAACGGCCAGCTCGAGTCGAAGCTGCGCGAACTGATCCAGTTCGGCACCGACAACGATGCGATCAGCGAAAAATTGCATCGCTCGACGCTGGCGCTGTTCTCCGCGGCGGACCTGGAAACGACGCTCGGCGTTCTCTACCAGAGCCTGAGCGAAGACTTCCGCGTGCCGCAGGTGGCTCTGCGTCTGTGGGGCAGAGTGCCCGAGCAATCGTATCTGCCGGAGCTCGCGGCCACCAGCCAGGAGATCCGCGAATACGCGGGCGCCTTGGGTTCACCGTACTGCGGCACGCAGGCGCCGTTCGAGTCGCGCGAATGGTTCGAAGGCGGACTCTCGCTAGCCTCGTTCGCGTTGTTGCCGCTGCGCACGCAGCACACGTTTGGACTGCTGGCGCTCGGCAGCGAAGACCCGGGCCGATTCTACGCGGGCCTGGGAACGATGCATCTGACCCGCCTGTCCGAGCTCGCCAGCGTCGCAACCGCCCGCTTTTTGCCACAAAGCTGATCCCGATGAGCGCTTCGTCCCGTGCCAGCCCGCCGCCGTCGCGGGCTGCGACGGCCGAACCGCTGGTCTTAGCGTTCGAAAGGCACCTCGCCACGCGGCCGGCGCACACGCGCGAGGCGTACCGCCGCGACGTCCAGATGCTGCAGCAACTCGCGGGCGGCGCGCCGCTCGCAAAGCTCTCGCCGGCGGAGCTGCGCCGGTTTCTCGCGACGCTGCATGCGCGCGGCCTGTCGGGCAAGAGCCTGGCGCGCGTGCTGTCGGGTTGGCGCGCTTTCTACCGCTTCGCGATCGATCACGAGCCCTCGCTCAAGGACAATCCCTGCGGGGGACTCAAGGCGCCCAGGTCGGCGCGGCATCTGCCCGCGGTCCTGTCGCCTGACGAGGCGGTGCGCCTGGTCGCCATCGCCGACGAAGACGTGCTCGCGGTGCGCGACCGCGCGCTGCTCGAGCTTGCGTACTCGTCTGGTCTGCGCGTGTCCGAGCTAGCCGGCGTCGACCTCGCTGCGCTCGATCTTGCTGCAGGCGAAGTGCGCGTCCTGGGCAAGGGCGCGAAAGAGCGCATCGTTCCCGTCGGTGAGCCGGCGCGCCTGGCGCTGAAGGCATGGCTTGCACTGCGGCCAACGCTGCCGATGCTCGACGGCGAGGCAGTATTCGTCAGTCGTGCGGGACGGCGCCTCACGTCGCGGGCGATCCAGCAGCGGCTCGCCGCATGGGCCGTCAGGCGCGGTCTCGCCCGGCACGTGCACCCGCACATGCTGCGCCATTCGTTCGCCTCGCATCTGCTGCAGTCCTCGGGCGATCTGCGCGCCGTGCAGGAACTGCTGGGCCACGCGAGCATTGCCAGCACGCAGATCTACACCCATCTCGACTTCCAGTACCTGGCCAAGATCTACGACCAGGCACACCCGCGGGCGAAAAAGCAGCGCGCGCGACGCTGACTCGTGCCAAAAAAACGGGGCGCTTTTCGGCGCCCCGAAATACCACGGAGGAGAAACCCAGACCGGACGTTGGTACCGGCCTACTCCACGCGCTCGCCGTGAAGACTGATGTCCAGGCCCTCGCGCTCCTCTTCTTCGGAGACGCGCAAGCCGACGACCATGTCGATGACCTTGAGGATGATGAAGCTGCCGACGCCGCTGTAGACCAGCGTCGTCGCGACTGCGCCCAGCTGCACCAGGAAGTCCCCATCCGCGCCGCTGATGTCCTTGACGTTGAACACGCCGGTGAGCAGCGCCCCGACGATGCCGCCGATGCAGTGCACGCCGAATGCATCGAGCGAGTCGTCGTAGCCGAACATCCTCTTGACGGCGGTCGCCGCGAAGAAACACAGCACCCCTGCCGCGATCCCGATGACGAATGCCCCGGTGACCCCGACGAAACCCGACGCCGGCGTGATGGCCACCAGGCCGGCGACAGCACCCGAGGCGATGCCGAGCACTGACGGCTTACCCTTGACGATCCACTCGGTGAACATCCAGGCCAGTGCGGCAACCGCGGTGGCGAGCTGGGTCACGACCATTGCCATGCCGGCGCGGCCGTCGGCGGCAACGGCGGAACCCGCGTTGAAGCCGAACCAGCCGACCCACAGCAGCGAGGCGCCGATCAGAGTCAGTGTCAGGTTGTGCGGGGCCATCGGCTCCCTGCCGTAACCGAGCCGCTTGCCCAGCACCAGCGCGCAGACCAGGCCAGCGATGCCGGCGTTGATGTGCACGACCGTGCCGCCCGCGAAATCGAGCACGCCCTTTCCCGCCCAGTAGCCGGAAGGCTCCCACATCATGTGTGCGATCGGCGAGTAGATCAAAATCGACCACAGTCCCATGAACCAGAGCAGCGCCGAAAATTTCATGCGATCGGCGAAGGCGCCCGCGATCAACGCGGGTGTAATGATCGCAAAGGTCATCTGGAACGTCATGTAGACGGACTCGGGAATCGTGAGCCCGAGATGCGACACGCTTATCTTTCCCGCGTCTTTCTGGAACAGCATGCCGTTGAGGAACAGGCGGTCGAGGCTGCCGACGAACGAATTGCCGGGCATGAACGCCACGCTGTAGCCGGCGATCACCCAGAGGACGGTGACGAGACAGGTGATCGCGAAGCTCTGCATCACCGTCGCCAGCACGTTCTTCTTGCGCACCATGCCGCCGTAGAAGAGCGCGAGTCCGGGGATCGTCATCAGCAGCACCAGCGCCGTGGAAGTGAGCATCCACGCCGTGTCGCCGCTGCTGATCTTGTCCACGCCGACCAGCTGCGGCGAAGTCGGCGCCGGCGGCGCCGCGGCAGGAGCTGGCGCCGCCGGCGCGCTTGCATCCCCCTTCGGCGGCTCCGCTTTGGTGTCGCTTGCTGCCGCGGGTGTCGCGGGCGCGGTTACCGCCGGCGGCGGGGTGGCCGCCTTGTTGTCCTGCGCGAGTACCACGCCTCCCGCGCCGAGCGCGCCGATGACGGCGACCAACGCAAACAATCGCTTCATGATGTTCCCCTTAGAGCGCATCGGCACCGGTCTCGCCGGTCCGGATGCGCACGACTTGTTCGAGCTCGAAAACGAAGATCTTCCCGTCGCCGATCTTGCCGGTGTTCGCCGCCTTTTCGATCGCCTCGATCACGCGATCGAGCAGGTCGCTCTTGATCGCGGCCTCGATCTTGACCTTCGGCAGGAAGTCGACGACGTACTCCGCACCTCGATAGAGCTCGGTGTGACCTTTTTGTCGGCCGAAGCCCTTGACCTCGGTCACGGTGATGCCTTGCACGCCGATCGCGGAAAGGGCCTCCCGGACCTCGTCCAGCTTGAACGGCTTGATGATCGCGGTTACCAGTTTCATTGTTTGCCCCTCGATGAGTGCGCTCGCCGCCGCCGCGGCGGCCGGATCAAAACGTCTTCTGCAGGAACACGGTGCCGGTCGCCTTGCCGATGTTGCGTCCGGCAAGGGTGTAGCCCGCATCCTTGGCGTTGGTGTCGGTGTAGTACGCGCCGATGTTGTAACCGGCAACGACCCAGGTCACGCCCAGCTTCCAGTCGGTGTAGTCGAAGACATTGTTGCTGACGCCGTTCGTGCTCCCTTGGTAGTCTTGGCGGCCAACGTGGGCATTCAGGGTCCATGCATCGTTGATCGGGTAGTTCGCCGACAAGTCAAGGTAGCCGGCGGTATCCGGCACTCCGAACGTATGATCGACGCTGTAAGAGTATTTCAGCGACACCCATTTCCAGGACACGGCTCCATAGACCTCGGTCGTGTCCGGGTTGGTTGCACCGCCGACATAGCTGCCTGGGTAGTAGTAATAGAGGACGCCGATGTCGGTGCCCCAGTCGTCGTTGATCGCGTATTTCCAGCCGCCGTAAAGATCCCATTCCAGGCTGCATCCGTGATTGCAAACGCCTGCGTCGTGCAGCCAGCTGATGTTCGAGCCCCAGGTGCCGAGGTAGATGCCGTTGGTGTTCGCGTAATCGAAGCCGCCCTGGAAGGCGGGCTTCTGATCGGTCTGCGTGAGTCCGCGGAAGACATATTGACTGTAGATGCCGAAGTTGCCGGTGATGGTGTAGGGCTCCGCCGGCTTGGCATCGGGCGCGGCTGTTTGCGCTTGCGCGCTGCCCGCTCCCACCGCCGTGGTCAGCACCGCGAGCGAAAACATCTGGCGCAATTTGGCGTGCATCGCTGTCTCCTTGGCTGAATAACGAATGAAAAGTCCTTCGCCTCTTCAGCACGAGCCATGCCATGCCATTTATTTATTTATAATCAGTCCTTTGTTTAGGCCGTCTGCCTTTCGCCGTTGCGGCGCACCCCGGATTTGCCCCAAGATAGTGCAGATCGCCGCCAGGGCGCACGTCATTGGGACATGGTCGGAGACGCCGCCGCGACGCCGGTACGTTTTTGCTAGACTCGATCATCGATCGGCAAGGAGGCTCGATGCTTGACCGCAAAATCCTCGACGATGTCGGCACGCGCTTGGCCGCAGCCATTGCCGCAAGCCCAGCGCGGGACGCGGAAAAAAATCTCAAGGCGATGCTGACCGCAGCACTGGCAAAGCTCGATCTCGTGACTCGCGAGGAATTCGACATCCAGGCGCGGGTGCTGCTGCGCACGCGCGAGAAGCTCGAAGCGCTGGAGGCGCGCGTGGCCGAACTCGAGGCCCGCGCCGCAGCGAAGCGCGCCTAGCGCCGGCGCGCGTTCCGCCGGCTCGTCCGGCGGGCGAAGGCCATCACGCGTTCCGCCGGACCGGCGACGCGACTGCCTGCGCGAGCGCAGCTTCCGCCTCGGGCAGCCAGAAGTTCATGTTCATCGCGCGCAGCATGACCACCGCGGTCGACAACTCGGCGCCAGCCTCGAGAGCCGTATCAGGGGGCATCTCACGAGCGGCGATTTCGCCGAGGAGCCGCAACGCCTGCGTCTCGTATCCGCGTTCCTTGCGTTCCCGTGACCGGTCGAGCGCAAGCCCCGCGAGGTGACGCGCTTCGTCGATGCGGCCGTTCAAACGCTGGTCCGCGTGGTGTGCGACGAACATCGCGCGACGTTCGAATCGGGCCGCATAGGCCTAATGGTCGAGCGCGCGCTCCTTGCGGACTGACTAATCTCTCCGTCGGGACCGACCAAGATCGAGGTGTGGAACGTGGCAGTTGCGGTCGTGCACAGCCGAGCCCTGTCAGGGGTCGATGCGCCGCGGGTGACGGTCGAGGTGCATCTGGCCGGCGGACTCCCCGGCGTTCATCTTGTCGGATTGCCGGAGACCGAGGTGCGCGAGGCGCGCGATCGCGTTCGCGCGGCGCTGCAAAACGCGCAGTTCGAATTTCCGGCGCGCCGCGTCACCGTCAATCTGGCGCCGGCCGACCTGCCGAAGGAATCGGGGCGGTTCGACCTACCGATCGCGCTGGGCATCCTGGCGGCGACTCGGCAGATTCCGGCGCCGGCGCTCGCGCATTACGAGTTCGCCGGCGAGCTCGCGTTGACCGGCGAACTGCGGGCCATTCGCGGCGCGCTCGCGATGGTTCTTTCCGCGCGGCGCGATGGGCGCGCGTTCGTGCTGCCCGCGGCTTCGGCTGCCGAAGCATCGCTCGTCCGCGACGCCATTGTGCATCCGGCCGCATCGCTGCTCGAGGTCTGCGCGCACCTGACCGGCCGCACGCCGCTACCGGTCCTGGCGCTGCGGCCGCCAGCCGAGTCGACCGCCGGCCCTGACCTGATCGACGTTCGCGGACAGGCGCAGGCCAAGCGCGCGCTGGAAGTCGCAGCGGCCGGATCGCACAGCCTCCTGATGATCGGGCCGCCAGGGACCGGTAAGTCGATGCTGGCGCAGCGTCTGCCCGGCCTGTTGCCGCCGCTGTCCGAGGACGAGGCACTCGAATCCGCGGCGCTGCAGTCGCTGACCGGCCGCTTCTGTCCCGATGATTGGGCCCGGCGCGTGTTTCGCGCGCCGCACCACACGGCCTCCGCGGTGGCGCTGGTGGGCGGCGGCAGCGATCCACGCCCCGGCGAGATCTCGCTCGCGCATCACGGCGTGCTGTTTCTCGACGAGCTGCCCGAATGGGACCGCAGGGTACTCGAAGTGCTGCGCGAGCCGATCGAATCGGGCCGGATCCACATCTCGCGCGCGGCGCGGCAGGCGACGTTTCCGGCGCGATTCCAGTTCATCGCCGCGATGAATCCGTGTCCCTGCGGCTATTTGGGCCACGCCAGCGGCAGGTGCCGCTGCACGCCCGACCAGGTGGCTCGCTACCGTGCTCGCATCTCCGGCCCCTTGCTCGACCGCATCGACATGCAAATCGAGGTGCCATCGCTGCCGGCCGACGCCTTGCCCGGGGCTGCTCGCGCTTCCGGAGGTGGAGAGACGAGCGCCGCGGTGCGCGAGCGCGTCGCCGAAGCGACGCAGCGTCAGCGCCGCCGCCAGTCGAAGCCGAACGGCTGGCTGGACGTGAAGGAGGTCGAGCGTTGGTGTGTGACGAACGCCGATGGTGATGCTTTGTTGAAAAACGCGTTCGCGAAGCTCGCGCTGTCGGCGCGTGCCTACCACCGTATTCTCAAGGTCGCGCGCACCATCGCCGATCTTGCCGGCGGCGATGCGATCGCCGCGTCGCATGTCGCCGAGGCGGTCGGCTACCGTCGCTTCGATCGGATAGCCTGAGCGCGCCGCCGTGCCGACGATTCGCGTGACGTCAGGCGGCCCGCTCAACGCTCCAGCAGCGCCTGCCGGGCCAGCGCCGCGAGCGCCGATTCGAGCCGACCCAGCCTTTCCGCCTCGGGCAGCGCTGGCCAATGCTGCGCGGCGAGCTCGCTACGCGTTCGCGTGCCGTCGAGCAGTGGCAAAAGTGCGCGCTCGCCCTCCTGTAGCGCGATGGGCTCGTGGCGCAAGTTCGCACTCGCCGAGCTGCGCGTCGCGTCGCGCCTCGCGACGATGCTCGCTTCGGGCCGCGGCCCGGCGACGAGCACGAACGGCGGAGCCGCGCGATGCAGCTCGGCCGCGCCCGCCAGGTGCAGCCGCAGGATCTCCGCGGCCAGCAGTTCGCGCTCGGCGTGCGCGTCGCGGTCACCCGCACCGAGATGCGCAGCCGCCTCGGCGTGCAATTGGTCGAAAGGGATCGCGAGCGGCCATTGCGCGGCCAGTATCGCCAGCGCGGACTTGACGATGCGGTGCGACGCCTCCAGGCCGCGTCCGTCGGCAAGGCGAAAGGTCTCGGCACGATCCGAAGCCAAGTCGACCGGCGCGCCGCCACGCTGCACCGGCACCGCGATGCGCAGCGCCATGACGCGGGCAGGCGAGAGCTTGCGATCGAGCGCCGCACCCTCGCGGATCAGCAGGCTCTGGCGAAAGCTGCGGCTCTTCAGGAAATCGAGAAACTGTTCGCGGCGCATCAGGCCCGGCGCGATCCGGTTGAGCGTCGCGTCGACCTTCGGCGGAAGCCCGATCGGCAGCATCGTCCTCACGTCGCTGTCGCCGAGATAGCGCAAGCCGCGGGCCACGGCGCGATCGACGAACTGCTCGAAGTACAGCGCCTCGTTCGTATCCTCGAGGTATTCGTGCAGGACGTAGTAATCGGGCTTTTGCCGGATGTGCTCGGCGGCCAGCCGCAGCAGACGGGCGTAGGCCGAATCCTTTTCCGGTACCGCCTCGGCGAGGAAGTCGAGCGTGGCGCGCGCCTGCGCAACGCGGGTGCGTGGATCTTGGACGTCGCGCGTCTGGTAGAGCATCGCTTCGCGCACGATCCCCAGCATGCGCCAGCCAGGCAGCGTGTTATAGCTGACCAGCGCGACGCCGTTGGCGGCGAGCTGCGCTGCGCAAATCGCCAGGATCTTGTCCTGCACCGTCGCCGGCACCCAGGAATAGATGCCGTGCGCGATGATGTAATCGAATGTGCCTTGCGCTTCACCGAAGGCCGTGACGTCCATCGCCAGCAGGCGGAGGTTGCGCAATCCGAGCGCTTCGATCTCGGCGACGCCCTGCGCGATCTGCACTGCGGAGAGGTCGATGCCGACAAAGGTCGCGTCGGGATAACTTGCCGCCAGCGGAATCAGGTTGCCGCCGGACGCGCACCCGATTTCCAGCACGCGACAGCGGCCGACGTCGGCCGCGTCGAAGCCGAATAGCGAGGCGACCGTGGCCAGATGGTCGGGATGCGTCTGCGGCAGCGGCACGCTCTGGTAGGGGAACTCGTCGTAGCTGGTGCGAAGCGCTGCCTTCATGATCGTGCCTGCGTTCGAGCGTATCATGCCGATCGTCATCAGCGATGCGTGGGCCCCGGACGAACGAGGTGCTGCGCTCGCGCCGGCGCACAAATCCGCAAGTCTACCGATGAGTTCGAACGACCAGTCACCGCTCGGCAAGGCGACCGGCTACCCCGATCGCTACGACGCGAACCTGCTTTTCGCGATCGAGCGCGCGGCACAGCGTGAAGCGCTCGGGCTTCGCGGCACGCTGCCGTTCGCAGGAGCCGATCTCTGGACCGCCTACGAGATTTCCTGGCTCGATGCCGGCGGCAAGCCGCAGCTCGCCGTCGGCGAATTGCGCATTCCGGCCGAATCCCCTGCGACCGTCGAATCGAAGTCGCTGAAGCTGTACCTGGGCTCGTTCGCGCAGGAACCGGTCGCCACCCGCGAACGCCTGGCGCAGACGATCACCGGCGACCTCGAGCGCATTTGTCGGGCGGGCGTCGAAGTCATGCTGCATCCGGCGACGGTATCCGACGCGCCGGGCATCGCCGAGTTGCCCGGCCTGTCGCTGGATGGCGAGAACGCCGCCTCGCCGCTGGCGCACCCGAGCCGGCGTTGCTGAAGGTGGATACCGCGATGGTGGAAGAGACGCTCCGGAGCGCGCTGTTCCGGTCCAACTGCCCGGTCACCGGCCAGCCCGACTACGCCGACGTGATGGTGCGTTATCGCGGACCCCGCATCGATCGCGCCTCGCTGCTTTCGTATCTGCTTTCGTATCGCCTCCACGCGGCCTTTCATGAAAGCTGCGTCGAGCGGATCTACGTCGATCTCGCCGCGCGTTGCCGGCCGCAACGCCTGACCGTCTATGCGCGCTTCACCCGCCGCGGCGGCATCGACATCAATCCGTTTCGAAGCGATTGGGAGGCGCCCCCCACGTTGGCGCAACGCACGCCGAGGCAATAGTCGGCGGGCGTTCGTGGCGAACCGTGCGCCGGACGCAGCCGCATCCTGCGGTCGGGCGCGATGCTGCAATGCGGTAGAATCGATCGGCGATGGAAGCGCTCGCCGATCCGATAACCGACCTCTCCGACGCGCCAGCCGAAACGCCGCGCCTGCGCGAGATCCCGTACAACTACACGTCGTTCTCGGATCGCGAGATCGTCATTCGCCTGCTCGGCGAACCGATGTGGATATTGTTGGTGGAATTGAGGGGCGAGCGCCGCACCGGACGCTCGGCCCGCATGCTATTCGAAGTCCTGGGGGACATCTGGGTCGTCGAGCGCAATCCCTATTTGCAGGACGATCTGCTCGAAAATCCCAAACGCCGGGCACTGTTGATCGGCGCGCTGCGCCATCGTCTGACCGAAATCGACAAACGCCGGCGCTCGATCGACGACGCGATCCGAGATGCGAAGGTCGCGCGACTGCTCGAGCGTGCGCGAGCCGCAGTCGATTCGTTCGAGACTTCGTTTCGCGATACGGCCGAGCTTCGCAAGCGCACGCGGCGCGTGCTCTCGCGCCACACGCGAAAGGACAACATCGCGTTCGACGGCCTGGCGCGCGTGTCGCACGTCACCGATGCCACCGACTGGCGCGTCGAGTATCCGTTCGTCGTACTCCACCCCGACACCGAGGACGAGGTGCGCGGGCTGGTGCAGGGGTGCATCGAGCTGGGACTGACGATCATTCCGCGCGGCGGCGGCACCGGCTATACCGGCGGCGCTGTGCCGCTCGACGCCCGGGCCGCGGTCATCAACACCGAAAAGCTGGAGCGCCTGTCCGCGATCGAGCGAATCGTCCTGGCCGGTCGCAGCGATCCCACACCCGTAATCGATGCCGGCGCGGGCGTGGTCACCAAGCGCGTCATCGACGCAGCCGAGAGCGCGGGACTCGTCTTTGCCGTCGATCCGACCTCGGCCGACGCGAGCTGCATCGGCGGCAACGTCGCGATGAACGCCGGCGGCAAGAAGGCGGTGCTATGGGGCACGGCCCTCGACAATCTCGCCTCGTGGCGGATGGTGACGCCGGACGCCGAGTGGCTCGAGGTCACGCGGCTTAATCACAACGTCGGCAAGATACACGACGCGGAGGTGGCGAGCTTCGAGCTCGCCTACTACGCGGCGGCCGCGAGCGGCGGCATCGGTGCACCGATCCGTACCGAGACGCTGTCGATTCCGGGCGAGCGCTTCCGCAAGGCCGGGCTGGGCAAGGACGTGACCGACAAGTTTCTTTCGGGGCTGCCCGGCGTCCAGAAGGAAGGCTGCGACGGCATCATCACTTCGGCGCGGTTCATCCTGCACAGGATGCCGCCCGCAATTCGCACCGTCTGCATGGAATTCTTCGGACAGGTTCGCGACTCGACACCGGCGATCGTCGAGATCAAGCGCCATGTCGACACCCTCGCCGGCGCTGCGCCCGGCGAGCGCGTGCAGCTCGCCGGACTCGAGCATCTGGACGAGCGCTACGTCAAGGCGGTCGGCTATGCGACCAAGGCGAAGCGGCACGGCCGGCCGAAGATGGTCCTGATCGGAGACATCGTCGGAGACAGCGAGAACGCGGTCGCGCGCGCGGCCTCCGAGGTCGTGCGCATCTGCAATGCGCGCGGCGCGGAAGGTTTCGTCGCGGTCTCGGCCGAGGCGCGCAAGAAATTCTGGCTCGACCGCGCCCGCACTGCGGCGATCGCCAGGCATACCAACGCTTTCAAGATCAACGAGGACGTCGTCATTCCGCTCGAGCGCCTCGGCGACTACACGGACGGCATCGAGCGGATCAACATCGAACTGTCGATCGGCAACAAGCTCGCACTTTGCGAGGCGCTTTCGGCTTTCTTCGCCGCGTCCCTGCCGGCGACGCTGTGGGCCGCCGACGCCGACGCCGCGCCGCCGCAGGAGGCGTTGGTCGCGAAGATCGACGAGGCGCGCGCTCTGATCGCCGCGGTGCGCGCGCGCTGGCAGGATCTGCTGGAAAGGATCAACGAGGCCTTTCCCGCGCTGCAAAGCCGCGCCGAACTCGTTTCTTGGAAAGCCGAGATCAAGGCTCCGCTCGAGGAAATCTTCGCCGGCGCCGTGTTCGCCCCGATACTGAAGCGCTGCGCCGAAATCCATCGTTCGGTGCTGCACGGACGGGTCTTCATCGCGCTGCACATGCATGCCGGCGACGGCAACGTCCATACCAACATCCCGGTGAACTCGGACGATTATGCGATGCTGCAGCAGGCCAATGCCGCGGTGGCCCGCATCATGGCGCTGGCGCGAAGCCTGGGCGGCGTCATTTCGGGCGAGCACGGCATCGGTATCACCAAGCTCGAGTACCTGACCCCCGACGAAATCGCGCCGTTCATCGCGTACAAGCAAAAGGTTGACCCGGGCGGGCGCTTCAACCGCGCCAAGCTGCTGCCCGGCGCCGATCTGTCCGGGGCCTATACGCCGAGCTTCAGCCTGCTCGGCGCCGAGAGTCTGATCCTGGAGCAGTCGGAGATTGGACGGATTGCCGACTCGATCAAGGACTGCCTGCGTTGCGGCAAGTGCAAACAGCCGTGTGCGACGCACGTGCCGCGCGCCAACCTGCTTTACAGCCCGCGCAACAAGATCCTGGCGACCTCGATGCTGATCGAAGCATTCCTGTACGAGGAGCAGACGCGGCGCGGAGTCTCGTTACAGCATTTCGACGAGTTCGGCGACGTCGCCGACCACTGCACCGTCTGTCACAAGTGCTTGAACCCGTGCCCCGTCGACATCGATTTCGGCGACGTGTCGATCGCGATGCGCAATCTGCTGCGCCGGCAGGGCCACGCGAAATTCAATCCGGGAACCGCGGCGGCGATGCTCTTCTTGAACGCGACCGACCCGACCCGGATCAAGCTGACCCGGCGGCTGATGATAGTCTGGGGATACCGGCTGCAGCGCCTGGCTTACCGCGTGGCGAAGAGGCTGGGCCTCGCCGCCGCGCAGACCGGGCGGCCGCCGGCGACCGTCGGCGGCACACCGCTCGTGACGCAGGTGATCCACTTCGTCAACAAGCCGATGCCGGGCGGTTTGCCGAAGCGCTCGGCGCGGGCGCTGCTCGACATCGAGGACCGGACCGTCGTGCCGATCATCCGCGACCCTTCGCGGGTGGCCGAGGAATCGGACGCGGTGTTCTATTTTCCCGGCTGCGGGTCCGAGCGGCTTTTCTCGCAGGTCGGGCTCGCGACGCAGGCGATGCTCTACCATGTCGGCGCGCAGTGCGTGCTTCCCCCCGGGTACCTTTGCTGCGGCTATCCGCAGACATCGGCGGGCAATCACGACAAGGGACAGGAAATCATCACCGACAACCGGGTGCTGTTTCACCGCGTCGCCAATACCCTCAACTATCTGGACATCAGGACCGTGGTCGTTTCCTGCGGTACCTGCATGGACCAGCTGCAGAAATACGAATTCGAAAAGATCTTTCCCGGCTGCCGCCTGCTCGACATCCACGAATATCTGCTGGAAAAAGGCGTCCGGCTCGGCGAGGGCGAGCTCACCGGGGTGCGCTACATGTACCACGACCCATGTCACACGCCGATGAAGACCTATCAGCCGATCAAAGTGGTCAACGAGCTCATGGGAACGAAGGTGGTGCAGAACGACCGCTGCTGCGGCGAGTCGGGAACGCTGGCATCGACGCGGCCGGACATCTCTACGCAGGTACGCTTTCGCAAGGAGGAGGAGATGCGCAAGGGCGCCGCTGCGCTGCGCGGCGACGGCTTCGACGGCAAGGTCAAGGTCCTGACTTCGTGCCCGTCGTGCCTGCAGGGCTTGTCGCGTTTCGCCGATGACGCCGGGACCGACGCCGATTACATCGTCGTCGAGATGGCCCGCCGCGTTCTCGGTCCGGAGTGGCTTCCGGATTACGTCAAGGCTGCGAACAACGGCGGTATCGAGCGGGTGCTGGTGTAGGAGGGCGGCTCGTCCGGCCGCCTGCGCTGCAGCGCAGGCGTTTGTTCAGTGCTGCAGCGCGGCGATCGGCGCCGGCGCGAGCGAAGCGGAGGCGACCAGGGGCGGCCCTGCGTTCGCGTTGAACGTCGGGCTATCGATCACTCTGGCGGTGCCCAGCATCGCCGCCAGTGCGAACAGCGCGGCCGCCGCCACGGCAACGGAGAGCATGCGCTTGCTGGGTGCCAAAAAGACCCCGCGACTGCGCGACGATCGCGCAGCGCGGGTTGGAGGCAAGCGGTGGCGGCGCGAAGGCGCGTCGCGATGGAATTCTCCCCTCGGTCGCCGGACGGCCGGCCGCAGCAGTGTGAGTCCGTGCAGTAGCGACTGGCGGGGCGCTCGCGGGTGCCGGAGCGGGGTCATTGCATAGTTGGCGTTCATGGTCGTCTCCGTTTGCGGGATGGGTCGCGGGCCGTTGATCGGTCGATTGCCTCCATCTGTTGACCACAGTCTGACCGCCTCGGACGGTCGGGCGCGCCGGCAGATTGCGCAGCCGAAAACCCGACTATTCACGCTCCCAGGACCTGCGGCCGCCGTGCGGCGGCCCGCTGCCCGTCCGCCGGGGCAGTTGTGCTATAAAGACCCGAATATGGCGGTGTCATGGTGACCAACCAAATCACGCTTGCGCAGACACCGAGCCGGATCCCGCCCGGCTCGCTCGCTTTCGCCGACGCGGACGGGTGCGCGGCGTGGCTGCGCGGTCTGCCGCTGACCAATATCCAGCGGCACTACGAAGAGATACTCGACCAGCTGCGGCGCGTCGGCGAAGCCGAATTCGCGCCGCGCGAGCGCGGCCGCATCGCCGAGCTGATGCGCGAGCCCGTGAGCTTTCTGCATACCGAGCTCGCGCGCCGTTACGCCGGCAAGCCACAGCCCTCCGCGCCGCGCGAGCAAGAGGCCGCCGACCAGGCGCTCGCGCTGTGGCAGGCTTTGTGGGCCCAGTACTCGGCTTGTCTCAAGCCGCTGCTGGAGGGCGACGCCGAGCTGCAAGGCGTCAAGGCCAAGGTACTGCAGCGCGGGCTTTGGGTCGGCAAGCAACTTATCCTCGTGCACGGCCTCGCCCGCCGTACGCCGGGCGCCGCCGTCTGGCAGGAGTTGCACGCCTACTTCCGGCTGGCCGAGATCCTCGAGTGCGCCGTCTCGGCGGTGTCCGATGATCTGATGCCCAACGCCCTGGGGCTGTCCTGTTACTCGACTTACGCGCACGCGCTGCTGCTCGATCTGGCCGACCCATGCAGCATGACCGTGCGCCAGATCGAGCTGACTGACCGCTGGCTGGCGATGTGGGCGCGCAAGATCTTTCCGTACGCGCAGCAGCGCGAAACCGAAGGTCCGGTGATCACCGTCGACATAGACGGTCCTGGCGGCGCGATGCTCCATGCCGCCGCGCCCCGCCATGGCAGCCAGTCGACACGCTATTGCTATCCGGCGAAGCTCGCCGCGAGCGTACGCGGTCGCCTGAAGCGGCTGTCGATCGGCGCCAATCCCGCCGAACTGCAGCTGGGACACGATGTTGCGGTCGACGCCTGCACCGCACTTCTATCGCACCTGGACGCCCACTGGTACGCGCTGCCCCTCAAGCGCGGCGCGGGCAGTGAATCGCAGACGGGCCTCGAGCTTTGCGCCGGCGGCCTCGGCGCCGCTTACTTTCGTGTCTCGGGACGGACCTTCAACAGCAAGGACCTGGTCGGCCACCTTTCGTATCAGGGAACGCAGCATCTGGCCACGCTGGGCGCGCTTACCGACTACGATCGCAACAAGGACGAAGCCGAGCGCTCATGGGCGTGGGAACGCTGGCAGGGAAATTACGAATGGTCGGCGGCGACGCTGCATCGCCCTGCTGTCGGTCAATACCGGTGGCATCTCGACCAGCTGGTCATCGTCCGCGACGACGAGCGCTTGCGCTGCGGCCATGTCATGCGCGTTGCGCTCGACGGCCGTGGGTGAGCTGACGCTGGGAATCAAGCTATGGTCCGGCGCGCCGACCGCGATCGCGGTCCGCGCGCTGACGACGATGCTGGTCGAAGAGGCGCCGATACCAACGGTCATCCTCGGCGCCACGCCCGATGAGAAGCCGGCGATGCTCGTACCGCCGCGCACGTTCAATGCCAGCCGCGTCTTTCGTACCCTCGCCTCCGGGCCCGAGCGGCGATTCCGCCTGACCCGCCTCCTGCAGCGCGGCGCCGATTTCGAGCGCGTCGCGTTCGACGAAATCTCGCCCTAGACCGCGGGCCGGGTGCGGCCCTGGCGTCGATATGCCCAATCGTCTCGCGGGGGAAACGAGCCCCTATCTGCAGCAGCACGCGAACAACCCGGTCGATTGGTATCCGTGGGGCGAGGAGGCGCTCGCCCGGGCAAGGCGCGAGAACAAGCCGCTCCTGCTGTCGATCGGTTATTCGGCCTGCCATTGGTGCCACGTCATGGCGCACGAATCGTTCGAGGATGCGCAAGTGGCGGGGCTGATGAACGATCTTTTTGTCAACGTTAAGGTCGATCGGGAGGAGCGGCCCGACCTCGACCAGATCTACCAGGCCGCGCATGCGATGCTCTCGCGCAGGAGCGGCGGCTGGCCGCTGACGATGTTCCTGACGCCGCAGCAGGAGCCTTTTTTCGGCGGCACGTATTTCCCGAAGACCTCGCGCTACGGTTTGACCGGCTTCGCCGACCTGCTGCCTCAGATCGCCCGCGCTTACCGCGAGCAGGGCGAAGCGATTGCCGAGCAGAACGAACGGCTCAAGGCCGCGCTCGCGCTGACGGTGCCCGAGCCTGCCGACGGCGCGGCGGCGCTGCCGGCGACGGCGCCCGCCGTCGCCTACGCATCGCTCGTCCAATCGTTCGATCCGGTAGATGGCGGCTTCGGGCAGGCACCGAAGTTTCCGCACGCGGCGGAGCTGGATTTCTGCCTGCGTCGCTACGCTGCAACCCACGACGAGCACGCTTTGCGGATCGTCCGCGTCACGCTCGCGCGCATGGCCGAAGGCGGCATTCACGACCAGCTCGCCGGCGGATTCTCTCGCTACAGCGTCGACGGCGAATGGACGATTCCGCACTTCGAGAAAATGCTCTACGACAATGCCGCGCTGCTCGCGCTCTACGCCGATGCGTGGCGCGCCACCGGCGACCCCGCATTCGAGAAAACCGCGCGCGGGATCGTCGCGTGGCTCGAGTCGGAGATGCGCTCGCCCGACGGAGGTTTCTACTCAAGTCTCGATGCCGACAGCGAGCACGAGGAAGGCAAGTTCTACGTATGGACGCCCGACCAGGTGAAGGCGGCGCTCGATGCGGAGGAATACGCGGTCGCCGCGCGGCACTGGGGGCTCGACCGGGCACCGAACTTCGAGCACACGGCATGGCACCTGCGAGTCACGACGCCGCTCGATCAGGTTGCCCGCGAGCTCTCGTTGCCGCCGCCCGAGGTGCGGGTCCGCCTCGAAGCTGCGCGAGGCAAGCTGCTTGCGGCGCGGGCAAGACGCGTTCGCCCGGGCCGCGACGACAAACTCCTGTGCTCGTGGAACGCGCTGATGATCGGGGCGCTGGCGCGCGCATCGCGCGTGTTCGACGAGCCTTCCTGGCTCTCCGACGCACAGCAGGCGGCCGACTTCATTCGCCGCGCAATGTGGCGTGATGGGCGGCTCCTCGCGACATACAAGGACGGCCGCGCACACCTGAACGCGTACCTCGACGATCACGCCTTTCTGCTGGCGGCGTTGATCGAACTGTTGCAAACCGCGTTTCGTGCGCAAGATTTGGCCTGGGCGATTGAGATTGCCGATGCCTTGCTCGCCCGCTTCGAGGATCGCGCCGGCGGCGGGTTCTTTTTCACCAGCGACGACCACGAGAGGCTGCTGCTGCGGCCGAAGCCGGGACACGACAATGCGACACCGTCCGGCAACGGCATCGCGGCGCAAGCCCTGATCGCGCTGGGTCACTGGCTGTCGGAGCCGCGCTACCTGGACAGTGCCGAGCGAACGGTGCGCGCATTCGGACGCGAGCTTGCCGCGCGGCCCGGCGGCTTTTCCTCGCTGCTGATCGCTCTCGAAGACTGCCTCGAGCCGCCGGCGATGCTGCTGCTGCGCGGCGGCCCGGCCGCTTGCCTGTCATGGCAGCGCGGCGTCGAACGGCGCTATCGCCCCTCGCTGCATACGCTCAACCTCTCGCAGCAGCAAGGCTTGCCGGGTGCACTGGCCAAGCCGCACGACGCCGCAGCCGGGCCGGTGACCGCATGGCTTTGCCGCGGTGCCGTGTGTTTGCCGCCGCTGCACGCGCTGGCCGACCTGGACGCGGTGCTCGACTCGTGAAAGGACCGCGGTTGGCGGCGCGGACGGCGTTCCGGTACCATGACGCCCGATTGCCCCCACTGCAACGGAGATAAAATGAAACGCCACGGAATCATGCTCGCCGCGGTTTTGCTTGCCGCCGGCAATGCGCACGCCGCGCTGGACAACGCTGCGGCACTCGCGCTGATGCAAAAAGACGGTTGTGCCGCCTGCCATGCGATCGACAAGAAAGTCGTCGGTCCCGCCTATCAGGACGTCGCCGCCAAATACAAGGGCGACAAGGACGCGATGACCAAGCTCGCCGACAAAGTGAAGAAGGGCGGCAGCGGCGTCTGGGGGCCGATTCCCATGCCGCCGAACACGCAAGTCAGCGACGCGGACATCAAGAATCTGGTCAGCTGGATTCTGACCCTGAAGAAGTAAGCGCCGACACCGGCGTCCAGGGCGCGCGGTCGTGCTTTTGACAGGCGCCGACGCGGCCGGTAAGCTTGGCGCGCTCGTGCAGGAGAGGGCAGCCGCAATCAAGGATCGGCTGCCGCCGAAGGCGTAACTCCCGCGATCGCTCAGGCAAAAGGACTGCGCGAGCCGTAAGTCATTCTGGAGAGCGGTCGCGCGAGTACGATGGCGCGGCCCACCGAAGGGGCACCGGCTGCGCTTCTGGGCGCAGCTGCAATCTCTCAGGTAAAAGGACAGACGGGGCGAAGCCGAAAATCACGGCCTCGCCCTTTTTGCTTCCTGGGAGGCGCGTTGCTCAAGCAAACCCCGTTGCATGCCGTCCATCGCGCCGCCGGCGCCAGGATGGTCGACTTCGGCGGCTGGGACATGCCGGTCCACTACGGCTCCCAGATCGACGAGCACCACGCAGTGCGCCGTGCGGCGGGCATGTTCGACGTCTCGCACATGCTTGCGGTCGACCTCGAGCCGCGCGAGCCGGGCGGCAACGAACGGGGAGTGCGCGATTTCCTGCGCTATGCGCTCGCCAACAACGTCGACAAGCTGACCGTCCCGGGCAAGGCGCTTTACTCCTGCTTGCTGCGCCCCGACGGCGGCGTGCTCGACGATCTGATCGTTTATTTCCTGCGTGAAGACTGGTTCCGGCTGGTCGTCAACGCCGGGACGGCCGACAAGGACCTGGCTTGGCTCGGCGCGCTCGTCGCGGAGCGCGGGCGCGAGCTCAAGCTCACTCCGCGCCGTGATCTCGCGATGATCGCGGTGCAAGGGCCGCAGGCGCGCGAGCGCGTCTGGGCGGTGCTGCCTCAAGCGCGGGCGGCGAGCGAGTCGCTCAAACCGTTCAACGCCGTTCAAGTCGGCGACTATTTTCTGGCTCGCACCGGCTACACCGGCGAAGACGGCTTCGAAATCACGCTGCCGGCGCCTCGCGCCGCCGACTTCTGGCATGCGCTTGAGGTGGGCGGGGTAAAGCCCTGCGGGCTGGGCGCGCGAGACACGCTTCGCCTCGAAGCGGGAATGAACCTGTACGGACAGGACATGGACGAGGCGGTCAATCCACTGGAATCCGGCCTCGCGTGGACCGTCGACCTGGCCAGTCCGCGCGACTTCGTCGGCAAGGCGGCGCTGCTCGCGGCGCATCCTTCGCGGCAGTTCGCGGGCCTGGTGTTGCAGGACCAGGGCGGCATACTGCGCAGCCATCAGCACGTAAGGACCGCGCGCGGCGACGGCGAAGTGACCAGCGGCAGCTACGCCCCGACTTTGGCCCGGTCGATCGCGCTCGCCCGCTTGCCGGCCGGCATCTCGCCGGGCGATGTCGTGCACGTCGAGGTTCGCGGCAAGTTGCTTGCCGCGCGCGTCGTCAAGCCGCCGTTCGTGCGCAACGGCAAGAGCCTCATCGGCTGAGCCGGCCACCGATGTCCCAGCCCCAACACCGATTCGCCACCCTGGCATGGAGCCTTATCCGATGAACGTACCTGCCGATCTCAAGTACACCGCAAGTCACGAATGGGTCCGCAGCGAAGCGGACGGTACGCTTAGCACCGGCATCACCGACCATGCGCAGCAAGCGCTGGGCGATCTCGTTTTCATCGAGCTGCCCGCGGTCGGCAGAGCGCTCAAGGCCGGCGAAGCCTGCGCCGTGGTGGAATCGGTCAAGGCGGCTTCCGACGTCTACGCGCCGGTCGCGGGTGTCGTGCTCGCGGTCAACGACGCGGTCGTCGCCGCGCCGGAAAAGATCAACGCCGATGCCTACGGCAACTGGCTCTACCGTCTGAAGCCCGCCGATCCGGCCGACGCGGCGAAGCTGCTCGACGCAGCGGGCTACATTGCCGCGGTCGGCGAATCCTGATCGACGCCGCGCGCCGGAGGATCAAGCGATGCAAATGAACGAACTCAATCCGGTGCCGGGCGCGCGATCGCGCCGCGGCTTGCGCGAGCTCGAGCAGCATCGCGGCTTCGTCGACCGGCACATCGGCACCGACGAAGCCGACCAGGCGGCGATGCTGCGCGCGCTCGGATTCGCCACGCGAAGCGCGTTGATCGACGCGATCGTCCCGTCGGCGATACGAAGCCGCAAGGCGCTCGCGCTGCCGGCAGCGAAAGGCGAGGAAGAAGCGCTCGAGGAGCTGCGCGGCCTGGCGGCGAAGAATCGCGTCTACACGTCGTACATCGGCCAGGGCTACTACGGCACTTATACGCCGGGCGTGATACTGCGCAACGTCCTCGAGAACCCCGCGTGGTACACCGCGTACACCCCGTACCAGCCGGAGATCTCGCAGGGGCGGCTCGAGGCGCTGGTCAATTTCCAGACGATGATCTGCGACCTTTCCGCCATGGCCATCGCCAATGCCTCGATGCTGGACGAGGCCACCGCCGCCGCGGAAGGCGTGGCGCTATGCCGGCGCGTAAGCCAGCGGTCGGACAAGACGATATACGTCGCGGCTGACGTGCTGCCACAGACGATCGATGTCGTGCGGACCAGGGCCAAGCCGCTCGGCATCACCGTCGCCGTCGGACCGGCCGATGCGGCCGCGAGCGCGGACTGCTTCGCGGTCCTGCTGCAATACCCCGGAGCGGACGGCGACGTGCGCGACTATCGCGACTTGAGCGCCAAGCTGCACGCGAAAGGCGTCCTGGTCATCGTCGCGACGGACTTGCTCGCATTGACAGTGCTGACGCCTCCCGGCGAATGGGGAGCCGACGTCGTCGTCGGCTCGAGCCAGCGCTTCGGCGTCCCGATGGGCTTCGGCGGTCCGCACGCCGCTTTCCTCGCCACACGCGACGAATTCAAGCGCAGTCTGCCGGGAAGGCTGGTCGGTGTCAGCGTCGACGCCAACGGCGATCCGGCGTACCGACTGGCGCTGCAAACGCGCGAACAGCACATCAGGCGCGAAAAAGCCACGTCGAACATCTGCACCGCGCAGGTGCTGCTCGCGGTGATTGCCAGCATGTACGCCGTCTATCACGGGCCGCAGGGCCTGTCGACGATCGCCGCACGCGTGCACCGCCTCACCGGAATCCTGCGGGCAGGCCTTGCACAACTCGGCCTCGGCTTCGCCAACGACAGCTTTTTCGACACGCTGACCGTCGCCACCGGCGCGCGCACAAGCGCGATTCACGAGCTCGCCACGTCGGCGCACGTCAATCTGCGCCGGATCGACGCCGCGCACGTCGGCGTGTCGCTGGACGAAACGACCACGCGCGACCGGGTGCGGCTCTTGTGGACGATCTTTGCGCCCGAGGGCGCTGCACTGCCCGATTTCGACGCGATCGAACCTGCGATCGCGGAGGCGTTTCCGCCAGACCTCTGCCGCACGACGCCGTTCCTCACCCACCCGACGTTCAACCGCTATCACTCCGAGACAGCGATGCTGCGCTATCTGCGCCGCCTGGCGGACAAGGACATCGCGCTCGATCGCGCGATGATCCCGTTGGGCTCGTGCACGATGAAGCTCAACGCGACGCTTGAAATGATCCCGGTGACCTGGCGCGAATTCGCGCACATGCATCCGTTCGCGCCGGCCAACCAGACGGTAGGCTATCGCGAGATGATAGCCGGGCTCGAGCGCATGCTCTGCGCGGTCACCGGATACGCGGCGGCCTCGCTGCAGCCCAACGCCGGGTCGCAGGGCGAGTACGCGGGACTGCTGGTCATCAAGGCGTACCACGCCGCACGCGGCGAAGGGCATCGCGACGTCTGCCTGATTCCGGCGTCGGCGCACGGCACCAACCCAGCCTCGGCGCAGATGGCCGGCATGCGGGTCGTCGTGGTCGCCTGCGACCGGGAGGGCAACGTCGATCTGGCCGACCTCAAAGCCAAGGCCGCCGCGCAGCGCGACGACCTGGCCGCCGTCATGGTGACCTACCCGTCGACGCACGGCGTATTCGAGGCGGGCATCCGCGAAATCTGCGACATCGTGCATGCCAACGGCGGCCAGGTGTACGTCGACGGGGCCAATCTCAACGCATTGGTGGGACTGGCCGCCCCCGGCGAATTCGGCGCCGACGTCTCGCATCTGAATCTGCACAAGACGTTCTGCATCCCGCACGGCGGCGGCGGACCCGGGGTCGGCCCGGTGGCGGTCGCGGCGCACCTGGCGCGCTTCCTGCCCGGCCACCGGACCTTGCAGGGCAGCGTCGACACGGGTGCGGAGCGCATCGGGCCCGTGTCGGCGGCACCGTACGGCAGCGCGAGCATCCTGCCGATATCGTGGATGTACATCGCGATGATGGGCGGCGACGGCTTGAGGGCCGCGACCGAGTCGGCGATCCTGGCGGCGAACTACATCGCGAAGCGACTCGCGCCGCATTACCCCGTGCTGTATTCGGGACCGGGCGGTCTGGTCGCGCACGAATGCATCATCGATCTTCGTCCGCTGAAGGACAAGAGCGAGGTCACGGTCGACGACGTCGCCAAGCGGCTGATCGACTACGGGTTCCACGCACCGACGATGAGCTTTCCAGTCGCCGGCACGCTGATGATCGAGCCCACCGAAAGCGAACCCCTGGCCGAGATCGACCGCTTTATCGAGGCGATGATCGCCATACGCGAGGAAATCCGTGCGATCGAGGAGGGCCGGATGGATCGCCACGACAACGTGCTCAAGAACGCGCCGCATACGGCTGCGGCGCTGCTCGCCGCCGACTGGACGCATCCGTACGGGCGCGAGCAGGCGGCCTACCCGGTGCCGGGTCTCAAGGAGCACAAGTACTGGCCACCGGTCGCGCGTGCCGACAACGTCTACGGCGACCGCAATCTGTTTTGCACCTGCGTCCCTGTCGCGGATTACGCCTGATGGCTGCGGCGTGAGGGTTCTCGTTCTCGGCGCCGGCGTCGTCGGCACGACGTCCGCCTGGTATTTGCGCGAGCAGGGTCACGAGGTCACGGTGATCGACAGGGAGCGCGCCGCCGCTCTGGAAACCTCGTTCGCCAACGGCGGCCAGATCTCGGTTTCGCACGTGGAGCCGTGGGCCACTCCTGCGGCGCCGTGGAAGATTCTGAAATGGCTCGGCCAGCCCGACGCGCCGCTGCTGTTTCGGCCGCGGCTGGACTGGCAGCAATGGCGCTGGGGAGCGCAATTCCTGCTCGAATGCCTGCCCTCGCGGACGCGCCGCAACATGCTGCAGATACTCGCGATCAGCAAGTATTCGGGCGAAATGCTGCGCGAGCTGCGCGCAGCGACGCTGCTCGCCTACGACGACCTGCAGCGCGGCATCCTGCAGATCTACACCGACCGCGCCGGCTACGACGAGGCCGCAGCGGCAGCGGAGCTGGTGCGCAGCTACGGCATCGCGCGCGAGGTGAAAAGCGCCGCCGAGTGCGTCGCAATCGAGCCGGCGCTCGAGCCAAGGCGCGACTGGATTGTCGGTGGCACCTACACGGCGAGCGACGAAAGCGGCGATGCCCGCAAGTTCACGCAGGGACTTGCTGCCCGCTCATTCGCGCGCGGCGTCGTCTTCAAATTCGGCGTGACGATCGATTCGTTCGATATCGCCGGCGGCGCCGTCGCCGGCGTGGTCACCCACGTTGCGACCGGCAGCGGCCAGCCGCGCCGGGAGTTGCTCACGGCCGACGCATACGTCGCCTGCCTGTCGAGCTACACGCCGCGGCTTTTGGCGCCACTGGGCATCTACGTGCCCGTTTATCCCGCCAAGGGTTATTCCGCGACGCTGCCGATCGTCAATCCCGCCGCGGCGCCCTCGGTCAGCGTGACCGACGATGCCAAGAAAATCGTGATCACGCGCCTGGGTAACAGGCTGCGCGTCGCCGGGACCGCGGAACTCTCCGGCTACAATCTCGACTTGAATACCGTACGCTGCGAAGCACTGACGCGCCGCGCGAGCGAATGGTTCGGTGCCGCGATCGACCCTTCGCTCGCCGAATACTGGACGGGCTTAAGGCCCGCGACACCGTCGAACGTTCCGCTGATCGGCAGGACCCGCTACCCCAATCTGTATCTCAATACCGGCCACGGTACGCTGGGCTGGACCATGGCTGCAGGTTCGGGCAAGGCGATCGCGGACCTGGTGTCGGGTCGCAAGCCCGACATCGACTTCGATTTCGTCGGCTATTGACGTGCGACGCGCCCGCTCGGGCGCTCGCCTAGTGCAGGATCCAGATCACCGCGACCAGCCACGCGAGCGCGGTCACCTGTAGATGGTGATCGCCGGCGAATAGCCCGCTCGGATC
This sequence comes from uncultured beta proteobacterium, assembly GCA_963776175.1. Taxonomy (GTDB): domain Bacteria; phylum Pseudomonadota; class Gammaproteobacteria; order Burkholderiales; family Casimicrobiaceae; genus PALSA-1003. Next base: position 648,085 of record CAVZLP010000020.1, on the reverse strand, counting down.
CTCGGCCGCGCGGCCCTCGCCCAGCAAGTACAGATAGCGGAACAGCGCATAGGTGACGATCGGCACCGTGTAGACCAGGTCCGCGCTGCCGTGCAGCGCGATCGTCTGCGGGCTGATCGTATAGAGGCTGTACGCGATCAACGTGCCGCTGACGCACACGACGATCAGCCGGTCGAGCAGCGCGGGAGAGTACTCGGCGAGCACTGCGCGGCCGGCCGGCGCGTCGACGCCCGGCTGCTCGGCGCGCCGCTTGCCGAAGCCGAGCAGCAGGGTCAGCATCAGCCCGCACATCAAGAGCCAGGGCGACGGGGCGATGCCCACGCCGACGGTTCCGGCCAGGATGCGCAGAAGGAAACCTAACGAGAGCGCAAAGACGTCGACGATGACGATGCGCTTCAACAGCATCGAGTACGCGGCGTTCAACGCCAGGTAGGCCAGCAGAACCGCGAAGAGCCCGGAGCCCACGCTGGCACCCAGCGCCAATGCGGCGATCGCCAGGACGATGGCGAGTGATCCGGCCGCCGCGCCGCCGATCCGTCCGCTGGCGAGCGGCCGCCGGCGCTTGGTCGGATGCGCACGATCGGCGTCGCGATCGAGCCAGTCGTTGCCGATGTAGACCGCGCTCGCCAACAGACAGAATGCGATAAACGCGAGAGCGACCTGTTGCGCCAGCGCGGTGTCGTGCCAGGCGCGGGCGAATAGGAAGCCGGCCCAGACGAATGCATTCTTGATCCATTGCTGCGGCCGCAGTAGCTGCCAATAATGCATAATCGTCTCTCTTCGCCGCCCGCGCCCTGAAGGCTCGACTTCGCCCGCTCGCATGCGCGCCGCGCCGCACCAGTACCTCACGATCCCGCCATATGATGCCTGAGCGCTCGCGCGCCGTGGCGCGGTTTGCGGCGCTGCTGCTGCTCGCGCTGGGCGCCTGGCGCATCGCGGTCGTCGTCGGTGCATCGCCGATGCTGGGCTATGCCAACCAGTACGACATGGGACGGACCTCGGCCTGCTTCGGACTCTGGCCCGATCTGCCCGAGCCGGCGCGATATGAGGCGCATCCGCAGGCACCGATCGCACGGTACGTTCGCGGCGAGCCAAGACCGGCGGAGTGCTACCGCAGCAGCGAGCTCGCCTTTGTCGCGATAGCGCTCGCGATCGCCCCCCGCGCCGGCGCGGCCGATCTGCGCATTGTCGGTGCGGTCAAGGGCGCGGTTCTGATCCTCTTGGCGCTTGGACTCGACGCGGCGCTGAAGCGCCGGCCGGCCTGGGCTCTCGCGCACGCGGCGGTGTTCGCCATCGTGCTTGCCGATCCGATGACGACGCTGTGGCTCAACACGCTCTACACCGAGTTCGGCGCTTTGCTCGGCGCTTACGCCTCGATCGGGCTGCTGCCGGTGCTCGTCGCCCGGGAGCCGGCCTCGGCGCCTCCCTCGCGTTGGGCCCTCTTGGGCTTCGCCTGCAGCCTCGCCGTGCTGGGCCTGTCGCGGCAGCAGCATTTGTTGCTGCCGGCCGTGCTTGCGCTGCCGGTGCTGATTTCTCTGTGGCGACCGGCACGCCGCGCCGCGCTGGGGTTGGCCTTTTGGGTGGCCGCGATCGCACTCGCGCAGACGGCGATGATCGGCCGGCCGGCGACGATCACCGCGGCCAACAACGCCGACGTCGTGCTGGGCGCCATTCTTCCCGCCTCGCAGGATCAGGCGCGCACGGCGGAGCGTCTCGGACTGCCTCATCGCTGCCTGCAGTCGTCGGGAGCCAGCTGGTACGAAACCATGGGCGAATCGCTTGCCGCGAGTTGTCCCGAGGCGCTCGCAATGCCGCGGCGCGCGCTGGCCGCGCTGGCGGTCGCCGAACCCGCGACGATCGCGCGGGCGGTGTTGCGCGGCCTGCCGCAGCTGCAGGATTGGCGTCTGGGTTACCTGGGCAAGGTCGAAGGCCGCGATTTCGCCGGCAGCGACGCAGTGCGCGCCGTCGCCGGTCCGGGTGCGACGAGCCTCGCGCCCGCGGTCACCGCGCTGCCGCGTCCGGCATTCGCGTTGGTCCTGGGTGCATCGCTAGCGTTGCTGATCGCGAGCGCAGGCGCGACGCTTCTGGCATCGATCCGCCGGCGACTGGCGCCTTTCGCGCTGGTCATCTGCGCGCTGACGGCGACCGCGTGGTACGCGATACTGACCTCCATCCTCGGTGACGGTTATGTCGAGGTTCCGCGCCACGCTCAACTGGCGGCGCCGTGCCTGTCCGCGATGCTGCTGATCGTCACCGGCGCCTTGCTCGCGCCATTGATGACGCCGGGCCGCCGCGGCGGGACCGCGTCCGCGGCGCCGGCAACCCTCGGCGTCGTGGCGGCGGCGCTCGCCATCGCCGCGATCGGCATCGTCGTGTTGCGCGGAGCGATCGCCGCGACGCCGCTCGCGACCGGCATCGTCGATCGTCCGAAGCAAAACCAGGTGCCGTACGACGCGATCGAATTCGTCGGCTGGGCGCTGGACCCGCGCGGCGTCGCTCGCGTCGAACTGATCACCGACAAGGGCGAGGTCTACCGCGCCGATTACGGACGGCCGTATGCCGGAGCGCGGGGTGAGCCGCTGGCCTTGTATTTTCCGACCTATCCCGATGTCGCGCTGCCGGGGTTCGTCGTAAGCCTTCCGCGAGAGGCGCTCGCCGAAGGTAGCGTCGGCGTGCGGACGGTCGTCGTCAACGTCGACGGCGTGCGCACCGAGATCGATCGACGGCGGCTCGTCGTCCCCTAACGACGCGTTTCGTGGCCGGCATGCGGACTAGCCGGCCGGATCCGGCAGCAGCATCAGCTCGGCGACGATGCGCCAGCGCCCGCCTCGATCGCGCATCCACACGTGGACGTAGTGGCCGGCCGGTTTGCCGGCCGCATCGAGCAGATGCAGGCGGCCGTAGCTGAAGCCTAGATCGTCCGAGCGCGAGACACCGGCGGCCAGCGTCTCCCATCGAAACCGGAGCTGCCGCTCCGCTATTTGCGCGAGTATCGCGTCGCGGCCCAGCCGAGGCGGTGTCGGACCGATGATAAGCCGCGCATCGTCGGCAAGCAGCGCTGCATAGCCGTTCGCGCCGGCCGCGCTCGCCGAACAGCGGCCGCGCTTCGAGATCGAACAAGGCCTTTTGCCCGGCGGACTCCGCTGCGTTCGCAATCGGCGAAAGCGGTTGCGGGTCCTCGCCGAAAGCCGCGTCGGGCACCGGGGCGTTCGTCGATACGCCGCCGTCGACGATGACCCGCCAGTTGCCATCCGCCTGGCGGCGCCACACCGAAAGGAATACGCCCTGCGCAGGTTCGCGCACTGCGGGCGCGCGCCCGGTGATCGTGAAGGGACCGGTGGTGAATCCGAGATCGCCGGCACGCGCGACTGCCGTGATCGCCGGATGCCAGTCGAGCACGAACGGCTCGATTGCGTCAGGTCGGGCGCGAAAACGCTCCCGGGTATTGCCCGGGCCGGGCGCGAAGTTGATCCCGTCGTCGGCAAAATATTCGAGGAACGCGGCGCGCATGCCGTGCTCGACCGACTGCCTCGCAAACGCGCGCTCGGATGCCGCGACCGATTCGCGCCCCGCATCCGTTGCGCGGCGCGGCGTCTGCGGCGTCGCGCAAGCGCCGATAACGAACGCCACGGCAGCGGCAAGAACAAGTCTCGCGGTCGAACGCATCGCGCTGCCCTGGCGTATTGTCATCGACTCGATTGGAGCGCAAGGCGGACTGGCGCGCGAGCCCATCCAAGGCGCCGCGTTATAATGCGCGACTGCACGCACGCTTTTCTCCATGTCTCCCCGATATCGACGCCTGCTGTCCTTCGCGCTTGCCATTCTAGCCGCTCCGGCGATCGCTCAGAACGTCCTTCCCGCCGCCGTTGCGCCGCCTTCGATCGCGGCCAAGGCGTACCTGCTGGCCGACCTGGTGAGCGGCCAGACGCTGGCGGCGGACAATGCCGACGCGCCGCGTGAGCCCGCGTCGCTGACCAAGCTCATGACGGCGTACCTCGTCTTCCGGGCGCTGAAGGACAAGGAGCTCACCCCTTCACAGATGGTCAACGTGTCGGAGAAGGCCTGGCGCGCCGAGGGATCGCGCATGTTCATCGAGCCGAAAAAGGCGGTGACCGTCGACGAGTTGCTGCGCGGCGTGATCGTGCAATCGGGCAACGATGCGAGCATCGCACTCGCCGAAACCGTTGCCGGATCAGAGGACGCGTTCGTCGAGCGGATGAATCGCGAGGCTGCGCGGCTGGGCATGAAGAACACGCGCTTCGTCAACGCGACCGGCCTGCCCGCGCCGCAGGAAACGTCGACAGCGAACGATCTCGCCCTGCTCGCTGCGGCGCTGATCCGCGATTTTCCGGAGTACTACCCGCTGTATTCGATCAAGGAGTACCGCTACAACAACATCACCCAGCCGAATCGCAACCGTCTGCTGTGGACCGACCCGTACGTCGATGGGATGAAGACCGGCAACACCGATGCCGCCGGCTTCTGTCTGATCGCGTCGGCCAAACGCGGACAGCGGCGGCTGCTGTCGGTCGTCCTCGGGGCCGCATCGGAGTCGGCGCGGGCGATCGAAGCACAGAAGCTGTTGAACTACGGATTCCAGTTCTACGATTCGGTGCAGCTCTACCAGAGCGGACAGCCGGTCAGTTCGCTGCGCGTCTGGAAAGGCGCCGAGCGCACGGTGCCTGCCGGTTTCGTCATCGACCGCTATGTCACGCTGCCGAAGGGGCAGGCGCAGAATCTCAAGCTGTCGCTGGAAGCAGTCGAACCGCTGGTCGCGCCGGTGCTTAAGGGACAGAAGGTGGGAACGGTCAAGGTCACGCTCGACGGCAAGCCGGTCGATGCTTATCCGTTGCTAGCGCTCGCCGACGTAGCGCCCGCGAGCCTGTTCGGGCGCGCATGGGACACGGTGCGGCTGTGGTTCAAATGACGCGATTTCCATTCTCCGCATCGAAAGGACATTCGTGACCGTCTATCTCAACGGCCAGTTTCTCGCGCTCGAAGAAGCCAAGGTTTCAGTGCTCGATCGGGGCTTTATCTACGGCGACGGCGTTTACGAGCTGGTGCCGGTGTATGGCCGCCGGCCGTATCGCCTGCCGCAACATCTGGCCCGCCTGCAGCGTAGTCTCGACGGCATCCGGCTCCGCAATCCTCATTCCGACGCCGAGTGGGAAGCGATCATCGGTGAGCTGATCGGGCGAATGCCGTTCGCCGACCAGGGCGTCTACTTCCAGATCACGCGCGGCGTTGCCAAGCGCGACCATGCGTTTCCCGCCGGCGTTGCGCCGACGGTTTTCATGATGAGCAATCCGCTCGCGCTGCCGTCGCGCGAGCAGGTCGAGCGTGGCGTCGCGGTGATTACCGCAGTCGACGAGCGATGGCTGCATTGCGATCTCAAGACGATCTCGTTGCTGGGCAATGTGCTCGCGCGCCAGCTCGCGGTCGATGCCGGCGCGACCGAGACCGTGCTCTTTCGCAACGGCTTTCTGACCGAAGCGTCGGCATCGAACGTGCTCATAGTTCGCGACGGCGTCATCGTCGCTCCGCCGAAGGACAACCAGATCCTTCCGGGGATCACCTACGATGCCGCATTCGAGCTGGCGCGCAAAGGCGGCCTGGCGATCGAGATGCGTCCGGTGGCCAAGGACGAGACGCTCGCGGCCGACGAAATGTGGCTGTCTTCCTCGACCAAGGAAGTGCTCGCCGTGACCGCGCTCGACGGACGGCCTTTCGGCGGTGGCAAACCGGGGCCGGTGTTCAAGAAGGTGTACGCGCTCTTCCAGTCGAGCAAGGCGGGATAGCGCGCCGCGGCGATTTGCGGTTGCAACGCAGCGGAAGTCGAGGCACGAGCTAGTCCGCGGCCACCAGGTATTTTCCGCCGTGCCAGACAAGCGGCGGCGCGGCTCGAAACGCGCAGCCCTCGACTTCGCCGATGAACAGCATGTGGTCGCCCGCCGGATGCAGCGCGTAGTGCCGGCATTCGAGCCAGGCGACCGCACCTTCGATCAGCGGCGCGCCGGCGGCGCCCAGGCGGAACTCGACGCCGGCGAAACGGTCGGCGTGCGGGCGCGAAAACCGGCGCGCGAGTTCGACCTGGTCCCGGGCGAGCACGCTGACCGCGTAGCGCGGGGCGCTTTCGAAGGCCGCGAGGCTGCGCGAATGGCGCGCCAGGCTCCAGACGATCAACGGCGGGTCCAGCGATACCGAATTGAAGGAGTTCGCGGTGAAACCGACGAATTCGGCGGGTCGCAGAGGCGCCGCAATGATGGTCACGCCGGTGGCGAACTGCGCCATCGCGTCGCGGAATCGCCGCTCGGGATGGACGGACGGCGGGCGCGGGATGGACATCGGGGAATCGTCGATGCGGCGCAGGCGGCTGCTCGCCGGCGCGAAAGTCAGCGCAGGCATCTTAGAGTCGGGGTTGAGCGGTGTCAAAGTACAGGGCTGGATGCCGCTGTCGGCCGGCGGGCGACGCTGTTAGAATTACCTTTCGGTTCCCGGCACGGTTCTCGCGTCCATTTCGAGCATGAAACAGCCGCTGCAGAAACTCATCGCCAGTCGTTATGGCGGCCGTGATATCCCGGTCGCGCTGGTCCTCCCGGATGGCGGTCGCGTCACGCTGTCCGAGACGCCCGAAATCAATATCTACGCCCGAACCTGGAATGGACTGCGGGCGCTCGCCTCGCCCGAGCTCGGCAGGCTCGCGCGCGCCTACGTTCACAATGACCTGGATTTCACCGGCGAGGCCCGGCGCGTACTGGGCGTCGCCGAGGCGCTGGTCGGCACGGTCGTGCACGGCCGCGACCGCGCTACGGCGCGGCTCACGCACTGGTGGCACACCGCGCGCGGCAACAAGGCCAACATCCAGCATCATTACGATGTCTCGAACGCGTTCTATCAGATGTGGCTCGACGAGCGCATGGTCTACTCGTGCGCGTACTTCAAGACCGCAAGCGATACGCTGGACCAGGCGCAGGCGCAGAAGCTCGATCATATCTGTCGCAAGCTGGTGCTCAAGCCGGGCGAGTCCTTGCTCGACATCGGCTGTGGCTGGGGCGGCCTGATCTTCTGGGCGGCGCAGCACTACGGCGTCAAGGCCAGTGGGATCACGCTGTCGCAAAACCAGTTCGACTTCGTGCGCGCGAAGATCGCCGAGCTGGGACTCGCCGGCCAGGTCGACGTGAGGCTCCTCGATTACATCGACCTGCCCGAGGATCGCCTGTACGACAAGATCGCCAGCATCGGCATGTTCGAGCACGTCGGCATCGCCAACTACCCGCGCTATTTCGGCAAGATTTACCGCATCCTCAAGCCGGGCGGGCTGGCGATGAACCACGGCATCACGCAGAACCACGTCGGCGTGGACAGCTTGGGCAGCGGCGTCGGCGAATTCGTCGAGGAATACGTTTTCCCGGGCGGCCAGCTCGCCCACGTCTCCCGCGTCATTCAGGGACTGGGCGCCGAAGGGCTCGAGCTTATCGACGCCGAAGCGCTGCGCGAGCACTACGCGCGTACGCTGTGGCACTGGGTGGGCCGGCTGGAAGCGCACGCCGATGCGGCCCGACGGGAGGTCGGCGAGGAAAAATTCCGCATCTGGCGCATCTACCTGGCCGGGTCGGCGCATTCGTTCGACCGCGGCTGGATCTCGCTTTTCCAGCTGCTGGTCGGCAAGCCGCTGCCGGACGGACGCTTGCCGCACCCGCCGACGCGCGACTACATGTACGCCGGCTGACGGCGCGAGGCTTGCGCGAAGCCGCCGGCGACCCCATATTCGAGCGATGGAAACCGTGTCCGAAGCCGAGTCGCTGCTCGAATTCCCTTGCGCGTTCCCGCTGAAGATCGTCGGCCGCACGCGCGATGGCTTCGCGCAGGCGATGCTCGAGGTCGTCCTGCGCCATGCGCCCGATTTCGATAGCGCGTCGATGGAGATGCGCGCCTCGCGCGAGGGCAACTACATTTCGCTGACCTGCACGGTCAATGCCAAGTCGCGCGAGCAGCTCGACAACCTCTACCGCGAATTGTCCGGGCATCCGCACGTCGTCATGGTGCTGTAGCGCCGTGGCCGCCGCGCCCTTCCGGTGCGCGTGCGACGAGCTGCGGCGGATTCGTCGCCTCGGATCAACCGACTACACCGCCACCTGGCGGGCGATGCAGGCCTTCACCAACGGCCGTGCGCCGGACACGCCCGACGAAATCTGGCTGACCGAGCATCCGCCGATCTACACGCTGGGTCTGGCCGGCCGGAGCGAGCACCTTCTCCGCGACAATGGCATCCCGGTGCTCAAGGTCGATCGCGGCGGCCAGATCACCTACCATGGACCCGGGCAGCTTGTCGCCTACCTGCTCATAGACATCCGGCGCCGGCGCCTGGGCGTTCGGCAACTCGTCCGGGCGATCGAGGACAGCGTGATACAATTGCTTGATTCGTATGGCGTTGCTGCCAACGTTCGCAGCGGCGCACCCGGCGTCTATGTCCAGCAGCGCGACCGCGAGGCGAAGATCGCAGCGCTGGGGCTCAAGATCAGGAACGGGTGCAGCTATCACGGTCTGGCGCTGAACATCGACATGGATCTCGCCCCGTTTGCCGACATCGATCCCTGCGGATATCGCGGGCTCGCGGTCACCCGGTTGCGCGATGTCGGCATCGACGCGCCGCGCGGCGAGATCGAATCGCGGCTGGTCGCGGCGCTCGACGCCGCGATCGGCGCCGCCGCAGGCATATGAGCGACGCGCGTCCTGCGGACGGAGTGGGCAATGCCGCCGGCGTCAAGCACAAGGGTGACGCCAAGACCGCGCGCATCCCCATCAAGATCGTTCCGGCCGAGCGATTGAAAAAGCCGGATTGGATTCGCGTGCGCGCGCCGTCGTCGCCGCGTTTTCACGAGATCAAGCGCATCCTGCGCGAGCACAAGCTGCACACGGTCTGCGAAGAAGCCTCGTGCCCGAACATCGGCGAGTGCTTCGGCAAAGGCACGGCGACATTCATGATCATGGGCGACATCTGCACGCGCCGCTGTCCGTTCTGCGACGTCGGGCACGGGCGGCCGCTCCCGCTGGACGCCGACGAGCCGGCCAACCTTGCCCACACGATCGCGGCGCTGAACCTCGGCTACGTGGTGATCACGAGCGTCGATCGAGACGATCTTCGCGACGGCGGGGCGCAGCATTTCGTCGACTGCATACGCGCGGTGCGCGAACGCTCGCCGGCGACGCGGATCGAAGTGCTGGTGCCAGACTTCCGCGGCCGGCTCGAGCGCGCGCTGGAGGTGCTCGCGCAGGCGCCGCCCGACGTGATGAATCACAATCTGGAGACGGTGCCGCGGCTTTACCGGCAGGCCCGGCCCGGATCGGACTATGCGAATTCGCTTGGCCTGCTGAAGGCATTCAAGGCGCGTTTCCCGCTCATTCCGACCAAGTCGGGCCTGATGGTGGGACTGGGCGAGACCGACGACGAAATACTGGCCGTCATGCGCGACATGCGCGCACACGGCATCGACATGCTGACGATAGGCCAATACCTGCAGCCGACGCCTTCGCATCTGCCGGTGCTGCGCTACGTGCATCCGGACGGCTTTGCGATGTTCGAACGCGAAGCCTATGCGCTGGGGTTCGGGCACGCCGCCGTCGGCGCGCTGGTGCGATCGTCGTACCACGCCGACAGCCAGGCGCACGGCGTGCTCGAAGCTGCCGGCTGATCCACCGCACGTTTTTCCGGGTGGCTCAGTAGGGAAGCGGAGCGTTCTTCGGCCACAACAGCCACATCCTGTCCTCCTGCTTCATGCGGCCCGCCTCGCGACCGGCGTCGTCGCCGAAGCCCCAGAAGAAATCGGCGCGCAACGCGCCCTTGATCGCGCCGCCGGTGTCCTGCGCCAGGACCAGACGCTGCAGCGGCCGATCCGAAAGCGGATAGGTGGTCGCGAGAAACACGGGCGCGCCCAGCGGCACGATCGTCGGATCGACGGCGATCGTGCGCTCTCGCAGCAAGGGCACGCCGAGCGTGCCGATCGGCCCATCGATCGTCGCCGCCGGGTCCGGCGTGACAGCGCGAAAGAACACATAACTGGGATTCTCGGCCAGCAAAGCGGGCAAGGCTTCCGGATGCTCGCGACCCCACTGCTTGATTCCCTGCATTGAAGCTCGGGCCAGCGGCAACTCGCCGCGATCGACCAGCAGCCGGCCGATCGAGCGAAACGGTTGTCCGTTCTGATCGGCGTAACCGAGACGCAACACGCCGCCCTCGGCAAGCTGCACCCGACCCGAGCCCTGGATCTGCAGAAAAAATGCCTCGACTTCATCGTCGACCCAGACCAGCTCCTTGCCGACAAGCGGCGCGTGTCCCGTCTCGATGTCGGCGCGCGGCCAGTAGGGCACGACGCGCCTGCCTTCGAGGCGGCCGCGTACGCGCTTGTCCTTGAGCTCGGGGAACAGCTCGCCCAGATCGACGACGAGTAAATCGTCGGGCACTGCGTACAGCGGAAAACGATAGCGTTCAGTGCGCTCCAGGCTGCCCCGCAGCAAGGGCTCGTAATAGCCGGTTACGACACCGCTCTCACGTCCGTCGGCGCCGACCAGCTGGTATGGAGTAAAATACGCTTCGAAAAACGCGCGAACCGCAATGTCGCTGTGGGTATCGGCGCTTGGCGCGGCCCCGCAGCTCTCGCGCCAGATCGAAGCAACGGTTGATTGGGCAAGGAGCGCTGCGCAGCCCGCGACGAATGCCGGCCACGCCGCGAGGACGCTGTCGTCGCGCCAGCCGGGGATCGTTGCGTACGCGGCGGCGCGCAGTACGGCTTTAGCCGCTTCGGGCGGTGCAGGCACCGGGGACGGCGGCGCCGGTGGCGGCGTCACGCAGCCGGCGACGAACGCGGCCAGCAACGCGGCGAGCAGGCAAGGGAAAGGCGACGCGATGGAGTGGCTGTTGCTCGAGGCCCTGGTGGCCCTGTCGCTCGCGGTGTTTATCGTCTGGTTTACCATGAGCGGGAAACGCAAGGGTCCCCCGCGTGCCCCGCAGGATCCGATCGATCGCGACGGCGCCGACGACGGCAAGGGCGGGGACTGACCTGCGGTGCACTGCAGGCGGCGCGCACGATGGCATGCTCGACGCGTTCGAGCGAACCAGTGGAAACGGACACTAATGCAGAACGCGCGGCACCGAAAGCGTAAACGAGGGGATCGGCGCGTCGAAATGCTGGCCGTCTTCGGCCACCATCTGGTAGGTGCCGTGCATCGTGCCCACCGCGGTTTCAAGATGCGTGCCGCTGGTGTACTCGAAGCTTTCTCCCGGCTTCAGCAACGGTTGCTGGCCGACGACCCCCAGACCCTTGACTTCCATTACCTTGTTGTTGGCGTCGGTAATGACCCAGTGCCGACTGATCAATTGCGCGGGAACCGTGCCGGTGTTGGTCACCGAGATCGTGTAGGCGAACACGTACTGGTTCTTCGACGGATCGGACTGGTCTTCGACATACGTCGCCCGCGGCTCGACGGTGATCTCGTATCTGCTGGACTCGCCCATCGGCGCGCTCTTCGGTCTTTTCCCTGAGCAATTATAGCGCCATGCGCGACGTCCAGATCGCACCCTCGATTCTCTCCGCAGATTTCGCCCGTCTCGGCGAAGAAGTGCGCGCGGTGATCGCGGCCGGCGCCGACCTGATCCACTTCGATGTGATGGACAACCATTACGTTCCCAACCTGACGGTCGGGCCGCTGGTGTGCGCCGCGCTGAAGCCTCACGTCGGGATTCCGATCGACGTGCATCTGATGGTGCGGCCGGTCGACGCGCTGGTGCCCGCGTTCGCCGAGGCGGGAGCGGCGATCATCAGCTTTCATCCCGAAGCGAGCACCCATGTCGATCGAACGATCGGCCTGATACATGACAGTGGCTGCAAGGCGGGGCTCGTGCTCAATCCGGCGACGCCGCTTTGCTGCCTCGACCATGTGCTCGACGCGCTCGATCTGGTGCTGATCATGTCGGTCAACCCGGGCTTCGGCGGCCAGTCGTTCATCCCGGAAGCGCTGCACAAGCTCTCGCTGGCACGGACGCGGATCGACGCCGTCGCGGCGCGCACCGGCCGCGCCATCCGTCTCGAAGTCGATGGCGGCGTCAAGATTGACAATATCGGAGCGATCGCGCGAGCCGGCGCAGACACCTTCGTCGCCGGATCGGCGATTTTCGGCAGCGCCGATTATGCGAAGACGATCGCCGCGATGCGCGCCGCGGCCAATGGCGCCGACCGCACCGCCGCTCTTCGCCCGGGCGCATCGTCATGACGATCGCGCCATCCCCCCGCATTCGCGTACGCGCGATCGCCTTCGATCTCGACGGGACGCTGCTCGACACGATTCACGATCTCGCCACAGCGATCAATCTGACGCTGGCGCGCCTGAACCTGCCCGCGCTACCCAAGGACGCGATACGCGCGATGGTCGGCAAGGGCATGGCGAACCTGGTTCGGCGCGCTCTGGCCGCCGCGCAAGGGACGCCGCCGACGCCCAGCGACGAAGCGCGTGCGCTCGCGCTGTACGAAACCGACTACGAACGCGTTCTCGGCCGCGAAACGGTCGTGTTTCCCGGCGTGCGCGAAGGTCTGGAGAGGCTCGCCAGCGCCGGCTTCGGACTCGCCTGCGTGACCAACAAGACCAGCCGCTTCGTCCGTCCGCATCTGGCCCAGGCGGGATTGGGCGCGTATTTCAGTCTGGTCGTGGGCGGCGATTCGCTGGAGGCGAAAAAACCCGATCCGCTGCCGCTGCAGCATGCCGCCAGGCACTTTTGCGTCGCGCCGGACCGGCTGCTGATGCTCGGCGATTCGGCCAACGATACGCAGGCCGCGCGTGCGGCGGGTTGCCCGGTCTTCTGCGTGCCATACGGGTACAACGAGGGGCGGCCCGTGCAAAGCCTCGATTGCGATGGTATAGTTTCCTCGCTGGACGAACTTCCGGAACGGCTACGACTAGGTTGAACGATGAGCTTCGAGGTTCACAACTGCAAAAGCGGCGGATGGTCATCGCCGCGCGGCAACGATTGGTGCTGGCGGCGCCCATCGTAATCCGCCCCGGCGTCGCGCGCTGACGACGACGCCTTCGCAATTGCTGCAGTTGTAGAAAACCGTTGGAGCATCATGACCGAAGCCGAATTCCGCGCGCTCGCGGCGCAGGGCTATAACCGCATTCCGCTCGTACTCGAGTCGTTCGCCGACCTCGACACGCCGCTTTCGCTCTACATCAAGCTCGCCAACCAGCGCTTTACCTACCTGCTGGAATCGGTCGTCGGCGGCGAGCGCTTCGGGCGCTACTCGTTCATCGGTTTGCCGGCGAAGGTCCGAATCCGCAGCCGCGGGCGCGCGATCGAAGTCGAGGATCGCGGCGGGATCGTCGAGCGCCACCAGGGCGATCCGCTGGCGTTCGTCGGCGAGTTCCTGCGCCGCTATCGAGCCGCGCCGCGGCCCGGGTTGCCGCGTTTTTGCGGCGGCGTGGCCGGCTATTTCGGCTACGACACCGTTCGCCACATCGAGCCGAGGCTCGCGGATTCGGCGCCCGCCGCGTCGCCTGCGCTGGCCGACGTACCCGACGTCCTGCTGCTCCTGACCGAGGAGCTCGCGGTCGTCGACAACCTGTCGGGCAAGATCTCGCTGATCGTCTATGCCGATCCTGCCGAGCCGAATGCCTACTGGGAGGCGCACGATCGGCTGCAGGCGCTGCGGCGCAAGCTTCGCGAGCCGGTGTCGATCCCGTATCAGACGGCGACCGAGGTAAGCAGCGCCCAGAGCGAATTCGGGGCCGACGCCTACCAGGCCGCGGTCGCCCGCTCGCGCGAATACATCGCCGCCGGCGACGTGATGCAAGTCGTCATATCGCAGCGGATGCAGCGGCCGTTTTCAGCACCGCCGCTTTCCCTGTACCGTGCGCTGCGCTCGCTGAACCCATCGCCATACATGTTCTACTACGACTTCGGCGACTTTCACGTCGTCGGTGCGTCGCCCGAGATCCTGGTCCGCAAGGAGGGCTCCGACATCACGCTGCGGCCGATCGCCGGAACGCGGCCGCGCGGCGCCACGCGCGAGGCCGACGAGGCGCTTGCCACGGAGCTCCTCGCTGATCCGAAGGAGGTCGCCGAGCACGTGATGCTGCTCGATCTGGGACGCAACGACGTCGGCCGGGTCGCGCAGACCGGCACCGTGCAGGTCACCGACCGCATGGTGATCGAGCGCTATTCGCACGTGATGCACATCGTGTCGAACGTCGAGGGGACGTTGAAGCCCGGGCTGACCAGCATCGACGTACTGCGGGCGGCCTTTCCGGCCGGCACGGTCAGCGGCGCGCCGAAAGTTCGCGCGATGGAAATCATCGACGAGCTGGAGCCGACCCGCCGCGGCATTTATTCGGGGGCGGTCGGCTACATCAGCTTCCAGGACGACATGGACACCGCGATCGCGCTTCGCACGGCGGTGATCAAGGACGGAATGCTCTATGCGCAGGCCGGCGGCGGCATCGTCCACGATTCGTCACCGGAAGGCGAGTGGCAGGAAACGCTGAACAAGCTGCGCGCGCTGCTGCGCGCCGCGGACATGGTGCAGCTCGGGCTCGATGCGGAAGGATGAACCATGCTTCTGATGATCGACAACTACGATAGCTTCACCTACAACCTTGTCCAGTATTTCGGCGAGCTCGGCGCCGACGTGCATGTCTACCGCAACGACGCCATCACGCTGGACCAGATCGCCGCATGGCATCCGGAAAGAATCGTCATTTCGCCGGGGCCGTGCACGCCGGACCAGGCGGGGATCTCGGTAGGGTTGATCGAGCGCTTCGCCGGCAGGATACCGATACTGGGCGTCTGCCTCGGCCACCAGGCGATCGGACAGGCGTTCGGCGGCCGCATCGTTCGCGCACAGCGCGTGATGCACGGGAAAGTCTCAGCGATCACCCATAGCGGCGGCGGAGTCTTCGCCGGTCTCGCCAACCCGCTGACCGCGACCCGCTACCATTCGCTGGTCATCGAGCGCGAGTCGATGCCGGCCTGCCTGGAGGTCACCGCGACCAGCGAAGACGGCGAGATCATGGGCGTGCGCCATCGCGAGCTTGCCGTCGAGGGCGTCCAGTTCCATCCGGAAGCGATATTGACCGAACACGGTCATGCGTTGTTGGCGAATTTTCTCGCTGCACACTAGCAAACACCAGACGGAGTCATCGATGTCCATCGACTTGCAGCAAGCCTTGCAGCGCACGATAGAGCACCGCGAGATATTCCACGACGAGATGCTTGCGCTGATGCGCAAGATCATGAGCGGCGAGGCTTCGCCGGTGATGGTCGCTGCGCTGACGGTGGGCCTGCGCGTGAAAAAGGAAACCATCGGCGAGATCGCCGCCGCTGCGCAGGTGATGCGCGAATTCTCGACCAAGGTCGAGGTTGCCGACCACGAGCGGCTGGTCGACATCGTCGGCACCGGCGGCGATGCCTCGCACACGTTCAACATTTCCACCGCGTCGATGTTCGTCGCCGCCGCGGCCGGCGCGCGAGTCGCCAAGCACGGCGGGCGCTCGGTGTCGTCGCGATCGGGGAGCGCCGACGTTCTCGAGGCGCTGGGCGCCAATATCATGCTGAAGCCGGACCAGGTTGCCGCATGCATCGGCGAAACCGGGATCGGCTTCATGTTCGCGCCCAATCACCACAGCGCGATGAAGCACGCGGCGCCGGTGCGCAAGGAGCTCGGCATCCGGACGATATTCAATATTCTGGGGCCGTTGACCAATCCAGCCGGCGCGCCGAATCAGCTCCTCGGTGTGTTTCATCCGGACCTGGTGGGCATCCAGGTCCGCGTGCTGCAGCGCCTGGGCAGCAAGCATGTGCTGGTCGTCTACGGCAAGGACGGCATGGACGAGGTCTCCCTCGGCGCGGCGACGATGGTCGGCGAGCTCAAGGACGGCGAAGTGCGCGAATACGAGATCCATCCCGAGGACTTCGGCTTGAGGATGATTTCCAATCGCGGGCTCAAGGTCGCCGATGCGCTCGAATCGAGGACGATGGTGCTGGAGGCGCTCGACAACGTCGATGGTACGCCGCGCGAGATCGTCGTACTCAATGCGGGTGTCGCGCTGTACGCGGCGAACGCCGCCGCGACGATTCCCGAGGGGATCGAGCGCGCGCGCGCCGCCGTCGCGTCGGGCGCGGCCAGGCGGAAGCTCGATCAGTTCGTCGCCGCAACGCAAAAGCTCGGCGCGAGCGCCAAATGAAGCCGCCGCAGCATCGTGACCGCGACATTCTGACCAGGATCATCACGACCAAGGCCCAGGAGGTCATCGCGGCACAACTCGCGCGCCCGTTTGCCCAAGTCGAGGCCGACGCGCGCGCCGCGGCGACGCCACGGGGATTCGAGCGGGCGATCCGGCAACGAATCGCCGCGGGCGCGCCAGCGGTCGTCGCGGAAATCAAGCGGGCGAGCCCGAGCCGTGGCATTCTGCGCGACCCTTTCGACCCGCGCGCAATCGCCGCGTCGTACGAAGAGGCGGGGGCCACGTGCCTTTCGGTGCTGACCGACCGACCTTTTTTCCAGGGCGCTCCCGAATATCTGGTCGAGGCGCGCGCGGCGTGCGCGCTGCCGGCGCTGCGCAAGGAATTCATCATCGACGAATACCAGGTCGCGGAGTCGCGCTCGCTGGGCGCCGACGCGATCCTGCTCATCGTGGCCGCACTCGAAGACGCCCGGCTTGCGGCGCTCGAGGCGTGCGCGTTCGACTACGGCATGGACGTGCTGGTCGAGGTGCACGACCGCGCCGAGCTCGACCGCGCGCTCAAGCTTTCGACGTCGCTGGTCGGCATCAACAACCGCAACCTGCGCAACTTCGCCGTTTCGCTTCGGACAACGATCGATCTTCTGCCCAGCGTCCCTGCAGGCAAGCTGGTCGTCACCGAAAGCGGCATTCTGACGCAGGGTGACGTCGCGGCGCTGCGCCGTCAGGGGGTCGGCGCCTTCCTGGTCGGCGAGGCGTTCATGCGGGCGCCCGACCCGGGCGCCGCGCTGCGCGCGCTATTCGGCTGAACCGCGCTAGCAGGCAGCCGCCGTCGCGCGGCGCCGCCATCGCTGCCGGACGCACGTGTTTGCTATGATGGCGGGCCGGAAACCGCACGCAACGCCGCGCCCAGCGCGGCAGGTCTGCCGGTGCCAGGGGGAGCATTGTCGGCCATCGTCGTCGAGAACGTCAGCAAGCACTGGACGACCGCAGCCGGCATGGTGCGCGCGGTCGAGGGGCTTTCTTTTTCGCTCGATGCCGGCACGCTCAATGTTCTGCTCGGGCCTTCGGGCTGCGGCAAGTCGACGACCCTGCGCCTGATCGCCGGGCTCGACCTGGCGGACCATGGCCGCATTTCGATCGACGGACACGATGTCACCCGGCTGCCGCCGGCGCGGCGCAGCATTTCGATGGTGTTCCAGAGCTACGCGCTGTTTCCGCACCTTAATGTCGCCGAGAACATCGTGTTCGGATTGCGCGTGCGCCGCGTCGGCGCGGTCGAGCGCGACCGCCGCCTGCAGCGGGTCGCCGGCCTGCTCGGGCTGACCACGCTGCTCGATCGCCGCCCATCGCAACTGTCGGGCGGCCAGCAGCAGCGCGTGGCTCTCGGCCGCGCCTTCATCGCCGAAACGCCGGTCTGCCTGATGGACGAGCCGCTGTCCAATCTCGATGCGCAGCTGCGGCAGGAGATGCGGCAGGAAATACGCAACCTGCAGCGCACGCTGGGCATCACGATGGTCTACGTGACGCACGACCAGGTCGAGGCGATGACGATGGCCGATCGGGTCATCCTTCTTTCCGGTGGACGCATCGAGCAGAACGGCACGCCGGTCGATCTTTACGAAACCCCGGGGAACACGTTTGTCGCACGCTTCATCGGTACGCCGCCGATGAATCTGTTGCGCCTCGAGCGCGGCGCGGCCGGGGCGGTCATCGGCGGCACCGCGGGGCCTCCGGTGGCGACGGCCGATCTGGCTGGCGCGACATTGGGCGTGCGCCCCGAGCACGTCGTTCTGGGGCGCGAAGACGGCGTCGCAGGATCGGTCGACGCGGTCGAATACCTGGGCGCCGATTCGCTGCTTGCATGCCACGTGGGCGACCAACCGCTGACGGTGCGGGTCAGCGGCCGTACCGGGCTGCGGCGCGGCGACAAGGTGCAGCTCGGCTGGGCGAGCGCCGCTTGCCACTTTTTCGACGGCGCAACGCAGGTGCGGCGCGAGGTCGAGTGGAATCATCAACCCGCGACGATGGTCGCTTAGTGTCCAATGCAGCATCAAGAGGAGAAGATTCGATGAAGCACACGACAATTTCGCGCTGGATCATCGCGCTCGCCGTCGCCGCGCTCTCGGCGGTAGCGGGGGCGCAGGCGCCGGTCGAGATCTCGTTCTACTACCCGGTCGCGGTCGGCGGCCCGATCACCAAGATCATCGACAAGTTCGCCACGGATTTCGAGAAGGAAAATCCCGGGATCAAGGTCCATCCGATCTATTCGGGCACCTACCAGGATTCGCTCACCAAGGCGCTTACAGCGGTCAAGGGCAACGACGCGCCGACGATGTCGGTGCTGCTGTCGACCGACATGTACACGCTGGTCGACGAGGATGCGATCGTGCCGTTCGACCCGCTGATCAAGACGGCCGAAGACCGGGCGTGGCTGCAGGGCTTTTATCCGGCCTTCATGGAAAACAGCCAGACCGGCGGCAAGACCTGGGGCATTCCGTTCCAGCGCTCGACGATCGTGCTCTATTACAACAAGGAGATGTTCAAGGACGCCGGCCTCGATCCTAATCGTCCGCCCGGGACGTGGAAGGAAATGGCCGAATACGCGCAGAAGCTGACCAAGCGCGACGCGTCGGGCAAAGCCACGCAATGGGGCGTGCAGATTCCCGCATCAGGGTTTCCTTACTGGCTGTTCCAGGGGCTGACCACCGAAAACGGCGTGCAGCTGATGAACGCCGCGGGAACCGAGACCTACTATGACAAGCCCGCGGTCATCGAGGCGCTGCAGTACTGGGTCGACCTGACTGCCAAGTACAAGGCGCATCCTGAAGGAATCGTCGATTGGGGAACGACGCCCAAGGACTTTTTCGAGCGCAAGGTCGCGATGATGTGGACGACGACCGGCAACCTGACCAACGTGCGGAGCAACGCCAAGTTCGACTTCGGCGTCGCGATGCTGCCCGCCAGCAAGCGGCGCGGCAGCCCGACCGGCGGCGGCAACTTCTACCTGTTCAAGCAGGCGAAGCCGGAGCAGCAAGCAGCCGCATTCAAATTCGTCAAGTGGATCACATCGCCCGCGCACGCCGCGCAGTGGGGCATCGACACCGGCTACGTCGCCGTGCGGCCCGACGCGTGGGAGACGCCGGAGATGAAAAAATACGTTGCAGAATTTCCTCCCGCCGCGGTTGCTCGCGACCAGCTGCAATTTGCGGTGGCGGAGCTGTCGACCCATGACAATCAGCGCGTAACCAAGGCGTTGAACGACGGTCTGCAGGCGGCGCTCACCGGCAGCAAGACACCGGAGCAGGCGATGAAAGATGCGCAGCGCGAAGCCGACCGACTGCTGAAGAGCTATCGCAGGTAACGCTATCGTGTCGGCGTCGACGATGATGGCGCCGTTGGCCGGCATTCCAACCTCTCCCCGGCGGCGGGGAGGGGAGCGGGCTCGATGACGCGCACCGCGAACTGGCTCTACGGCTGGTTGCTGCTGCTTCCCGCGGCGGCGATGCTCGCGCTGTTCACGCATTACCCCGCCGTCACGACACTGTGGCACAGCTTCGAGTCGACGCCGAAGGGCGCGCGGCCGGCGGTGTTCGTAGGCGCCGAGAACTACCGGCAGCTCGCCGACGATCCGATATTCTGGAAGTCGCTGGTCAACAATCTCTGGTACGCCGCAGGAACGATTCCGCTGTCGATCGTGATCGCGCTGCTGATGGCCGTCTGGGTCAACGGCAAGATCGGGGGACGCGGTTTCCTGCGGCTCGCGTACTTTACGCCGACGGTGCTGCCGATGATCGCGGTCGCCAACATCTGGCTGTTTTTCTACACGCCGGAATACGGCCTGCTCGAGCAATTCCGCGGTGCGTTCGGATTTCCGGCGCACAACTGGCTGGGCAGCAGGAATTCGGCGCTCGACTGCCTGATGATCGTGGCCGTGTGGAAAGAGGCCGGCTTTTTCATGATCTTCTATCTGGCGGCGCTGCAGCAGATGTCGCCGAACCTGGCCGAAGCGGCGGCGATCGAAGGCGCGTCCCGATGGTACTTTTTTCGCCGAGTTACGCTGCCGCTGCTGATGCCGACGACGCTCTTCGTCCTGGTCAATGCCGTCATCAACGCCTTTCGCCTGGTCGACCACGTCGTGGTGATGACCCGCGGCGGCCCGGACAACGCGACCGAGTTGCTGCTCTACTACATCTACGAGATCGGGTTCCGCTTCCAGGATTCGGCGTACGCGGCAACCCTGACGATCGTGCTGCTGGCGCTGCTGGGCTCGGTCGCGCTCGCGCAGTTCTGGTTTCTCGAACGCAAGGTGCATTACCAATGAGCGCGCGAGCCGAAGGCAGCCCGAAGGGCCGTTCGCGTGCGAAGCGGCAGGAGGCCGACACGCGAACCGTCAGGGATAGGCAAGCGTTTGAAGAGGCCGAACAATGAGCGCGCGAGCCGAAGGCAGCCCGAAGGGCCGTTCGCGTGCGAAGCGGCAGGAGGCCGACACGCGAACCGTCAGGGATAGGCAAGCGTTTGAAGAGGCCGAACAATGAGCGCGCTCGCCTATCAAGCGCGGGGATTCGGTCGGGGCGCCGAAACCGCAGGGGCCTGGATGCTCGGACTGTTGTGGATCCTTCCGCTCGCCTATGCGTTCTGGACCGCGTTCCATCCGGGCGAGTTCTCGACGCATTTCGTGCCGACGGCGCCGCTGACGCTGGAGAATTTCGTCAAAGCCTGGCATGCGGCGCCTTTCGCCCGCTATTTCCTGAATACGACGCTGCTGTGCACGATGGTGCTCGCCGCGCAGCTGGTACTGTGCACGCTCGCCGCGTACGCGTTCGCCCGCTTCGAGTTTCCGGGACGCAATGTCTTGTTCGCTCTCGTGCTGGTTCAGCTGATGATCATGCCCGACGTCCTGATCGTCGAGAACTACCGGACGATGAACGCGCTCGGACTTCGCGACACCATCGTCGCCATTGGACTACCGTACATGGCGAGCGCATTCGGCATTTTCCTGCTGCGGCAGACGTTCAAGACCGTGCCGAAGGAACTCGACGAGGCCGCCCGCGTCGAAGGCTGCAATCCGCTGCAGATCCTGTGGAAAGTGTATGTGCCTCTGGCGCGCCCGGTGTACATCGCCTACGCACTGGTCAGCGTCAGCTATCACTGGAACAATTTTCTCTGGCCGCTGATCATAACGGACTCGGTCGAGTCGCGGCCGCTGACCGTCGGATTGCAGGTGTTCTCGTCGACCGATCAGGGCATCGACTGGTCGATCATCACCGCGGCCACGCTGCTGACCACCGCGCCGCTCTTGGTCGCCTTTCTCCTATTCCAGAGGCAGTTCGTGCAATCGTTCATGCGCGCCGGAATAAAATGACGGTGGCGCCTTCCGCCGGAGCGCCTGCCAGCCCCGAGACGGCGCCAGTCCCAAGCGAGCAAAACCGATGAAGATCGTCACCTGGAACGTACAGTGGTGCCGCGGCGTCGACCGGCGGGTCGATCCGGCGCGTATTGTGGAACACGCGAAGGCGCTGGCCGATTTCGATGTATTGTGCCTGCAGGAGATCGCGAGCAACTTCCCCGATCCGAGGCTTGCCGGCAGCCGCGGCGAAAATCAGTTCCTCGAAATCGCACAACGGTTGCCCGAATTCACGTCGGCACCCGGCTCGATCGTCGACGTTCCGGGCGACGCCGGGCAGCGGCGCCACTTCGGCAACCTGATCCTGTCGCGTTTCCCGGTGGGCCAGGTGTTTCGCCACCTGCTGCCGCATCCGGTCGATCCCGGGCTTCGCGGCATGCCGCGGATCGCGCTCGAAGCGATCGTGCACGCGCCGTTTGGCGATGTGCGCATCATCACCACGCACCTCGAATATTACGGAACGGTCAAGCGGACCGCGCAGGTCGAGGCTTTGCGCGCGATCTACAGGGAAGGCAGCGGACACGCCCGGCTGGGCAAGGTCGTCGAGACCGGCGGCGGGCCTTTCCACGATTACCCCCGGCCCGCCGCCACCATCATCACCGGTGATTTCAATTTCGAGCCGGACGATCGCCTGCATGCGCGCATGATCGAGCCCTTCGACGACGGCACGCCTGCGCTGTCGGACGCGTGGGAAGTAGCGCATCCGGGCGTCGCGCATCCGGCGACGTTCAAGATTTACGAAAAAGAGGAGCCCGGCGAACCGGAGCAGCATTGCGATTTCATCTTCGTGTCCGCCGACCTGGCGCCGCACCTCAAGTCGGTTCGCGTCGATCAGGAAACCCAGGCCTCCGATCATCAACCGGTGCTGGCCGAGTTCGGCTGACCATGCCTTCGAACGCCGCGATCACGCCAACCGGCGAGCCGCGAAACGAAGCCGCTCGCGACTCCGACCCGGCGGCGCGGGGTCGCGCCGCACTGCAGCGACTGGCCCGTTCGGAAAGACAGTTGCTCCTCTTCGTCGCGCACGCCTGGGGCGGCGGCATCCGGCGGCACGTGAACGATCTGGCCGGCCTGGTCGGCGCGCAATGCGACGTGCTGTTGCTCGAGCCCGCCGCCGGCGAGTCGGTACGGCTGTCCTGGCTCAAGCCCGGCGAGGATTTCGTCGCGTACTTCACACTGCCGGCCGATCTGCCGACGCTGGCCGCGCTGCTGCGCGGGCTCGATCTGGCGCGCATCCATTTGCATCATGTTCATGGCTTGCCTCGCTCCATCCTCGATCTGCCCGCGGCCGTAGGCGTTCCGTACGACTGCACGCTGCATGATTACTACGCGATCTGTCCGCAATACCATCTGGTCACGGCGGACGGCCGCTATTGCGGAGAGCCCGACGCGGACGGGTGCGCCGCCTGCATCGCGGGGCGCCCGGCGCAGTGGCCTTTGGACATCGGTGGGTGGCGGGCCGTCTTCGACGCCCTTTTGCGTGGCGCCGATCGCGTATTTGCTCCGTCGCACGATGTCGAGCGGCGCGTCGGACGCTATTTCCCGGGATTGCGGATAACGGTGCTCGCTCATGCCGAAGTGCCGCTCGCGACACCGTCGCGCGTCACGCGCGTCGTCACGCTGGGCAGGCTCTCGCCGGAAAAGGGGCTGCACGTCGTCGCAGCGTGCGTCGAGGATGCGCGTGCGCGCAGCCTGCCATTGTCGTTTCGCGTACTGGGCGCCGTGTCGGAACCGTTGCGGCAGCGTCCGGAGGTGCCGCTGTCGGTGCAGGGCGAGTACGGCGATGCCGATCTGCCCGGGTTGATCGCCGCCGAACGGCCGGACGTGATCTGGTTTCCTGCGCAGGTACCGGAGACCTATTCGTATACGTTGTCCGCCGCGCTCGTCGCCGAATCGGCGATCGTCGCATCGGACTTCGGTGCGTTTCCCGAGCGGCTCGCCGGCCGGCCGCGCACTTGGCTCGTGCCGTGGAACGCGACGCCGGCCGAGTGGAACGCCGCGCTGCTCAGCGCGGGCGCTGCAGACGGCGGGACCGCGCCGCACGTCGCCCGCAGCGCCGGCCCATGACCGACCCGCAGCGCTATCTCGCGATTTACCTCGCGCCCTTGGCGACGCGTGTGCGCAAGCGCGGCAATCCCGGCGGACCGCCTGCGCTCGAGGCGCGACACTGGTCGATGCCGGAAGCCCGGCCGGTGGCAGAAGTGCTGTCGCTGCCGCAGCTCTTCAGTGCGGGCGTCGAATGCGGCAACGCCGAGGCCCGCACGGAACTCAAGCGACAGATCGCGGCGATCGACGCCGCGCTGGTCCCCCTGCCTGGCGGCGCCACCGGATCAGCGCTGGCTTCGCGCTTGCTGGGTTCGCTTCGGCGGCAAGGGGACATGCAGCTCCAGATCGATCGCAGCGAAGCGATGCTCAACGCGGCGCGATCGCGGGTCGTCGAACTGGAGACCAGCACACTATGGCGCGCCAGCGCCCCTTTGCGGAGCGGGGGCCACAAAGTCAAGATCGCGTGGGCGCATGCGCGGGCGCAGTGGTCGACGCTGCGCCAGTCGCCGCACTACGTCGGCGTGGCTGCGGCGATCCTGCGCAACGAAGGCCCTCGTGCGCTGGCCCAACGCATCGCGCGTCGCCTTTTGCGGCCGCACCGCTACGCTCCGCCGGCGGGCGTAGTGTTCGCGCAGGAAACGGCGATCGAGCCGCTCGCGTTCGCGGTCGTCGACGTGCCGCGGGTTTCGATCATCGTGCCCATGTACGGCAACGCGCTGTTCACCTACACCTGCCTCAAGAGCGTGCATGCCAACACGCCGGTCGGGAACTACGAAGTCATCGTCGTCGACGATGCATCGTCCGAACCGGCCGCGCAGACCTTGGCCGCCGTAACGGGAGTGCGCTTCGAGCGTAATCCAGCCAACCTCGGATTCGTCGCCAGTTGCAATCGCGCGGCCGGGCTGGCACGCGGCGAGATCCTGGTCTTCGTCAACAACGATACGGTCGTCACCCCCGGCTGGCTGGACGCGTTGCTGGCGGTGTTCGATGGCCATCCGGATGCGGGCTTGGTCGGCGCGAAACTCGTCTATCCGGACGGCCGCCTGCAGGAAGCGGGCGGCATCGTCTGGCGCGACGGCTGGGCCTGGAACTACGGCCGCGATGACGACCCGGATCGGCCCGAGTACAACTATCTGCGCCCGGTCGACTATTGCTCGGGGGCTTGCCTCGCGGTGTCGCGTCGCCTGTTCGACGAGCTCGGCGGCTTCGATGTCCGCTACGCGCCAGCCTATTACGAGGACACCGATCTTGCCTTCTCGGTGCGCGCGGCCGGACGCCGCGTCTACTACCAGCCGGCGGCGACAATCGTCCACTTCGAGGGCACGACGTCGGGCACCGACGAGTCGGCCGGCGTCAAACGGCACCAAGCGGTCAATCGCAGCACCTTTGCGAGCAAATGGGCGGCCGTGCTGGCCGGCCACGGCGCGAATGGCGTCGCGGCCGAGTTGGAGCGCGACCGATGGGCGAGCCGGCGCGCCCTGGTGATCGACGCATGCATGCTCACGCCCGATCAGGATTCGGGATCGCTGCGCATGCAGCGCGTGATGGACATATTGATCGGGCTGGGTTGCAAGGTGACATTCGTCGCCGACAATCTCGAATACCGAAAGCCTTATGTGCAGGCCCTGCAGCAACAGGGCGTCGAGGTGCAGTTCCACCCGTACACGAGCTCGCTTGCGATGCTGCTCGGTGAGCGCGGCAGGGAATTCGACCTCGTGTTGCTGTCGCGGCACTACATCGCAGCGCGGCACATGGCCACGGTGCGGTCGTTCGCCCCGGGCGCGCTGATCGCATTCGACACCGTCGATCTGCATTTCCTGCGCGAAGAGCGATTGGCGGAACTCGATGCCAGCTCCTCGGCGCGCGGCGCGGCGGCCGCAAAGCGCACCGAGGAGCTGGCATTGATTCGCCGTGCCGACGTTACGCTGGTTGTCAGCGAGACGGAGCAGGCTTTGCTGGCCGACCTCGCGCCGCAAGCGAAAGTGATCGTGCTTTCGAATATCCACGACCGGCACGACGGCGGCCGACCTTTCGCGCAGCGGACCGCCTTGCTGTTCGTCGGCGGCTTCCGACATCCGCCGAATACCGACGCCGTTCTCTGGTACGCCAACGAGATCCTGCCGAAAATCCGGCACGAGCTGCCGGGCGTGATCAGCTACATCGTCGGCGCCGATCCGCCCGCGACCATCCGCAGTTTGGCGGCCGACGACCTGGTCATCGCCGGCTTCGTTCCGGATCTGACGCCGTATCTCGAAGGCTGTCGCGTCTCGATCTCGCCGTTGCGCTACGGCGCCGGCGTCAAGGGGAAGATCAATCAGGCGATGAGCTTCGGCCTGCCGGTCGTCGCCACGACGCCGTCGATCGAGGGCATGCATCTGACGCCGGGGAGCGACGTACTGATCGGCGACGATCCGCAGGCGTTTGCCGACGCGGTGGTCCGCGCGTATCGGGACCAGGCGCTTTGGGAAAGGCTAGCCGCGGGTGGTCGCGACAACGTCAGCCGGCACTTTTCGCGCGAGGCCGCCACCGCTGCGATCACCGAGCTTCTCGCCCTGTCGGACCGTAAGGCGCGCGACCGGCGCTCGGCATAGCCAGCTCATCGTCCGGCTGCGGCTGCCAAAGCGTGCAAGCGCTGGTGCGGGCAAGGCTTCATCGCCGCCTGAACACGACGTCCCACACGCCGTGCCCGAGTTCGAGCCCACGACGCTCGAACTTGGTCGCGGGGCGGTATGCGGGGCGAGGCGCGAAGGAAGCCGTCGTGTTTTCGAGCAGCGGGTCGGCGCTCGCCGCCGCGAGAATGTCGGTCGCGTAATCTTTCCAGTCGGTCGCGGCATGCAGATAGCCGCCCGGCGCGAGACGCTCTCCCAGCGCATGGATGAATCCAGGCTGCAGCAGTCGCCGCTTGTGGTGGCGCTTCTTGGGCCACGGATCGGGAAAGAAGACGTGGATGCCTGCCAGCGCGCCCGGCGCGATCATGTTGGCAACGACTTCGACGGCGTCATGCTGCACGATCCGGACATTGGCCAGGGCCTTTTCATCGACGAGCTTCAGCAGTGCGCCGACGCCGGGAGAATGCACTTCGATCGCGAGGAAATCCCGATCGGGCTGCGCTTCGGCAATCGCGGCGGTCGCTTCGCCCATGCCGGAGCCGATTTCGAGGATTTTCGGATTGTCGCGACCGAACGTCGCCGCGAGGTCGAGCACCGCGGGGGCGTAGGGGATGCCGAAACGCGGAAGCAACGCCTCGCAGGCGCGCTGCTGGGCCGGGGAAAATCGGCCCTGGCGCAGCACAAAGCTGCGGATCGGCCGGCGCGATTGCGCGCGCGGTGCGTTCATCCGGGCGCGGCGATGGCAATGCTCAAGGCGCGATCCGTGTCCATGCGGAATCGCCGAGCTTGCGCTCGATCGTCGTCGAAGCGCCCGATGGATCGACATTGAATTCGATCGCCAGCGTGTCGGCATCGCGCCACGTCGCTCCGGCATCCGACCATGCGGCGCCTACCTTCCAGCGCAATTCCTTGCGAAAACCGTCGCGCGTGACGCGCCAGACGGCGATCTCGTTGGCGCAGTGCTGCGCGCAGACGTCGGCGACGGCAAAATGCAGGCGGTCGGGCGAGAGCCGCGGTTCCGCCGGCAGGTCGACCCGCCGCCCGGTCGTGCGCTGCAGCAGCACGAAGCTTGCGTTGTCGCCTGCGGTCACGTAGAGCACGGCGCTGTTGATGCCGTCGAGGTAGTCCCACAGGCTGTACGAGCGCCCGTTGACCGGGTCGTCGTCATCGGTGAAGGTCGTGCTGCCCGAGGGAAAAAGCGACACGATCAACGTGTTGCCGTCGCGGCGGGCGAGGCTCGGCAGGCGAGCGAGCTGCAGCGTCTCGATCAATCGACCGCAGTGGCCTGCGTCTTCCGCGCCGGTGCAAGTCTCTCCGATTTCGGCACGAGTCAGCGGAGCAGCATGCGCGAATAGCGGAAGGCAGCAGAAGAGCGCGATCCACGCGCACCGGGCCGGCGATAGCCCCAGCGCGTCGATGGCGCCGCTCAAGCGATCAGGCCGGTCGTCGGCGAGCTGGGACTGGCCGCGTAGAACTTGCGCGGCATGCGGCCGGCACGAAACGCTTCGCGGCCGGCCTCGACGGCTTTTTTCATCGCTCCCGCCATCAGCACCGGGTCTCTCGCCAACGCGATCGCGGTGTTCATCAGCACGCCGGCACACCCGGCCTCCATCGCGATGGCCGCATCGGACGCCGTGCCCACGCCGGCGTCGACCAGCACGGGCACTTTCGCCTGCTCGACGATCAGCTTCAGGTTCCACGGGTTGAGTATGCCCATCCCGGAGCCGATCAGCGACGCCAGCGGCATGATCGCCACGCAGCCTGTGGCCTCGAGCTCGCGCGCGATGATCGGGTCGTCCGAGGTGTAGACCATGACGTCGAAGCCGTCCGCGACCAGCGTCTCGGCCGCGCGTATCGTCTGCCGAACGTCGGGGAAGAGCGAATTCGCATCGCCCAGGACTTCGAGCTTGACCAGCTTGTGTCCGTCGAGCAATTCGCGCGCGAGCCGCAGCGTGCGCACCGCATCGTCGGCGGTGTAGCAGCCGGCCGTGTTCGGCAACAACGTGAATTCCGACGCGGGCAGGTAGTCGAGCAGCGAGGGCTCGTTCGGGTTCTGGCCGATATTGGTGCGGCGGATTGCGACGGTGACGATCTCGGCGCCCGAGGCGTCGATGGCCGCTCGCGTCATGGCGAAGTCCTTGTACTTGCCGGTGCCGACCAGCAGGCGCGAGCGGTAGGCGGTCCCGGCGATGACCAGCGGGTCGTCGTGCGCAATGGCGAGATTTTCGGTGGGAGCGTTCATCGTCCGGATCTAGCCGCCGCCGACCGCGGCGACCACTTCGATGCGATCCCCGGCATTGAGCACGGTTTCCGCGTGCCGGCTGCGGGGGACGATCTGGCCGTTTTTTTCGACGGCGACGCGCTTGCCCTCGAGTGCCAGTTCGCGGACAAGGTCGGCCACCCGGGGCGACGCCGACCGGCAGACATACGTTGCGCCATTGAGGGAGATCGAGACCATCAGCATTGGACCATCGTTACGGATTACAGATTATCACTACCGGGGCCGAGTTCAAGCAGGCGGCGGAGCATCGGGTCAGCACCCGTGGCGAGGCAACCCCCGAACTCTATCCGCGATAGCGGTGCATCGCTTCGCGCAGGACCTCGAGTTGCAGCTCAAAATGCCGGCAGGCGTCGCAAAAGACGAGATGCAGCCGCACCAGCCAGCGCTTATGCAGCGTCAGGCTTCCGTCCTGCCTCTGCGAGATCAGGCGGCTCGCATCCTTGCATGAAATGAGGAGCCCCATGGACGTTGAGCGCAATCGACGGCATCACCCGGCACGGGCGCGATCGGCAAACCAGTGCTGATCGAGGCACTGCCGAAGGGCCATCCTGGCCCGGTAGAGAATGACCCACAAGTTAGTCGACGTGATCGTCAGTTCCTTACAGATCTCGTCGCCGTCGAGCTCCATCACTTCGCGCATCATGAACACCCGGGCGGTATTCGGCGGCAGCTTTTCCAGGCAGAACTGAACGACGTCGAAAAACTGCTGGCGCGCGAGGTCGCTCTCCGGATTCCCCCAGTTCGCCGGAGGGTTTTCCCAGTGGCCGGAAGAGTCGAACAGAGCGTCGAAGTCCTCGATCTGGCATTCGTCGTCGAGCTGGGCGAATGCGGGCTCGCGGGTCCTGCGGCGTATCGCGTCGACGATCTTGTGCTTGAGAATGCCGGTGAGCCAGGTTTTGATGCTCGAGCGCCCGGAAAATCCGGCGGCGCCCTGCAGCGCGGCGACCAGGGTTTCCTGCACTACGTCCTCGGCCGCTTCATTGTTGCGCAACTGCAGCATCGCCACGCGCAACAGATAGGCGCGATGCGTAGGAATCTGGGCGGCGACGTCGTTGTCGGGCATGGAAGAACGCGCAAGAGAACGCCGGATGATAAAGGCAAAGCCGTGGCACGGCCAGCCGCGACGCGGCGACGAGCTATGCCGCCCAGTCGAGTATCACCTTGCCGCTCTGGCCGGACTGCATGGTCGCGAACGCCTTTTCGAATTGATCGACCGCATAGTGGTGCGTGATGATGGGCGAGAGGTCGAGCCCGCTCTGCAGCATCGCGACCATCTTGTACCAGGTCTCGAACATCTCGCGGCCGTAGATGCCCTTGATTTCCAGGCCCTTGAATATGACCTGGTTCCAGTCGATCGCCATGTTCGCCGGCGGTATGCCCAGCAGCGCGATCTTGCCGCCGTGGTTCATGTGCCGCAGCATGTCGGCGAACGCCTTGGGCACGCCCGACATCTCGAGGCCCACGTCGAAGCCCTCGGTCATGTGTAGTTCCGCCATCACGGCGCGCAGGTCCTCGCGCTCGACGTTGACCGCTCGCGAAGCACCCATGCGCCGCGCCAGGCCGAGCCGGTAGTCGTTGATGTCGGTGATCACGATATGACGAGCACCGACGTGCCTGGCGATCGCCGCCGCCATGATTCCGATGGGCCCCGCGCCGGTGATCAGCACGTCCTCACCGACGAGGTTGAACGATAGCGCGGTATGCGTCGCGTTGCCGAACGGGTCGAAGATCGAGGCCAGGTCGTCGGAAATGTCGTCGGGAATCTTGAACGCGTTGAACGCGGGGATTACCAGGTATTCGGCGAATGCGCCCTCGCGGTTGACCCCGACGCCGACGGTGTTGCGGCACAGATGGCGGCGCCCCGCCCGGCAGTTGCGGCAGAAGCCGCAGGTGATGTGGCCTTCACCCGACACGCGATCGCCGATCGCGAATCCGCGCACTTCCTGCCCCATGTCGACGATTTCGCCGACGTACTCGTGACCGACGTGCATCGGCACCGGAATGGTCTTGCGCGCCCACTCGTCCCAGTTCCAGATGTGCATGTCGGTGCCGCAGATCGCCGTCTTGCGGATGCGTATCATCACGTCGTTGTGGCCGACCTCGGGTTTCTTCACCTGCGTCAGCTTCAGCCCCGGCGCGGGCTCGAGTTTGGCGAGTGCCTTCATTGCCTTTCGTCTCCAGTGCGTTCAGCGGATCGCGCCCAGCGCCTTGCCGACCTTCGCGAAGGCGGCCACCGCCAGGTCGATTTGGCGGTCGGTATGCGCCGCGCTCATTTGCGTGCGAATGCGCGCCTTGCCCTTGGGCACGACGGGATAGGAAAACCCGATCACGTACACTCCCTCGGCAAGCAGTGCATCCGCCATGCGCGTCGCGAGCGCGGCGTCGCCGAGCATCACCGGGATGATCGGATGCGCGCCGGGAACGAGATCGAAGCCGAGGCGGGTCATCGCGGTGCGAAAACGCTCGCCGTTGCGCTGCACGCGTCTGCGCAGCTGTGCGCCCTCGTCGCCTGAGAGCAATTCGAGCACGCGCAACGATGCCGCCGCGATGCATGGGGCAAGCGTGTTCGAGAACAGATACGGGCGCGAACGCTGTCGCAGCAGCTCGACGATCGCCTTGTGCCCGGAGGTGAAGCCGCCCGAGGCGCCACCGAGCGCCTTGCCCAGCGTGCCGGTGATGATGTCGACCCGGCCTTCGACGCCGCAGAATTCAGGCGTGCCGCGGCCGCCTTCGCCGACGAAGCCGACGGCGTGCGAATCGTCGACCAGCACCAGCGCGTCATGCCGGTCGGCGAGCTCGCAGATCGCCTTCAGGTCGGCGACGATCCCGTCCATCGAAAACACGCCATCGGTCGCGATCAGTTTGAAACGGGCACCGGCTGCCTCGGCTTCGAGCAGCTTGGACTCGAGGTCGCCCATGTCGTTGTTGCGGTAGCGCAGGCGCTTCGCCTTGCACAAGCGGATGCCGTCGACGATGCTGGCATGATTCAATTCGTCGCTGATGACGGCGTCCTCTTCACCAAGCAGCGTTTCGAACGCGCCGCCGTTGGCGTCGAAGCAGCTCGAATAGAGGATGCTGTCTTCGGTTCCGAGGAACGCGGAGATCGCCCGCTCGAGATCCTTGTGCACGGCTTGCGTCCCGCAGATGAAGCGCACCGATGCCATACCGAAGCCCCAGTGTTCCAGCCCCTCGCGCGCTGCGGCCACGAGTCTGGGGTCGTCGGCCAGGCCCAGATAATTGTTGGCGCAGAAATTGAGCACCTCGGCGCCCGAGCTCAAGCGGATCTGCGAAGACTGCGGGCTTTGGATCACCCGCTCCGTCTTGTAGAACCCATCCGCACGGATGGCATCGAGGGTGCGGGTCAGGTGGGCGAGATAGGTATCGTGCATTTGGGTATCTGAGTCCGGTCGTGCGACAAAGGTGCTTGCGCGATGATGCTCCGCTACACTTGGCATCGGCAAGCATCGCATTCCGAGCTTCAGTCAACGGGGGGAGGCCAATGACAACGGCATCGAGCGTCGACATCACGCAGTTTATCGCGCAACGCAAGCTGAGTCGCTTTCAATATCTGGTCGTCGGACTCTGCGCGCTGATCGTCCTGATGGACGGGTTCGACACGCAGGCCATCGGCTATGTGGCGCCGGCGATCATCAAGGCGTGGCACATCGAGCGTTCCGCCCTGGCCCCGGTGTTTGCCGCGGGCTTGATCGGGCTGATGCTGGGTGCGCTGACTTTCGGTCCGGTCGCGGATCGTATCGGACGCAAGCCCGTTCTGGTCTTCTGCACGCTGTTCTTCGGCGTCTGCTCGTTGCTTACGGCGACCGTCGAATCGCTCAATGGCCTGCTGCTGCTGCGTTTCGTCACCGGACTGGGTCTCGGGGGCGTGCTGCCGAATGCGATCGCCCTGACGACCGAGTACGCGCCGACGAGAATTCGCGCGACGACGATCATGATCATGTTCTGCGGCTTTTCGCTGGGGGCTGCGCTCGGCGGGCTTGCAGCCGCCGGCCTGATTGCAAGCTTCGGCTGGCAAGCCGTATTCATCGTCGGTGGCATCGGACCGTGCGTCCTGTTCGTGTTCCTGCTCGCACTGCTGCCCGAATCGATCCGTTACCTGGTCGTGCGCGGCGGGCGCGGCGCACAGGTCGCCGCGATCCTGGCGAAGGTCGAGCCGGGAACGAGGCTCGACGTACGGACGACGTTTACTGTCGACGAGCACAAGTCGGATGCATTCGTGGTCAAGCAGCTGTTCACGGAAGGGCGAACGCTGCTCACGCTGCTGCTGTGGGTGATTTTCTTCATGAGCCTTCTGGACCTTTACTTTCTGTCGAGCTGGCTGCCCACGGTGATTAACGACTCCGGCGTCGCGATGAGCCAGGCGGTGCTGATAACGGCGATGTTCCAGGTGGGGGGGATTGTCGGGGCGATCTCGCTCGGACGCCTGTTCGATCGCTTCCCGCCGTTTCGCATGCTGGCATTGACTTATGCCTTGGCGAGCGTTTTCGTCGCCTGCGTGGGCGTGGCCGGCACGTCGGTTCCGCTGCTGTTCGCGACGGTCTTCCTGGCCGGCTTTTGCGTCGTCGGGGGCCAGATCGCGGCAAACGCGCTGACCGCCGAATCGTATCCGACGCCGATACGCTCGACTGGCGTCGGCTGGGCGCTGGGCATCGGCCGAGTCGGCTCGATCATCGGCCCCGTCATCGGCGGACTACTGCTTTCGCTGCATTGGGAAACCCGGCAGGTCTTGCTGATCGGGGTGGTACCGACGCTGATCGCCGCCATCGCCGCGATCAGCATCCCCATGTTCGGCGCGGCGCGACGCGTCGACTGAACTCGAGTGGGCGGCCGCGAGCTGCCCTCGCCGCGGCTATGGATGCAGGTCGTCGGGCGACGCCGCGTGTTCCGGGACATGCGGCGCCGGCGCCGACGGGCCGCGACGCCACGCGCGGATCGCATCGAGGCAATACGCGAGACGCTTCGCGAAGACGGGGTTGTGCGGATCGAGCACCTGCACGTGCGTCGCCGCGACCTCGAAGCGCTCTACATGGCCGGTGAAAAGGTTCCGCAGGCGATCCGGATCAGCGGTTTCGATCCGATCGCGGCTGGAAAGCATGTAAACCGGCCCGTCATAGGGCCGTGGCTGATGATTCCTGATCGCGTTCTCGAACGCCAGTGCGGCGCGCGCCGACGCCCGAGCATAGACCGGATCGTCGACCGGCGCGACGATGCGTCCCATCGACTTGCGCGTCTGGAGCCGCGCGATCATCGCGTCCTCGGTGACCCGGGAGTCGGCCATTGCGAACGGACGGTCCGGCGGGTCGAGCAGCAGCAACGGAAGCACCGTCTCTCCCGCATCGCGCAGGCGATGCGCCATCGCGATCGCGACCAGAGCGCCTGCGCACAGCGCGCCGATGAAGTACGGCCCGGCCCGGCGTTGCGTCAGCATTTCGGCCACGTAGTCGGCAGCCATGGCTTCGATCGTCGCGTGCGGCGCCTCCAAGCCATCGAGCCCGCGCACCTGGAATGCCCATACCGGCTGCTCGTCGCCCAGCAGCCGCAGGAAATGCGGGCTGACGAGCGCTTGTCCCAGGCGCCCATGAACGAGGAACAGTGGTGGCTCGCTGCCCGTCGCGCGCAGTGGAGTCAGGATGGGAAGCGGCCTCGCGGCGGAAGGCGTGGCGACGCGGCTCGCCCGGATACCTGAGGCGATCCCGGCCACCGTGGTGTCGTCGTAAAAATTCGCAGGCGCAGCGCCGAAGACGTCGCGCAGACGCGTTTGCAGCTCGACGACCGACAGCGAATCTCCGCCCAGCAGGAAAAAATCGTCTTGCCGGCTCGCGACCGGCTGCTTGAGCAGCTGCGCGAACACGCCTGCAACGGCGCGCTCTAGATCGTCTCGCGGCGCCTCGGCGCCTCGCGCATCGGCAGGCGCCGGCAGCTTCATCGTCGCCAGCGCCGCCCGGTCGATTTTGCCCCGTGATGTCACCGGCAGCGCAGTCATGAACACGAAGGCGCTCGGCAGCATGTAAACGGGGAGCATCTGTGCGAGGCGGCGGCGCAACTGCACAGGATTGCGCTTGGCGTTGCCGGCCACTGCGAGGTAGGCGATCAGTCTTTCGGGTTCCCGCTGTTTGTCACCGGGCGGTGCCAGCACGGCCGCCCTGACGACGCCGGGGCACGCCGAAAGGGCGGCCTCGACTTCGGTCAGATCGACCGAGTGGCCGCGAATCTTGACGCGGCTTCCGCTGCGACCGAGAAAATGCAGGTTCCCCTCGTCGTCGATACGACCCAGATCGCCGCTTGCATAACGCCGTCCGCCGAGTTCAGCCGGATCCGGCGTAAACGCCGCGGCATCGAGCTCGGGCCTGCGCCAATAGCCGGGGCTGACATGTCGGCTCGCGACGACGATCGCGCCGACCTCGTTCTTCTGCGCCTCGCTGCCGTCGTCGCGAACGATCAGCACGCGCACGCCGGCAGGACTCTTCCCGACCGGAAGAATGCCCGGGGCAGGCGGCGGCCCGCGATGCCCGAAGACCTGCTGGGCGATGACGCTGGCCTCGGTCGCGCCGAGCTGGTTGCTGAAAATGCAATGTTCGAGCGTGTGCTGCCGGAAGAGCGCAATGTCCGTGTCGAACGCCGCTTCGCCGGCGACGCCGATGGCTCGAAGATGCGTCAGCTTGCGCCGCGGCGCGAGGCTCAGGAACAATTCACGAAAGACCGTCGGCACTGTGTGCAGGACCGTTATCCGTTCGCGGTCGAGCCAGTCGGCGAGCAGCGGTATGCCGTCGCGCCGCATGTCGTACGCGCAAAGCGTGGCGCCGTTGAGCAGACCGCCGAAAACGTTCATGTTCGCGGCGCCGAAGCTCAATGTGAACAACAGCGACAGGCGATCCGTTTCGTCGATATGGATATTTCGGGCGAATGCGTCGGCGAAGAACAACAGGTTCTCTTGTGTCTGGATGACGCCTTTGGGCTGTCCGGTCGAGCCGGACGTGTAGATCAGGTAGAGCGGCGCGTTGGCGCTTACTTGCGGCAGCGGACGCTCGGCGGCATCCGAGTCGACACGGTCGATGTCGATGACGGCGCAGCGACCGGCGGCCAACGCCTGCGCGCGCGCGACGAGCGGCGTTTCGGTGAGCAGCACGAGCGGCTCACCGTCCTGCAGTATGAATTGCACACGCTCGTCCGGGTCCGCCGGGTCGAGCGCGATGTAGGCTCTTCCGGATCGCGCCGCGCCGAAGATTGCCTTGAGACAGGCGATCTTGCTTTCGAAAAGCAGGCAGACCAGACCTTCGCGCATGCCGGCGGCGCCGACGATAGTCTTGGCGATCGCAGTCGCGCGGGCGTCCAGATCGGCAAACTCGATGCGCGCGTCTCCTTCGACGACCGCGATCTTGGCGGGCAGGCGTGCGGCGACGCTCGTGAGCCGGGAACCGACGGTTGCCGGAACGGTGGAGCTTGTCATTGGCGCCCCTCCCCGAGGCAGTCCGAAGGCAGCGGTCGATGTTACCGGCGTTGACCAGACACGGCAAACCGCTCGGCGGCTTCTGGGTGGGATGATGACGACGTCATCACGTTTCTCGGCAAAGGCCGGCTTGGCGAGCGCAGCGCAAAAAAAAGCCCGCCATCGAGCGGGCTCGAACGATTGCTTTAGTCAGTGCGTGGAATTGGTGGCGAATCAGGGACTCGAACCCCGGACCAAAGGATTATGATTCCTCTGCTCTAACCAGCTGAGCTAATTCGCCGAAAGGGCGGCAATTATAAGTGATTGCGCCTCGGTAGCGTCAAAGAAACGAGCGGCTCATGAGCCGCAGTTGTCGCAGGCCGTCGCTCTGCGGACAAGCGCGAAATACCAGCGGTAAGGAAGCATCCGCGATCAGCCTGGGATACGTGCGATCGTTGTAGACGAGGAAGCCGGTGTCGACCGGCGCCGTGATGCCGTCCAGCGTGACGTCGACGGTATGCGTGTGGCCACCGGGGTAGTCGTTGGCTTCGAACAGCGTGACGCGGTGCCCCTGCTTCTGCAGCAGCTAGGCGCATCCCAAACCGGCAATGCCCGATCCGATGATCGCGACGTGCACGAAGTCCCTCCGGGAGTAATCGTTGGCGAGGCAGCGGCTTGATACCGGCATGCGAGCCGCATTGGCGCCGGGTCTCGATGGATACGTGGCGTGCCGGACAATGGGTTCAGACGCGAGCGGCGGCCGAGACGTTACCAGTTCAAGAGAGGCAACAGGCGCCGGCGGGGAATAGGCACGAGCGTCGCCCGCCGGCGCGGCGTCGCGGGTCAGCCCTCGGGCAACGCGGACTTGTCGGTCAGAAGCTTTTCCAGCGCGGTGAGCAATGCGCGATCGTCGGGTTCGATCTTGGTGCCGAAGCTTTCGACCCGATTGCCGTTGCGGTCGACCAGATACTTGTGGAAATTCCACTGCGGCGCCTGCCCGGTGCGGGCAAGCAGCGTCGCGTAGAGCGGATTCGTCTTGAGACTGGCCACGCTCGATTTTTCGAACATCGGGAACTCGACGCCGTATGTGAGGCGGCAGAATTCGGCGATCTCCTGGTTGCTGCCCGGCTCCTGCCCGCCGAAATCGTTCGATGGGAATCCGACGACCACCAGGCCGCGGGACTTGTAGCGCCGATAGAGTGCCTCGAGTCCTTCGTACTGGTGGGTGTAGCCGCAGTAGCTTGCCGTGTTGACGATCAAGAGTACCTTGCCGCGAAACTGGCACAGCGACTCGGGCTTGCCGGTCTGCAGCCGGTTGAACGTGTAATTCAATAGTGCCGGGCAGGCGGCCTCGTCGGTCGCAGGGCCGGCGGCCATGGCCGGTGCGGCGAAAGCCAGGACGATGGCCGCAGAGAATGTTGCCACCAGGGAGGACAGGAAGCGCTGCATCACCCAAGCATATTACCGTGGTCGGGCGCCGTTGTATAGTAGGATGTCATAGACAATGGCCTGACGTAACGCCTACAATATCCAGTGTCGCGAGACTACCGTTCTTTTGTCCTAGACATTAACCTATGGTGGACACCTCCGGATTGGCACTGAACATCGGTGCGGTCGAACGCGAGACCGGGCTGTCGAAAGATGTCTTGCGCATGTGGGAAAGGCGCTATTCCTTTCCCGATCCGCTGCGCGACGACAACGCCGAGCGCCTGTACCCGCCCGACCAGGTCGCGAAGCTGCGCGCGATCAAGCGGCTGATGGATACCGGAATGCGGCCGGGCAAGCTGATGCGCCAGACGCTTGCCGAGTTGAATACGCTGGCCGATACCCGTGCTGGACCGCGCCGCGAAGGCGCTGCGCCCGCACTAGAGCGCGACATCGTCGCACTGGTCAAGGGTCACAACGCGCCGGCCTTGCAGCACGCGCTCGCCAATCTGCTGATGCGACAGGGACTGCAGCGCTTCGTGCTGGATACGCTGGTCCCGCTCAATCGGGCGATCGGCGAAGCGTGGATGCGCGGCGAATTGCAGGTCTTCGAGGAGCATTTGTATACCGAGCAGATTCAGGTGGCGCTGCACGCCGCGGTCAATGCCTTCCCACGACAGACCGGCGCACCCAGGGTCCTGTTGACGACCTTTCCCGGGGAACAGCATGGACTGGGCTTGCTGATGGTCGAGGCGCTATTGGTCCCGGAAGGCGCGCAGTGCATCTCGCTGGGCACGCAGACGCCGATCGAGGACATTCGCGGGGCCGCGCTCGCGCACAAGGTGCACATCGTCGCGCTGTCGTTTTCGGCGGCGTTTCCGCTGCGTCAGGCGGGCGAAGGCCTGGCGATGCTGCGGCGGCACCTGACGGCGCCGACCGCGCTGTGGGCGGGGGGCGAAATGACGCGGCGTCTGCGCAAGTCGCTGCCAGGCGTCCGCCTGATCGGCGATCTCGCCGAAGTCGGCCCGGCGCTCAAGGCCTGGCGTACCGACGCGGGGTAAAACCGCTCGTCGTTTCGACGTCCTACGATCGCGCCCGCGCACGGTGCAAAGCCGCTTGCCGGATCCACGCTGGCTCGACGAGCAGATTCATTTCGACGGCGAATGGGAAGCGCGCGTGTCGCGGATGATTCTGAAAAACCTGTCGTCGCTGTTCGGCCACGTGACTGACAACGTGCCGGCGCTCAATCGCTTGCGCAAGACGCTCGCCGCCGCCGTGTAGGACCGTCGCCGTCCGGTATCATCGGACGCGATGACGGCGATTTCCCTTCTGCTGCTGCTGACCGCCGGGACCGCCGGATACGTGTCATGGGCCGAATACCGGATAGCCCAGGGCGATCCGGCGTGGTGGTTCATCGCCGGAGCCCCGCTTGCCTATCTGCTGCCGGTGCTGTTGCTGGTGTCGGTCTGGTTCACGCTGAGCTGGATCTGGCGCACGCCGCGGCCGCCCGAGTACCGGCTTGGCCCGGCCGCGTGCGCTCGGCTTTTCTTCGGCGAGGTCGGCGCCGTCGCGCTGTCGTGGCCGCTTCTGATCCTGCATCGGTGGCTGATCCGCGCCCCGGCTCCGGTTCCTGCGCCGCTGCCCCTGCTGCTGGTCCACGGCGTACTGGTCAACGACGGCGTCTGGTTTGGCTTGCGGCGCGATCTTTCGCGACGCGGTCTCGGGCCCGTGTACACGATCAACTACGGGCCGCCGCTTGCCGACATCGAGCATTTCGCCTGCCAACTCGAGTCGCGGATCGACGCGATGTGCGCAGCCACCGGTGCGGCACGGGTCGCGCTCATCGCACACAGCATGGGCGGGCTGGTCGCGCGAGCGTATCTTCGGCGCTCGGGCGCGTCGCGCGTCGCGAAGCTCATTACCATAGGCACGCCGCATCACGGCAGCATGCTGGCATGGACGTTCGGCGGATGCTGCCTGGCGCAGATGAGGCCTGGCAATCGCTGGCTTTCGGCGCTCAACATAGACGAAGGCGAGAGGGCGCCGACGTCGATGCTTTCGATCCGCTCGCGTCACGACAGCATGGTCGCGCCGCAAGCGAGCGCCGAACTTGCTTGCGCGCGCAACGTCGCGCTGTCGGGGATCGGCCACAACGCCTTGCTGAACAGTCGCGACGTGATGGACGAGGTCGCACGCGCCGTCGCGAGCGCACTGGCCGACGAGGGATCCGGAAGCGTGGCCGGCGCAGTGCGCCATGCTGGTTAAGCCGGCGCGGCGACGGTAGACTTCCGGCAGCCAGCACAGCGAGGCGCACTGGCGTGAAAGCCTCTTCCGGCGTCACGACATTCCTGTTCACCGACATCGAGGGCAGCACGCGCCTGTGGGACCGTGAGCACGAGCGCATGCGGATCGCGCTGGCGCACCACGACGCGATCGTGCGCGCCGCCATCGAGGAGAATCGCGGCGTCGTCGTGAAGATGAGCGGCGACGGAGCGCACGCCGCCTTCGACGATCCGCTCGATGCGCTCGGCGCGGCGCTGCAGCTGCAACAGGCGCTCGCCGATCCCGCCGCGACCCAGGGCGTCGTCCTTAGCGTGCGCTGCGGGCTGCATGCCGGGGTTACCGAGCGGCGCGACGACGACTTCTTCGGCGGCGCAGTCAATCGCGCCGCCCGCATCATGAGCGTCGCGCACGGCGGGCAAGTCCTGCTGTCGCAGGCGGTGGCGACGCTGGTCGGCGAGCGCCTTCCGCCGGGCGTCGCGCTGCGCGACCTGGGCGCAGTGCGCCTGCGCGGCCTCGAAAGCCCCGAGCGCGTCTTCCAGCTCGTGCATCCGCGTCTGCGGGAGGACTTTCCGTCGCTGCGCTCGCTCGAGGCGACGCCGAACAACCTGCCGCAGCAGTTGAGCTCGTTCGTCGGTCGCGAGCGCGAACTCGGCGAGATCAGGAAGTTGCTCGGCGGTACCCGGCTGCTGACGCTTATCGGCGCGGGAGGTCTCGGCAAGACGCGGCTCACGCTGCACGTCGCCGCCGAGTTGCTCGACGAGTATCCGGACGGCGTGTGGTTCGTCGAGCTCGCCCCGCTGTCGGACGCGCGGCTGGTGCCGCAGGCGGTCGCATCCGCGCTGGGTGTTACCGAGGAGGCGGGCCGGCCGGTGATCGAGGCCCTGGTCAAGCTGGCCGCGGACCGGCGAATGCTGCTGATCCTGGACAATTGCGAGCATCTGATCGATGCCTGCGCGGAACTGGCGAGGCAATTGCTGCAGGCGGGTCCGCACCTGAAGATTCTGGCCTCCAGCCGCGAGCCGCTGCGCCTCGCGGGCGAGACGACCTTCCCGGTGCCCGCGCTGGCGACGCCGGACGCGTCGGAGCCGATCAGCGTCGATCGATTGTCGCAGTTCGAGGCGGTGCGTTTGTTCGCCGAACGCGCCGCCGCGGCGCAGCCGGCATTTCGCGTGACGGCGCAGAATGCGGCCGCAGTCGCCGACATCTGTCGCCGCCTGGACGGCATCCCGCTCGCACTCGAGCTCGCCGCCGCACGCGCGCGGAGCTTGTCGATCGAGACCATCGCCGCGCGCCTGGGCGACCGCTTCGCCTTGCTGGTCGGCGGCGATCGAACCGCGTTGCCTCGGCAGCAAACCTTGCGCGCGCTGATCGACTGGAGCCATGAGTTGCTCACCCAGGACGAACGCCTGCTGTTCCGGCGCCTTGCGGTCTTCGCCGGAGGTTTCACGCTCGAAGGAGCGGAAGCGTTGCGCGCGGCAGGCAAGGACGACCTGCCCGACGTGCTCGCGGTGCTGAGTCAATTGGTGGAAAAGTCGCTGGTCGAGTTGGACACCGAGGGTGAACGACATCGCCTGCTGGAAACGGTGCGGCAATATGCGCAGGAGCGCTTGGACGAGTCCGGCGAGGCGGACCGGGCGCGCGCGGCGCACCTGGCATTTCTACCTCGCGTTCGTGGAGAAAGGGTCGCCGGAACTGGTCGGTCCCCGGCAGGGTACTTGGCTCACGCGGCTACGATCTGGAACGAGAAAATCTCCTCGTCGGCGCATGCGTGGTGCGATCGCGGCGAGGACGGCGCCGCACTGGGCTTGCGGCTGGTCTCTCCACGAGGCTCTACTGGATGGTCGCGGCGCTTCTCGGGCTCGGCCATCGCGTGACCGTCGAGGCGCTCGGCGCGCGACGGTGCGCAGCAGCGAAATCTGCGCTCGATGCGCGGCCTTTTCGACGCGGGACAGCTCGGTTGCTTCATGGGCCGTATGCCGAAGCGCAGGGCATATCTGGAAGAGAGCCTGGCGATCGCCCGCGAACTCGGCGACAAGACAAGCGAGGCCGGTCGTGCTTCAGCCGCTGGGCATGGCGTCGCTGGGGCAAGGCGACGTGGCCGCCGCGCGGGGCCATCTGGAAGAAGCGCTCGCTCCTGGCACGAGAGCTGGGCAACAAACGCGACATTGCGGCGCGCTCAACGCGCTGGCGCAGTTCACCGGGCGGAAGGAGACTCTCGACGTTGCCGAGCCGCTGTACGAGAAGCGTCGTGGCGCTGGCCCGCGAACTCGGTGATCGTGAAAGTATCGCGATCGGCCTGCTGAATCTCGCGATGGTGTCGATTGGTCGCGGATCGGCAGATCGAGCGCGCGAGACTGTTGATCGAGGTGCTCGGCATAGCCGAGGAAATCGGGTCGAAATCGACAGGGCAGAGCGTGCTGGAAGTCTCCGCCGGGCTTGCCGCCACTGCGGGCAGAATCGGAGACGCTGGCCGCGAATTTTTTCGGTGCGGCCGAGGCGCAGACGGCGCAGACCGGGCTTCATCGCGACCCGACGGACGAGGCGTTTCTCGCCCCGCTGGTGGCGAAGATCGCGCGCCGCTTTGGACGAAGCGACCTTCGCTGCCAGCGAGGCAGCCGGCCGTGCACTTTCCTATCCGGAGGCGATGACGCGGCGCGCGCCTGCGCTGAGCGGCGCCGCCTAGCCAATTGCAGTCGCAACGACCCTGGGGTCGCAGCGAATTACAGATTCATGATCGAGGGATCCAGCGGCTCCGGGTGTTCCGGACCATCGACCTTGATCGTGTACTTGTATCGGCCGGACTTCGACTGCTCTTACAGGAGAATCGCTGCTTGTTCTCCTTCCGATGTTGCAGTTGAACTCGTCTCCGTCGTCGTCGATGACGATGCCATGTCATTGGGCGGAAGGTATACGGCGAATCCGGCGGCAACTGCCAGGTGATCCATACGTCCTTCTCGTTCTTGTCGATGACGATAGGCTCGAGCTGTCACCGACGACATACAGCCGTCACGGAACTCGACGCTGACGTTTGGTTGATCGGCATTCGAGCTTTGCAGTTCTTGTCGCATGGGTCGGCCGGCGCAAGCGACGAGCAAGAGACACGACGGCACTGGCAGAAAACGACGATCTTTTCATAGCGATTCTCCGCTGATTGGAAATCCGCCGCCCTGCCCCGCCGCTTCGTCCGCCGGGACGGCGAACCCCGGCGCGACCGGCGATCCGATCGAATCATACCGCCTTCCGATCGCTGTGAAATACAAGTTGTCCGGGCGAGAAAGCGAGAGTCGCCCCGCGGAAATCGACGCGGTCACGCCGGGCTCCGGATCGGTCTGGGGCCGCGAATATTCACGTTATTTCCGGGTATCAAAGCGCTATCGTCAGCTTGACCAAGGCGCGCAAAGTTGTGGGCGGGGGCGGTCTGACCCGATGCGCGAATCGGTCGGGTTCATGCGCCGCGCTCGGAACGCGTCCGCACTTCGGGTACGCAACGCGGGAGTCTCGGCGATGTTGGTGGACGGTGGG
The DNA here is from genome assembly GCA_963776175.1 of uncultured beta proteobacterium. Taxonomy (GTDB): domain Bacteria; phylum Pseudomonadota; class Gammaproteobacteria; order Burkholderiales; family Casimicrobiaceae; genus PALSA-1003. Next base: position 604,844 of record CAVZLP010000020.1, on the reverse strand, counting down.
GTCGATACGGGCAGGACGCAGGATGGGACTCGTTCAGCGCGTCGTCAGAAACGGCCCTTGTTATCTACAGGGGATTTCACCCACAATGGCACGGATTCCTTTAGATGCCGCGTCGCAATGCAACGAGACGAACCTTCAGCCAACGAGAACCCGGAATGGGTCGTGCGGACGGTGCTGTTCGTCGACCTTGTGGAGTCCGTTCGCCTCATGGAACGCGACGAGAGCGATGCGGTGCGACGATGGCGTCAGATTGTAGCAACGGTGCAGCGGGACGTACTCCCCGCGCACACCGGCCGGCTGGTGAAGAGCATGGGCGACGGGCTGATGCTCGAGTTTCCCAGTGTCCAGCCGGCGATAAGGTGCGCCTTCGCGATCCAGCACGCTTGCTCCCAGGCCAACGCGGGCGTGCCGGCCGACCGGCACATGCTGCTCCGCATCGGCGCGCATGTGGGCCAATTGATCGCGGACGAGCACGACATCTACGGCCGCGGCGTCAACCTCGCGGCGCGGCTGACCACGCTGGCAGGACCTGGCGAGATCGTGGTCTCGGCCGACGTGCGGGACCAGCTGATTCCGGTGCTGGACGCCGATGTTGAAGACCTGGGCGCGTGCTACGTCAAGCATGTCGATGAGCCTGTCCGCGCCTACCGCGTCGGTCCGCCGGGGCCGCGGCCGGTGATCGAGCCCGGCAGCGCTGCGATGCCCGAGTTGCGGCCGACGGTGGCGGTGATTCCGTTCACGGCGCGCGGCGGCGATGCCGCACACCAGGTGCTGGGCGAAGTGCTGGCAGACGAGATCATCTCGGCGTTGTCGCGGGCCGCGGATTTGAACGTCATCTCGCGTCTGTCGACCACCGTGTTCCGCGGGCGTGAGGCATCGCTGGGCGAAGTGGGAGGCTATCTCAACGCGACCTACGTGCTGTCCGGGGCTTACATGGTGTCGGGCAACCAGCTCAACTTGAGCGCCGAACTGGCGGATGCAAAGTCCGGCAATGTCGTGTGGGCCAAGAGCCTCAAGGGCCAGGTCACCGGCATCGTAAGCGGAAAGGACGGGCTGATCGACAAGGCCGTCGCGGGGGTGAGCTCCGCGATCATGGCGCGCGAATTGCTGCGCTCCCAGTCGCAGCCGCTGCCGACCCTCGAAAGCTACACCTTGTTGATGGGCGCGATTGCGCTGATGCACCGGCTTTCGCTTCGCGATTTCGACCGGGCAAAGCAGATGCTGCAAACATTGACCGAGCGCGCTCCGAGGCAAGCGGTACCCTGGGCCTGGATGGCCAAGTGGCATGTACTGCGCGTGCAGCAGGGGTGGTCCGACAATTCGGACCTGGAAGCCAAGCTCGCGCTGGATTGCACCAAGCGGGCGCTCGATGCCGACGCGCAGTGCTCGCTTGCGCTGGCAGTCGACGGTTTCGTCCACACGAATCTGCTGAAGCAACTCGACGTCGCCCTCGATCGCTATGAGCGTGCACTTCGAGTCAATCCGAATGATTCGCTGGCGCTGCTCCTCAGGGGGACACTGCATGCGTTCAAAGGCGAGGGCAAGCTGGCTCTCAAGGACACCAAGCATGCGCTCCGGCTCTCGCCGCTGGATCCACTGCGGTACTTCTACGACTCGCTTGCGGCGACAGCCGCGCTCTCCGCGGGCGATTACGAGCGCGCGCTTGAACTCGCGCGGCGTTCGCTGCGCGCAAATCGCACGCACACGTCGACGCTGCGCGCCTTGCTGATTTCACAATGGCAGCTGGGTCACTTCGACGAGGCGCGCACCACGGTCGGTGAGCTCTTGCGCCTCGACCCGACGTTTACGATGACGAAATGGGCACAGCGCTCGCCGGCTGCGGGCTATGAAATCGGCAAGCTGTGGTTCGACGTACTGCACAAGGCAGGCGTGCCAGCGTAGCGGGGCTGCGACCTGGCTAACGGGGGGAGATCGTCATGAGCGGAACAGGTCCGGAAGGCGGCGTAGGGGGAGTCGGGGGAGTCGGCGGCGTCGGTGGAGTGGGGGGTGTTGGTGGCGTGGGAGGCGTCGGCGGAGTCGGCGGAGTCGGGGGGGTCGGAGGTGTCGGCGGAAGCTATGGCGGTTATGCGTCGCCGGGCGTCACCGACGGCCTGATCAAGCATCGCGATGGCATCGTCGGCAACTGGTTGGGCGCGACGCTCAATCCGGTGCAGCGTGCACTGGAAGACCCAGCCAACCTCGAGGCCTGGGAGCCGTGGGTGCGTGCGGCGATCGTCGACGTCGATCTCCTGTCGCACCTCCAGGTCACCAAGCACAGCGAATCGTTCACGTACGTGAATCAGGCGGGAACGACCGTCAACAAGGCGTCGAACCGTTCGGTGACCGTCTGGCATATGCACGTGACGAATACCGGACCAGGCGCGTCGCCCAAAGCGACGTCGAGCCGTGTCGCGACGTTCATCCGGCCGACGCCGGCCATCTTCAAGCAGCAGCTCGTCTTCCTCGACCGGTACGCCGATCTGCGCGAGGACCGCGCCTCGGAAATCGTGTCCCAGATGGTGCCGCAGTACGCGTACTGGAGCTCGATCGCGTATCTGCACCCCGATCGGACGAAAAAAACGATCGAATTGCTCGAAGCGGCGCTGCGATTGGCCAACTACGTCGAAATGCGGGTCAAGCACGCGCTCGCCTGCCGGCGCCCGAACGAGTATTCGCCCCAGGTTCAGCCGATGATCCTCACCCCCGGGCATGGTTCGCTGCCGAGTGGACATTCGACCGAGAACCATATGGTCGCGCGCATCCTTTGGGAATTGCGCGGCGGGACGCCGGGTGACGTGCTCGGCGTCGAGTTCATGCGGCAGGCGGCGCGCATCGCCGCCAACCGCACCGTCGCGGGCGTGCATTTTCCGGTGGACAGCGTCGCCGGGCAGATGCTCGGATTGACGTTGGCCCGCTACTTCGTGCGACGCGCCAAAGGCACTACCGGCTTTCGCGCGTGGCGGTTCGACGGCGAGCGTTACCCCGGTACGCTGGATTTCGACTTCAACGATCTCTACAACACCAACACCGCGCAGCAGAAGTCGGCGCCGTACGTCGATCTGTTGCCTTCGCAGCCGCTGCCCGAAGGGTCGGCCATTCTTCGCTGGCTCTGGACCGAGGCCGCGAAGGAATGGGTATGACGCGGGGAATTGACCCGTCTCCCTACATTGCGTCGCGGGACATTTGACTATGGCAAAGAGACCTGGCGTGGACGGCGTGCCGAGGACGATCAGCAATCGCGAAAACGCTCCGGTACCCAATGACGCGCGAATCGATCCCTACTTGAACTGGGCAGTCGCAACCGACTTCGCCTACCTTGGCGGCGACTCGGTGCATTGGTTCCCGGTGCTGCTCGAATTGGACGGAATCTCCGCCGCCGAATTTTGGGCGAAGACGAAGGCCGACACCGATCGCATCCGGGTGGCCTCGGCCTACGAACGGACCACGCGCGACATCGCACAAACGAACTTCTGCACTGCGCTGGTCACTCGCGAGACGCTGATCAATGTTCTGGGCAACCCCAATCGAGCGCTCCCGATTGCGCGCTTCGAGATCGGCGTTCCGGTGGTGCCGGTGTTCAATCAGAGCCCGACGGTCGTGCTGGCGCCGCTCGCGGCCAATCCGCCCAACGCGGCAATCGTCGCCGTCATCGACGATGGCATGGCGTTCGCGCACCAGCGTTTTCGCGACGCCGCCGGCAATACGCGCTTCAGATACTTCTGGAATCAGGACGACACGACCGGCATCAATACTCCGCCCGGGTTCGGCTGGGGGCGCGAACTGCGCCAGGGAGAAATCAATGCGCTGCTGAACGCATGCACCGATTCCGGCGTCGTAGACGAAGAGCGCTTGTACCGTCTTGCCGGCCAGACCCTCGCCGCCCGGCGCTCCAAGCACGGCACGCACGTGATGGATCTCGCCTGCGGCATGGATCCGCAACAGGTGACCGCGCAGTCGCCGTATCTGATCGGCGTACAGCTGCCGCATTGGGTGACCGAAGAGACCTCTGGCGCGACCCTGACCCCGCCGGTACTCGACGCGCTGAACTACATCTTGAAGCGCGCCGACGAGATCGCGGCGCTTGAAAACACCTCGCCATTGCCCATCGTCGTCAATCTCAGTTACGGCACGATCGCCGGTCCGCACGACGGCACTGCACCGCTGGAGTCGGCGATCGACCAGATGATCGCGGCGCGAGCGGTGCCGTTGCGGGTCGTGCTTCCGGCAGGCAACCACTACCTTGCACGCTGTCACGCGCGGTTCAACATGGCGGCGGCGCAGCCGCTCGCCCATCCTGTCGAGTTGCTGCAGTGGCGAGTGCAGCCCGACGATCAATCGGCGAGCTTCCTCGAGATCTGGCTGCCGCATTCGCAGGGAGCGCAGCCGCTGCCGCAAGTCGAAGTCCGCATCACAACGCCCACCGGCGCGACGAGCCCATGGATCGGGCCGGGCGGCGACTGGAGCTGGCCGTCGAACACGAATGTTCGATTCTATGCGCAATCCATCTACGCGTTTCCCGCCGGCGGTCGTCCGCACATCCTGCTGTCGATGGCGCCGACCGCTCAGTTGGGCGCGGCGCCGCGGACCGCGCCGTCGGGCACGTGGCGCATAGAGGTCAGGAACAACGGACGCGCGATCAAGGTCGATGCGTGGGTGCAGCGCGGTGACACGCCACCCGGCTACCGGCTGTTCGGGCGCCAGTCGCGATTCGACGATCCGCGGTATGTCCGCTTCGATCTGGCCGGACGGCCGGAGGAAAATGACATCGGTCCGAGCCACATCCGCCGGCGTGGCTCGATCAACGCGATGGCGACCGGGCACGAGGCGATCGTCATTGGGGGCTTTCGCCGCAGCGACTACGCGGCGAGCCGTTATTCGGGCGCCGGGCCGATCGTCTACCCTCCCGGCATCGTCGGACCGTGGCGCGACGGTCCCGATGCGACGGCGGTGTCCGATGACTCGGTGGCATTGCACGGGGTTCTGGCCTCAGGGACACGCACCGGCTCGGTGTGCGCGATGGACGGAACCAGCGTCGCGGCGCCGCAGATTACCAAGCTGATCGCGGGCCTGTTGACCGCAGGTTTGGCCAGCGACCGGACGGCACTCCAAGCGATCGCGGGGACCGCGGACCCGGCGCCGTCGCTGCCGCCGCAACGTGGCGGCGCCGGGCGGGTCGAGATGCCGCCGCGCAACAGGGAGCGTTGGAAACGTTGGCCCTGACCCGTCGGTACGGCGGGCTTCGCTAGCCGCCGCCCGAAGCGGCGGTACTGCGTTGCGCCGGACCCGCCTTGGCCAACTACCAGTGTATTCCCTGCGTCAACTGCGCAAACGCCATCTGCTCGGGCGACAACTTCGCCTCGCCTTCCTTCTTGCCCGCGGCGGCCGCCGAGTCCGGGAACATGTTGAACGCGGTGTTGAGCAGGATCTGGGTGAGCTTGGGCGCGATCGCGTGCGAGACGGCGCCGAAGATGCCCAGCCGCGTCGCGATGCGAACCGGCTTGTAGACGATCGCCTCGACGACCAGGTCTGCGGCCTGCTCGGGCGAGAGCGTCGGAACGTTCTCGTACATCTTGGTCGGAGCGATCATCGGCGTGCGGACCAGCGGCATGTTGATGGTCGTGAAATCGACACCCTTGTCGATGAATTCCGATGCCGCGCACGCGGCAAACGAATCGAGCGCGGACTTCGATGCGACGTACGCGGAGAACCGTGGAGCGTTGGACAGGACGCCGATCGACGAGATGTTGATGATGTGGCCGCGTTTGTTTGCGACCATCGCGGGCAGGAAACCCATGATCAGACGCAGGGCGCCGAAGTAGTTGAGTTGCATCGTCCGCTCGAAGTCGTGAAAGCGGTCGAGCGAATTGAGGACGCCGCGCCGAATCGACCGACCTGCGTTGTTGATCAGGTAATCGCAGGCGCCGTGATCCTTGAGCACCCTGGCCACCAGCGCGTCGCATGAGGCCATGTCGGAGACGTCGCAGGCATAGATCCAGCTGTTGCCGCCCACGGCCGCGATTTCCTTTTTGGTGTCGAGCAGCTTTTCTTCGCCGCGCGCGACCAGCATCACCTTGGCGCCTGCCGACGCGAGCTTGAGCGCTGTCGCCTTGCCGATGCCCGACGACGCGCCGGTAACCACGACTACCTTGTCCTGGACTCGTCCGGACAGGCTGCGGTCGATGAACAGGTCCGGGTCGAGGTTGCGTTCCCAGTAGTCCCATAACCTCGCGGCGTAGGTCTCCAGCGGCGGCACGGCGATTCCCGAGGGCTTGAGCGCCTTGGCAGCTTCGCGGTTGTCGTAGCGCGTCGGCCAATTGACGAACTCGAGCGCATCCTTTGGAATGCCCAGGTCCTTGAGCGTCGCCCGGATCATGCGCTTGACCGGCGACAGCGAACCGATGCCGTAGAGAATTGGCGCGGGTATGAAGCCGAACATGCGGGCATTGACGCGCATCGTCATCTGCGGCGCGTGCGCCGCCCGGGCGAAGATGTTGAGGACTTCTCCGATTCGGTGCGGATGGGGATCGGTCAGGTGGAAGCATTTGCCGTCGAGCCCCTTCTTGTGCGCCAGATAGTCGAGCGCGTCGGCGACAAAGTCGACAGGAACGATGTTGATGCGCCCACCCTCGATGCCGATAGTTGGCATCCACGGTGGCAGCATCTTGCGCAGTTTCTGGATCAGTTTGAAGAAGTAGTACGGACCGTCGATCTTGTCGATGTAGCCGGTCTGCGAATGGCCGACGACGAAGCCGGGGCGATAGATGCGCCACGGCCGCTTGCATTCTTTGCGGACGATCCCTTCCGCCACGTGCTTGGTCCGGAAGTACGGATGATCGAGGTCCTCGGCTTCCTCGAACATGTCTTCTCGAAAGACGCCGTCGTAGAGGCCGGCGGCCGCGATCGAACTCACATGGTGGAAGCGTCCGGCCTGAACGCTCTGCGCGAATTCGACGGCGTTGCGCGTGCCGTCGATGTTGGCCCGCTGCTGATCCTCGGCGCTGGCGGCAAGGTCGTAGATCGCTGCCAGGTGGAAAAGGTGCTTCACCTTCCCTTTGAGTCGCTTGATGTCGTCCGCAGCGACGCCCAGGCTGGGCTTGCCGAGATCACCGGCGATCGCGATCACCTGCTTGTCGTCCGCGCCCCACATCTTGCGCAGTGCCGTGAGTTTGCCGAGCGAGCCCTTGCGCACCAGCAGATAGACCGGTTCGCCGTGTTTGAGCAGGTTCTGGACGAGAAAACGGCCGACGAACCCGGTTCCGCCCGTAACGAAATAAGCCATCGCGTCCTCCCTTGGGCCTGGTGCGCCGGCGTGCGGGCGCCGGCACGAACCGGATTTGCGCTGTCCGGGAACAGCGCTGGCGCAATCGGTTGCGGCGTCGCGGGCATTATACGGCGGCGCCTTTCCCGCCGCGGCGTCAGGACGTCGGCATTAGTGTGATTTCTCTAAGTTCGTCGAATACAATGTCCGACGGATCGTAGCCTCGAGGAGTCGTACCATGTTGAAAAAAGCCAAGGCCGAACTGGGCGCCAAATCCGCGGGCCTAGGGCAAGGTTTGTCGAAGTCCGTGCTCGAGTCGTCGCACCAGATCTGGCTCGCGGGTCTAGGCGCCTTCGCCAAAGCGCAGGAAGGCGGCGCCAAGGTTTTCGAGACGCTGGTGAAACAGGGCGAGGTGCTCGAGGCAAGGACCCGCAAGGCCGCGGCGCAAACGGCCGACGCCGCTCGCGGCGCCGCCATGTCGAAGGCGAAGGAGATGCAGGCGATGGCTGGCGGTACCTGGGACAAGCTCGAGCAGGTGTTCGAGGATCGCGTGTCGCGAGCGCTCGCCAAGCTGGGCGTGCATACGTCATCGGACGTCGACCGCTTGAGCGAGCGCGTCAACGAATTGTCCGAGGCGGTGAACGCATTGCTCAAGGCGCAAGGCGTCCGGACAAAGTCACCGGCGCCGTCCACTGCCGGAAGGAAGACAAAGGCCCGCAAGGCCGGACGCACCGCCGCGAAGTCCGCGGATGCGGGCGCCTCGACGCGGACGGGGACGGCGAAAAAGTCGGGAAAGACCACCGCGAAGCACGCCGGAGCCACTCAGAAGTAGGTCGGGCTCGCTGTCGCCCACAATTTGCGCCGCGGCGTTCGGCAATGCCGAATATTCGATGTGGATTTCCGGGCACCGTTGCGCTAACCTTTGACGGTTGCCGTATCCATTCGCCGCGCATTGTTTCTCTGCGCACTTCTTACGAGCCGTGATGCGACCGAAGCCCGTTTTCGCGATCTTCGCCATCGTTGCCGCACTGACCGCCGTCGGGGCCGGGGCCGAGGGGTTCAAGTTTTCCGAGCCGGACGAAGCCGACCGCGCCGAAAACGAAGCGAGGCAGAGCCGGATCGCCGAGCAGCTGTCGACACCATGCCGCGCGGACCTCAAAGGCAAGAAGATCATGGTAGTCATCGGCGAGGTGCGTTCCAACGGTGTGATTTACGCGCAGCAGCAGAATTACGGGCCTCATTTCCAGGCCATCAACACGCGGCTGCGCACGCTCGGGCTTCGCACCTACACGCCCGAGGAGATACGCAGACAGATCGCGCAGGCCGAGATCGACGCATATTTCCGCAACGATCCGGACGCGGCGCTGGCGGCGTCGAAGAGACTGGGGGCGAGCTTTGTCCTGCGCGGGTTGATCTCGTCGCAAGCCCAGCGCAATCCGATGATGAACGTCAACCAGGTTTCGGTGAACATGGACTTCAACCTGGCGGGCAGCGACGGCAGGCAGGTCTCCACGGCGCAGGCGCATTCGAGCTCGTACGCGGGGGCTGATGTCGGCCGAATGGCGCTGACGCTGGTCAACGAAAATGCCGACGAAGTCGTGGCCAAGCTGTACGCGGATTACTGCACCAACGCCGGCCTGGGCGGTGCCAGGAAGCCTGCACCGAGATAAGGACGCTCTAGCTCGTTATCGACAGGATTCTGAAAGGGAGCAATCGCCATGAGCAACCGCAAGTCCATCCGTTATTCCGGTCTCGCGCTTGGCGCGACGCTGCTGGCTGTCGCATCGCTTGCGCTTGCCCAGCCCAAATTCGGCAACCCGTCACCGACCGCGGGCAGCGATACCTCCCAGAAGGCCAATGCCTCGGCCGACCAGGCGATGTATGCGCCGGTCGAGTACACGAACGCGAAAAAGAAGGGCCCGGCGGTGATCGTCATTCCGGGCGAGATCAAGAGCAACAACGCGACCTTCCTGCAGAAGTTCACCGCGAACAACATCGCCGACTTCGGCGAGGTCGAGTTGAGCAGCGCCAACTTCCAGGTGCTCGAGCGCTCGAATCTGGGCCCGATCCAGCGGGAGTTCGAGCTCGCCTACAACCTCGGCGATCCGGACCAGGCGCGCAAGTTCCTGCGCATGGGCAAGCTCAAGAGCACCAAGTACGTCGTCAAGTTCGACATCCTCAAGACCGAGCAGGTCGCCGCGGCCCAGCAGGGCTTCGACGGCCGAGCGATCGGCCAGATGGCGGGAATCCTGGGTGGCTTCGGGCGCGGTGCCTCGGCTGCCAGCGTCGGTGTCGGATCGGTGCAAACCAGCGAGTCGAGCGGGGTCTGGATCATAGGCATGCGCTACAAGATCATCAACGCCGAGACGACCGAACAAGTCGCGACCGGGTACACCGAGGAGAAAATGGAAGTCGGCGCCAAGTCGACCTCGGTGCTCGGCGTATCGAATTCCCAGCAGGGCGGTGTATCGCTCGATACGATGGTGCAGCGGCTGGTGCAGAAGTCGGTCTGGGAAATCGACAACAAGTACAAGTAAGCGGCCGGCGCCGAAAGACAGGCGACGCCGGCGTGTTGCCGGCGTCGTCGTTTTAGGGCCACGGGGAGCCAGACATGGCGGACATCAGCACGCTGGGCAAGTACGAGATCCGGCACGAGATCGGCCGCGGCGCGATGGGCGTCGTGTACGAAGGCTACGACCCGATGATCAAGCGCATCGTCGCGCTGAAGACGATACGCGCCGATCAACTCGCCGGCGCGGAAGGCCCGAACGTCGTCGCGCGGTTCCGTCGCGAGGCGCAGGCCGCCGGGCGACTGAACCATCCCAACATCGTTTCGATCTACGAGTTCGGCGAGGACGCGGGCACGTGGTTCATCGCGATGGAACGCATCGACGGCCGCGAGCTCAAGCAGTGCTTCGAGGCGAACGAGCGCTTCACGACGGCGGACATCGTGCGCATCATGGCGCAGGTTCTCGATGCGCTCGACTACTCGCATCGCCAGGGCGTCATCCATCGCGACATCAAGCCGGCAAACATTTTCCTGCTGCCCGGCGGCGTGGTGAAGGTCGCCGACTTCGGCATCGCGCACATCGAGACGTCCAACCTGACGCAGGTAGGGGCGGTGATGGGTACGCCCAGCTACATGTCGCCCGAGCAGATCATGGGATTGCCGGTCGACGGGCGTTCGGACCTGTTTTCCGCCGGCGTCATCCTCTACCAGTTCCTGACGGGCGAGCGCCCGTTCGCCGGGTCGGCGACGACGACGATGCAAAAGGTATTGAAGGAGGACCCGCTGCCGCCGTCGAGCCTCAACGTGCAGGCGCCTGCCGGCATGGACGCAGTCGTGCGCAAGGCGTTAGCCAAGCGTCCGGAGGATCGCTTCCAGACCGCTCGCGAGTTCGCCGATGCCTTGCGCGCCGCCGCGCCGGGCGTGTCGCTGTCGACCGCCGAGCCGACGCTGGTCGGGGCCGCGGACGCGACCTTGGTCACGGCGGCCGCGGCCCCACGTCCTTTGACCGACGCGCCCGCCGCCGCTCCACCGGCACCGGCCGCGGTTCCGGTCGCAACCGAACGAAAATCGCAGACCGTGGCGGTTGCACTGATGATCGGCGTCGCCGTCGTGGCGCTCGGTGGCGTCGCGTGGTACGTCGCGCAGCGGCCGTCGGCAGTACCGACCGCAACGACCCAATCGCAATCGGCGCCGGCGCCCTCGCAACGATCGTCGCCCGCGCCCGCAGTCGCGCCGGTCGCGGCGGCTGTGCCGGGGACGATGCTGATTTCCGCGGTCGGACTGGTCGATCCCAGCGATCCACGCTACCGCGCCGACAAGGCGCTGATGCAAAGCGATTTGCGTGCGGACTCCAAGAGCCAGCTGGTGGAAAAGGCGCTCGGCCTGCTGCTCGACTCGAACTCGCTCGCGAAGAACTATGACGTACTGAAGGACAGGCTGCTGTCGCAAAGCGCAAGCTTCGTGCCCGCCGTCGTCACCGAAGGCGAGCCGCAGCTGGGCAAGGACGGCCTGATGTCGATCACCACGCAAGGCGTGGTCAACGTCAAGGCAGTGCAGAAGTCGCTCAATCAAATGTCGCGCGACGAGCGCATCGAGTTGATCCGCGCCAGCGGCAATCCGAAGGTTGCGCTCCAGGTCAGCGTGCGCGATGCCGATGCGCCGGACGCCCCGGCACAGCCCTCGCCGGTGGCGGAGAACATGTTGAAGGAGCGGATCAAGTCGTTCGGATTTCGCACCTGGTCGGAAGCCGGCGCCGGCGACCAAGGCGGGAAAAACGCCGATTTCCTGGTGCAGGGCGAAGCACGAGTGAAAAAGCTTTCGATGCGCCTGCCGGCGTCGGGCCTCACGGTGAGCAAATACGCGCTGACGTCGTGGACGGTGAAATGCATCGACCGCGAATCCGGCGAGGAGATCTACTACAACACCACGCTGCCCAAGGGTGTCGGCAGCTGGGCGAGCGAGGAAGAGGCGCTGCAGGCGATCGGAACCAAGATCGCCGACGAATTCTCGCGCGATTTTTTCCTGCAGCATGTCAGCCTGACCGGACAGAAAGTTACGCTCAGCGTCGACGGTATGCCCAGCCCCGCGGCCGAAGACCTGCTGGCGCGCGAGCTGATCGGCCTGCCCGGCGTGATCACCGCGACGCCGCGGCCGCCGGCGAGCCCCCGCGGCTACGATTTGCAGCTGGCCGGCGAAGGTCCGATCGGAGATCTGATCGCGGCCGCGATACTGAAGCCGCTCAACGCCAAGCTGGGCCAGGCATGCTTCAGCGTGCGCGGCATCGCCGGCGACCAGGTCTCGGTCGCATTCGACCCGCGTTGCGCCGACGCTAGCGTGTTGTCGCGGCTCGAGACCAATCCGCCCGCCGGGCTCTACGGCGCGCCGCCGGGCCGGCAGCGGACCGTGGTAAAGGACCCGGAGCTGCTGCGCAAGCTGACGATTTGAGCGCGTCGCCCCGCGCGGCGGCGGTGGAGGGCGGCGGCCCTATTCGCGGTTGAGCTTTTCCACCTGCTTGATGTAGTTCTGCATCGCCTCGTCCTTGCTCATCCCCTTGAGCTTGCTCCAGGCGTCGTATTTCGCGCCGCCGACAAAGTCGAATCCGCCCGGACGATCGCCGCTGACGTCGCCTTCGCTCGCCTGCTTGTAGTACGAATAGAGCTTGAGCAGCGTCGCGTTGTCGGGCTTTTTCTTCGTCTGCTTGGCCGCCGCGGCTGCGGCCTGAAATGCGGCTTTCAGATTTTTTGGTGCGGCGGCCATGCTTCCTCCTCAGGACATGCCATGAAACCGTCGGCATCGCCTCGGCCGGGGCCGACGCACGGCGAATGCGAAAACCGTTTCGATCTCGCAATCGCCGCCGACGATTGTGCTACTTTAGCGCGACTTGCCGGGCGTGGGCAAAAAAAGGCGCGTCGATGAGCGGCAACAAGCGCGAACGCATGTCCAGTGTCGACACCGCGTGGCTGCGGATGGATCGGCCAAGCAACTTGATGATGATCTGCGGCGTGCTGATCTTTCGCGAGCGCGTCGCGTTCGCACGCCTTGAGAAAACGCTGGTCGATCGCTTCCTGCGCTTCGAGCGCTTCAATCAGCGTCCCATGCAGACCTCTGGCGGCAGCTTCTGGGAGGCCGACGACGAATTCGATATCGCGCATCATCTGCAGCGGGTCGCCCTGCCGGTCGGCGCCGGAAAGGTAGAGCTCGAAGCCCTTGTGAGCACGCTGGTCAGTACGCCGCTCGATCCCGCGCGGCCGCTGTGGCAGTTCCATCTGATCGAGCGGTACGAAGGCGGCAGCGCAGTCGTCGTCCGCATCCACCATTGCTACGCCGATGGCATCGCGCTGATCCAGGTGATGCTGTCGCTGACCGACGCCGATCGCGCCGGCAACGCCGCGGGCTCGGTGCCGCCGCCGCCGCGCCGCCGCGCCGCCGCGCCGGACGACCCGCTCTCCGAGCTGATCGGACCGCTCGCCGGCGTGGTGCAATTCGCGCGGGAGGCCGGATCGACGTTGATCGAAAAGGGCGTCGAGCTGTGGCAGGACCCCGGGCGCGCGGTCGCTCTTGCCGATCAGGGCGCGGCGCTTACCGCGGAGATCGTCAGGCTCGCGACGATGGGCGAGGACTCGGCAACCCGCTTCAAAGGCAAGCCGGGTATCGCCAAGCGTGTCGCATGGGCCGACCGAGTGCCGCTTTCCGAGGTCAAGGCCATCGGGCGCGCCTACGATTGCTCGGTCAACGACGTCCTGCTGTCGTCGGTCGCCGGCGCGCTGCGCTCTTATCTCAAGCGACATGGCGACGTTGTCGACGGCGTCACGTTGCGTGCGCTGGTGCCCGTCAACCTGCGCCGTCCGGGCAAGGCACACAAGCTCGGCAATCGCTTCGGCCTGGTTTTCCTCGACCTGCCGCTGGGCATCGCCAATCCGGTCGAGCGTTTGTACGCGGTGCGCGCCAATATGCAGGCGCTCAAGGGATCGTACCAACCAGTGCTGGCGCTCGGCATACTCGCGGCGATGGGCGCGGGACCGAAGATGCTGCAGGAACAGCTGCTGGCGCTGCTGGCCCGTAACGCGACCGCCGTGATGACCAACGTTCCCGGTCCCCAGCAGCCGTTGTTCCTGGCCGGCGCCAGCATCGCCAGCATGATGTTCTGGGTGCCGCAGTCGGGCGACATCGGCATCGGCGTGTCGATCCTCTCGTACGACGGGGCCGTGCAATTCGGGGTCGTCGCCGATCGGCATCTGTGCCCCGACCCGGGTCACCTGATCGAACGTTTTGCTCCCGAGTTCGAGAAGCTGATCCTGGCGACCCTGCTCGCACCGTGGCCGTGGGCCACGCCGCCGGACGCCCAGGCAATCGAGAACGCGATTTTCGCGGCACGATAGCGCCGCGCCGACCTGCGCCCGCCGCGATGGTACCGGGCTTCGAATCCGTCGGGCTATGGCCAGGCGGGGTAGGTATTCGGTGCGGCGAAAGCTTCCTTGAGCAGCGGATTCATCGGTACGCTGAGCGCGCGAGTTTCAAACCATTTGGCGTAAAGGCGGCGGATCTCCCCGCTGGCAAATAGTTCGGACAGCGTTCGATCGACGATCGCCTCGAGCCCGATCTCCCCCTTGCGCATCATGATCGCGTAGGGTTCGACCGACAGGTACTTGCCGACGACGACGAAATCCTCCGGCTGCTTCGCCTTCGCGATCAGCCCGTACAACAGCACATCGTCCATCGGGAAGGCGACCGCGCTGCCTTGCTCGACCGCCTTGAACGATTCTTCGTGATCGCCGGCGACGACGATGTTCATCTTCAGCAGCCGCTCGGCGTTGATCTCGTTCATCAGCCTTTCGCTGGTCGTCCCCCGCGTCACGACGATCGTCCTGCCGCGCAGGTCGTCGATACCTGCGATCTTGGACGACTTCCTGGCCAACAGCTTGATTCCCGCGACAAAGGTCGTGTACGCGAAGGCCACTTGCTCCTGGCGCTCGCGCGTATTGCTGGTCGAGCCGCACTCCAGGTCGATCTTGCCGTCCTGCAGCGCGGCGATCCGGTTGGCCGGCGAAACCGGGAGGTATTTGACCTCGAGCCGGGGCAGCGCGAGCTCGTTCTTGATCGCGTCGGCGACCTTGAGGCAAAGGTCGATCGAGTAGCCCCTCGGGTTCTTACTCTCGTCGACGAAGGAGAACGGGAACGCGGAGTCACGAACGCCGATCGGCATCGCGCCCGTATCGCGAATACGCTGCAGCGTGTCGATCGCGCGCGTCGGCGTCGGTGCTGGGGCAGGCGCCTCTTGCGGCGCTTTGTCTTCCGCCGCGCCGCCGGCCACGTATCCGGCGAGCAGCACCCCGACGACCAGGCGGCCGATGCGGCGGCCGGTCATCGCGCCGCGGTCATTCCAGCTCGGAGCGCGCGAGCTCGACGTCCAGGCGTTCCATCGCATCGGCCGGTTTGCATGCCGCCGCCTGTTCGTAAAGCGTGGTCGCGTCGGCGAGACGCTCGTTGCCGAAAAGTAGGATCAGGCCGTTCGCGTACTCGATTCTTGCAATCGCCGAATCGGGATTGAGCTTCAGCGCGTTCTGGAAATGCTCGAGTGCCGAATCCTTTTTCGCGCCGTAGGTCATGCCGGCCACCAGCGCGCCGACCTTGGCGATGACTTCCGCCTGATAGGCGCCGAACGCGATATGGGCGTCGGCGTGCTTGGGCGCGAGTTTCAGCGCCTGCCCGAGGGCGTCCTTGATCTTGCCGCCCATGCCCTGGGCGAGCGCCTTCGCGACCGAGATCCCCTGGCCGTAGCGGCCGAGCGCGAACGCGTACAGGTAATGGGCGTTGGCATCCTTTGGCGCTTCGGCGCGGCGCGCGTCGGCCCAAGCCGCGGCTTCCTCGAACAGCGCCAGCCGTGCCTTTTCGGCGCTTTCCAGGTAGTTGGCGTAAATCGCCTGCGCCTTGATCGCCGCGTTGACGCCGGAGCCGCCGGCCGCCTGCCCGGTTTCGACGGCCTGCTGGAATTCGCCGGCGTGATAGTGCCGCCACGCCCGCTGTGCGGCTTCGGCTTGCGGATACGGCTCGGCATCGCCGCGGTGCAACCGATCCCAGTGCTTTTTCAACGCGGCACCTTCGTAGGCGAAGGTCTTGTCCGGATGCGGAAAGCGCGCCCATTTTTTCGCCATTCGACCTCCTGCTCGGTGCTTCGGCGCGACGGTCGCGCTCGATTTTCGGATTCGCCTCAGATGCCGCGTGCCGGCTGTGCGCGCTAAAGCGCTCAAAGGTAGTCTTCGCTCAGTCGCGCGAGCAGCATGCGCGAAGGACCGCGCAGGAACGGCGCGATCAGCGACAGCACCTGGTAGGCGGCGCGATCGAGACTGAACGCTTGTCGCCCTCGCTGTGCGGAAACGATCTTCTGATACGACATCCAGTAGGTGGCGACCAGCGCCACATTGTCGGCAAGCGCCGCAATTTCCGGTTGGGACGCCTCCATCGTTCCCGCGGCCACCATGCCGCCGCACAACTTCTGCATCGTGCGCCTGCCGCGGTCCATAAGGCGGGCGAAACGCGCCTCGAGCCTTCGGTCGCGCGACAGCATTTCGTCCAGGTCGCGATAGAGGAATCGATAGTCCCACATCGCCTCGAACAGCAAGTGCAGGAACAGCCACAGATCCTCGACATCGGCCTGGCGTCCCGCAGGCGCCGCGAACAGGCCGGCGAGCCGCTTTTCGAACGCGGCGAACAGCAGGGCGATGATCTCGTCCTTGTTGCGGAAATGATAGTACAGGTTGCCGGGACTGATGCCCATCTCGTCGGCGATGTCCGCCGTCGTGACGTGCGGTGCACCGTCGCGATTGAACAGCTCAAGGCTGGTTTCGACGATACGCTCGCGCGTTCGGCGCGGGCGTTTGCGTTCCGCCATCGCTGTCGGTCCGGGCCGCTGGCGTTAAGTCGCGGACGCCGCGGCGAGCCAGGCCTCCAGATGATCGAGCGTGTGCGCGAGATCGCGGGCCGCCTGCCGGACGCCGCGCGGCTGCGTAAGCAGCGGTCTCGGATCGGTCAGCGCGCCGGCGATCGACCGGCGCGCATCGTTGAGGCGATCGAGGTTCAGACGAACGCCGTGCCTTGCCAGCAGCGGCGTCAGAACCGCCTCCCGGGCGAGCAGGCTTCGCCGCGTGCTCCGATACGCCGCCTCGCACAGCTTCTCGCGATTGGCGTAGCTGAAGATGTTGGCGAAAAACATGTCGGCATCTTCGCGGTCGGGCTCGAACAGCAGCACGTCGGCGTCCGGATACTGCTGCCGGTATTTTTCCATGCCGACCTTCATCCGCGAGTGAATGATCGCGCGAAATGTCTGGGCCAGCACCAGCGGTAGACCGCCGTGGTCGAGCTTTTCGACGGACGGCCGACCGTTGCGCGACGCGGTGCGCGCATCGAAAGGGACCAGCGGGTTGATGCACAACAAGAGCTGCACGCCGCGATCGAGCGCGACCGATGCGTGCAGCGTCTTGTTCAGCGCACCGTCGACGTAATGCCGGCCTTCGATGCGAACCGGCGGGAACAAGCCGGGAAGTGCCGCCGACGCCTGGATCGCCTTGCTGATCGGCACATGGTCGGCGGCGGGTCCACCGAACGTCACCGAGCCGCCGGTATCCAGGTCGGTCGCGACCAGAAACAAGCGGTGCGCCAGCTGTCGAAAATCGTTGGTGCGACTTCCGGTCGTGAACAGGCGCGTGAGGAAGGCGTCGATCGCCCCCTGGTCGAACACGCCGGTCGGAATCGCGCGGCCTAGCGAGGCGTATGCTTCCAGCGCACTGCCGCGCCATGGATGACGCAGGTAACCGGCGGTCGCTCCGGCCAGCAGCCGTGGAACCGACAGCGCCCGTCGCGCAAATTCGCGCAACGCGGGGCGCAGGAAAAGCGACGGGGAGAGCCCGGCATCGGCGCCGTCTTCGATAAAGAGCCGGTACATCTGCGGCGGTGAAATGCCGTTCGCGAGCGCCGCGGCGACGAATCCGCCCGACGAAACGCCGACGTAGACGTCGAGATCGTCGAACGCTACGCCGTCCAACGCTTCCGACAGCGCGAGCAGCGCGCCAACTTCGTAGATGCCGCCGAGCGGGCCGCCGCCCGCCAACGCGAGGCCGATGCGCGGAGCGACTGCCCGATCCTTTCCGGCGCGGCGCCGCCGCCGCGGTGCCGCCGCTCCGGACATCGATCTCCTCTGCTCGGGCTCTTTCGCGCGATCCGTCGCGCTACCCCGCCGGATTCTACTACGCTACTTCGACTTTCTACCGGTGCGCTTGACGCGCCGGACGGTCTTGGTCGCGCGCGCTTTAACCGCGCGGGACTTGGCAGGCTTGTGCCGCTTCGGCGCGGTGGCCTTCACGACGAACGCCGGAACCCTGACGCTGGGCAGTACGGAGGCGGCGCTTTCGGCCAGGCGATTGGCCGTGGCCAGCGCGGTTGCGCGTGCGCCGCGCCAAAGCGCAGTCGCGGTCGTGATCGAGGATTCGACCCGGTCGCCGAGAACGCGGATCGCGGTTCTTTCGACCGCCGACCCCTGCCGGACCAGCGCGCGGAATGTGTTCCCGGCTTCGTGGCGTGCCCATTGCCGTGAGACCGATGCCGCGCCGAGGCCGGCGAGCCACGCCTGGCGTGAAGCGAAAAGGGCGGTCTCGGCCAGCGCGTTGGCGCTGCCGACGCTGCGATTGAACGAGGCTTGCTTGGACATGGTGTTGCTCCTTCGTCTGGGTTGAATGCTCGAACGGCATCGTCGAACAGCATCAACTCTAGCCATCGGCGTTAGAGCAATCACCCTAATCGTTGCCGGCGGTCCTGGTCGGGGCGAGATGGTGCGCCAGCCCCGACGCCAGCCTCGTCACGATGCCGTAGATCGAAACCTGTGGATTGGCGCCGATGCTGGTGGGAAAGAGCGACCCGTCGAAAACATAGAGATTGTCGAGGTGGTGATGGCGACCGTCGGTATCTGCCACGGCGCGCTTCGCGTCGGGACCGAGCGGACAGCCGCCCATCACGTGCGCGCTGACGACCGGCAGCACCAGCGGCTTGAGCGCCAGGGTTCCGATACCTGTCCGCGCTTCGCTCCAGCTCGTGTAGCTCGCGCCCGAGCCGTGAACCGGCATGACCATGCGGGCGCCCGCAGCGAACTGGATCTCGGCCATCGTCGCGAGCGCCCGTCGTGCGCCGTCCCAGAAATAGTCGTTGAGCGGATAGTCCAGCGACGGCGTGCCGTCGCCCTGAAGCGCTACGGCGCCGCCGGCGCTCTCCGGATGGAATCCGTCGCGCATCAGCGCGATCAGGACCTGCATCCGTGGCAGCTCGCGCATCCAACGCGCGTGTGTCGCACCGTCGCCGGACAGCGTCGTGGCGACCAGCACCGGATGCAGCGGCGGCGCTTCGAGCTTGTAGCCGATCGGGCCATCCACCGGCAGCGAATCGAGGAAGTGGTCCGAGTAGACGGTCTGCGGGGCACCTGCGTAGCCGTCGACGCGATCCGGCATCAGTGCCGCGGAGACGACGGTCGGATGCAGAAACGTGCGCTTGCCGACGATGCCTTCGGGGTCCGGCGCGCGGCTTCGCAGCAGCAACGCCGGCGTGCCTATGGCGCCGCCCGCAGCGACGAACGTTCTTGCACGCACGACGACGCGATGCGGGCCCGGATCGGTTCCGCGCGCGTCCAGACCGATGCAGTTGATCGCCGTAACGTGTCCGCCAGAATGGTCGAACGTCCACGCTCGGGTGCGCGTCAACAGCGTGGCGTCGTTCGACAACGCCGCGGGAATCGCGGTGACCAGCATCGACTGCTTGGCGTTGGTCGGGCAGCCGACGCCGCAGTAGCCGATGTTCCAGCAGCCTTTGACGTTTCGCCGGATCGTCTCCACCGGGATGCCAAGCGCTTGCGCGCCGCGCCGGAGGATGTCGTTGTTCTCGTTCGGCGCGACTTTCCACGGCGCGATATTGAGGCGGTGCTCGACGCGTTCGAACCATGGGGCCAGGTCGGCTTCGGCGAAACCGGCTAGTCCAAACGCGCTCGCCCAATGCTTGAGCGTCGTCGCGGGCGTGCGAAAGCTCGACGTCCAGTTGACCGTCGTGCCGCCGCCGACGCAGCGTCCCTGCAGTATGTTGATCGCCTTGTCGTGGCTCTTGCGCGCGGCGGATTCCTGGTAGAGCTGCGGATAGGCCTCGCGCTCGAGCATGTGAAAGTCGGACGAAGTCGCGAGCGGTCCTTCCTCGATCATCACCACGGTCAGACCTGCCGCGCTCAGGATTTCGGCCGCAGTGGCGCCGCCGGCACCGGTGCCGACGATGGCGACGTCGGCTTCCAACGCGAGATCCGCGGTCAATGCGGACGCATCGATCACCTTCCAGCCGCCGGCCATGCCGACGCGGAACGGATCGGGCAGCGGCCGCTGACGCAGGATGGGCGCAGTCATCAGCCGGCCTCGAGCGACGGCGGCCCGGCGTAGCCGATCGTCGGCCAGGCGTGCGAGTTGCCGTACCAGGCGCCGAACACGAGTTGGTGCAGCGCGCCGTAGGCCGAGCGCAGCAGCGCCAGACGGCTGTCGCGCCAATGGTCGAGAAAGGCGCGGATCGATGTCGGCGACGCTTGCGGCCAGGGCGACCACACGCCGGCGACCAGAGCCCGGGTCGGCGCGAACGACAACAGCGCAAAGAGCTGGTCGATCTCTTTGCGTACCGCGGGCGGCAAGCCGGCGATCGCCTGCTCGACGCCCGCGACGACCTCCTGCAGCAAGTTCTGGTCGTTCGCGGGCAGCGCGCCGGCCAGCATGACGGGCGCGATCGCAGCGACGACGGAGCGCGCCGGCGCATCGAGCGCACCGGGCCGCGCTGGCGCCGACTGCGGTCCCGTCGTCGACGTGTACAGCCAGCGCGCGAGCAGCAGCGCGGTACCGCCGGCGACGCCGGCTTTGAGCAGGGTGCGGCGACTGATGCGGGGCGAAGTGGACGAGTCAGGCACGCGGCAGAATCGCACTCAAGGAGGACAAGGCAATCTAGCGGTCGGAAGTAGACATGACAACCTAATTTTCTGGGTCAGGTTCGAAGGGCGCGGCGGAAATTGCTCTTCAGTTTTGTTGTCCAGTGTGCCGCCACGCCCTTCAACCTGACCTGCGCGCATGCCGGTTATGATGGCGGCGGAAATTCGCTCACTACCCGTCGATCGATGCCCTCCTCCGCCGAAACCGAACTCATCCGCGAGCTCGAGCATGCGCAGGCGCTGCATGACACGCGCCAGGCCTCGCCTCGGCTCGCCGCGGCGCTCGATCGCGTCGCAGCCTGGCAGTCGCGGCGGCTCAATGCGACCTACGCCGATCTGGCTCGCGATCCGCGCTACGCCGAAGCGATTCAGTTCTTCCAATCGGATCTTTACGGGCCGGGCGATTTTAGCCGCCGCGACGCCGATCTCGCCCGGGTCGTCCCGATCATGGTGCGCGTCTTGCCGGAGGGCGTCATCGTCACCGTCGCAAAGGCGATCGAGCTCTCGGCGCTGTCGCACGAGCTCGACCACGCGCTGGTCGCCAGGCTCGGCGAAGGTTCGCCGCTGTCGGTCGCTTCGTATTGTGCCGCTTACCGTGCGTGCGATAACCGCAGGGAACGCGAGCGGCAGATCGCGCTGATCGTCGAGCTCGGCGCCGCGCTCGACCGCTACGTGCACATGCGGCTGGTCCGCTCGGCGCTCGCTGCGATGCGGCGGCCGGCGCGGATCGCCGGTCTCGCCGCGCTGCAGGAATTTCTCGAGCGCGGCTTGCTGTCGTTTCGCGGGATGAACGGCGCAGGCGAGTTCCTGGCGGTGATCGACGCGAGGGAAACCGCGATCATGCGGGCGATTTTCGGCGGCGATGACGTGCCGTTCCCGGAACCGTCCTGACGCGATTTCAGGCTTTGTCGCCGAACAGGCGGTCGAGCTCCTGGTGGATCGCCTGCTCGATCGAACCCTTGAGCGGCGTCATCAGGAACGAAAGCTGCACGTCGAGATGGACTTCGTTCTTACCGAGGTGCATCGAACCCGATATGCCCGGGCGCTCGAACGAGACCTCGTCGCCGTCCCACGAGCAGGCGAGCTGGTAGCGCGCGGTCAAGTCCTTGATGACTTTATGCGCCGCTGCCGTGGCCTTCTTCTGGTCAAGCTTGTGGCGGCGCTTGATGGCAATCGTGGGCATCGAAAGACTCGGCACGCGAACCGCGAGTATAGCCAAACCGCGCCCGCTTCGCGCCGCGTTCGGATTGGACCCGCCGTGACAAAGGCGGGAGAATCGCAGGCACCGGTCGATCCGCGGTAAGAGGAAGCCAGTGGCGAACATCGCGGAATTCTTCGCGCAGCATCTGACGACGCCGGACAAGACGCTTTATCGCCGCCATGCCGAGGGCCGCTGGTCCGACGTCCACGTCGGCGAGCTTGCGACGCTGGTCGGGCGCTGGCAGGCGGCGCTGCAGGCGTTGCGCTTCGAGCCTGGCGACCGCGTCGCGGTCTGCCTCAAAAACGGCGTCGATTGGGTCGCGCTCGACCTGGCCGCGCTCGGACTGGGGATCGTCGTCGTTCCGCTCTACGTCGACGACAATGCGGAGAATGTCGCGTGGTGCGCCGGCAATGCCGAGGCCCGGGCGCTGATCGTCGAAAGCACGCGCGCAGCCCAGGCGCTCCGCGCCACGGCGGGTGCGCTACCCCCGACGTACGTCCTGCATCCCGATCCGGGCGACACGTTGCCGTCGGTAGCGGCTCTGTTGCCGGCGACAGGTCCCGCGCCGCGCTTCGCGGCGCTCGCCGACGATGCGCTGGCAACGATCTGCTACACGTCCGGCACTTCGGGGCGCCCGAAGGGCGTGATGCTGTCGCACGGCAACATCATCGCCAACGTCAGGTCCTGCAGCGAGACCGGCATGGCGCGAACCAGCGATACGTTCCTGTCGATCCTGCCGTTGTCGCACATGTTCGAGCGCACCGGCGGCTACTATCTTCCGCTGTCGCTCGGCGCCAGGGTCGTGTTCTGCCGCGGCGTCGCGCTGCTTGCCGAGGATCTGCTCGCGCAAGCGCCGACGGTGATGTTCGCGGTGCCGCGGATTTTCGAGAAGTTCCTCCAACGCATCGATCAGGCGCTCGCGCCATCGCCGGTGCGGCAGTGGCTTTTCGAGCAATGCGCAACCCGCGGCTGGCGGGTCGAGCAGCGGCGGGGGCAATGGATGGACCGGCTGGCCCTGCCGCTCTTGCGTGCGGTGGTCGCGAAGCC
Organism: uncultured beta proteobacterium; assembly: GCA_963776175.1. Classification (GTDB taxonomy): domain Bacteria; phylum Pseudomonadota; class Gammaproteobacteria; order Burkholderiales; family Casimicrobiaceae; genus PALSA-1003. The sequence goes on along the minus strand of CAVZLP010000020.1, from coordinate 581,842 downwards.
GATCCTCGGCCGCCTCGGCGGTAGACTGCGACTGACGGTCGTCGGCGGCGCAGCGCTCGATCCGGTCCTGTCGCACACGTTCATCGGGCTCGGGTTGCCGATGCTGCAGGGCTACGGCATGACCGAGGCCTCGCCGGTCATTTCGGTCAATCGGGATGACGATAACGATCCCGATTCGGTCGGTCCGCCGCTGCCCGGCGTCGAGGTGAAAGTGAGCGAGGCCGGCGAGTTGCTGGTGCGCGGCGGCAACGTCATGCAGGGCTATTGGCGCAATCCCGAGGCGACGCGCGCGGCGATCGACGCCGACGGATGGCTGCATTCCGGCGACCTGGCCGAGCTCCGCGACGGGCGAATCTATCTTCGCGGGCGGCTCAAGGACATCCTGGTCATGTCCAACGGCGAAAAGTTTTCGCCGCAGGACGCGGAGTTCGCCTTACTGCGGGATCCGCTCTTCGAGCAAGTGATGCTGGTCGGTGAGGCGCGGCCGTTTCTGAGCCTGCTGGCCGTATCTCGCGAGACCGACGAAAAAGTGCTGGTCGCACGCGCCAACGAACTGCTCAAGGACTTTCCGCGCTGGGTGCGCATTCATCGGGCGATCGCGGTCAGCGAACCGTGGACGATCGACAATGGATTGCTCACGCCGACCTTGAAGCTCAAGCGCCCGATGGTGTTAGATCGCTATAGGCGCGCGATCGACGCGCTCTACGCGGGCCCGGGCGGCTGACGACCGGCACCAGCCCCCGCATCGACGCCGCCTCGCTCGACAAGCTATCGCTCGCATTGACAGCGCTTAGGGTGCCCGGTAGTATTCAAACAAACGTTTAACTGAATCGCTGCTACGCGCCCCGTCGCGTCAGCGGCGCCGGAGCCACGGTGAAGCAAACGCAGACCGAAACCCCGTTGATCGGCGTGGTGCCGCCTCGCAGCGCGACACCGACCAAGAACAGGATGCTCGACGCTGCCGAAGCGCTGTTCATGGAGCACGGCTTCGAGGCGACCTCGCTCCGACAGATCACGGCGCTGGCCGAGGTCAACCTGGCCGCCGTCAGCTACCACTTCGGCAGCAAGGAAGAGTTGTTCCAGTCCGTACTGACGCGTCGCCTCGATCCGATGAACCGCGAGAGGATCGAACTTTTGACGCGCTTCGAGCGCGAGGTGGCGCCGGAGGTCCTTTCGTGCGAGCGCATTCTGACGGCGATGTTCATTCCCGCTCTCGAGCTCGCGCGCGATCGCGAGCGAGGCGGACAGAACTTCCTGCGGCTGCTCGGTCGCGCCTACGCCGATCCGGCGCCGTTCATCCGGCGATTTCTGTCCGACCAGTACGCGGTGATGATCGCTCGTTTCAAGGCGGCGTTTGCGCGTGCGCTGCCGGAGCTTCCGAAAAAGGAGCTCTCCTGGCGCCTGCACTTCGTCATGGGCGCTCTGTCATACACCCTCGCCGGCACCGATGCCCTGAAACTGATCGCAGCGCTCAGTCCGCTTGAGGCGGGCAACAACGAAGTCCTGCTGCTTCGCCTGGCGCCGTTCCTGGTGGCCGGCCTGAAGGCGCCACTGCCCGATCTATCCGAGCTCGACGGTGGCGGTGTCTCTGCGCGGCAGGCAGGAGGTTCATGATGTTCATCGTTCTCTGGCTGGTCGCGATCGGGGCAGGGTTCGTCATGCTGGCCTATGTCAACGCCGCCGGCTGGCTCTGGATCCTGGGCATCGGCGCCGCGTTGATCGCGGCGCTGGCGCTGCACCTGATTCCGACGCTGCTGATCGGCTTCCTTGCGGTGCTGCTGTTCCTGTTGGCGATCCCGTTGAACTGGCCGTGGCTGCGCCGGATGCTGGTCAGCGACGGCATACTCGCGGCGTTTCGCAAGGCGCTGCCGCCGATGTCGCCGACCGAGCGCGACGCGATCGAGGCCGGCACTGTCTGGTGGGATGGCGACCTGTTTTCCGGTCGACCATCGTGGGCAAAGCTGCTGGCGCTGCCGCCGCCACGGCTCAACGACGAAGAGCAGCATTTTCTCGACCACGAGTGCGAAGAGCTCTGCGCGATGATCAGCGACTGGGAGACGACGCATGTCTACCGCGACTTGTCGCCGCAGGCGTGGCAGTACGTCAAGGACCGCGGCTTTCTCGGGATGATCATTCCGAAGGCGTACGGCGGTCTCGGCTTTTCCGCGTACGCGCACTCGCAGGTAATCACCAAGCTATCGACGCACGCCAGCGCCGTGGCAGTAACGGTGATGGTCCCCAATTCGCTCGGTCCGGGCGAACTGCTGCTGCACTACGGCACCGATGAGCAAAAGAATCACTATCTGCCGCGGCTTGCCAAGGGGATCGAAATCCCCTGCTTCGCGCTGACCAACCCGCATGCCGGCTCCGACGCCGCGGCGATTCCCGATCGCGGAATCGTCTGCATGGGACCGCACGACGGCAAGACGACGCTCGGCATCCGCCTCACCTGGGAAAAGCGCTACATAACCCTGGGGCCGGTCGCAACCTTGCTGGGGCTAGCGTTTCGCGCCTACGACCCGGAACATCTGCTCGGCGGCGTCGAGGATCTCGGGATCACTTGCGCGCTGATCCCCACCCGGCATCCGGGCGTCAACATCGGCCGGCGCCACATGCCGCTCAACGCGGTGTTCCAGAACGGCCCGAACTGGGGCAAGGACGTTTTCATTCCGATCGATTGGGTGATCGGCGGCAGGTCGCAGATCGGCAACGGCTGGCGCATGCTGATGGAATCGCTGGCCGCCGGTCGCGGGATTTCGCTGCCATCGTCGTCGACCGGCATGGCCAAGCTGGCCGTGCGCGCCACGGGTGCGTACGCGCGCGTGCGCAACCAGTTCAAGACACCCATCGGCAAGTTCGAAGGCGTCGAGGAAGCGCTGGCGCGCATGGGCGGCAACCTGTACATGATGGACGCGACACGCAGGCTGACCGCACTGGCGGTCGATCTGGGCGAAAAGCCCGCCGTGCTGTCGGGCATCGCCAAATACCATCTGACCGAACGCGCGCGCAAGGTGGTCGTCGACGGCATGGACATCGCCGGCGGCAAGGGCGTCTGCATGGGCCCGTCGAATTTTCTCGGCGCCGCTTACATGCAGCTGCCGGTCTCGATCACCGTCGAGGGCGCGAACATCCTGACGCGAAGCCTCATCATCTTCGGCCAGGGTGCGATCCGCTGCCATCCGTTCGTGCTCAGGGAAATCGCCGCCGCCAACGACGCCGACCGCGCACGCGCATCGACCGCGTTCGACCTGGCCCTGTTCGGCCACATCGGGTTCGTGCTGTCGAACATGGCACGAACGTTCGTCATGGGCCTGTGCGGCTCGCATTGCGTGCGGGTGCCTTCCGACGTCGCGCCCGAAACGCGCCGCTATTATCAGCAGCTGACGCGGTTCTCGGCCGCGCTGGCCTTTCTCGCCGACATCTCGATGGGGGTCCTGGGCGGCGCCCTCAAGCGCAAGGAAAAATTGTCGGCGCGGCTGGGCGACGTGCTGTCGATGCTTTATCTCTGCTCGGCCACGCTGAAGCGTTACGAGGACGAAGGCCGGCAGGCGGAAGACGCGCCGCTGATGCACTGGGCGATTTGGGACGCGATGTTCCGGGCGCAGAACGCGATCGAGGGCGTGATCTCGAACTTCCCGAGCCGGACGATTTCGGCGCTGCTGCGGGCGATGGTGTTCCCGCTCGGGCGTCCGTATGTCGTGCCTTCGGACAAGCTCGGCCACGAGGTGGCGCGACTTTTGATCGAGCCTTCGGCCACGCGCGACCGCCTGACCGCCGGCATGTACCTGCCGGACGACGAGGGCGAGGCACTGGGTGCGATCGAGCTCGCCCTGGCGGCCACGCTCGCCGCCGAGCCGATCGAGGCCCGCATGCGCGACGCCTTCAAGGCCGGCCGCTTCAGCGCTGCGAGCGGAGCCGACCGCGGCGCCGCCGCGCTCGAGGCCGGGGTGATCACCGCTGACGAGCTCAGATTGCTGCGGCGGGCCAATGAGCTCGCCGATCGGGTCATCCGCGTCGACGATTTTGCGCAGGACCTGGGCGCGTCCGAGTTGAGACCTTCGACCGCAGCCGCGCCCGTGAGCACAGTCGGCCGCAAGGTCGCAGCGGCATGAAGCGACTCGCGCCCGAAACCGATGATTCAACGACGAGGCGGCGATGACCGAGCCGGTTTACGTGGTCGATGGCACGCGCACGCCATTCCTCAAGGCGCGCAACCGACCTGGACCGTTCGCCGCATCCGACCTTGCGGTCCAGGCCGGCCGGGCGTTGCTGACGCGCATGCCGTTCGCGCCCGAGCAGTTGGACGAAGTCATCCTGGGCTGCGCGAGCCCGTCGCCGGACGAAGTCAATATCGGCCGCGTCGTCGCGCTGCGCATCGGGCTGCGGCCTCAAGGTCCCCGGCTGGACGGTCATGCGCAATTGCGCTTCGGGCATGCAGGCGCTCGATTCCGCGCTCACCAACATCCGGGCCGGCAGATCGAGCCTGGTGCTTGCCGGCGGCGTCGACGCGCTGTCGCGTGCGCCGCTGTTGTACTCGGAGAAAATGGTTCTGTGGTTCGCCGCCTTCAGCGCGGCGCGGACGTTCGGGCAAAAGGCCGGCGCTTTCCTGAAGCTCAGCCCGGCGGCGATGCTGACGCCCGTCATCGGCATCATGAAAGGGCTGACCGATCCGATCGTCGGGTTGATGATGGGCCAGACGGCGGAAAATCTCGCGTTCCGGTTCGGCATCACGCGCCGCGACATGGACAGCTTTGCGGCCGAAAGTCACTCGCGCGTGCGTGCCGCGCAAAACGCCGGGTATTTCGATCATGAGATCGTTCCGCTGTACGATCGTGGCGGCAAGGTTTACCCGGCGGACGACGGCGTGCGCGAAGACTCGACGCCGGAAAACCTGGCCAAGCTGAAGCCGTTTTTCGATCGCAAGTACGGCAACGTCACCGCCGGTAACAGTTCGCAGATCACCGACGGCGCGGCGTGGATGGTCCTCGCGTCGGAAGCGGCGGTGGCCAAGCACAAGCTGCCGGTACTCGGCACGATCGTCGACAGCGAATGGGCCGGACTCGATCCGGCGCAAATGGGCTTGGGACCGGTCCATGCCGCGACTCCGCTGCTGCGCCGACACGCTCTCGCGCTCGACGATCTCGACGCTTGGGAGATCAACGAGGCGTTCGCGGCGCAGGTGATCGCCTGCCTGAAGGCGTGGGAGAGCGACCAATACTGCCGCGACGAGCTCGGCTTGCCCGCGGCGCTCGGCCGCATCGATCCGGCGAAGCTCAACGTCGACGGTGGCGCCATTGCGCTCGGACATCCGGTCGGCGCGTCGGGCGCGCGCATCGTGCTGCACCTGCTCAACGTGCTCAAGAGAAATAACGGCAAGCGCGGCATGGCGGCGATTTGCATCGGCGGCGGGCAGGGCGGCGCGATGTTGGTCGAGAGCGCCGGCGCATCGGCAAGGTCGCCATGACCGACTTCCAGCATTGGCGGCTCGAGCGCGATGGTGATGGCTTGGGTTGGCTTACGCTGGACCGCGCCGGTGCGTCGACCAATACGCTGTCCGCGGAGGTGATGGAGGAGCTCCGCGCGGTACTGGCGCAGCTCGCCGCCGATCCCCCGCGGGGCCTGGTGATCCGTTCGGGAAAGGCCAGCGGATTCATCGCCGGCGCCGACATCGACGAGTTCGGTGAGCTCAAGAGTGTCGACGATGCGACCGCACTGGTCCGCCGCGGCTGGGATATTTTCGAGCAGCTGGCGAGTGCGAAGTACCCGACCCTCGCGCTGGTGCGCGGATTTTGTCTCGGCGGCGGCACGGAGCTCGCGCTGGCGTGCCGCTATCGCGTCGTAGTCGACGAGCCGGGAACGCGACTCGGCCTGCCCGAAGTGATGCTGGGCATCGTGCCTGGCTGGGGCGGCATCAAGCGATTGCCCCGCCTGACCGGTGCGCCGGCGGCGCTGGACCTGCTGCTGACCGGCCGCACCGTCGACGCGCGCCGCGCGAAAAAGCTAGGGCTCGCCGACGAATGCGTTCCCCCGCGCATCATGGATAACACCGCGCGCGGCATGCTGTTGCAGAAACCGTCGCCGCGCCGCGTGCCGTTCCCGTTGTCGCTGACGCTCAATCCGCTGCTTCGGCCGCTGATCGCCGCGCAGGCGCGAAAGCAGGTGGCATCGCGCGCGCGGCGCGAACATTACCCGGCGCCGTACGCGATTCTCGACATCTGGGTCAAGCACGACGGCGACCCTCTTGCGGCGGCGCCGTCGGACCCGGCGTCGATCGCACATCTTTTGCAGACGCCGACGGCGCGAAACCTGATCCGCGTCTTCAAGCTTCAGGAACGGCTGAAGGCCTTCGGCAAGGAAGGTGAGTCGGCGATGCGCCACATACACGTCGTCGGCGCGGGAACGATGGGCGGCGACATCGCCGCCTGGTGCGCGTTGCGCGGCCTGACGGTGACCTTGCAGGATCAGAACGCCGAACGGCTCGCGCCGGCGATGGGTCGGGCCGCCAAACTTTTCGGCGAACGGCTGCGCGACCCGCTGCGCGCGCGCGATGCGTTCGATCGTCTGATTCCGGATGTCGCCGGCGACGGCGTGGCGCGCGCCGACGTGATCATCGAGGCGATATTCGAAAACCTCGAGGCGAAGCAAAAGTTGTTCGTCGCGCTGGAAGCGAAGGCAAAGCCGACGGCGCTGCTCGCAACCAATACGTCGAGCATTCCGCTCGAAGAGATCGGTGCGCCGCTCGTCGATCCGACCAGGCTGATCGGCCTGCACTTCTTCAATCCCGTCGCCCGCATGATGCTGGTCGAAATCGTCGCTGGCCGACGCACCCGCGCCGACCTGGCTGCTCAGGGAGCCGTATTTGCGCGCGCGATCGACAAGCTGCCGCTGCCGGTGAAAAGCGCGCCCGGATTCCTGGTCAACCGCATCCTCGCGCCGTACTTGATGGAGGCGATGCGCTGCGTGGACGAAGGCATCGCTCCGGAAACCGTCGATGAGGCAGCGCTCGCCTTCGGCATGCCGGTCGGTCCGATCGAGCTCGCCGACAGCGTCGGCCTCGACATCTGTCTGGCGGTAGGCAAGATGTTGGGCGGCGGTACCGAGCCGCCGAAAAAACTCACCGCGTTGATCGGGGCCGGCGCGCTGGGGCGCAAGACCGGACGCGGGTTCTACGACTGGACGAGCGGCAAGGCGGCCAAGGGTTCGCCCGGCGCGGTCCCCGCGGGACTCGCCCGCCGGCTGATCGACCCGATGCTCGCCGAGGCCAAGGCGGCACTGGTCGAGGGAATTGTCGCGGACGCAGACTTGGTCGATGCCGGGGCGATCTTCGGCACCGGCTTCGCGCCGTTCACTGGGGGTCCACTCCACTATCTTGCTGCACAGGGTGGTTCGGGTCCTTGATCCACTGCTAGCATTGATCGGACAAGAACGTGGTCTTGGGGAGGAGCGCATGGACAAGGTCTGGCTGAAGTCTTATCCGGCGGGCGTCCCCGCCGAGATCGACGTGAACCAGTACGCGTCGGTGCGCGAGGTTCTCGAGGAAAGCTGCGCCAAGTACGGACCGCGCCGTGCCTATTCGTGCATGGGCCGCGCGATCACGTTCGCGGAGCTCGACGCCTTGTCGGCGGCATTCGGCGCGTTTCTGCAGGCGCGGGGCCTCGTCAAGGGAGCGCGCGTCGCGCTGATGATGCCCAATATTCTGCAATACCCGATTTGCCTGTTCGGCGTGCTGCGGGCCGGATGCACGGTCGTCAACACGAATCCGCTCTACACCGCGCGGGAGCTCGAGCATCAGTTGACCGACAGCGGCGCGGAAATGATTATCGTCGTCGAGAATTTCGCCCACACGCTGGGCGAAGTCCTCGGCAAGACGAAAATCAAGCATGTCATCGTGACCAGCATCGGGGAAATGCTCGGCGTCAAAGGTCTCTTGGTCGACTTCGTGTTGCGTCGTGTCAAAAAGCTGGTCCCGGCCTGGCGGATAGACGGCGCGATGTCGCTCGATGACGCGTTGGCCGATGGTCGGCTGCACAAGCTCGGCACCGTTGCCATCGGACACGACGACATCGCGTTCCTGCAATACACCGGCGGCACGACCGGCGTGGCGAAGGGCGCGATGCTCCAGCACCGCAACATCATCGCCAACCTGCTGCAAGCGGGGTCCTGGGTCAGACCGTTCCTCGGCGAGCAAGCTCACGTGGTCATCACGCCGCTGCCGCTCTATCACATCTTTTCGTTGACCGCGAACTGCCTTACGTTCATGACGCTGGGTGGTGAGAACGTGCTGATCACCAACCCGCGCGACATCCCTGGATTCGTCAAGGAGCTCGGCCGCCATCGCTTCACCGCAATCACCGGAGTCAATACGCTGTTCAACGCGCTGCTGAACAACTCCGAGTTCATCAAGCTGGATTTCTCCTCGCTGAAGATGACGCTCGGCGGCGGTATGGCAGTACAGAAGGCGGTAGCCGAGCGCTGGCAGGCCGTGACCGGCAAGCCCCTCATCGAGGCGTACGGGCTGACCGAGACTTCGCCGGCAGTGACGATCAACCCGCTCGATCTGCAGCAGTACAACGGGTCGATCGGATTACCGGTGCCGTCGACCGATCTCGAGCTGCGCGACGACGATGGCAATGCGGTGCCGCTCGGCAAGCCGGGCGAAATCTGCGTCAAGGGTCCGCAGGTGATGGCCGGATACTGGCACCGTCCCGACGAGACGGCCAAGGTCATCGACGACCGCGGCTGGCTCGCCACCGGCGACGTCGGCGTGATGGACGAGCGCGGCTTCGTGCGCATCGTCGACCGCAAGAAGGACATGATTCTGGTCTCGGGCTTCAACGTCTACCCGAACGAGATCGAGGCGGTTGTCGCGATGCATCCCGGCGTACTGGAGTGCGCAGCCATCGGCGCGCCGGACGAAAAGTCGGGAGAGGCGGTCAAGCTGTTCGTGGTCAAGAAGGACAGCGCGCTGACCGCGGCAGCGCTGCTGGAGCATTGCCGCTCGCTTCTGACCGGCTACAAATGCCCGCGCGAAGTCGAATTCCGCGACGAATTGCCGAAGTCTAATGTCGGCAAGATCCTCCGGCGCGAGCTGCGCGAGGAAATGAAGAGGAAGGCTGCATGACGGCGCAAGGGCCAGCGGTGACGCTGCCCGACATGGAGCCGGCGCTCCGCGTCGTGCCGATGCCTGCCGATGCCAACCAGCATGGCGACATCTTCGGTGGCTGGGTGATGTCGCAGGTCGACGTCGCCGGCAGCATTCCCGCGTCGCGGCGCGCGCGCGGGCGCGTCGCGACCATCGCGGTGAATTCGTTCGTGTTCCGGGAGCCGGTCCTGATCGGCGACGTGGTGAGCTTCTACGCCCAGATCACGCGCGAAGGGCGGACATCGATCACCGTCGCGGTCGAAGTCTATGCGCAGCGAAATCCGACCGATGTGATCTGCGTCAAAGTAACCGAAGCCAGTCTGACGTATGTTGCGGTGGGCGCTGATCGCCGGCCGCGGACGCTTCCGGTCGAGTGACCGCGCAGGTCTTGGAGCGTATAGTTGAACGAGTTTAAAGACGCGATCGCAGCCTGAGCCGACTTACGAGTCGTCCATTAGCGATGCGACGGAGCACGCATGCAACAGCAGGGGCAGACCACTCACCAAGGAGGAAGATCAGGATGAAACGCGATCGATTCGACTGCACGCGTCTCGCGGCCGCAGTGGCGGGCGCTCTGTTCATGGCGGCGACGGGCCAGACGCTGGGCGCGGGATTCGCGCTGCAGGAACAGAGCGGCAGCGGGCTCGGCAATGCGTTCGCCGGCGGTGCGGCCGGGGCGGAGGACGCGAGCACGATTTATTCCAATCCGGCCGGCATGTCGCGTCTGCCTGGCATGCAGGCAGCCGTTGCCGGCAGCGTGGTCTGCCCGTCGATTAAATTCAGCGATGGCGGCTCGCAACCCGCTGCGTTCCAACCTCTGGGCGGCAACGGCGGTGAGGCGGGAAGCTGCGCGCTGGTTCCGGCGCTCTACCTTGCCGTGCCGATCAACCGGCAGTGGTCGTTCGGCCTGGGAGTCAACGCGCCGTTCGGGCTCAAGACCGAATACGATTCCGACTGGATCGGCCGCTTCCAGGCGATCAAGTCGGAAGTCAAGACGGTCAACGTCAATCCGGCGGTGTCGTTCAAGCTGAGCGATAGCGTCGCGATCGCCGCAGGCGTCAACTGGCAGCGGATCACCGCGACGCTGACCAGTCGCGTCAATTATGCCGGTGCGTTTGCGCAGGGCGTCGGCCAGGGGGTGGCGGCCGGGCAGATTCCCGCGGCGGTCGCGCCGACGCTTATCGGCGCCGCCGCCGGCCTGGAATCCGAGGCGAACGTCGACGGTAACGACAGCGCTTGGGGCTGGAACATCGGCGCACTGTTCGATATCGACAGGCAGACCCGCATCGGCTTCCAGTACCGTTCGAAAATCAAGTACGACGTCGGCGGGTCGGTCAATATCAACAATCCTGCGCTGGGTGCGCTGCCGCCGACGCTGGCGCCGGTGGGTGCCGCTGTCGCCGGCGGCGTCAATGCCGTACTCGCCAGCGGCGATGTTAGCCTTGCGCTGGAGGTGCCCGACTCGGCCAACGTCTCGCTGTTCCGCCAGATCGACAACCAGTGGGACGTGATGGGGGACGTGCAATTCACCGGGTGGAGCAGTGTGCAGGCACTCACCATCGTGCGCAGTACCGGCGGGGTCCTTTCAACCACGCCCGAGAATTTCCGCGATACCTGGCGTGCGTCGATCGGAGCGAACTACCACTATTCGCCGCAGTGGATGTTCCGCGCGGGCCTCGCGTACGACCAGAGTCCCGTGCGCGACGCCCAGCGCACACCGCGGCTTCCGGACAACGACCGTACCTGGCTATCGATCGGGGCGCAGTACCGCTTCTCGCCGCAGTTCGTGGTCGATGCCGGCTACACGTACATCATCGTCAAGGACCCGAACATCAACCAGAACGAAGGCAACACCGCGGCGAACGCGTTGATCAGCGGGTCGTATCGCAACAACGTCAATATCGGTGCCGTGCAGCTGACGTATACGTTCAACTGACCCGGGGTGCGCAGTTGCCGGGCGACGCCGCAGCGGGGCGGCGCCCGGTCTTCGGCGTGGCCTCCACGATCTGGCGCGTCGCCGCCGATGTGCGCTCGCGGAACGAGAGCCTTGACCGGGGAGCATGAAATGCGTCCATTCACGTTCATCGCAATATTGCTGGCGATGCTGGTGACTGCCGGCGCGTCGGCTGCCGACATCGGTGGCGTCCGCATTGAGGACAAAGCCTCGGTCGCAGGGCAGGAGCTCGTGCTCAACGGCGGCGGCGTACGCAAGCGTGTCGTGTTCCACGTCTACGTCGCGAGCCTCTTCCTGCCGCAGAAGGCGGCCGACTTGGCGGGCGTGCTCGCCAAAGGCCCGCGCCGCATCCGGCTCGATATGCTGCGCACGCTTTCCGCCGACACGTTCATCGACGCTTTGAACGAAGGGCTCGAGGCGAACAACAGCGCGTCCGAGATGGCGGCGATCAAGCCGGGTGTCGGAGAGCTGGCTTCGATCATGAAGAGCTTCGGGCAGGTGAAGGAAAAGGACGTAGTGACGCTTGATTTCTACGATGGAGCGACGCACGTCGGTCTGAATGGCGAGGTCAAGGGCGCGATCGCCGGCGAGGCGTTCAACCAGGCACTCACTCGGATCTGGCTGGGCGACAAGCCGGTCCAGGCTGATCTGAAAAAGGCCCTGCTCGGAGGTTGAGAAGCCGCGTTCGGGGACGCACCTGCCCCAAGCGCCGGCGACGTCGACCGGCAGGTAAGCGCCGGCGTCCGTCATGACCGCCGCATGCTATCGTCCGCCCGTGCCCGACTTCTGGCCCTCCTGCGGGTACCGTCTCCTTGCCGTCGACGACGATCGGCGGCTGCGCATTCGCGACGACTTCCTGCGCGGCTATTTGCTGCGGCCGGAGCTCGCGCCGGTGCGCGAGTCCTGCCCCGCCGAGATTGCCCTGCACGAGACGTTGCTGGCCGATCCGCGGGCGTGCCTGGCGGAGGCCGATGTCGCCGCCATCGTCGATGCCGACGCGCGGGAAAACCTGCGCATATGGCTCAGGTTCCGCGACCGCCTGCTGCGTGCGCCGACGCTCGAGGCTGCCTACGTCAGCCTATTCGAAGGCGAGGGCGTCGACGTGCCGCCGCTGTTTGTCCATCAGCTGACGCAGATTCTGTTGCGGCATATCCTCGGCGCAACTGCCGACCCGATCGAGGCGCGCGCAGCGGAAATGCTGTTTCGGGTCCAGAAAATAAGCGTTCAGGAAGACGCGGTAATGGCGGCCGACGAGCAGGCGGTCGAGCTCTTGGCGACGACCGGGAGTCTCGGCAGCCTCGGCGAATTGCTGGCGCAGAACCGCACGCCGGCGAGAACCGTCGATCTCGACGTGCTGTCCGAAGACAATGCCGAGACCTACTGGACCCGCGACGAACGCTTCGACGTGGCGGTCAGCCTCAATCGCGGCCAGCCTGCGCTCTCGGCGCTGTGCCGCGTGCTGCAGCGCTGGATCGCACACTTCCTCGCGGTCGACGTCACGATCGCGCCGGAGCGCGAGATCGTCGACGCGCGCTGGGTCTGGCATGTCGGGCTCGACGCCGAAGCGAGCGCGCTGCTCAACGATCTGTACAACGGCAAAGACGTCGCCGAAGATCGACGTGAACGGCTGCTGTGCCTGTTCGAGCTTCGTTTCGCCGACCCGGCGGCGATGCGTCCGGCGATCGCCGGGCGGCCGGTATACTTGGCGATGGCGATGGATCGTGAAAACCGCCTACGGCTCAAGCCACAAAACCTGCTGTTGAATCTGCCGCTGGCACGGCAACAATGAGGAAAAGAGCACGATGATTCCAGAGTACCTGCACTCGGTGCTGGCTATCGCGTCGCTGGCCGGTATGCTCGGCGCACCGGCGTTTGCGCAGGCGCCAGCAGCACCGCCCAGCGCTCCCGCGGGAGCTGCAGCAGTCGACACGCCGGCCGACAAGCGCGTAGACACGGCGGCGACGGGACCGCTCGCGCCGCTCGCGTGGGTCCACGGCTGTTGGGAAGGCAAGGTGAATCAGCGCGACTTTCGCGAGGAATGGCTACCGCTCGCTGGAGACGTGATGATCGGCGTCAGTCAGACGACGTTGCGCGGCAAGACGGTCGATTTCGAATATCTGCGGCTGGAACCGCGTCCGGAAGGGGTGTTCTACATCGCGGCGCCGGGTGGTAAGAATGAAGCGGCCTTCCGTCTCGCAGCGCAGACGACCGCCGACGGCGGCGACCAGGTGTTCACGTTCGTCAACGCAACGACGGGCGTCGACTACCCGCAGCGCATCATCTATCGCCGTGCGACCGAAGGCTGGCTCTACGCGACCGTCGAAGGCAAGGTCAAGGGAGTGGACAAGCAAGTCATCTTCCCGATGCGCCGCGTCGATTGTCAGACCGGCGTGATCGCCGGCAACTGAACTTCTCGCCGACCGGCGGTTCGCGATGACAGGCGCTGCGCCTCCGGCAATCGCGCGGTTCGAGCAAATGCTCGCTGCGGGCAAGGACGGGGCGCTGTTGCGCTTTGCGCTGGGCAGCGAATATCTGAAGCTCGGCGAGGCGGCGCGCGCGAGCGCGCATCTGCGCCAGGCGCTCGCCTTCGATCCCGGCTACTCGGCCGCGTGGAAGCTACTCGGCCAGTCGCTTGCCGCCGAGGGTCGGCACGATGAAGCGCTCGCCGCGTATCGGGACGGCATCGTCGCCGCCGAACGCAAGGGCGACAAGCAGGCGATGAAGGAAATGCAGGTATTCGCTCGGCGCATTGCCAAGCAACATCCGCCGGCGTAGAGTGCGCCGATGCTGCATCGCAGCAATCGCCGCTCGTCGTTCTACCGCGCATACCAGTCGCTAACGCCGGCGCCAACGGCGTTCCGCAATAACTGCCGCAGACTTCGCGACCGATCGAGTTCGCGATGATCAAGTACGACAAGCTTCGTCGCGTGGTCATCGGCGCGCCGCTCGATCCCTTGAGCCAGACGACGCGCCAGCACATCGCTCTGGCCGCGTTCATCGCGTGGGTCGGGCTCGGCGCCGACGGCCTGTCGTCGTCGGCATACGGGCCCGAAGAAGCCTTCAAGGCGCTGGGTGCGCACACGCACCTGGGCCTGTTCATGGCGCTGGCCACCGCGGCCACCGTATTCGTCATCGCGCTCGCCTACAACCAGGTGATCGAGCTGTTTCCGACCGGTGGTGGCGGCTATCGTGTCGCCACCAGCCTGATCGGCCCGCGGGCGGGCCTCGTCTCCGGCGCCGCGCTGATCGTCGACTACGTGCTGACGATTGCCATATCGGTCGCGAGCGGAGTCGACGCGCTGTTCAGCCTGCTGCCTGCGGCGGCCGGTCACTTCAAGCTCGCCGCCGAGCTGGTGCTCGTCGCGATGCTGCTGGTGCTCAACATGCGCGGGATGAAGGAGTCGATTCGCGTACTGCTGCCGATTTTCGTCGGCTTCTGCATCACACACCTGCTGCTGATCGCCTATGGCGTGCTCGGGCATTCGCAGGGGCTCTCGCTGGTCGTGCCGGACGCGCTGGCCGAATCCAAAAAGCTGGTGCACGACATCGGCTGGGTCGCCGCGCTGTCGCTGTTCCTTCGCGCCTACTCGCTTGGGGGCGGCACCTACACCGGCATCGAGGCGGTCTCGAACAACGTCCAGACGCTGCGCGAGCCGGTGGTGCGCACCGGCAAGCTGACGATGTTCTATATGGCGGTCTCACTCGCGTTCACGGCGGGCGGCATCATCCTGCTGTATCTGCTGTGGCGGGCGACGCCGGTCGAAGGTCAGACGCTGAACGCAGTGGTGTTCGGCAGCATCATCGGCAGTCTCGGCCTGTCGTCCGGAATCAACCAGGTGGCGTTGCTGCTGGTCCTGGTTTTCGAGGCGGGACTGCTGTTTGTCGCGGCCAACACCGGCTTTCTCGGCGGCCCGGCGGTCCTGTCCAACATGGCGGCCGACTCGTGGCTGCCGCACCAGTTCCGCCACCTGTCGACCCGCTTGGTCACGCAGAACGGCATCGTCATCATGGGCCTCGCCGCGCTGGTGATACTGCTGTGGAGCGGCGGCAAGGTCGATCTCCTGGTCGTGCTGTATTCGATCAACGTCTTTCTGACATTTTCATTGTCGCTGCTCGGCCTTTGCGTCTACTGGTGGCGCAAGCGCAACACCGACCCGCGCTGGAGTTATCGGTTCGTGCTGTCCGGGCTCGGCCTGGCGGTGACGTCCGGCATCCTGGTCGTGACGACCGTGGAGAAGTTCGGCGAGGGCGGCTGGGTGACCGTTGTCATCACGTCGCTGGTGATCTCGCTGTGCTTCGCCATCCATCGCCACTACGACGAGGTCAAAGCCCGGCTGAAGGAAGTCGACGAAATCTTCAGCGCCGCACGCTGCCCGAAATGCGAGAATCCGCCGCCGCTCGTTCCGGAAGCCCCTACGGCGGTCTTCATGGTCGGTTCCAGCCGCGGCGGCGGGCTGCACACGGTGCTATGGGTGCAGCGGCTGTTTCCGGATCACTTCAAGAACTTCGTCTTCATCAGCGCCAAGGCGGTCGATGCGCAGAGCTACGGTGGCGCCGAGCAGATGAAGGAGCTCGAGGCCGCGCTAAAGCGTGCGCTTTCGTTCTATGTCGACTACTGCCATGCCAACGGGCTCGCCGCCACCGCGCGTTTCGCGCTCGGCACCGACCGCGTCGATCAGCTGATGAAGCTTGCCGAGGAAGTGCAGCGGGAATTTCCGAACAGCGTCTTTTTCACCAGCAAGCTCGTCTTCCGCAACGAGACCTGGCTCACTCGCCTGCTGCACAACCAGACCGCGCTGGCGTTGCAGCAGAGGCTACATCTGAACGGGATGCAGATGGTGATCCTGCCGATGCAGCTCTGAAGCTCGCTACAGCGAAAGCGAGTCGACGCCGAGATTGGCCAGTTCGTCGGCGCGCAAATTGCCTGGAGTCTCCGCGTGTCCCTTGACCCAGTGCCAGTGGATGTCGTGCTCGTGCGACGGCAAGATCGAGCTGCTGCCATAGGTCCGCGTTCTTGACCGGCTTGCGGTCGGCGGTCTTCCAGCCGTTGCGCTTCCATACGTGGATCCAGGTCTGGATGCCGTTCTTGACGTACTGCGAATCGGTGTAGAGGGCGACGGCGCAACGTCGCTTCAGCGTCGCCAGCGCCTCGATCACGGCGGTCAGCTCCATGCGGTTGTTCGTCGTGTGCGTTTCGCCGCCGAATATCTCGCGGATCCGGCCGTCGTATTCGAGCAGCGCGCCCCAGCCACCCGGGCCGGGATTACCCTTGCACGCGCCGTCGGTATATATGACGACCGTCGCGCTTGGATGATCCCCCCGCGCTTGCGGCTCAGTTGGCAACTGCGGCCGCTGCGCTGCCCCCCGGGGGGTGGAATTCGCGCGTTGGGACGGCCCTGCGGCGCTCATGCCGCGCCGCCGGCGCGCGCATGCTCAATCGATGGCATCGACGTATTCTTTCGCATGCCGCGCCACCGACGCCAGCGCCTTCTTGCGCACGCGGCGTGTCCACGCCGGCGTGATCACCCGCATTCCGGCCACGCGCTTGGTTGCACGCAGGAAATAGACGCCTCCGGCAATCGGCCACCAGCGATCACCCGCTTTTTCGAAGAACTCGAAGCGCCGGAGCCATTTTTCGTCAGCGACTGGCGGCACGTAGGCATCGAGCCGTCCCCCGCTGACCTCGAATCCCAGCAGCGCCAGCCAGTCCTTCAGCCGATACAAAGATATGAAGTTGCCAGTCCAGGGCATCGTCTGCTCGCGGCCGAAATAGCGCTTGGCGCCGAACAGGCTGAACGGATTGAATCCGCTGACCACCAGCTGACCCTCGGGACGGATCACGCGATACACTTCGCGCAGCAGCTGATGCGGCTCGTCGGTGAATTCCAGCGCGTGCGGAAGCACGACCAGATCGAAGCTGTTTTCGCGGAACGGAAGCCAATGCGGATCGGCCAGCACCTGCGCCGGCTCCTCTAGGTCGACGGAGCACCGCGTCGCAATGCGCGAGGCCCGCAGCAACGGGGTCTCCGGCAGTCCGATTTGTAACGCGTGATAGCCGAAAATGTCGGCCAGCGTCGTGTCGAAATAGGCCTGCTCGCGCGCGAGCAGATGCTGGCCGAGCGGCGTGGCGAACCAAGCCGCCATCGTGCCGGTTGACACGCCGGCCGGCGCTGCCGAAGATTCTCCCATGCCGACGATTATCCCCATCCCTGCGTTCGCCGACAACTACATATGGTTGCTGCGCGAAGGTGCCGCTGCGGCGGTCGTCGACGCTGGCGACGCTGCACCCGTGATCGAATATCTCGAGCGCGAAGAGCTCGAGCTCACCGCGATCATCTGTACGCATCATCACGGTGATCATGTGGGCGGCAACCGCGCACTGCTGGAGCGCTGGCAGGTTCCCGTCTACGGGCCGGCGCGGGAGACGATACCGGGACGCACGCAAGCGATGCGTGAGGGAGACGAGATCGTCGTCGCCGGCGTCGGGCTCGCGCTGTCTGTTCTCGACATTCCCGGGCACACGGCGGGTCATATCGCATACGTCAGCCGGTCCGGTACGGCACCACTCGTGTTTTGCGGCGACACGCTGTTCGCCGTCGGTTGCGGTCGCCTGTTCGAGGGTACACCGACCGACATGGTGGCGTCCCTCGACAAGCTCGCCGCACTGCCCGCCAATACGCTCGTCTACTGCGGACACGAATACACTCTGGCGAACCTTCGCTTCGCACTGGCGGTCGAACCGGGCAATGCCGCATTGCGCGAACGCGAAATCACGGTCAGGACGCAGCGGGCGCGGGGCGAGCCGACCCTGCCTACAACGATCGGCGACGAACTCGCGACCAACCCTTTTTTGCGCACAGGGGAAACGACGATCCGGGCCGCGGCATCGGCGCACGCGGATCGCGAGCTCGCCGATCGGATCGGCGTGTTCGCCGAAATCCGCGCCTGGAAGAATGCGTTTCGCTAGCTACCCCCGCGAACTCAATGCCACCTTCGAAGGTGCGTCAGCTTGACGGCGCCTCGGGCTGGCCCCTACCATCGCGGCAC
Organism: uncultured beta proteobacterium; assembly: GCA_963776175.1. Taxonomy (GTDB): domain Bacteria; phylum Pseudomonadota; class Gammaproteobacteria; order Burkholderiales; family Casimicrobiaceae; genus PALSA-1003. The sequence goes on along the minus strand of CAVZLP010000020.1, from coordinate 563,699 downwards.
ATTGCGCGCCATCGAACTGCCTACGCTAGCCGTCGCCAGAGCAGCCGCCATCGTCGCGGTGGCATTTGCATTGTCGTCGTGTGCCACGCTGCCCGGTTCAGTGCAGAGCGGTGCGACGTCGTCCGCGGCGCCGTCGGTCGCGCCCGAAACAACCGAAGCCGAACCCGGTGTCGACCTGGGTGCCGAACCCGCAGCTTCATGGCGACCGGCGCCGGAGGCCGAACCGTCGGACGAGCCCACGCTGGCCCGCGCCGTCGTCGCGCCCAGCGTCGACGAGCCGGCGGTGAGCGCCGAGGATCCGAACGCGATCACCGTGCCCTTGCCGCCTGCTAACGGCAACCTCTGGGAGCGGATCCGCGCCGGCTTCGCGATGCCCGACTTGGACACGCCGCAGGTCAAGAAGGCGGCCGACTGGTATGCGGCCAATCCCGACTACGTTGCACGCATGGTCGAACGCAGCCGGCGTTACCTCTACTACATCGTCGGGCAGGTCGAAAAGCGCGGCATGCCGATGGAGATCGCGCTGTTGCCGATGATCGAAAGCGCATTCAATCCGATGGCGTATTCGAAAAGCCGCGCCTCGGGCATCTGGCAGTTCATGCCGTCGACCGGCAAGATTTACGGTATGGAGCAGAACTGGTGGTTCGACGAGCGTCGCGACATCGTCGCCGCGACCGACGGCGCGCTCGATTACCTGGAAAAGCTCCACCAGGAATTCGGCGACTGGCATCTCGCCCTCGCGGCGTACAACTGGGGCGACGGATCGGTGCGGCGGGCGATGGCCGCCAACGCAAGGCGAAAGCTGCCGACCGACTACTTGAGCCTCAAGATGCCGGCCGAAACACGCGCCTATGTGCCCAAGCTGCAGGCCATAGAGAACATTGTGCGGGACCCGAAGGCCTATGGGCTCAAGTTCGCCGACATTCCCGACGCGCCATACTTCAGCGTCGTGCGCACCAGCCGCAAGATCGACGTCAAGATCGCGGCCGAGCTTGCCGATATGCCGCTCGAGGAATTTCTTTCGCTCAATCCGCAGCATAATCGCCCGGTGATCGCGGGCGCCGACGAGGCTTCGATCCTGCTGCCTTATGACAAGGCCGGGTTGTTCGCGGCGAAGCTGGAGCTGTCGGATCAGCCGATGGTCACTTGGCAGGCGTACAAGCTCAAGGCGGGGGAAACGCTGCAGCAGGTGGCGACGCGGTTCGGCCTGCCGCTGGAGACGCTGCGCGAGGTCAACGGCATCGGCCCCCGTGCGCAGGTGCCGGTCAATCACACGCTGCTCGTGCCCTCGCAGCTGCCGTCCGGCGCGACGGCGGCAACGCTGCAGAATGCCGTCTTCACGACCGTGCCGGAAGGACGGACTTTCTATCATCGCGTCCGCCACGGCGAGACGCTCTACGGCATCGCCGCGCGCTATCACGTCAGTGCGCAGGAGCTGAAGGCGTGGAATCCCGACGTCAAGGGCAAGCTGATGCGCGGGCAGCGGCTTCGGGTGATCGGCGATGCCGCGCCGGCAGGCAAGACCAGGCACGGGGGCAGGAGCCGGAAGCGCTCGAATGCCGCAGCGCTTGCCGCAGGCAAGCCGGCAGGAAGCGCCGGCGGCAGAGCTTTGGCGGCCCCGCGGTAGCGCCGCCATCCGGCGAATCGGCTGAGGCCAAAACAAAACAGGCGACACTTGCGCGTCGCCTGTTTTGGGGTCCATCGCAAGCTGCGACGGACGGATTGCCGCGTAAGCCTATTTCTTCTTGGCGGCCTTTCTTTTGGCCGTTTTGCGCTTGGCGGCCTTCTTCTTCGGGGCAGCCTTCTTCTTCGCTACCTTGCGCTTCGCTGCCTTTTTCTTGGCGGGCTTGCGCTTGGCGGCCTTCTTCTTCGGGGCGGCCCTCTTCTTCGCGGTCTTGCGCTTGGCGGCCTTTTTCTTCGGGGCAGCCTTCTTCTTCGCCGCCTTTCTCTTCTTCGGGGCAGCCTTCTTCTTCTTCGCCGCCTTCTTCTTCGGCGCAGCCTTCTTCGCCGCCTTCTTCCTCGGCGCCGCTTTTCGCTTCGCCTTCTTCTTCGGCGCCGCGGCGGGAGCCGACGGTGTCGACATCGTCATCATGTCAGCCATCATTTGCAGTTCTCCTGTCTGAGTTGCTAAAACTGTTATGAGTGCTTCTGCTTCGTCGCAGGTTTCGCCGGAATCGTCGTCGAGATTTACCGCACCTCTTGACAAACCCATTGACACCTGCTGCCTGAATTCTAGCCAATTTTTTTCGAAATACAAGATTTAATTGCGGTTTTAGGTGACGCTGTGCGTCAGTGTTGCGATTTTGCACACGTGATTTGAGAGCTCGCGAAAGCGATCAGGGCAGCAAAATTTCGCGCGCGAATAGTTCCTCCGCGGTCTCGCGCGGACGGACCAGATACGCCATTTTTCCGTCGACGACGACCTCGGCGGCTCGCGGCCGCGAGTTGTAGTTCGAGCTCATCGCCATCGCGTAGGCACCAGCGGAAAGGATGGCGAGAAGGTCGCCTTCCGCGAGGTCGAGCACGCGGTCGTGCGCCAGGAAATCGGCGCTCTCGCATACCGGGCCCACGATCTGCCAGACAGTCGGCGGCCCGGAGCGCGGAGCGACCGCGCGCACCTCGTGCCAAGCGCCGTATAACGCCGGACGGAGCAGGTCGTTCATCGCCGCATCGACGATCGCAAAATTGCGCTCGGCGCCCGGCTTCAGGTAAAGCACGCGGGTCAGCAGCGTGCCGGCATTCCCGACCAGTACGCGGCCCGGCTCGAACAACAGCTTGAGCGGACGCTGGCCCATCAGGCTGCGGATCGCCGCCGCGTAATCGGCCGGGTCTATCGTCTCCTCGTCGCGGTAGCGTATGCCGATGCCGCCGCCCAGGTCTATGTGCTCGAGCGCGATGCCTTCCGCGCTCAGGCGATCGACCAAGTCGAATGCCTTGGCGGCTGCCTCGCAGTGCGGCTCCAGATCCGTGATCTGAGAGCCGATGTGCACGTCGATGCCGCGAACCGCGACATGCGGCAGACCGGCGGCGCGCCGGTACAGTGCAAGTGCGTCATGAATTGCGATCCCGAACTTGTCCTCCTTGAGACCGGTCGAGATGTACGGATGAGTCTTCGGATCGACGTCCGGATTGACCCGAAAGCTTATCGGCGCCCGCTTCCCGAGCGAGCCGGCGACCCGGTTCAAATGCTCGAGCTCGCTCGCCGATTCGAGGTTGAAGCAGAGGATTCCGAGCTTCAGCGCGCTCGCCATTTCGGCTTCGGTTTTGCCGACGCCGGAAAAAACGATGCGGCCAGGATCGGCGCCGGCGGCGATCGCCCGCGCGAGCTCGCCGCCCGACACGATGTCGAAGCCGCTGCCCATGCGTGCGAGCAGGTTGACTATCGCCAGATTCGAGTTCGCCTTCATCGCGTAGCAGACCAGGTGCGGCGCGCCCGCGAATGCGCGGTCGAACGTCCGGAACGCGTCTTCGATCGCAGCGCGAGAATAGACGAAGCAGGGGGTGCCGTGACGCGCCGCGATGTCGGCGAGCGCAACGCCCTCGGCGGCGAGTCGGCCGTCGTCGCCGTAGTCGAAAGCGGTCACTGCTTGCCGGCGCCCGATGTTCCGGGCGCAGTCGGGGGCTCGGCGGGCGGCGGGGCGGACGGAGTGGACGATGGCGGCGGCGTCGTCAGCGGAGCGCCCGGCGCCGCAGCCGGCGGCGTTGCGGGGCTCGCCGCGGGCTTGGGCGGCGGCAATTTCAGCGGGCCCTTGATGCCGCACGATGTCAGCGCAAGCGCCGCGATGCACGCGATACCGGCGGCGTAACGGCGTAACATTCCTGGGTCTAGGTGCAAAGACGTGATCTCGATGCGTCCTTCATTGCCGGAAAGTCTAGCACGCAGATACGGACCGATCCGATGAGCGACGAAAGCGAATTCAGCGCTCGTGCCGACGCGGTCCTCGCCGCCGTAGGCGCGGCGCTCGACGCCGCCATCGACGCCAGCGACGCCGATCTCGACTGGTCGCTCAACGACGGGGTGCTGACGATCGATTGCGGCCAGGATGGCAAACTGATCGTCAACCGTCATGTACCGAACCGCGAAATCTGGGTGGCGGCGAAATCCGGGGGCTTCCACTTTCGCGCGACGGGCGGTGCTTGGCGCGATTCGCGCGCAGGCGAGGAGCTCGGTGCAGCCCTCGAGCGTCTGCTGCGCGACCAGGCCGGCATGGCCATCGACCTGCCCGCACTACCGCCACCGAAAGATTAGCCGAGCAGAGGAGTCAGTGCGTCGAGCTCGCGCCGGGCATCGTCATGGCCGGGCAAGAGCGTCTCGAGCAGCGCCCAGAAGCGCGGGGAGTGATTGAGCTCGACCAGGTGCGCGACTTCGTGCGCAACGACGTAGTCAGCGATACGCGGCGGCAGTTGCACCAGCCGCCAATGCAGGCGGATCTCACCCTTCTGGTTGCAGCTCCCCCACTGCGTGCGCGCGCTGGACAGCCGTACTGTCGGCGAGCCTTTGGTGACGCGGCTTGCGAAATGCGCGACCCGCGGCGCGAGCAGCGCCAGCGCCTGGTCCTTGAGCCAACGTCCGACGAATGCCGCGATCTCGCTTTCGTCGCCCGGATCCGGATGCAGAACCGTCAGATGCAGCAGATCGGCGGCGATCGCCTTGCGGCGCGCCGCGAACAGGGCAAGCGTCAGCGGGCGGCCTTGGTAGAGCAGCGCGGCGCCGGCGCGCCATTCGGTCGGCAGCGAGTCGCGGTTCTTGCCGCGCCACTCGGCGAGCGTGCTGATCACCCAGGCGGCGCGCTCGGTGAGCGCGAGCTCGATTTCGCGCAGCGCGACCCAGCGCGGCGCGCGCACGACGAGGCCGCTGTGGTCGATCACCATGCCGATGGAACTGCGGCGGGCACGGAACAGCCGATAGTCGACGTCGTGGCCAGCGAGCAGCACGCGGCGCAGGCTGCCTGCGCCCGCCTCGGGACGACGGCCGCCGGTCAGCGGCGCGCGTTTTTGCGCTCGTCCAGCGGATTGCCCAGTCGCGCGACTTCGTTCTCTATCCAGGACTCGACCTCACCGATCAGCCGCTGCATGTCATCGCCTTCGGGTCGGATCGGCGGACCGATCGACACGGTCACCGTGCCGGGCCGTTTGCCGAGTACACCCTTGGGCCACAAATAGCCGGCATTATGCGCCACCGGAACAATCGGGATGCCAAGAGCGATGGCCAGGCGCGCGCCGCCGCTTTTGTAGTGCGCGCGCGTGCCGGCCTTGATCCGCGTGCCTTCGGGATAGACGACGATCCAGAAACCCTGCCTCAAGCGCTCGCGACCCTGGGTGACGATCTGCGTCATCGCATCCTGCCCTGCCTTCCGATCGATCGTTATCGGGGAGGCCAGCATGAACGCCCAGCCGAAGAACGGGATCGACAAGAGTTCCTTCTTGGCGACGAACGCCAGCGGGGGAAACAGGAAGTTCAGCGACAGCGTCTCCCAGGTCGAGGAGTGCTTGGACATCACCAGGTGCGGATCGGCCCGCGGCGGGATGTTTTCGGCGCCGATCACGCGGTGACGGATGCCGCAGATCAGCCGGGCGCCGATCAGATTGAGCAGGCACCAGCCGGTGATGAACCGGAAGCGAGGCAGCGGCGGAAGCCAGAACGAAAGCAGGACCAGCGTCGCATAGATCGGGGTCACGATCAGCTGGTACAGCGCGAACAGCAGCGAGCGCAGCGCCGACATCGAGGACAGACCCTAAACGTTCTTCAGTCGCCCGCCAGCAGCGCGGTCACGAAGAAAGCGAGGTCGGGAAAGATCGCGGTGTCGTGCGGGAAATTGCCGCTGCGGAGCGTTTTCTCCCCCTTGCCGGTAAGCACCAGGATCGGCTGCGCGCCGACGGCCGCCGCGGCCTGCAGATCGCGCTCGCCGTCGCCGACGCAAGGCACGCCGGTCAGGTCGACACCGAAGCGCTGGCCGATCTCGATCAACATGCCGGGCTTGGGCTTGCGGCAGTCGCAATTCGAATCGGCCGTGTGCGGGCAATAGAACAGCGCGTCGATGCGGCCGCCGAGCTGGGCAAGCGCCTTGTACATCTTGTCGTGGATCGAGATCAGCGTCGCCATATCGAACAGACGCCGGCCCAGCCCCGACTGGTTGGTGGCGATGATCACGCGGAATCCCGCGTGGTTGAGCCGCGCGATCGCCTCGAGGCTGCCCGGGATCGGCCGCCATTCGTCCGGCGACTTGATGAACTGGTCGCTGTCGTAGTTGACCACGCCATCGCGATCCAGGACGATCAATTTCGCTTGGCGGGTCGGCATGGTGGGCTCAATCGAGAACTGGACCGCTCGCGTCAGACCGCGAGCTTGGAGATGTCGGCGACATGGTTCATCGTCGCGGCGACCTCGCGCAGCAGCGCCAGGCGGTTGCCGCGAATCTTCGGGTCGTCGGCCATCACCATCACGTCGTCGAAAAAGCGGTCGACCGTCGGCTTGGTCGATGCGAGGGCCTGCAACGCCGCCGCGAAGTCACCGTCGGCAACGCGGCTTTCGACGATCGGTCGCAGCGTGTCGAACGCGGCGTGCAGTGCGCGCTCGGCACCGTCGGCGAGTACCGACCGGTCGACGACGCCACCGGCTTCGCCTTCCGCCTTGCGCAGGATATTCACGATGCGCTTGTTGGCTAGCCGACAGCGACAGCGCCTCCGGCAGCGCCTCGAACGCGCGCACCGCCTCGAGCCGCTCGGGCAGGTCGTCGATGAAATCGGGCCTGGAGTCGACGACGGCCGCGACCTGGTTCGCCGTGTAGCCTCGGTCGCGCAGATAGCCGCGCAGGCGCTCGTAGACGAAATCGAGCACGGCGGTACGCGGGCGCGAGACCGTGCGCTGTCGCGCCAAAGCATCGAACGCGATGTCGACGAGTTCGGTCAGCGACAGCCTGCGCTTCCTTTCGATCAGCGTCCGAATGACGCCGAGCGCGGCGCGCCGCAGGCCGTACGGGTCGCGGTCGCCGGTCGGCAACTGGCCGATCTCGAACATGCCGGCGAGCGCTTCGAGCTTGTCGGCCAGGGCAAGCGACTGCGCGACGGCGCCCCCGGGCAGAGCGTCGCCCGCGTAGCGCGGCAGGTAGTGCTCGGCGATCGCGTCGGCCACCTCGGGCGCTTCACCGTCGTGCTGGGCGTAATAGCGGCCCATCGTGCCCTGCAGTTCAGGAAACTCCCCCACCATGTCGGTGACCAGGTCCGCCTTCGCCAGGAGCGCCGCGCGGTCGGCTAGTGCCGCGTCCGCGCCGAGCATCAAGGCGATAAGCGAGGCGGCAAACCGCAGCCGCTCGGTTCGATCCGCCTGCGTGCCCAGCTTGTTGTGATAGACGATGCCGCGCAGCTTGTCCACGCGTGATGCGAGCGAAGTCTTGCGGTCCTGGTCGTAGAAAAATTTGGCGTCGGCGAGCCGTGCCCGCAGCACGCGCTCGTTGCCCTGGATGATCGCGGCAGGGTCCTGCGTCTCGATGTTGCTGACCAGCAGAAAGCGGTGTTTCAGCTTGCCTGCATCGTCGGCGAGCGCGAAGTATTTCTGGTTCTGCTGCATCGTCAGGATCAGGCATTCCTGCGGCACGTCGAGAAAGGCGCGGTCGAACGTACCGGCGTAGACGGCCGGCCATTCGACCAGCGCGGTAACTTCGTCTAGCAGTGCGTCGGGCATGATGACCCGCGCGTGCTCGGCCGCCTGCTCCAATGCGGCGACGATTTTCGCGCGGCGGACGGCGAAGGAGGGCCAGACCCTACCTGTTCCCTCGAGCGTCGGCGCATAGGCCTCCGCGTTCCTGATCTCGATGTTCGTGTGGCTCAGGAAGCGGTGCCCGTCGGTAACGCGGCCGGCTGGCAATCCCAGGGCCTCGACCGGGACGACTGTCGCACCATGTAATGCGAGCAGTTTGTGCACCGGCCGCGCGAATTTCACCGTGGAGCCGTCGGAGCGTTGATAACTCATCAGCTTGGGGACAGGGAGGTGCTCGATAGTGTCGGCGAGCGTTTCATCCAGACCTCGCACCAGCTCGAGCCCCTTGGCCAATCTCCGCAGATACACATAGTCGGCTTTGCCGTCCGAGGCGACATAGATGCGATCCGGCCCGTCGGCCGCATCCAGAGACGCCGTTGCAAGATGAGCGCGACCAAGCCCGTCTAGCTTCTTTTGCAGCACCTGGAGCGCATTGCGAGCAACGTTGGCTGGCATCAGTTTGTCGATGACCTCGGCGTCCGGCGCAACTGCCAGAACATGTGTGATCGACACCGCCAGCCGGCGCGGCGTCGCGTAGCCGGTCGTACGGCTCGCCGCCTCCAGGAAACCACGCTCCCGCAATCCCGATTCGATGCCGGTGGCAAAGGCCTCGCCGAGCCGCGGCAAGGCTTTGGGCGGCAGCTCTTCGGTCAACAGCTCGACGACCAGGATGTCCGACACTACGCGACCTTCTCGGCGGCCAGCATGGGGAAGCCGAGGGCCTCGCGCGAGTCGTAGTACGCCTGCGCGACCAGCCGCGACAGCGTGCGGATGCGGCCGATGTAGGCGGCGCGCTCGGTTACCGAGATCGCACCGCGCGCGTCGAGCAGATTGAATGCGTGCGCCGCCTTGAGGATCATCTCGTAGCCCGGCAGCGGCAGCTTCGCCTCCAGCAGCCGTTTCGCCTCGACCTCAAACAGTCCGAAGAGCTTGAACAGCTCCGCCGCGTTCGATTGCTCGAAGTTGTACGTCGATTGCTCTATCTCGTTCTGAAGGTAGACGTCGCCGTAGGTCAGGACACGCTCAACGCCGTCGCGTTTCCACGACGTCCAGACGAGGTCGAAGACATTCTCTTTTCCCTGGAGGTACATCGCCAGCCGCTCGAGCCCGTAGGTGATTTCGCCGGTGATAGGATTGCAGTCGAGCCCGCCGACCTGCTGAAAATACGTGAACTGCGTAACTTCCATGCCGTTCAGCCAGACTTCCCAGCCCAGGCCCCATGCGCCGAGCGTGGGATTCTCCCAGTCGTCCTCGACGAAGCGCACGTCGTTCTTGGTCAGATCGAGGCCGAGCTCCTGCAACGATCCCAGGTAGACGTCGAGGATGTCGGTCGGCGAGGGCTTGAGCACGACTTGGTACTGATAGTAGTGCTGCAGGCGGTTGGGATTTTCGCCGTAGCGGCCGTCCTTCGGCCGGCGCGAAGGCTGAACGTATGCGGCGCGCCAAGGCTCGGGGCCGAGCGCGCGCAGAAACGTCGCCGTATGCGAGGTTCCCGCGCCGACTTCCATGTCGTACGGCTGCAGCAACGCGCAACCCTGCTCGTCCCAATACTTCTGTAGCTTCATTATCAGATGCTGGAACGTCAGCATGGTGACCGCGGGTGGCGCAAAGGGCTGATTTTACTGGATGCGCGCCCCGCGACCAAACGGTTGCGAACTCAGTGGCGGTGCTGCACCTGCGCTTGACCGGACACGTGCCGCGTCCGACTTCGAAACTCACGCCGTCGCCGCACGCTGCTGCAGGCGCAGAGCGGTCAGCGCGATGACGATCGCCGCGAGTGCGGCGACTAGCGGCACAGCGTCTCCATACCGGACGTAAGGGGTGATGCCCGTGCGTCCGGCGATACTGCCCTCGAGCACGCCGCGCGTGAACCACGGCAGGCGCGCAATCTCGACGCCATGATGATCGATGATCGACGTGATCCCGGTGTTGGTCGCGCGCAGCATCGGCCGCGCGGCTTCGATCGCCCGCATCGCACTCATCTGCGCGTGCTGCTCGGCGGCAAGCGAGCGGCCGTACCAGGCGTCGTTGGTCACGTTGACCAGCAAGGTCGCCGCGGGCAACTGCCGGATGAGTTCGCCGCCGAAGGCATCTTCGTAGCAGATATTCACCGCGAGACGCTGACCGGCGACCTCCATCGGCTGCGGGTATGCCGGCCCCGGCGTCTGGTCGGCAAGAGGAATCGCCAGCACGCGGCGGATCAGCCAGCCGACGACGGGCTTCGCCGGAATGGACTCGCCGAACGGAACGAGATGGTGCTTGCGATAGATCTGCGTCGGTGCGCGGCCGAGGCTGACGACGCTGTTGTAGTAACGATCGTCGCTTTCCTCGCTCTCGCGCGGCTCGAAGAAGAACAGGCCCGTCAGCAGGTCGCCTCCGTTGCGCACCGCGCTTGCGCGAAGCTGCACAATCAAATCCTCGGGGACCTCGTCGGCGAACATCGGCAGCGCACTTTCGGGCAGGACGATCAGGCGGCCTTTGGCACGGTCGGCGAGTTCACCGTAGGTGGCCAGCGTTTTTTCGCGATAGGCCGGATCGAACTTCAGGTCCTGGCCGATATTGCCCTGCACGAGGCTCACGGCGACCGGCTCGCCGCTCGGCTGTGCCCACTCGACCGCGCCCAAGACGAGTCCCCCGAGGGCGATCGCCGCGATCGCGGCGCCGCTTGCGGTTGCCGCCAGGCGCCCGCCTTGTTCCAACACGGTCGCCGCATACACCAGAAGCGCGGCGGCCGCCGCGACGCCGAGGCTGACCAGGAACACGCCGCCGATCGTCGCATAGCCGGCAAGCGGGCCACCGACCTGGGCATAGCCGGCGTCAAGCCAGGGAAATCCCGGATATCCGGTGCTGTGCAGCCACTCGGCGACCGTCCATGCGCCCGCGGCGATCGCCAGGCGCGCCGTCGAGCCCGCTGGCGCCAGCCGCGCCACGATCCAGCCGGCCAGCGCCGGAAAAAACGCCAGATACGCGCAGAAGCCCGCAGTGCCGATCGCAGCCAGGATCGCAGGCATGCCGCCGAACGTGCTGAGCGCCACGTAGGTCCACGACGTGCCGGCGCCGAACAGGCCGATGCCGAAAGCGTAACCGGCCCACGCTGCGGCACGCGGGGTCGCGGCGCGCTGCCACAGCGCGAACAGTGCAGCGAGCGCCAGCAGCGAGACGCCCCACGCGCCGAACGGCGCGAAGCCGAATACGCTGGCGATGCCGAGCAGCAGGGCGGCGCCCGTCGCTGGCCGCAGCATCACGCTCCGCCCGGTTCGGGTTCCTCTTCAGGCGGCGGCGATAGCTGTTCCACCTGCAGCGTGTAGATGCGGCGGCTGTCGGCGCGGACGACGCGGAAGCGGAATTTGTCGAACGTCGTCGTTTCCCCTCGCTTGGGCAATCGTCCGAACGCCTTGAGCACCAATCCGCCGACGGTGTCGAACTCCTCGTCGCTCAAATCGCTGCCGAACTTCTCGTTGAATGCGGCGATTTCGGTCTGCGCCTTGACTCGATAGCGGCCGTTCGCCTCCGCAATGATGTTGTCCTCGGCCTCGTCGAAGTCATACTCGTCCTCGATATCGCCGACGATCTGTTCGAGCACGTCCTCGATGGTCACCAGTCCGGAAACGCCGCCGTATTCATCGACCACGATGGCGATGTGATTGCGGTTGGCGCGAAAGTCGCGCAGCAGCACGTTGAGCCGCTTCGATTCCGGCACGAACACGACCGGCCGCAGCGTGTCGTGCAGCTTGAATGTTTCCGGGTTCGTGTAGTAGTTCAGCAGCTCCTTCGCGAGCAGGATGCCGATGACATCGTCCTTGTTCTCGCCGATCACTGGAAAGCGCGAGTGCCGTGTTTCCAGCACCAGCGGGATGAACTGCGCCGGCTCGTCCTCGATCGATACGACGTCCATTTGCGCCCGCGGGATCATGATGTCCCGCACCGTCATCTCGGACACCTGGAGCGCTCCTTCGATGATCGACAGCGCGTCGGCGTCGAGCAGCTTGTGCTCGAAGGCGCCGTGCAGCAGCCTGAGGAGCTCCTCCCTGTCGTCCGGCTCGCGTGACAGGAAGGCGGACAGCCGCTCGAGCAGCGTCGGCTTTGCGGACCGGCCGTTGGAATCGTCGCTCATCGGGCTTGGCGGCGGGACGGCAATTCGACAGCGTAAGGGTCGGCATAGCCCAGTCGCGCCAGGATGGCGGCCTCGTGCGCCTCCATCCGCGCCGCATCGGCGCCTTCGACGTGGTCGTAGCCTTGCAGGTGCAGCGTGCCGTGGACGATCAGATGCGCGCAGTGCGCCGCCAAGGCCTTGCCCTGCTGTTGCGCCTCGCGCCTTAACACCGGGGTGCAGAGCACGATATCGCCGCGCAATACGTCACGCTCGTCATCGTACACGAACGAGAGCACGTTCGTCGGACGGTCCTGGCGGCGGTAGCGGCGGTTCAGCCGTCGCGCTTCGTCGCGATCGACAAAGCGCAGCGTGATGTCCGCATCGCGCTCCAGCGCCGCGACGACGCAGCGGCGAAGCAATCCCCGTGCCGGCAGGTCGGCATCGTCGGCCGCGCGCTGCACGGTCAGTGTCAGGCGGTGCGCGGTCATCGGTCCACGAACGTCGCCCCGGCGCGTGCCAGGTCCAGCATTTTGGCGTAAAGCGGCGCGAGCACCCTGCGGTCGTCGCTGCGCGGAATCGCCAGCAGGCTGTCGCCGGCGTAGATCTCGGCGCTGGCACGTCCGGGGCCGCGATCGGCGGAGAAACGAGGTGCGAGCCACGCGCCGTCCTCGCCGGCGATCCGATCGCGCGCCGCGGTCAGCGCTTCGGTCGGCGCCTGTATATGCAGGTGAAACAGGTTGACCTGCGGCGGCGAGGGCTCGACCGAGAGTCCACCGATCTCGGAAAGCGATTCGGCGAACGCCGCGGCCCGCGCGCGATACGCCTCCATCTTGGCAAGCTGGCCGTCGAAGCGCATCGCGGCGGATGCGACGAACGGATGCAACTGGACCAGCGTGCCGCCGTGCCGGCGCCTCCAGACGCGCGCCTCGCCGATGAAGTCTTCAGGACCCAGCAGCATAGCCCCGGCCAGCGCGCCGACTCCCTTGTAAAACGATACGTAGACCGAATCGAACTGTGCGCAGATGTCGGCGTAGGATGCGGGCGCATAGTATTCGCGCGCTTCCCAGAGCCGCGCGCCGTCCATGTGGCGCCAGATTCCCCGCGCTCCGGCAAGTGCGGTCAGGGCGACGAGCTCCGGCCAGGGCGGCAGCTGCCCTCCGATCTCGCGCGCCGGCAACTCGACCAGCAGTGCCGCTGGAGGCGCGGCGAGCTCCTCCAGGTCGCGGGCCGAGGTCGGCCGGCCGCGCTCGCCCAGAAGAATCGCTCGAAGGGAATGCAGGTGCGCGTAGGCATGTTCCTCGTGTAGCTCGAGGTGCGAGGTCGGATGCATCGCGATGACGGCATTCTTCGCGCGATCGCAGGCGATGCGCAGCGCGATCTGCTGCGCCATCGTCCCGCTGGGCATGAATACGGCGGCGGGCTTGCCCAGCAACGCGGCAACCTTGGCCTCGAAGGCGCCGATCAGCGCGCCTTCGCCGTAACGGTCGGCGTGCCAGCCGTTTTGGCGGCACCATTCGGCGACGCGGGCAAGCTCGGCGCCCGGCACGTCCTCGCCGTGGCCCGAAATGACGATCGCGCAGCGTCGCCGCAGCGCATCCTGCTCGTCCGCGCGCAACGGCATCGAGGCAGCCTGACGCGTCAGAGTATCGCCGCGGAATCGTGCAACACGCTAGCGCTCGCTGCCGGAACCTGCGCCCGGGGCATCGATCCGTTCGCTGCGCGTGTGCTTTTCATAGGCGCTGATGATCTTCTGGACCAGCGGATGGCGTACGACGTCGGCGGCGGTGAATTCGGTGAAGGCGATGCCGCGCACGTCAGCCAGGACGCGGCGCGCTTCGATCAGACCGCTTTTCTGGCCGCGCGCGAGATCGATCTGCGTGACGTCGCCGGTGATCACCGCCTTGGTGCCGAATCCGATGCGGGTCAGAAACATCTTCATCTGCTCCGGCGTCGTGTTTTGCGCCTCGTCGAGAATGATGAACGAGTGGTTGAGCGTGCGGCCGCGCATGTACGCGAGCGGGGCAATCTCGATCGTGTTGCGCTCGAACAGCCGTGCGGTCTTGTCGAAACCCATCAGGTCGTAGAGCGCGTCGTAGAGCGGACGCAGATACGGATCGACCTTCTGCGCCAGGTCGCCGGGCAGGAAGCCCAGCCGTTCGCCGGCCTCGACCGCCGGCCGCACCAGCACGATGCGTTTGACCAGGTCGCGCTCGAGCGCATCGACCGCGCACGCGACTGCCAGATAGGTCTTCCCGGTGCCGGCGGGCCCGGTGCCGAAGGTGATGTCGTGCTCCTGAATGTGCTTCAGGTACAGGATCTGGTTGGTCGTGCGGCCGTGAAGATCGGCGCGCCGCGTGCGCAAGCTCACGGCCTCCGGCGCAGCATCTTCGCCCTGCTTCGGCGTCGCCTCGCGTTCGGCGACGCTGCGCAATTCGACCAGGCCGAGCTGGATGTCGTCGATACTAAGCGGCGCGGCGGCGTCGGCGTAGAAACGCTCGAGTGCGGCAGCCGCTTGTCGCGTCTGCGCCGGCTGTCCACGCACGGTGAACGCGGCGCCGCGACGCGCGATCGAGACGTCCAGCGCCGACTCGATCTGCCGCAGGTTGGCGTCGAGCGCGCCGCAGAGATTGGCGAGCGCGCGATTGTCGACCGGCGAAAGCTCGACGTCGAGAGTCTGAGTCTTCAAGGCGCTCCTATGCGTCGGGCCGCAGCATCGGCGCCTTCAGAGCTTCATCGAGCGTGTTCTCGCATTCGGCAAGGTGTGCACGCGCTTCCTTGGAAAAGGAGGCGCGCGATTTTGCCGACTTGAGCTGCGCCAGCAAAAGTCTCGCGTTGGCGCGCTGCAACGCCCGGGCATCGGCATGATCGGATGGGGAAGGATGCACGATGGTAGTTGCAACGCGTCGCAGGTATTCGCGTTGCAGGTTGCGCCGGAACGGCGTGATGTCGCGGCCGGTCCTGAGTTCGCTCCAGACCGCGCCTTGCAGCGTGTCGTAGAGCTCGGACAGGTGGAACGCCTCGCTGCTCTTGGTTTGACGATAGGCGCTTTCCTCGATGCGCGTCGCCACCTTGTCGGAGAGCAGCTGATCGAGCAGCGCGCGCTGCACGCCGAGCATCCGGTCCGAAAGCGAAATGTCCGGCGAGATTGCGCTTATCCCGGCGTCTTCGCGCACGCGGTCGAACTGGTCGACCGTCAGCCTGCGCACGAATTCGGGACGCAAGCGGAAGCTGTCGACCGACAGCAGCCCGTCGGCGATCAGCTTCAACGCGGCGCGCTGCTTGTCGGGCGCCACCGGCGTGAACGGCTCGCGTCCGCTGCCGGCATGGTCGCGCACGTAGACGACGCCGCCGACGTATTTGGCGGCAACCGCGCCGGAGTTTGCGAGCTGCGTAAGGCCGGCGACGAAGTTGCGCCGCAGCACTTCGTAGCTCTGCCCCGGCCGGAGCTTGCGATCCTGCAACCGGTCCCAGAGCTCGCGGGAGAGCTTCAAGCGCCGCGTTGCGAACTCGAGCGGATCGCTGCCCAGGTCGCGGCGGTTTACCTGAGGGTCCATGCCTTCCGCCGGACCGCCGAATCCGGCGTCGACGTCGTTGGCGAAAGCGAGCTGCGGCTCGTCGCTGCGCGCGGCGATCTTCGCGAGCTCCGCCTTTTCCTGTTCCGGCGCGATCGGCTTGTACGCATACTCGATCGCCCAGTAGTCGTACGGCCCGATCGTCGGCATCACGTAGTCGCCCTGTTGCTCGCTCTGTAGCGCCAGGTTGATCGCGTTGTAATCCATCACCGATCCGCCGATACCGTTCGCGTGCGTGAATGTGGGGTCTTCGAGCTGCTGTTGCGTGTAGATCGTCGAGGCGCGGAAGTTGTGCTGCAGGCCCAGCGTGTGCCCGACCTCGTGGGTCACCACGTCCTTCAACGTCGCCAGAACGTACTTCTGCGCTTCCGGGCCTTCCGGATCGATATCCCCGCGCGCTACCAGCACGTCGAGCGCGAACGCGAGCTCATCCATCGCGACGTCGCCATAGTCGCAGTACGTGTCTTCGCCGGCGGCCGTCGACCGGGCCCTGGGAGGGAACTGCTCGGAAGCCTGTCGCCGCGGCAGGCGGGTCCAGCCGTCCTCGATCTCGATATCGGCATCGAGAATCTCGCCGGTACGCGGATCGGCTCGGCTGGGACCGATCGCCAGCGCGCCGGGCTCGTCGCGCACGACCCAGCGCACCGACGCATGGTGCGCGTCCGCGGTGTCGAAATCGGCGTTTTCCGGCTGCAGTTCGACCCGCAACGCATCCTTGAAGCCGATCTTCTCGAACGCCTTGTTCCATTCGAGTATGCCGGCCTTGACCGTGTCACGATATTTTTCCGGGATGTCGCGGTCGAGCCAGTAGACGATCGGCTGCTTCGGCTCGGACAGTGCGGCATCGGGATCCTTTTTCTCGAGTCGCCAGCGCTTGACGTAATAGACCTCGGGGAAGGTCTTGATGTCGTCGGAGAAATCCCAGCGGCGCATGACGAAATGCCCGATGCGATCGTCGGCAGCGCGCGCATGCATCGGCTCGGGAAGCTTGGCAAAGCTGTAGTAGTAGCCCAGGAAGAGGCTGCGCGCGTCCTCGAGGTGTGCGGGCGGCGGCGTGCGCGCGGCGGCGGGGTTCGTCGGCCGCGAGGGCAGCTTCGGCACCGCGTAGTGCGCCGACACCGCAAATCCGGTCAGGTCGGCGCTGTTGTGGATGCCGGTGAAGCTCGAATTGCGAGAGTCGAAAGCGTAGGAGATGCGGTATGCGGCCTCGAGCGCGCTCGAGCCCGCCGGGAGATCGCTCAGCAGCAGCGGATTGAGCTCGATCAACACCGATTTGCGCTCCGGATGCGGCTGGCTGGCGACTGGCACTGCGCCCAGCAGGCTGTCGCTGGTCGACTCGCGCACTGCGCGCGCAAGCGGCGTGCCGGCGCTCGCCATGAACTGGGTGTTCTTGGCGATCAGCTGCACCAGGTTGCCCAGCCGGTGGAATTCCACGATATACGAACGCAGCATGGGGCTGGTGAAGGGGTCGCGCTCCCCGATGCCCTGCGTACGGTTCGCCTGCAGGAAGAACGGGCGATCGATCTGCTCCGGCTGAATCTCCAGCCAGACCTTCTCGTCCTTGGTGTAGACGTTGAAAAAGCCGGGCTGCTCCTTGGCATCCTTGACCACTTCGGCGAACGGTTTCTGCTGCGCCGCGACGGCGGCTGCGGCAGCGGCCGCGGCGGCCGCTGCGACTGCGGGCGCGCCGCCCGCTTTCGCGTTGCCGGGTTCGGTCGGCCCATGGCCGGCGCCGGCGGCGATGGGCGAGGTATTTTCGGTCGCGTCCCGTGCCGCGCCGGTCGCGGCGACGGCCGCGGCAGCCAACGTCGCCGAATCGGCGGCAGGAACGGTAGCGCAGCCGCCGGCCAGCAGCGATGCGGTGGCAAGCGCAACGGTGAGTTTGGAAAGCGCAGAGAATTGTGCGGTCATGGTGCGTTTAGGTGATTCGGAGGGTTGAACGATAGGCACGCCGAACCTGTCGGGCGTAGCGCACCTTAGGCGGCGAGCTCGCCGCGCAGCGAATGCGCGCGCGCTGCGGTGATGCGAATATCGGCATAGCGTCCGATCAGATCGGCGCTGCCGGCGAAATTGACGACACGATTGCGCTCGGTCCGCGCCGAGAGCTCCGCTGAATCCCTGCTAGCGCGGCCGGTGACCAGCGCGCGCTCGATGGTCCCCACCATCGCCGCGCTGCAAACCGCGTATTGCGTGTCGATGCGCTGCTGCAGGCGCGCGAGCCTCGCCTCTCCAATCTCGCGCGGCACCGCGTCGGCGAAGTCTGCCGCCGGCGTGCCCGGCCTCGGGCTGTACAGGAAGCTGTAGCTGCCGTCGAATCCGACTTCGTCGATCAGGCGCATCGTCTGCTCGAAGTCCGCGTCGGTCTCGCCGGGAAATCCGACGATGAAATCGGATGAAAGCGACAGGGCTTGACGCGCCTTGCGCAAGCGGCGGACGATCGACTTGTATTCGAGCGCCGTGTAGCCGCGCTTCATCGCCGCCAGCACGCGGTCGGAACCCGATTGCACCGGCAGATGCAGCTGCGAGACGAGCTTCGGCACCGTGCGATACGCGTCGATCAGCCGCTGCGACATTTCCTTGGGATGCGAAGTCGTGTAGCGGATGCGCTCCAGGCCGTCGATCTCGGCCAGGTGCTCGACGAGCGCGGTGAGATCGGCGATCTGGCCGTCGCCTGCGCTGCCGCGGTAGGCGTTGACGTTCTGTCCGAGCAGCGTGATCTCCCTGACACCCTGGTCGACCAGGTCGGCGACCTCGGTCAGCACGTCGTCGAACGGCCGGGATACTTCCTCGCCGCGCGTGTAGGGAACGACGCAGAATGAGCAGTACTTGCTGCACCCTTCCATGATGGACACGAACGCGGCGACCCCATCGACCCGGGGTGGCGGCAAGCGGTCGAATTTCTCGATTTCGGGAAAGCTCACGTCGACCTGCGGCTCTCCGGTCGCACGCCGGCGCGCGATTAGTTCGGGTAGACGGTGCAGCGTTTGCGGGCCGAAGACCACGTCGACGTAGGGCGCGCGCGCGATGATCGCCGCGCCTTCCTGGCTGGCGACGCAGCCGCCGACGCCGATGATCAGGTCCGGATTCGCGTCCTTCAGCGCACGCACGCGCCCGAGATCATGAAACACGCGCTCCTGCGCTTTTTCGCGCACCGAGCAGGTGTTGAACAGGATGATGTCGGCGTCGTCCGGCTGGCTGGTCGGGGCTAGGCCCTCGGCCGCGTGGAGCACGTCAGCCATCTTGGCCGAGTCGTACTCATTCATCTGACAGCCAAACGTGCGGATGTACAGCTTGCGGCTCACGGAAATCGGTGGGGCCCTTAAGCTCGTTGCGAAGGGGCCGAAGATTATAGCAGCACCCGCAAGCGCGCGCCGCCGGTCGCCGCGGAGCGGTATAATTCGCCGCAGCAGGTGTCCGCCACGCCAGTCAGCGCGGCGGGTGAAACGGGAAGCCGGTGCGCCGCGTGCACGATGCGCGTCAAGGCCGGCGCTGCCCCCGCAACGGTAAGTCGGTGCGGACGGTCCGACAAGCCACTGTGCGCGTCGCGCATGGGAAGGCGGACCGCCCGGCGCTTGGCGTCTAGCCTTTCGCGTACCGACCAGCCCGGAGACCGGCCTGCCCCGGGACGCCTGCGCTTGGCGCAGCTTTCGGACCGTAGCGCATCGCGGGAGGCGATGTCCGGCCGGATGCCGCCTTTCGCCGTGGCTTTCGCCCGAACGTCTTCTCCGCTTTGCTTCGACCAACCGCCGTGCGGGGACGCACGGCATTGCGGAGAAATGCGATGTTTCGTCTGGCGGTCCTGGCCGAACCTCTGGCGTTCGTTTGCGCCCTCGTTTGCTGCGCCGGCGCTGCACAGGCGCAGCGCGAGCCCGCCGCGCTGATGCTCGATACGCTGGTAGTCACCGCGGCGCGCTGGCCGCAAGCGCCTTCCGATCTCGTCGCCGACGTCACGGTAATCGGCGCTGAGGAAATCGCGCGCGCTGGGGCCCAAAGCCTCGCCGAACTCCTGCAGCGCGTTCCTGGCGTCGAGATCGTCATGAACGGCGGGCCCGCATCGACCAGCGGAGTCTTCCTGCGCGGCGCCAACAGCAACCAGACGCTGGTCCTGATCGACGGCCAGCGCGTGGGCTCCTCGACGTCGGGCACCGCGGCGCTGGAGGCGATTCCGCTCGAAGCGATCGACCATATCGAGATCCTGCGCGGTCCCGCATCGAACCTCTATGGCGCCGACGCGATCGGCGGCGTGATCCAGGTGTTCACCCGCAGCGGCGGCGATGTCTTCGCGGCGCACGCCAGCTCAGGCTACGGCACCTACCGCAGCAGCGCCGTGTCGGGCGGCATTTCCGGTGCCGCCGGAGCCTGGCGGTACGCGCTCGACGCCGGGCACAGGCAAAGTGCCGGGTTCAATGCGATCTCGAATCCGGCGAATTTCAGCTTCAACGACGACCGCGATGGCTACCGCGACGATCATTTCTCTGGCAGCGTGTCGTATCGTTTCGCGCCGGAACAGGAGTTGTCCGCGCGGTTCCTGAACAGCCATCTGAACGCACAGTTCGATGCCGAGCCGGGCTTCGACGATCGCACGATCACCACCGTCGACAGCTACGCACTTGTCAGCCGCAACCGGGTCAACGCGTGGTGGACCAGCAGCCTCGAGGCCGGCCAAACCGGGGACATAAGCGACTCGCAAACCGGATTCGGGCCGGGACGGTTCAAGACCCGGCAGCGCTTGTACGTTTGGCAGAACGATTTCCGGCTGGCTAGGGCGGCGCTCGGCCTGGCGCTCGAGCGCCGCGAGGAGCGTGTCGGCGGCGACGCTGCGTTCGCGGTGACGTCACGCAACACCAACGCGGTGGTCGGGGTCTATCGCCTCGCCGACGGACCGCAGGCCGTGCAGATCAATCTGCGCCGCGACGACAGCGCGCAATTCGGTGCCCGCACGACCGGCGCGCTGGCCTACGCCTACGGCTTCGCTCCCGGCTGGCGCGCCAGCGCGAGCTACGGCACCGCCTTCAAGGCGCCGACCTTCAACGACCTTTACTATCCCGGCTTTTCCAATTCCGAGCTTAAGCCCGAGACGGCGCGCAATGGCGAGGTCGCGCTTCGCTACGCTTCGGATGCCTTCGCCGTCGGCATCGTCGCCTACCGCAACCGCGTCCGGGACCTGATCGTCTTCGCATGCGACGCCGATTTCAATTGCGCGCCGCAGAACGTCGCCGCGGCGACGCTGCGAGGGATCACGCTCGACTTCCGCATTCGCCGCGGCGCAATGGCCGCGTCCGCCAGCGTCGATCTGCAACACCCGCAGGACGACGCCAGCGGGCTCTTATTGCCGCGCCGTGCGCGCCGGCATGCCGCGCTCAGCCTCGCCCACCCGCTCGGCCCGGTCCAGTTGAGTGCCGAGTTGAGCGCATCGTCGGCACGCTTCGACGACGCCGCCAACACGCGCCGGATGGGCGGCTACGCGTTGCTCAATCTGCTGCTCGAATGGCCGTTCGGACCGCGCTGGACGGCATTCGCGCGACTCGACAATGTGCTGGACAAGCATTACGAGCTCGCCGCCGATTACCGCACTGCCGGCGCGAACTTGTTCGCCGGCGTGCGCTGGCGCTACTGAGGAGTTTCGCTTGAGAGTGTGGCTGCCTCTTGCGCTGGTGCTGGCGATGGCCGGGGGAAGTCATGCCGACCCGATTGCGGTGATCGACGGAACCGGCGCGACCGTTGCACTGACTGCGCCGGCCCGGCGCATCGTCAGCCTGGCACCCAGTGCGACCGAGCTCCTGTACGCCGCCGGCGCGGGGGATCGCGTCGTCGCGGTCACCGACCCGGCCGACTGGCCGCCCGAGGCCGCGCACCAGCCGCGTGTCGGCGACGCACGCGCTCTCGATCTCGAGCGCATTGTGAGCCTCCGCCCCGATCTCGCCGTCGCCTGGCCGTATGTGGCCCCCGCCCAGATCGAGCGGCTGCAGGCGCTGGGTATTCCGATCTATCGCACCGATCCGCACACGCCGGAGGCAATCGCCCTCGACATCGAGCGGCTCGGCGCGCTTGCGGGCACGGCGGACGTTGCGCGCGCCGCCGCGGGAGGCTTCCGTTCGAGGCTCGCGGCGCTGCGCCAGCGCGGGCACGGTGCAAGCGCGGTCCGCGTGTTCTACGAGATCTGGCACCAGCCGCTGTACACCATAGGCGGCGCGCACCTGATCAGCGCGGCGATCGCGCTTTGCGGCGGCAAGAACGTTTTTGCCGGGCTTTCGCTGCCGGCGCCGTCGGTCAGCGTCGAAGCGGTCCTTGCGGCGCGGCCGTCGGCCATCATCGCCGGAACCGATGGCGCGGTCCGTCCGGCGTGGCTCGACACCTGGCGCCAATGGCCCGATCTTCCCGCGGTGCGCGCGGACAACCTGTTCGTGGTCGACGCCAATCTGCTGCATCGCGCCGGTCCGCGCTTCGTCGATGGCGCCGAGGCGCTTTGCGCCGCCATCGACCGCGCGCGGTCCAACGTTGCGCGCTGACGGACCGGGCGGGAGCGACGCTCATCCGGGCGCGAACACCGGCCCGCGCTCGGTCTGGACCGCCTGCAGAGGTACGCCGTAGAGCCGCGACAACCGCGCCGCGGTCAAGAGCTCCTGCGCCGACCCGGTCTGCGCGACGCCGCCATCCAGCAACAGAGCGTGGTCGCAGCAGCGAACCGCCAGGTTGACGTCGTGCAAGACCATCAACACCGCCTTGTGGCCGCTTCGCGCCAAGCCGGCGATGCGGTCGAGCAGCGCGAGCTGATGCGCGAGGTCGAGATGACTCGACGGTTCGTCGAGGAACAGGAGGTCCGGCTGCTGCGTAAGCAGCGCCGCCAGCGCGACGCGGCGGCGCTCGCCGCCCGAGAGCGTGCGCACGTCGCGCGCTTCGGCGCCGCCGATGTCCATCGCCGCCAGCGCGGCGCGGGCGATGGCGAGATCCTCCGCGCTTTCCCATTGCCAGCGCGACAGGTGCGGATGCCTGCCGACGAGCGCCGTTTCCAGCACCGTCGCGGCGAACGCGTCGCTATCGTCCTGCGGCAGCACCGCACGACGCCGCGCAATGTCGCGCGGCGACAATTGCCCGAGCGGCCGGCCGGCGAGCTCGATCACGCCGGCCGCGGCCGGCCGCAATCCCGCCAGCGTACGCAGCAGCGTCGTCTTGCCGGCGCCGTTGCGGCCGAGGATCGCCCAGCATTGTCCCGGCTCGACGGAGAATTCCAGGTTGCGGCATACGGTCAGCGCGGCGATGCGGACCGTGAGCCCCGTGACGCGCAGCAGTGCTGTCTCGCTCATCGCTCGCGTCGCAGCAGGATCAGGAACACCGGAACGCCGATCAGTGCAGTGACCACGCCGACCGGAAGCTGCGCCGGCGCGGCGAGCTGCCGCGCCAGCGTGTCGGCGATAAGCAGCATCGCGCCGCCGGCAAGCGCGGAGGCCGGCAGCAGAACGCGCTGGTCGTTGCCGATCACCAGCCGCACTGCATGGGGCACGATCAAGCCGACAAAACCGATCGCTCCGGCAGTCGTGACCGCGACTGCGGTCAGCAGCGCCGCCAGCGCGAAAATCAGCCAGGGAAGCCGCCCGATCGATACGCCCAGCGCCGCCGCGACCGCATCACCGCGCGAGAGCGCGTTCAGGTCGCGGGCAAAGGGTAATGCGACGGCCATCGCCAGGCCGAGCACGACCAGCGGCGTCCATGCCGCGGGCGGCGCCGACAGGTCACCGATCAGCCAGAACAGCATGCCGCGCAGCTGCGCCTCGGGCGCCAATGAAAGCAACAGCGCGACCACCGCGCCCCAGCCTGCCGCGACGATGACGCCGGTCAGCAACAGCCGCGTCGGCGACCACGCGCCGGAACCGCGGGCCAGCGCGAAAACCAGGACGGTCGACGCAAAAGCGCCGGCAAAGGCCCCTGCCGGAATCAACCACGCGACTGTGCCCAGCAGCATCGCGGTCAGCGCGCCGACGGCCGCACCGCCGGAAACGCCGAGCACATACGGATCGGCCAGCGGGTTGCGCAGCAATACTTGCAATAGCGCGCCGGCCATCGCCAGCGAGCCGCCGGTCGCGAACGCCGCCAGCGCGCGCGGCAGCCGCAGCTCCTGCACGATCGTGCGCGGCATTGCGTCCCCGCGGCCGGCCAGCGCGCGCAGGACGGTCGTCGGATCGAGGGCGATGCTGCCGACGCCGAGCGCCAGCGCGAATGCCGCGAGCGCAACGGCGGCGAGGGTGGCGAGAGCCAGCGTAGCGGGAATCCGGGTCATCGCGGCGGGCTTGCGACTGCTTTGCGCCGGGCCGGCCGCAGTCGGAAGGGCAACGATTATAGCCTCCGGCAGGTGGACTATAATTTCGTTTCGGCCGGCGTTGCGGCCACGCGCTTTTGCGTCGCAATGGCGGCTTCCTGCAGCGCGCGACGGCCAGGACATTCGATCCCACCGATGAGCAAGGCATTCACCCGCGAAGACGGCGACGACATCGACGACGACGTCGAGGAAGCGTCTCCGCTGCCCGCAGGCGCCCGGAACTACATGACGCCGGGCGGGTTCGCTCGGCTCAAGGCGGAGTTGAACGGGCTGGTCGACAAGGAGCGGCCCGAGGTCGTCGCGACCGTCGCATGGGCGGCGAGCAACGGCGACCGCTCGGAGAACGGCGACTATATCTACGGCAAGAAGCGCCTGCGCGAAATCGACCGCCGCATCCGCTTTCTGATCCGACGGCTGGACATCGCCGAGATCGTCGATCCGATGGCCCGTCGTGACGCCGACGACATCGACCAGATATTTTTCGGCGCCACCGTGACCGTGCGCGATTCGCACGGCGAAAAGCGCACGGTGAGCATCGTCGGGGTCGACGAGATCGACACGAATCGCGGCTACATCAGCTGGGTGTCACCGATGGCGCGCGCCTTGATCAAGGCGCGCGAAGGCGACATCGTGACGCTGAAAACGCCGGGCGGCGTCGACGAGCTGGAAATTCTCGAAGTGCGCTACAAGGCGCTAGACACGGGATGACGATGCGCGGCCCCGTTGACGCGGTCCGAAGCTTGACCCTATAGTGCAGCGACGATGGAATCCGAATTCACCGAATTTGCCGGGCTCGAGCAGAAGCTCGCGCTGCTGCTTGCCGACTACAACAGGCTACGCGCCGAGAACGAGTCGCTGAAGCGCGAGCTGGGGCGCGCGCTCGAGCAGAACCGCGCGCTGACCGCGCGCATCGGTGCGGCGACGTCGCGGATCGACGCGCTGCTGCAGCAGCTGCCCGAATCGCTGGGCTGATCCGATGGACGATCAAGCTACCACGCTCGACGTCTCGATCCTGGGGCGCGAGTATCGCGTCGGTTGCAAGCAATCCGAGCGCGACGAGCTCCTGCTTGCGGTGCAATTGCTGGATCGGCGCATGCGCGAGATCCGCGATTCGGGCAAGATCGCGGGAACCGAGCGCATCGCGGTGATGGCGGCGCTCAACATCGCGCACGAGCTGCTGCAGGCCAAAGCGGGGCACGCCGGCGCGGCGAACGCCGGCAACTTTGACAGCGCCGGCGTTCGGCGTAGAATTTCTGCGATGCAGTCCGCCATCGATCGCGCGATGGCGGATCAGGACAAGCTGTTCTAGCCCGTCGCGGGCGCGTGCGGCGATCCCGATTCTGTTACGCTCATTGTCCCCTGCGGTGTTCGAGCTGGCCATACACTCTTTGAACCAATGCTAACTTAGCGAGGTTGCCGAGCCTCAAACGGACCGGTGTGCGTTCCCTACGCGGAAGCGCCTGATGGTCCTGGCAGGCGACCCTCTTGAACTCAGGTTCAAGATGACGGTTGGCACGGCACAGGTGGGGGGCACCTATCCGGGACCCCGCCCCGTTTGCAGGGGCGAGGCTCCAATCCTGCATCGCGCGTCGTCGCTGGCGCTTCGGGTGCCGAATTGTTCCGCGTCGCCGTGTCCGCGCTCGTCACGCCGTGAAACGCAGGTCAGAACTTCGTACGCAGGCCGACCATGAAGCCATGCGGTAGGGCACTCAGGATTATCGGACTGTCGCGGGTATGCGCGAAGTAGGCGCTCCCGGTGCCAAGCGCGAAGCCGGCCAACGCATCGGATTGCCAGTGGGCGTGCACTTTCACTCTCGCGATCCCGTCGTAGAGCGGCAGCAGCTCCAGCGCGTAGACAGCCGGGTAGTCGTGCGCGTATTCCAGGACAAAGGGCGTGACAATGGCGGTGACTGCGGTCACTTCACCGCTGGGAAAGCTGTAGTGGCTTGATCCCTTGAACCACAGGTTCGGGTCGGAGGACTGATCAGGCCGCGATCGCGTGAAAATGTGCTTCAACGCTTCCGAAGAGACTGCGCCGATAACCGAGGAGTCGATCGACTGCCAGAACGTCTTGCCGAGCCGGGTCTCGCCGCCTTCCCAAAGTGCGCCGGCGATCTCGCCGGCAATCAACGCGTCCATCAGCGCGGTCTGGTTGCTGCGCTTCCAGATTCCGGAGTTCTGGTAGTCGACGAGGTGATCGATGCCGATCGGTCCGCCGCCGGCAAACGACTGCCCGGCGCAGAGGAAGAAAAGCAGACACAGGCTCGCACCACAAACGCGCGGTCGAACAAATTTGTGGATTGCCAAGTGCGCCATTGGGCCACTCCACGGGCTGCCGCAGCGGAATGCGCGTACGACAGCCGCCAGCGAAACAGGCAACGTCGACGCTCGATGCTGTTACGGGGAAAGCGTACGCCATAAAGCTTGCGCTACCCTGACGCCTGATTTTCGGACTTCCGTCCTTTCGGCTCATAATTGCCGATGTTTCATTGACGGGATTGGAGCGAACCGGCCATGCGCTACTGGCTGATGAAATCCGAGCCGGACGAGGTGTCGATCGATGACCTCGCCGCGATGCCCGGGCAGACGGTCGCGTGGTACGGCGTGCGCAACTATCAGGCACGCAACTTCATGCGTGATCAGATGCAGGTCGGCGATCTCGCGTTTTTCTACCATTCGAGCTGCCCCGAGCCCGGCATCGCCGGCATCGTCAAGGTGACGAAGCCCGCCTATCCCGACGCGTCGCAGTTCGACAAAAAGAGCCCCTACTACGACCCCAAGGCGACGCGCACCGCGCCTCGCTGGCTGAACGTGGACGTCACGCTGGTGAAAAAGACGCCGTTGATCCCGCTTGCGGACCTCCGCGCCCGGCTCGACCTCGCGGCGATGCGCGTGCTGCAGGCGGGCAATCGCTTGTCGATCACGCCGGTCGATCCCCGGGAATGGACGATCATCACCAAGCGGATGATGAAAGCGTAAGGTGGATTGGACGCTGGTCCCGATCTTTCTGGCGATCGGCGGCGTCGTCGGCTTCATCGCCGGTCTGCTGGGCATCGGCGGCGGGATGACGATGATCCCGCTGCTCACATTGATCTTTAGCTACCAGCATTTTCCCTCGGAGCACATCCTGCATATCGCGGTGGCGACTTCGTTGGCCACGATCGTCTTCACGTCGATCTCGAGCGTGCGGACGCACCACGCGCACGATGCGGTCGCCTGGCCCTTATTCTGGAAGCTCGCGCCGGGGATCCTGGCGGGGTCGCTGCTCGGCCCCCAGCTGGTCAGCGGCCTATCGACGGCAGCCTTGTCGGGCGTCTTCGCGGCGTTCGCCGCATTCACCGCGACGCGGCTTTTGCGCAACCCGAAGCCCAAGCCGACCCGCGTGCTGCCCGGTGCGCCGGGCATGTTCGCCGTCGGCGGAGCCATCGGCGCGCTGTCGAGCATGGTCGGCGCCGGCGGCGCGTTCATCTCGGTGCCGTTCATGACCGCGTGCAACGTGCGCATCCATAACGCGGTCGCGACGTCGGCGGCGCTCGGCCTGCCGATCGCCGCGGCGGGCACCGTCGGCTATCTTATCGCCGGATTGCGGCAAACCGGCCTGCCGCCGTATACGATCGGCTACATCAACCTGCCGGCGCTCTTTGCCATCGCCAGCGCCAGCATGCTGGCCGCTTCGCCCGGCGCGCGCCTGGCGCATCGCTGGCCGGTCGTGCGACTGCGCCGCGCGTTTGCCGCGTTGCTCTACGGCGTTGCCGCTTTTTTCCTCTGGAAGGTCTTTGCCGCCTGATCCGCTGCTCGCCGCCACGGAAACCTTCGGCCCGTGGCACCCGGGGATCGAATCGCAGGTCCCCGAGCATCTGCGCCACCTCTGCACGATTTTTCGTCCGGAAAACGTCTTTACCGATGTGGCGCAAGCCTCGGAGCTGCACGATCTGACCGGCCTGGAGTTGAGCGAGCTGGTCGCGTTCCGGCCGGAGCGCCTGGCGCTGCACGAAGTCCTGATACGCGTGACCGCCGACCTCTCGGTGCCGGACGGCACGAAGATCGAAGATCTCGGCATCAATTTCCGCCAGATCACGCGCACTATCCTCGCCCGTCACGTCGAACCCCGAAGCGATGCGATCGCGGCCGCCTACGCGGCGCTACGCAATCGGCTCCGCGAGCTGATCGATTCGGAGCTTTCGTCGTTGTTTCCGCCGCCCGCCGCGGCGCAAACAGCGGGACCGCGCAAGCACGAGCCGGGCCTCCGCGCGATCTTCAAATCGCGCCGGGCGCGAACCGAGCCGTCCGCATCGGCTGAAGCCGAGGCGCGCCAGGCGGTGACCCGCTGGGAAAGCAACGCGCATGCGGCCGCCGACGGACTGCACAAAGCGGCGTACCGAGCGCTGGGCAAGGTCCTCTCGGCGCTTCTGATCCGGCATGGCGGCCTCTGGGGCAGCCGCGAGCTCGTCGCGGCGATCGCTACCGACATCGCCTGCAACGATTTCGGCGCCGACGAGATCGGGCGGCTGATCGCGCCGTGGTTCATCG
Organism: uncultured beta proteobacterium; assembly: GCA_963776175.1. GTDB lineage: Bacteria > Pseudomonadota > Gammaproteobacteria > Burkholderiales > Casimicrobiaceae > PALSA-1003. The sequence continues at coordinate 535,434 of CAVZLP010000020.1, read as the reverse complement.
ATGCCGCTCGCAGCGAAGGATACGCGCTGCTGCCGCGCCAGGAACGGCCGTTCGTCATGAACACCAAGGGACCTTCGGCATCGGGCAAGAGCACGCTTCGCCCGCTGCAAAAAAAACTTGCCGGAGACATCGGCGTCAACTGGAGCGACTTCGCCCTGATCAGCCCCGACATTTGGCGGAAGCAATTGCTCGACTACGGCACGCTGGGCGCCGCCTACAAATACGGCGGCGCGTTCACCGCGGAGGAATTGCAGATCGTCGACCAGAAACTCGATCGCTACATGGCGCGCAAAGCCGAGCAGGGCGGCATGTCGCATCTGTTGATCGACCGGTTCCGCTTCGATAGTTTCGCGCCCGATTCCGACGAGGCAGGCAGTAACCTGCTGACGCGCTTCGGACGGGTCGTCTATCTTTTCTTCATGATCACGTCGCCGGAATCGCTGGTCGAGCGCGCGTGGAAGCGCGGGCTCGACGTCGGGAGATACAAGGCGGTCGACGATACGCTCGCCCATGCGGTCGAGGCGTACTCGGGCATGCCGCAGCTGTTTTTTACATGGATTCAGCGCAGCGACAAGGAAGTGCACTTCGAATTTCTCGACAACAGCGTTCAGCTCGGCGACCGCCCGCGGACTATCGCTTTCGGCTGGAACGACACGCTGCACGTGCTCGACGTCAAGGGTCTGCTCGACGTCGAGCGCTATCGCAGGGTGAATGTCGATGCGAGCGGGCCGGAATTTCTCTATCGCCAAAAGGAGTTGCTCGCTCCGGAACGCAATGCCGGATTTCTGGGCCAGTGCGTCGACCGTTTTCACGAGATCCACTTTGCCGTGCAGGCGACGGGGCGCGTCTATGCGCGCCTGGTCGACGGAAAACCGGTTTGGGTCGACCGGGGAGTGCTCGAGGCAGCAAGCGCGGACCCGGACACGCGCGCCGGGTTGCTCGCCGTTGCGCCGTCGATATTCGACGTCGGGTTACCCGAGCCCGATCGGCCGGCGCATCTGCAGGAGACGATAGGCGGCGGAGGCGTCCATACGCTCGGGCGCTGGGGCGGCGAAGACGCGAGTTGACGGCCGTTAAAGCGAAACGGGCGCGCGTCCGGCGCATTGGGCGCGCGCCCGTGCCGAGCTAAAGGCTCGGCGGTAAAGCTAGAACCTGTAGCCCACGCCGACCGAAACCCCTTGCACCCTGCCGCCCGAGAAGCAATGCGGGCCGGTGTTGGTCACGCCGCCGGTCGTCGGATCGAACGCGGCGAGCGGAGTCGAATCGTGGCAGTCGGTGGTCACGCCATGGCCCCCGGCGCCGAGGTCGTAGTGCGCATCCGCGTGGTTGACCGTCATCGCCCAGTCGGCATAGACCGTGATGCTCTTGTCGATCATATGCCGCCAGGCCAGCGAATACAGGTTGGCGGCATTGTCGAAGGTCGTCTGGTCTTCGGGTGTATTGTGCAGACCCAGGAAGCCCTCCGACTTGCCCGCATGCCCCCATCCGAAGCTCACGTTGTCCTTGTCGGTCAGCACCTGCGTCAGCGCCAGCCACGTCGCATTGGGTCGCGCACGTTCATTCTGGCTGGTCAGATCCGACGGCAGCGATCTGTAGGTCCGCTCCCATAGCGCACTCACCGTCGTCTTGGTCGCGAACGTGTACTGGCCTCCGACCTTGAACGCACTCTCGTCGGCGACATCCCTCGGGTCGAGATTGGCGAGGTCACTCGTGCGATTGACGTTCTTATGCCTTTCATAAGCTGCCGTCAGATACAGCGGACCCTGCTGATAGTGGCCGCTCAGGCTGAACAGGTCGCCAAACGAGCCGTCGTTACAGGTAGGAGGCAGCGCACCACTTCCGGGAATGTTACCGCCCGAGCAGTCCGGTTCGGACGAGGGAACGATGCTGCTGGTGTCATCCCGGTTCTGGCCCGGCGAGTACATCGCCTTGAACGAAGCGCCGCTCCAGCTGGGCGACTCGTACCAGATCGCGTGCGATGCGCGCAGACCGAATTCGACGCGGTTGTCGCCGCCGGTGTTCCCTATCATCACGCGATAGTCGCCGAGCATCCCTGAGAACGGATTGAGCCGATCGGTCGAAGTCTTGTACGGAGTCTCCGACTTGCCGATCATGACGGCGCCCCAATCCTTTCCGGTGAAGCCGACGAAGCTGTTCCGCGAAAACAAGGCGCCGTTGACGGTGAAACTGGTGTTCGACGTCGTTTCCTTGATTCCGGGAGTCGCTGAAATATCGATGCCGGCTTCCAGCTGCCAGACAAAAGTGAGGTCATCCTTCAGCGGATGTTTCCCGCGCACACCGAGGGCGGACAGGTTGCTTGCGATGGCCGGTTGCCAACCCATCTTGCCTACCGGCATACCGCCATTGTCTCCGTAATCACTCTTCAGGCCCTTCGTCGTCTCGTCGAACGATACGTCGAGATTGCCATAGAATTGGAGCTCGCCGCCTCCCGGGACGAGAAACGTCGCTCCCGCATTCGGCTTCATGCGCAGGAACGATCCGCCGGGCGCTTCTTTCGCTTCCTTCTTCTTTTCCTCTTGCAGGTTGTAGAGCTGCGTCTTCACCTGATCCAATTGCTTTTGCAGCAGCTGCATTTGTGCCTGGAGGTCGCTGACGACGTCGGCGCGCGCGGTTCCCACGCCTGCAAGCGCCAATCCGGCGACACAGGAAACTGCAAAGAAATTACGGTGCTTCATTCTTCCTCCTAGGTGAGCAAACTTGCTCGCGGTCCGGGCGTACGGTAGATGCGCTGGCGACGTCGCTTTGCAACCGACTCATCCCCGTCTTCGAGTTGCCGAACGTAGCGTCTGGTATATTGCATACTGTATGAAGTACCTTAGGACAACGTCAAATTGCCAATGTCGGAATGGTGCTATTTGTCAGCAGTGCGTCAGGAACTGTCTCATCGCGGCTACATGCCGCTTTAGCCCGAAAACCTGACACACTTAACAAACGATGCGCATACTTGTCGCCGAAGACGATGCATTGCTTGCCGAAGGGCTCACGCGCCTGTTGACCAGGGCAGGGCACGGCGTCGATCGCGTCAAGAACGGGCTCGGCGCGGACAGCGCGCTGCGGGCGACGCCATACGAGCTTCTGGTGCTCGACATCGGCTTGCCCGACATCGACGGTTTCGAGGTTCTGCGCAGGCTGCGGCAGCGCCGCTCGCAAACCAACGTTCTGGTCCTGACCGCGCGGGACGCGATCGAGGACCGCGTGCGCGGCCTCGATCTCGGTGCCGACGATTATCTGACCAAGCCTTTTTCGCTCACCGAATTCGAAGCACGCGTCAGGGCGTTGCTAAGGCGAACCTCGCTGCCTTCGGGCCCGATCGTGATCGGCGCATTGTCGGTCGACATCGAGGCCAAGCGAGTGACAGTGAATGGCATCGCGGTCGACCTCACGGTGCGCGAATGGGCGCTGCTCGAGCTGTTCCTGACGCGGCCGGGGCGGGTGCTCAGCAAGGAATTCATCGGTCAGCAGCTTTTCAACTACGACGAGCACCTGTCGCTCAACACGATCGAGGTCTACGTTTCCCGTCTGCGCGCCAAGATCGAGGCAGGGGGAATGCGCATACGCACGGTCCGCGGCTTCGGCTATCTCTGGGAGCAGCTCGATGCCTGAGGCGAGGGCCGCCGCGCACAGCATTCGCCGCCGCCTGCTGTTTTTCCTGATCCCGTCGCTGCTGTTCCTTGTGCTGTGCGCCGGCGTGCTGACCTATGGTGTCGCGCTGAGCGTCGCCACGTCGGCGTACGATCGCTCGCTGCTGGATCCCGCGCTCGACATGGCCGAGAACATCCGCATCGGCGCCGACGGCCCGCATCTGGACATGCTGATGCAGGCGCAGGAAGCGCTGATGTACGATCACGTCGATTCGATGGTGTTCCAGATTCGCGCCGCCGACGGCCGGGTCATCGCCGGCACCGAGGAGTTGGCGGCGGCGCCCGCGTTGAGCGACGGCGAGCGCAGGTTCTTCGACGGAATCTATCGTACCGAACCGGTGCGCATCGCGGCGCTGCGCACCGACAGCGGATTCAGCGTCCAGGTCGGTGAGACGCTTTCCAAGCGGCACCGCTTGATATGGGAAATCCTCGCCGCCGAGCTGGTGCCGACGCTGCTCATCGCGGTCGCTGCGGTGGTCCTGGCGTGGACGGGCGTCAAACATGGGGTCGCGCCGTTGGCACGCATCCGCGGCGAGCTTCTCGGCCGCGGGCCGAACGACCTGCGTCCGCTCACCGAATCCGGTGCTCCGCTCGAGATCGCGCCTGCCGTCAAGGCGTTCAACAAGCTGCTTGGCCGGATGCGCGAGGCCAGCGCGGTTCAGCAGCGTTTCCTAGCCAATGCCGCCCATCAGTTGCGCACGCCTCTAGCCGGTCTGCAGATGCACCTGGAATTATTGCTGCGGCGGGAACTCGCGCCAGACGTCAGGAACGAGATCGAGGCCATGCACGTGGCGACGATGCGAGCGAGCCATCTGGCCAAGCAATTGCTCGCCCTCGCCAGGGCCGAGGCGAGCGGCGGCAATGGGCGCGAGGCCCAGTATTTCGACTTGCGGCAGATCGCCGACGCTGCGGCGCAGGAATGGGTCGCGCGCGCGATTGCGCGCAATATCGACCTCGGCTTCGTTCTGGAGAGCGCGATTGTTTCGGGCAACCCGTTGCTGATGACCGAGTTGTTGAACAACCTGATCGACAACGCGGTGCGTTATACCCCGGCCGGCGGCGCAGTGACGGTTCGCTGCGGGATCGATGCCGGTCGTCCATACCTTAGCGTCGAGGACAACGGTGTCGGCATTCCCGAAGATGCGCGCAGCAAGGTGTTCGAGCGCTTTTACCGGATAGAAGGAACGCCGGGGGAGGGCTCGGGACTCGGGCTCGCGATCGTCAAGGAAGTCGTCGATCGCCACCACGGTGTCCTGAGCGTTCAATCCAGCGGGACTTCGGGAACAAAGATCATCGCGCAGTTCCCTGCATCGACGGCCGCGCCCGTCCGGCAGCCCGCGCCGAAGCACTCGAACGCGAGCGACATCGGCCGTGCGGCCGCGCCATCGCACCCGTAGGCCGCCGGCCGACAATCAGCTCGTCCCGTAGCGCCCGCGCAGCACGTTTTTCTCGACCTTTCCCATCGCATTGCGCGGCAGCTCGTCGACCACGTACACGCGCTTGGGCACCTTGAAGCCTGCGATTTCCTGCTTGAGCGCGGCAATGATGTCCGCCTCGCGCAGGACGTGGTCGGGCCTTGCGACGACGACGGCGGTGACAGCCTCGCCGAAATCCGGATCGATGATCCCGATCACCGCCGACTCCGCCACGCCCGGCAGGGCGTCGATTCTTTCCTCGATCTCCTTCGGATAAACGTTGAGTCCGCCGGTGATGATCAAGTCCTTGGCGCGGCCGATGATGCGCAAGTAGCGATCGGGCGCCATCTCGCCGACGTCGCCGGTCCGAAAGTAGCCGTCGTCGGTAAATTCCTCCTTGGTCCGATCCGGCATGCGCCAGTAGCCGGAAAAAACGTTCGGCCCCTTGACCTCGATGTTGCCGACCGCGCCGGGCGCGCAAATCGCGCCCGCCGGCGTCGACGACGCGCACGCTGATACCCGGCAACGCCATGCCGACGCTGCCGCAGCGGCGTTCGCCGTCCAGCGGATTGGACGTGTTCATGCCCGTTTCGGTCATGCCGTAGCGCTCGACGATTCTGTGTCCGGTACGCGCTGCAAAGTCGTTGAACGTCTCCGGCAGCAGCGGCGCCGAGCCGGAGATGAACACGCGGATCGTGCGGCAGGTCTCGGCGACGAACGCGGGATCGGCAAGCAGGCGCGAGTAGTAAGTCGGGACGCCCATCATCACCGTCGCGTGCGGCAAGAGCCTCACGACTTCCGCGGCATCGAATTTCGGCAGCCACAGCATCCGGCTGGCCGACAGCAGCGCACAGTGGCAGGCAACGAACAGGCCGTGCACGTGAAACAGCGGCAAGGCGTGCAGCAGCACGTCACCGCGGGTAAAGCTCCAGTGGTCGACCAGAGCCAGCGCGTTCGCGGCCAGATTGCGATGCGTCAGCATCGCGCCCTTCGAGCGGCCCGTCGTTCCGGAGGTGTAGAGCAGCGCGGCGAGATCGCCGGGGCGCGGAAGTTACGGTGTCGAACTGCGGCGGCTCGCCACGAGCGCGATCGAGTAGGCTGCCTTCGTCGCCGGCGAGGGTCAGCACCGTCGCTTCGGCGCGCAGTTGAGCGATGTCGGCGGCATCGGCGGGAGCGCAGACGATGACCCGCGGTTCGGCATCGCCGAAGAAATAGGCGAGCTCGCCCTTGCGGTAGCCGGTGTTCAGAGGGAGGTACACCAGGCCCGCCCGCAGGCAGGCGAGGTAGAGCGCCAGAACCTGCCAGCATTTTTCGGTCTGCACGGCGACACGATCGCCGGCCACGCAGCCCGCGGCGAGCAGCGCGTGCGCAATGCGCGCCGAGGCGGCATCGATGTCATCGTAATGAATGACCGGGCCGCCCGGAATCAGGACGCACGGCTGGTCGAGATGCTCGGCGAAATGGCCGCGCAGCAGCGCGTAAAGGTTGGCGTTCATGACCAGCGTGATTGTAGTCGCTGCCCCTCGCCCCAGGAGGTGACGGCGCGACGCTGCAGCGGCAGCCCGGTCCCGGCGGCGCCGTGCCGGCGCAATCGCAGTTCGGCGGTGCCGGCTATTCGACCGGGCGCTCTTCGGAGAGCTTGTCCGGCTTGGCCGGAATGATGCTTTTGAGCGCCTTGGAGATCAGCGGCCAGAACAGCATGACCATGGCGAGCGTGGTGATGCCGCCCACCAGCCAGTTCGACCACATGATCGTCATGTCGCCCTGGGACATCAGCATGGCCTGGCGAAACGCGTTTTCGGCGTTGTTGCCGAGCACCAGCGCCAGCACCATAGGCGCGAGCGGGTAATTCAGCTTCTTGAACAGGTAACCGATGACGCCGAAGCCGAGCATGAACCAGATGTCCTGCATCGCGTTATTGACGGTGTAGGCGCCGATCGCGCAGATCGCGACGATCACCGGAGCGATGATCGAGAACGGGATGCGCAGGATCCCGGCGAAAAGCGGTACGAGACTCAGGACGACGATCAGACCCGCGACGTTGCCCAGGTACATGCTGGCGATCAATCCCCAGACGAAGTCGGGCTTTTCGGCGAACAGCAGCGGCCCCGGCTGCAGGCCCCAGATCAACAGGCCGCCCAGCAGCACCGCGGCGGTGGGCGAGCCCGGAATGCCGAGGGTGATCATCGGCAGCAGCGCGCTCGTTCCGGCGGCATGCGCGGCGGTCTCCGGCGCAACCACGCCTTCCAGCACGCCGGTGCCGAACTTGTCGCCGTCCTTGGACATCTTCTTGGCCACGCCGTAGCTCATGAACGACGCCGGCGTCGCGCCGCCCGGCGTGATGCCCATCCAGCAGCCGATGGCGGTGCTGCGAATGAACGTCATCCAGTATCTCGGCAGCTTGCGCCAGGTCTCGAAGACGACCTTGGGATTGATCTTGGCGGGTACGCCGTGAAATGCCAGCCCTTCCTCCATCGACAGCAGGATCTCGCCGATGCCGAAAAGCCCGATCACCGCGATCAGGAAGTCGAAGCCCTTCATCAGGCTCGGGAAGCCGAACGTCAGGCGCAGTTGTCCGGTGACGATATCGATGCCGACCGTGGACAGGGCGAAACCGATCATCATCGAAATGATGATCTTCCACGGGGAGCCCTTGCCCATGCCGACGAAGCTGCAGAACGTCAGCAGGTAGACCGAAAAGAACTCCGGAGGCCCGAACTGGAGCGCGAAGCGCGCGATCACCGGCGCGAGAAAGGTGATCATCAGGACGGCGACGAAGGCGCCGACGAACGACGACGTGAACGACGCCGTCAGCGCCTCGCCGGCGCGCCCCTTCTGCGCCAGCGGATAGCCGTCGAAGGTGGTCGCGACCGACCAGGGCTCACCGGGGATGTTGAACAGGATCGACGCGATGGCGCCGCCGAACAGGGCGCCCCAGTAGATGCACGACAGCATGATGATCGCCGAGGTCGGCGGCATCGTGAACGTCAGCGGCAGCAGGATCGCGATGCCGTTGGCGGCACCCAGGCCCGGCAGTACGCCGATGATCACGCCCAGAACGATCCCCAGGAACATCAGGCCGATGTTGAACGGCGTGAGCACCACCGCGAAGCCGTGAAACAGAAGAGTCAGGTCAGACACCCAGCGCTCCCGAGTTGATTAGTCCTGCCTGTGCTGCCGACGATGGCTCGCCGGCCCTGCCCGGTTTGATCTCGTGCATGAAACGACTCAGAAGCCGGTCCAGCCTGTCAAATTCCAGTACCCCTTGAACAAGGGAACCTGGAACCACACCTCGAACATGAAGAAAAAGAGCACGCTGATCGCCACCGCCAGCGGCATGCTCTTTTTCCAGGGATAGTCGCCGAGCATGTTCATGAACAGCGCGATATAGATCGCCGACGCCACGTAAATGCCTATCAGCTGGATGCCCAGAATGTATAGCGCCGCCGGGATGAGCACCTTCAGGACCTGCTTCAACTGTCCCCGCTCGACGAAGCTCGCCTGACCCTTGGCATCCCTGGTGACGATAGCCTGCAGCAGGACGGCGCCGCTCGCCACGCAAATGAACAGGCTCACGTAGAACGGAAAGAAGCCCGATTGCGGCCCTTCGCTTCCCCAGCGGAAGCCGAGTTTGTAGCTGGTGTACAAGAAGGTCGCGCCGAACGCCAGCAGGATTACCGCGACGGCGATTTCCATCGTCCGCATCGAGACGACCGAGCGGTCATCGTCCTGGCCGGTTGTGCCGTGCTTTGCCATCGTCAATGCCCCGTGGCGGTGGATGAGGTCAAACGCGGTCGGGCTTTCGGACGCTCTGACGCGATCGGAAGCGGCAGGCAGGCTACGCCTGACCGTTCCGTTCTCGCGTCAAAGCGTCCGGCGCCTTGCGCCGATCTATTGCTTGGCCATGAAGCCCGCCTTTTCCATCAGGCCCTTGTGCATGGCTTCCGCCTGCTCGACCCATTTGACGTACTCTGCACCCGTCATGAAAGACTGGTTGAACGCGGCCTGCTCGGTGAATGCCTTCCAGTCCGGCGTTGCCCGGACCTTCTTGAACAGAGTCGATGTAGAAGTCGACCTGCTCCTGACTGACGCCGGCGGGCATGAAAATGCCGCGCAGCATCAGGTACTCGACCGGAAGGCCGGACTCCTTGCAGGTCGGGATGTCGTACCACGACATGTCGGCGGTGACCTTCGCCTTGTACGGCATGCGCTGCGAATCGAACACGCACAGCGGGCGAAGCTTGCCGGCGCGCCACTGCGCGACCGCCTCGATCGGATTGTTGACCGTCGAGTCGATGTGCTTGCCGACCAGCTGCACGGCGACGTCGCCGCCGCCCTTCAGCGGAATGTAGATGAACTTGACGCCGGGGTTGGCCTGCTCGATCTGTGCCGTGATGATCTGGTCTTCCTGCTTCGATCCGGTGCCGCCCATCTTGAACTTGTTTGGCCCCGCGGCCTTGATCGCATCGATGTATTCCTTGGCGGTCTTGTACGGCGTGTCGGCGTTGACCCACAACACGAACTCGTCGAGCGCAAGCATCGCGACCGGTGTCAGATCGCGCCAGCTGAACGGCACGCCGGTCGCCATCGGCGTTGTGAACAGATTCGACAGCGTAATAACTATCGTGTTCGGATCGCCCTTGCTGGCCTTGACGTCGAGGAAGCCCTGCGCGCCGGCGCCGCCCGACTCGTTGACGACGATCATCGGCTCCTTCATCAATTGGTGCTTGCTCGCCACGCCCTGGATGAAGCGTGCCATCTGGTCGGCGCCGCCGCCGGTTCCGGCGGGGACGATGAACTGGACGGGCTTGGTGGGCTCCCACGCGGCCGCCGAAAACGGAACGGCTGCTGCAACCGCGCCGGCGATCAGCGCGCACAGTGCTCCCCGCAACTTGGACACTTGATGATTCTTCATTTCTCCTCCTTAAGTGGCTGTGGTTCCCTGACAACCTGCCCGCTGTCGGCGGGTTTCTTGTTGTCGTCATGCCAAACGCTGCAGCGACAAAAATCGATTTGCGCGAATCCCGCGACGCAGATGCTTCCTCCGCCTATTTCACCAGCACGATCGGAACGTCGACCGCCTGTACTACCTCGCTCGTAACTGAACCGAGCAGCATGCCGGCAACCGGACCGAGTCCGCGGGTTCCCATCGCGATCTGTTGCGCGGAGAGTTCCTTGACGTACTTTGCCACGGTTTCGCCGATCGTCGCCCACACCGATATGAAATGTGTGTTTGACCGCCTGCCTTGTCGAGCAGCTTGCGCGCCGGCGCCAACGCCCGCATACCTTCGTCATGATAATAGTCGTCAAGATCGCCGCGGCTGACGTGGCGCCCGATGTTACCCGGAGTGACCGGCATCTGCACGTTCAGCAGATGGATGTCGGGTGCTTCCTTGCAGGCGGCTGACATTTCGATGACGTAGCGCACCGCGCGGCCGGAGCTTTCCGAACCGTCGACGAGTGTCAGGATTTTCAGCATCGGACGGCGCTCGCGTTCATGGGCGATCAGCGCGCGCGGCCCTGCCGCGCACCGGCGGCCAGGTCGACCGGCTTGGCTTCGGCCCGCCGTGCGCGCGACGTCAACAGTTTTCCAATCGCGACGACCAGCGCCGCACCCAGAATCTGGGTCCAGCTTATTTCGCCGATCAGAGGCAGCGTGAATTGCAGCCAGGGCATGTGCGCGGCGATCCAGCCGACGAGGATCGGGTCGCTGTCCAGCATATCGCCGGCCACCCAGCCCAGCAGCGCCGCGCCCGCAGTGATGATCACCGGAAACCGGCCGATCAGCTTCATGACGATCGTGCTGCCGAAAACGACGACCGGAACGCTGATTCGCCGATCCGAGCATCAGCAGCGTCAGTCCCCCTTGGCCGTCGCGGCGACGCCGATGATGTTGTCGGTGCTCATGATGAGATCGGCGATGAGGATCGTCCGCATCGCGGCCCAGGCGCTCCGGCTGCTCTTGACGCCGCTCTCGCCTTCGTCTCCCGGAAGCAGCAACTGCACGGCAATCCAGAACAGCAGCAGGCTGCCGACGAGCCTCAGGTACGGAAGCTCGAACACTTCGGCGGCGATGATGGTCAGCGTCACGAGAATGACGGTCGCCGCGACGCTGCCCCAGATGATCGCCTGCTTCTGCTGCCGCGGCGGCAGCGAGCGCGCGGCCAGCGCGATCACCACCGCGTTGTCGCCGGACAGCACGACATTGACCAGGATGATTTCGCCGAGCGCGACCCAGAAGTGCCGGGCTGGTCAGATGATCGATCATGCGGTCATCGGCAGCGAAGGCGGCGGCGAAATGTGGGCTTGCAAGCCGGTTCTCAGATCAGTCCGGCGCCGCGCGCCCACTGGTATTTGGCGCCGAGGACGGCAACCGGCATCTCGGTCGTGTACGGATACGCCGGAATGCCGTGGTCGAACAGGTACTCGGCCGCTTCCTCGACCTGCACGTCGCCGGCGAGCGAGGCGACGACCGGCTTGTGGATGCCTTTCGCCCGCATTTCCTCGACCACCTCGACCATGATCTTGGCGAACACCATCGGCGGCGTGACGATCGTGTGCCAGTAGCCGAGGATCAGCGCGTGGATGCGCGGATCCTCGAGACCCAGGCGAACCGTGTTCTGGTAGGTCTTCGGCGGCTCGCCGCCGGTGATGTCGACCGGGTTGCCCGCCGCGCCGAACGGCGGAATGAACTTGCGGAACGCCGCGTCCAGGTCCGGCGGCATCGCCATCAACGAAAGCTTGTTGTCGACGCAGGCGTCGGATAGCAGCACGCCCGAGCCGCCGGCGCCGGTGATGATGATCACGTTCTCGCCCTTGGGCGTGGGCAATACCGGAATCGCGCGCGCGAACTCGAGCATGTCGCGCAGGCTCCGCGCCCGGATCACGCCGGATTGCTTGAACACGTCCTCGTAGATCTTGTCGTTGCCGGCCAGCGCGCCGGTATGCGAGCTCGCCGCGCGTGCGCCCATGCTTGTGCGTCCCGCCTTGAGCACGACGACCGGCTTCTTCTTCGACACCCGCTTGGCCACCTCGGCGAAGGCGCGACCGTCCTTCAGGTCTTCGCAGTGCTGCACGATGATCTGGGTGTTGTCGTCCTGCTCGAAGAACGTCAGCAGGTCGTCCTCGTCGATGTCGGACTTGTTGCCCAGGCCGACGATCGCCGAGACGCCCATTTTGGCCGAGCGCGAGAAACCGATGATCGCCATGCCGATGCCGCCCGACTGCGACGACAGCGCGGCCTTGCCCTTGACGTCGTAAGCGGTGCAGAACGTCGCGCACAGGTTCTTCGGCGTGTAGTAGAAGCCGTAGATGTTCGGGCCCATCAGCCGTACGCCGTATTTGTGGCCGATGTCGACGATCTCCTGCTGTCCTGCGACGTTGCCGGTCTCGGCGAATCCCGACGGGATCAGCACGGCGCCGGGGATTTTCTTCTCTCCGACCTCGACCAGCGCCTGCGCGACGAACTTCGCCGGTATCGCGAACACGGCGACGTCGATCTTGCCCGGAACGTCCTTGACGCTCTTGTACGCCTTCCGGCCCATGATCTCGCCGGCGGAAGGATTGATCGGGTAGATCTCGCCCTTGTACCCGCCGTTGATCAGATTCTTCATCACCGAGTTGCCGATCTTGCCTTCCTCGGTCGATGCTCCGATCACCGCCACCGCATCGGGTTTCATGATGCGGTTCATGTCGCGCACGATGTCGTCGTGGCTCGGGCGGAAGCGCGCTGGTGCGGGACTGAAATCGACGACGATGCGCACGTCGGCGGCGATCGCGCCGCTCTTGCTCGCGAACACCGGGTTCAGGTCCATTTCCGCGATCTCGGGAAAATCGGCGACCAGCTGCGAAACGTTCTGGATCAGCGTGGCGAGCGCGTCGCGGTTCACCGGATCGGCACCGCGCACGCCTTTCAGGATTTCGGCCGCGGCGATGCCGTCGAGCATCGACAGCGCGTCCTCGCGGGTCGCCGGCGCCAGGCGGAACGTAATGTCCTTGAGCACCTCGACCAGGATGCCGCCGAGGCCGAACGCGACCAGCTTGCCGAATGAGGGATCTGTCACCGCGCCGATGATGACTTCCTGCCCGCCGTGCAGCATCTGCTGGATCTGGACGCCGAGCAGATGGGCCTTCGGATCGTATTTCTTCGCGTTGGCCATGATCGTCGCGAAGCCCTTGTCGACCTCCTCGGCGCTTTTGACGCCGACCAGAACGCCGCCGGCCTCGGTCTTGTGCAGGATCTCCGGCGAGACGATCTTCATCACCACGGGAAAACCGATTCCCGATGCGAGCTTCGCCGCTTCGGCGGCCGACGTCGCCACGCCTTCCTTCGGCACCGCGATGCCGTAGGCGTCGCAGACGAGCTTGCCCTCCGGCGCTGTCAGCGAGGTGCGGCCCTCCGCCTTCACCTTGTCCAGGATCTGCCGGACCGCTGTCTTGTTGTTCGCCATCGCTTGCTCCTCCGTCGTACGTTGGTGTCGCTTCGGCGCTTTCGCGCCGCGGGCTTTAGATCACTTTCGCGGCGCGCAGCGCCGAGATCCGGTCCTTGTCGTAGCCGAGCTCGGCCAGGACCTCGTCGGTGTGCTCGCCCAAGAGCGGCGAACGCTTCACTTCGGTCGGGCTGTCGGACATCTTGATCGGGTTGCCGACACTCAGATATTTGCCGCGCGTCGGGTGGTCGACCTCGACGACGGTGCCGGTCTTGCGCAGCGACGGCTCCTCGGCGATTTCCTTCATCGAGAGGATCGGGCCGCAGGGAATGTCATGCTTGTTCAGGATGTCCATCGCCTCGAACTTGGTCTTGGTCTTCGTCCACTCCTCGATCTGGCCGAATATTTCCATCAGGTGCGGCAGCCGCGCCTTGGGCGTCGCATAGCGCGGATCGGTCAGCCATTCGTCGCGGCCGATGACCTCGCAGATGTTTTTCCACACCGGCGCCTGCGTTATGAAGTAGATGTAAGCGTTCGGGTCGGTCTCCCAGCCCTTGCATTTGAGAATCCACCCGGGCTGACCGCCGCCCGAGGCATTGCCTGCGCGCGGCACGGCGTCGCCGAACTTGCCGTTCGGATACTGCGGGTATTCCTCCATCACGTGCGTGCGGTCCAGGCGCTGCTGATCGCGCAGCTTCACCCGGCAGAGGTTCAGCACGCCGTCCTGCATCGCCGCAAGGACGCGCTGGCCGCGTCCGGTGGTCTTGCGCTGATAGAGCGCGGCGACGATGCCGAGCGCGAGATGCAAGCCGGTGCCCGAGTCGCCGATCTGCGCGCCGGTCACCAGCGGCGGGCCGTCGTCGAAACCGGTGGTCGACGCCGACCCGCCGGCGCACTGCGCGACGTTTTCGTAGACCTTGCAGTCCTCGTACGGGCCCGGGGCCGAAGCCCTTGACCGAGGCGACGATCATCGCGGGATTCAGCTCCTGGATGCGTTCCCAGGTGAAGCCCATGCGGTCGAGCGCGCCCGGCGCGAAATTCTCGACCAGCACGTCGCATTTGCGCACCAGCGCCTCGAGCACTTCCTTGCCCTGCGGATGCTTGGCGTCGATGGTGATCGAGCGCTTGTTGTGGTTGAGCATCGTGAAATAGAGGCTGTCCACGCCGGGGATGTCGCGCAACTGCCCGCGCGTGATGTCCCCCTCGCCGGCCCGTTCGACCTTGATGACGTCGGCGCCCATCCAGGCGAGAAGCTGCGTGCAGGTCGGGCCCGATTGCACGTGCGTAAAGTCGAGAATGCGAACTCCGTCGAGCGCCTTGCTCATGGTCGTTGCCTGCTCCGGATGCGATGATTCAATTCATGGCCGCGTTGAGCGTCGGCGCGTCGCAGCGCCGAATGCCGGGCTCGCAACGCTCATCGACGACGCTCCAACGCGGCGAGCCATCACGATTTCTTTTTCGCGGTCGGATTGAGACTCGTGATGCGGCCGCTTTCCGTGCCCGCCTTTTCGTCGATGACCGCGTTGATCAGCGTAGGCTTGCGCGAGCGGATCGCTTCTTCCATCGCGTTGCGAAGCTCGGCCGGCGTCGTGGCCAGCACACCCACCCCACCGAAGGCATCCATCAGTTTTTCGTAGCGCGCGCCCTTGACGAACACCAGGGGCGACGGATCGCGTCCTCCGGTAGTATTCACTTCGTCGCCGCGGTAGACGCCGTTGTTGTTCAGGATCACGACGCAGACCGGCAGGCTGTAGCGGCAGATCGTCTCGACTTCCATGCCTGAGAAACCAAAGGCGCTGTCGCCCTCTACCGCGATCACCTGCTCGCCGCTGACCACGGCCGCCGCGACCGAAAAGCCCATGCCGATGCCCATGACGCCCCACGTGCCGACGTCCAGCCGCTTGCGCGGCTTGTACATGTCCACGATGCTGCGCGTGAAGTCGAGCGCATTCGCGCCCTCGTTGACGAGAATGGCGTCCGGATTCGCCTTGACGATGTCGCGCACGACGTTGAGCGCGCTGTGGAAGTTCATCGGCGTCGGGTTCTTCGCCAGCGCTTCCCCCATCTTCGCGACGTTCTTGGTCCTGCGCTCGGCGATGGCGTCGAGCCACTCGGCGGGCGGCTTCGGCCAGTTCGATCCCGCAGTTGCGTTGATGGCGCCGAGAATGGCCGAGACGCACGAACCGATGTCGCCGACCACCGGCGCATCGATACGGACGTTGCTGTCCGCCTCCTGTGGCGAGATGTCGATCTGGATGAACTTCTGGCCGCCCCATTCCTTGGCGCCGTTGCCGCCCCACGTCTTGCCTTTGCCGTGCGAAAGCAGCCAGTTCAAGCGCGCACCGATCACCATCACGACGTCGGCTTCCGGCAGTACGTACGAGCGCGCCGCGGATGCGGATTGCTCGTGCGTGTCGGGCAGCAGGCCCTTGGCCATCGCCATGGGCAGGTAGGGGATGCCGGTCTTTTCCACCAGCGCGCGAATATCAGCATCGGCCTGCGCGTACGCCGCGCCCTTGCCGAGAATGATGAGCGGACGCTTGGCGCTCTTGAGCAGTTCGAGCGCGCGCTGCACGGCGTCCGGCGCCGGGATCTGGCGCGGCGCCGGATCGACCACCTTGATCAGCGACTTCCTTCCTGCTTCCGCGTCGATCGTCTGCGGAAACAGCTTGGCCGGCAGGTCGAGATAGACGCCGCCCGGACGACCGGAGAGAGCGGCACGGATCGCCCGCGCCACGCCCACGCCGATGTCCTCGGCGTGCAAGACCCGGAACGCGGCCTTGGCGTGCGGCCTGGCGATGGCGAGTTGGTCCATCTCCTCGTAGTCGCCCTGCTGCAAGTCGACGATCTCGCGCTCGCTCGAGCCGCTGATGAGGATCATCGGGAAGCAGTTGGTGGTGGCGTTGGCGAGCGCCGTCAGTCCGTTGAGAAAGCCGGGGGCGGACACCGTGAGGCAGATGCCCGGCTTCTGCGTCATGAAGCCGGCGATCGAAGCGGCATACCCGGCGTTCTGCTCGTGGCGGAAGGAGATCACGCGCAGTCCTGCCGCCTGCATCCTGCGCGTGAGGTCGGTGATCGGGATGCCGGGCAGGCCGAAGATCGTATCAATGCCGTTCAGCTTGAGGGCATCGATGACCAGCGTGAAAGCCGTCGGTCTCTTGTGATTGGGCATTGATCTCGCCGCCGCTGGCGATTTTCGGCGTGTCTTCGGCGGTCGTGGTCGCCGGCTTTGTTGCGGGCTTCGCGGTGGTGTCTAGCATGGGGGACTCCGTGCGCGGTATAGGCTGGCTTTTTTTAGGTATTCGGCATAACGTATGTAGTATATCAGCGAAAGTCAACCGGGATTCAGCGAGCGGCCGCATGCGTTCCGACGCCGGCCGAAACGACGCAAGTGACAGAATTTATTGGTCTCACGGCCAGAATCGGTTCCCGGCGACCAGCAAAAATCGGCCGGACTGACTTGCGACGAAATTGGAAATGACCATGGCAGCAGGCATCGACGTACCCACCAAACCAACACAGACCCGAACCCGGTCGCCAGCGCACCCGCAACCGGCGGCGCGCACCCTTGCGCTGCAGCCGATCAACACCAACGTCAGCTTCCGCGATCAGGCGTACTCGGCGATCAAGCAGGCGATCATGGATGCCGACATCTATGCGCACCGCGAAGAGCTGCGGCTGGACGAGCGCCAGCTGTCGCAGGCGCTGGGCGTGAGCCGCACGCCGATCCGCGAGGCGATGACCCTGCTCGAACAGGAAGGCTTCCTGCGTACGGTGCCCCGGCGGGGCGTATTCATCGTGCGCAAGACCAAGAAGCAGATCATCGAAATGATCGAGATGTGGGCGGCGCTGGAAAGCATGGCAGCGAGACTGGCGACGCTCAACGCCTCGGACCAGGACATCGGCACGCTGCGCCACATGTTCGACGAATTCCGGAACTCGACGCCGGCCGAGCACATCAATGAGTACTCTGACGCCAACATCGCGTTCCACCAGGCGATCATCCGCCTGTCCGGCTCGCACCTGATGGGCAAGACGATCGATGACCTGTTCCTGCACGTCCGGGCAATTCGCCGCATGACGATATCGCAAAGGGACCGCGCCTCGCGGTCGATCATCGACCACATGCGCATCATCGAAGCGCTGGAAAAGCGCGACACCGAGCTGGCCGAGCGCCTGGTGCGGCAGCACTCGCTCGACCTCGCCGCCTATGTCGACAAGCACTGCGATTTCCTCGATTGACGCCATGACCATCGCCTTGACCCGCACCGGCGCGGGCGGCCGCCGATGAACGAGCAGGCGGTCGTCGACATTTCCGGGCTGGATCGAAAGCGCCGGGCGCGCGCGCATCCGAAAGGCCGTCCGGTCGATCCGCAGGCGCTCGCCGAAATCCGCGCGCTGCTCGGGGAGGCGCCGCGCCGGCGCGACCTCTTGATCGAGTTCCTGCACCGGATACAGGACCGCTATGGCCACATCTCCGGCGCGCACATCGTCGCGCTGGCCGAGGAGCTGAAGCTCGCGCGGACCGAGGTCTACGAGGTGGCGACGTTTTACCACCACTTCGACGTCGTCGCCGATGGCGAGACGCCGCCGCCGCCGCTGACCGTGCGCGTCTGCGAGACGCTGTCGTGCCAGATGGCGGGCGCCGACCTCCTGCTCGCGGCGTTGAGCCGGGCGGGACAGCCCGGCGTGCGGGTCATCGGCGCGCCTTGCATCGGGCGCTGCGAACACGCGCCGGCCGCGCTCGTCGGCCGCAATCCGGTCGACCAAGCAACGGCGGAAAAGATCGCGGCGGCGATCGCCGCCGGACGGATCGAGGCCGACCCCCCGCGCTATATCGAGCTTGCCGCGTACCGCGCCGAGGGCGGCTATCGGACGCTCGCCTCCTGTGTCCGCGGCGAACTCACGGTCGAAGCGGTGACCGCGGCGTTGGAGGAGTCCGGCTTGCGCGGTTTGGGCGGTGCCGGCTTTCCGGCAGGGCGGAAATGGAAAATCGTTCGCGCGGAAGCCGCGCCACGTCTGATGGCCGTCAATATCGACGAGGGTGAGCCGGGCACATTCAAGGATCGCTATTACCTCGAACGCGACCCGCATCGCTTCCTCGAAGGCGTGCTGATCGCGGCGTGGGCGGTCGGCATCGACGACGTCTATATTTATTTGCGCGACGAATACGCCGGGTGCCGCGCGGTGCTCGAGCGCGAGATCGCGGCGCTTCGAGCCGACCCGCCGTGCCCGCTGCCGATGCTGCACCTGCGCCGCGGCGCCGGAGCGTACATCTGCGGCGAAGAGTCGGCGATGATCGAATCGATCGAGGGCAAGCGCGGCATGCCGCGCCTGCGGCCGCCTTACGTGGCGCAGGTGGGGCTGTTCGGGCGGCCGACGCTCGAGCACAACATGGAAACGCTCTACTGGATCCGGGACGTTGTCGAGAAGGGCGGAGCGTGGTTCGCCGGGCAAGGGCGCAACGGCCGCAAGGGCCTGCGCTCGTTCTCGGTTTCGGGGCGCGTGGTCAAGCCGGGCGTGCACCTGGCGCCGGCGGGGATCACGGTGCGCGAGCTGATCGACGAGTATTGCGGCGGCATGCTCGCTGGGCACGAATTCTATGGGTATCTGCCCGGAGGAGCTTCCGGCGGAATCCTGCCGGCGTCGCTGGCCGATGTTCCGCTGGATTTCGACACCTTGCAGCCGCACGGCTGCTTCATCGGCTCGGCCGCGGTGATCGTGCTCTCGCAGCGCGACCGCGCACGCGACGCGGCGCTCAACCTGATGCGCTTTTTCGCCCACGAATCCTGCGGACAGTGCACGCCTTGCCGCGTCGGCACCGAAAAGGCGGTCGGACTCCTCGCCAAGCCGAAATGGGATACCGCGCTGTTGGCCGAGCTGTCGCAGGCGATGGCCGACGCGTCGATCTGTGGCTTGGGGCAAGCGGCGCCGAATCCGATCGCTTGCGTCGTCAAGTATTTCCCACAGGAGCTGGCATGAGCGAGGCGGGAGCAGTAAAGACCCGAAGGGCCGTCGCCGAGCGATTGTTCGGAGGCCGACACGTCGTTGCCGGCGGTCCGTGGGATGGCGAGGAGGCCGAGGCATGAATGCTCCGGTCGAAGCCGCGCTCGCGACCGAATTGATCGAGTTTCGCTTGAACGGCGAAGCCGTGTCGGCGCGTCCGGACGAAACCATCATCGAAGCCGCGCAGCGGCACGGCGTCGAGATCCCGCACCTTTGCTACAAGCCGGGCATGCGCCCGGACGGCAACTGTCGGGCCTGCATGGTCGAGATCAAGGGTGAGCGAGTGCTTGCACCGTCCTGCTGCCGCAAGCCGGCGGCCGGCATGGAAGTGTCCAGCGACAGCCCGCGCGCGGTTCACTCGCAGAAAATCGTCGTCGAAATGCTGGCGGCCGACGTGCCCGCGCGGATCTACAAGCCGGACTCCGAGCTCGAGCAGTGGAAGCGCTGGCTAGGCATCGGCGCGCCCCGCTTCGAAGCTCGCACGCAGCCGAGAGCCGACCTGTCGCACCCCGCGATCGCCGTCAATCTCGACGCCTGCATCCAGTGCACGCGCTGCGTGCGCGCCTGCCGCGAAGAGCAGGTCAACGACGTCATCGGTTACGCCTTTCGCGGCGCCCATTCGGCGATCGTGTTCGACCTGGGCGACCCGATGGGCGTGTCGACCTGCGTCGCCTGCGGCGAGTGCGTGCAGGCATGTCCGACCGGCGCGCTCGCGCCGGCCAACGACGCTTATCTGGTCGTCGCCGACAAGGTCGTGCCGTCGGTATGCCCGTACTGCGGCGTCGGCTGCCAGCTCGACTATCACGTCAAGGACAACGAGATCGTGCGCGTCGAAGGCCGCGACGGCCCGGCGAACCACGAGCGGCTGTGCGTCAAGGGGCGCTATGGCTACGACTATGTGCATCATCCGCAGCGGCTGACCCGGCCGCTGATCCGCAAGGCTGGCATCGCCAAGACGGCCGACTTCGTCATGGACCCGGCCAATCCGCTCGCGGTGTTTCGCGAGGCAAGCTGGGAGGAGGCGCTGGAGCTCGCGGGTGGCACGCTCGCGCGCATCCGCGACGAGCACGGCGGCCACGCGCTGGCGGGCTTCGGCTCCGCCAAGGGCTCGAACGAGGAAGCGTATCTTTTCCAGAAGCTGGTGCGCACCGGCTTCGGATCGAACAACGTCGACCATTGCACGCGGCTCTGCCATGCATCCAGCGTCGCGGCACTTCTCGAGGGCATCGGTTCCGGCGCGGTGTCGAATCCGGTCATGGACGTGATGAAGGCCGAAGTGGTGCTGCTGATCGGCGCCAATCCGGTGGTCAATCACCCGGTCGCCGCGACGTGGATCAAGAACGCGGTCAAGAACGGCACCAAGCTGATCCTCGCCGATCCTCGCCGCTCCGAGCTTGCGCGACATGCGACGCACTATCTGCAGTTCAAGCCCGACACCGACGTGGCGCTGCTGAACGCGATGATGCACGTGATCGTCGCGGAAGGGCTGGTGGCGAAGAGCTTCGTCGCCGACCGCACCAGCGGCTTCGAAGAGATCCGCAAGAATGTCGCCGGCTACAGTCCCGAAGCGATGGCGCCGGTGTGCGGGATCGACGCGGCGACGATCCGCGAGGTGGCGCGGATGTACGCCAAGTCGCGCGGCTCGATGATCCTCTGGGGCATGGGCATATCGCAGCACGTGCACGGCACCGACAACGCCCGCTGCCTGATCGCGCTGTCGATGATGACCGGCCAGGTCGGCCGGCCCGGCACCGGGCTGCATCCGCTGCGCGGCCAGAACAATGTGCAGGGCGCGAGCGACGTCGGGCTGATCCCGATGATGTATCCCGACTACCAGCGCGTCGACAACGCCGGAACGCGCGGCAGATTCGAAGAAGTCTGGGGTGCGACGCTCGATCCGAAGCCCGGCCTGACCGTTGTCGAGATCATGAACGCCGTGCACGCCGGCCAGATCCGCGGCATGTACATCATGGGCGAAAACCCGGCGATGTCCGATCCCGACGTCAGCCACGCACGCCAGGCGCTGTCCGAGCTCGAGATGCTGGTCGTGCAGGACATCTTCCTCACCGAGACCGGCTACCTCGCCGACGTCATCCTGCCGGCGTCGGCCTTCCCCGAGAAGACCGGCACGTTCACCAATACCGACCGTAGCGTTCAGCTCGGCCGGCAGGCGCTCGATCCGCCCGGCGAGGCGCGGCAGGATCTGAAGATCATCGTTGCGATGGCCCGGGAGCTCGGCCTCGACTGGAAGTACGATCATCCCAGCCAGGTCTTCGAGGAAATGCGCCGCACGATGCCGTCGATCGCCGGCATAACCTGGGACCGGCTCGAGCGGGAGCACGCGGTCACCTATCCGTGCGAGCAGGAAGGTGATCCGGGACAGCGCGTCGTGTTCACCGACGATTTTCCGACGGCGAACGGCAAAGGCCGGTTCGTGCCGGCGACGATCATCCCTGCCGCCGAGCGGCCGGACAGCGCCTATCCGTACATACTGATAACCGGGCGCCAGCTCGAGCACTGGCACACCGGCAGCATGACGCGGCGGACGCGCGTGCTCGACACCATCGAGCCCTCGCCGGTCGCGTCGATCAACCCGCAGGATCTGCAGGCGCTGGGCGTCGAACCGGGCAATGCGATCACCGTCGCGTCGCGCCGCGGCAGCATCACGCTATCCGCGCGCGCCGACGACGGCACGCCGCGCGGCGCCGTGTTCATCCCGTTCTGCTATTACGAGGCCGCCGCCAATCTGCTGACCAATCCCGTGCTCGACCCATTTGGCAAGATTCCCGAGTTCAAGTACTGTGCGGTTCGTGTAAGCGCGGGCGGAGCGACCAGCGAGGTCGTCGGCTACGACGGCTGAAGGCTCCCCGCGACGGCGTACGCAAAGCGTGCCATCCAGGCACACGCGAGCGCGGCAACCGGCTCGCGAGCTCAATTCAACGAACGGCCAAAGAGCCGTCGGCTGTCTTAATTCGACGGATGCATTAAGGAGGAAATCAAGATGATCAAGTTCAGGTATTTGGGCATGCTGGCCGCGCTGGCGACGGTCGTCGCGGCAGGCTCGGTAGCGGCGGCGCCGGTCACCTTGCGCGCCTCGCATCAGTTTCCCGGCGGCAAGGGCGATGTGCGCGACGACATGGTGCAGATGATCGCGCGCGACGCCAAGGCTGCGGGCGTCGATCTCGACATTCAGGTGTACCCGGGAGCCTCGCTGTTCAAGGCGGAGCAGCAGTGGAACGCGATGGTCAACGGCCAGCTCGACATCACGCTTGTTTCCGCTCGACTACGCAAGTGGCCAGGTGCGCGCGTTCAGCGCGACCCTGATGCCCGGACTGGTGCGAAATTACGACCGTGCCAAGCGGCTCAACGCATCACCGTTCATGAAGGACATCCATGCGCACATCGAGCAGGCCGGCGCCATCGTCCTGTCGGACGCATGGTTCGGCGGCGGAATGGTTTCCAAGCGCGGCTGCATCCTGGTGCCGGAAGACGTCAAGGGGCTGAAGTTCCGCGCCGCAGGCCCGACGTTCGCGCAGATGTGGCAGTCGGCAGGGGCATCGATCGTGTCGATTCCTTCGAACGAGATCTACAACGCCTTTCAGACCGGCGTTGCCGAAGGCACCGACACCAGCATGGGCAGTTTCCTGTCGTTCCGTCTTTACGAGCAGGCCAAGTGCCTGACCGCGCCGGGCGACAACGCGCTGTGGTTCATGTACGAGCCGGTGCTGATGTCGAAGAAGAGCTTCGACAAGCTCGACAAGAAGCAGCAGGACGTAATAATCGAGGCCGGCAAGAAGGCGCAGAAGTATTACGAAGACAAGGCGGAATCGGTCGACGCGGCGACGATCAAGGCCTACAAGGAACACGGCGTCGAAGTCAAGACTTTGACCGATGCCCAGTACGCTCAATGGCTGGACCTCGCGAAGAAAAGCTCTTACGTCGAGTTCGCCAAAGACGTGCCCGATGGCAAGAAGCTGATCGACGAAGCGCTGAGCGTCAAGTAGCTTCCGATCGATGTCATTGGCAAGGGCCCGTGCCGTCTGCTCAGGCCCTCCCGCAGGCTCGGTGAATGGTGACGCGCCGGCACGCGCTGGATAAGTTCGTCCACGGTGTCAGGTGGTTGTCGCTGGCCTCCGGTTATTTCGCGGCGGCGTTGATAGCGCTCGGCGTCGTCATCGTGTGCCAAATGGTGTTCGTGCGCTTCGTGCTCAACACCAACACGATCTGGCAGACCGATTTCGTCACCTACAGTCTGGTCGCGGCGACGTTCATCGGCAGCCCGTTCGTGTTGATGACCCGCGGACACGTCAACGTCGACGTGCTGCCGCTCCACCTGAGCGAACGCCCGCGCTACTTTCTCGCGCTGGCCTCGACGCTGATGGCGATAGCGTTCTGCGTCATCATGCTCATACTCACGTCGCAATACTGGCGCGAGGCGTGGGACCAGCGGTGGCTGTCGAACACGATGTGGCGAGTGCGCCTCTGGATTCCCTATGCTTCGATGCCGATCGGGCTGGGGATTCTCACTCTGCAATATCTGGTCGAGCTCGCGTGCCTCGTCAGCGGCCGCGAGCCGCCATTCGGCATCGAAAAGGGCCGTCGCGCGTGACTCCGACCACGCAAGGCGCGATCGTCCTTGTCGTCACGCTGGTCGTGCTGCTGTCCGGGGCGCCGGTCGCGTTCGGTCTGGGCGCGCTATCGATCGCCTTCATCGTCGGTTTCCAGGGCTTCAGCGCGCTGCACGTCGTTGCCGAGACATTTTTCGCCGGCCTGAACGACTTCACGCTGGTGTCGATCCCGATGTTCGTGATGATGGGCGCCGCGATCGGCTCGTCGCCCGCCGGCAAGGACCTGTACGAAGCGCTCGACCGGTGGCTGTACCGCCTGCCGGGCGGCCTGGTGATCTCCAACCTGGGCGCGTGCGCGCTGTTTGCGGCGCTCACCGGCTCGTCGCCCGCCTGCTGTGCGGCGATCGGGAAAATGGGCATCCCGGAAATGCGCAGGCGCGGGTATCCCGACGACGTCGCCACCGGCTCGATCTGCGCCGGCGGCACGCTCGGCATTCTCATTCCGCCGTCGATCACGTTCATCCTGTACGGCATCGCCACCGAGACCTCGATCGGCCGTTTGTTCCTCGCCGGCGTGCTGCCGGGCGTGATGCTGACGGCGTTGTTCATGCTGTGGACGCTGTTCATCATCTGGAAGCGCGGATTCCGCTCCCATGCCGCCGATTTCCGCTACAGCTGGAAGGAGAAATTCGGCTCGGTGCCGAAGGTTGCGCCGTTCCTGCTGATCATCGTCGGCGTGATGTACGCGCTCTATGGCGGCGTCGCGACGCCGTCGGAGGCGGCCGGGGTCGGCGCTGCACTCTGCGTCGTTTTCGCCATGACCATCTATCGGATGTGGCGGCCGCGCCAGTGGTGGAAAATCCTGCGCGACACGACGCGCGAGTCGGTGATGATCCTGACGATCATCGCCGCTGCCGTGCTGTTCGGGTACATGCTGACTTCGCTGTACCTGACGCAGACGCTGGCGCAAGGCATCGCCGACATGCACGTCAACCGCTGGGTGCTGATGGGCATGATCAACGTCTTCCTGCTGGTCTGCGGCTTTTTCATCCCGCCGGCGGCGATCATTCTGATGACGGCGCCGATTCTCTATCCGATCATCCGCGCTGCCGGATTCGACCCGGTGTGGTTCGGCGTCATTCTGACGATCAATATGGAGATCGGGCTGATCCACCCGCCGGTGGGTCTCAACATTTACATCGTCAGCTCGATCGCGCCCGACGTCCCGGTCACCCGCATCATGTGGGGCACGATTCCGTATGTCCTTTGCATGATGCTGGCGATCGTGCTGCTGTGCATTTTCCCGGAAATCGCCACCTGGCTGCCCGATCACCTGATGGGCATTGCCCACTGACGCGGATCGCGGACTAGCATCTCGCCGCATCGAACAGGCGTGCGACCTGCTCGGCGCGATCGGCAAGCAGCCCGGCGGCTCCAGCCACGCATTGCTCGAGGCTTGCCGGTCCGGACGGCAGCGCAAAGCAGCCGGCGAAATGGCGCCCGAGCTCCGGCAGCGCCGCGCGGTCGATGCTTCCCGAGATCAACGTCGTTGCGATGCGCCGCGCCGCCGCGCGTCGGGCCACGATCAGAGGCGTCTTGCCCAGCGCCGTCTGCGCGTCGCTCTTGCCTTCGCCGGTGATCGCCCAATCGGCACCGTCGAGCGCGGCGTCGAGGCCGATCAAATCGGCGACGACCTCCGCGCCCGAGCGCATCTGGCCGCCGATCAACTGCAACGCGAAGCCCAGGCCGCCGGCGGCACCCGCGCCGGGGACGTCCTGCGCACGTTTGTCGAGCGCATGCTCGGCGAGCGCCGCGAAGCGGGCGATGCGAGCGTCGAATTCGGAGATGCGCTCGCTGGTCACGCCTTTTTGCGGGCCGAAGATCGCAGTCGCGCCATGCTCGCCGGTCAGCGGATTGTTGACGTCCGACATCACGACGATCTCTGCGTCGGCAAGCCGCGGGTTCACGCCGCTCGCGTCGACGGCCACGAGCAAGGCGAGGCCGCCGGGTGTCGGTTCGATGTCGCGGCCGCTCGCATCGGTGAGCTTGAGTCCGAGCGCGACGAGCAGGCCGGCGCCACCGTCGTTGGTGCTGCTGCCGCCCAGGCCGATCATGAAGCGGCGAACGCCCGCGTCGAGGCGGTTGCGGATCAGCTCGCCGACGCCAAGCGTCGTGCGATGTTCGACGTCGACCGCGGTGACGGCGGGATCGGTCAGGCCCACGATCCGCGCCACCTCCAGCACCGCGGTCGCCGGCTCGCCTATCGATCCATACGCGACATCGAGCGGCTTGCCCGAGGCATCGCTGACGCGGTCGGTCAATCGCTGCCCGCCACACGAGAGTACGGCGTCGAGCGTGCCTTCGCCGCCGTCGGCCATCGGGCAAAGACGAAGATCGGCGCCGGGCCACACCCTGCGCAGGCCTTCGGCGATCGCTGTGGCGGCGGCCGATGCTGGGAGCGATCCCTTGAACGAATCCGGAGCGAGGACGACGGCGGGCGAACGTCGCGGCATGGGTTGCGGGTATGATCGATCGATGCGGTTGCGATGCAATGGTAGCAGGCGATCGAGGCCGGGATGGCAGCGATTCGTGACGGGGAGCGCCGGCGTGGCGCTATTGGCATGCGCGGTGTTCGACGCGTGCGCCGTCAGCCCCGACTACGCGCGCGAGGACCGTCTCACCGCCGAAATCGTGCCGGCGATCGTTGTTGGCGACGCCGTCTATCTGGCCACGCCGCGCCGGCCGCGCGTCCTGGCGATACTCACTATGCCGGACGCGAGGCCGATCGGTGGTGCGGTGATCGTCCACGGTCTGGGCGTGCACGCCGATTGGGGATTGATCAACGGGCTGCGCACCGATCTCGCCGATGCCGGCATCGCCACGCTGTCGGTGCAGATGCCCGTCCTTGCGGCCGACGCGTCGCGCGTCGACTACGCCGCGTTGTATCCGGAGGCCGGTGAGCGCATCGCGGCGGCCATCGCTTTTCTCAGAACTCGTGGCGTCGATAAAATTGCGATCGTGGCGCACAGTCTGGGCGCGGTAATGACCAATGCGTATCTTGCGTCCTCAGGCGCGACGAGCGTGGCCGCATGGGTGCCGATCGGCATGCAGGGCGATCTCGCCGCAGCGCCGCGGCAGCCGGTGCTCGATGTCATCGCGCAGAACGACCTGCCGGAAGTTCTCGGCGTCGCAGCATCACGGGCGAACGAACTGCCGCGCGACGTTTGCTCGCGGCAGATCACGATCGCGGGGGCCGACCACTTCATGGCGACCCGGCGCAGGGAGCTGGCCGAGACGGTCATGCGGTTCCTCGCAGCGGTGTCTGCCGGAAGATGCGGGCGATGATGCTCGGATTTCCAGCCCGCGGACGTACCCGATATACACCGGGCTAGTCGCGATGCGT
Organism: uncultured beta proteobacterium; assembly: GCA_963776175.1. Classification (GTDB taxonomy): domain Bacteria; phylum Pseudomonadota; class Gammaproteobacteria; order Burkholderiales; family Casimicrobiaceae; genus PALSA-1003. The sequence continues at coordinate 507,951 of CAVZLP010000020.1, read as the reverse complement.
CGCCCGCCGTAACCGGTCGCCGATGGCGACCCAGTCGGGCCCGTCCGGCGGCGCTTCGATCCAGATCTCGTCGGCTTCGCGCGCGTCCAGCGCGCGAAGGTTGGCATAGAGTTGCTGCGCGTAGCTCGCGCTCTCACCCGGCGCATCGAACCACGTGCCCTCGAACTCGGGCGGCTGCGCGACCGAATGCGCGAGCACCGAGATGTGCGCGTTCGACCCACCCAGGCCGGCGAGCGCCGTCAGCAGCTCGGTGCGCGGCAGCAGCTTCGCTGGCGTACGCGGCGCGTAGTGCGACGCGAGCGTCCCCGAGGCACGAGGCCCCCCGGCGTCGCTTGAACGCGGCGCGGCGCCGAGAACGCGCGCGAGCTCGCCGCTGGTTATCGATCCGGGACGCAGCACGACGGGATCGCCGCTGCTGAAATCGACGATCGTCGATTCGATGCCGTGACGCGATGGGCCGCCGTCGAGAATAAGCGCGATCGCATCGCCGAATTCCTCGGCAACGTGCCTTGCGGTGGTTGCGCTGATTCCTCCGAAGCGGTTCGCCGAGGGCGCGGCGATGCCGTCGCAGCCGAGCGCGGCGAGTGCGACAAGCAGCGCGTGCGCGATCGGCTGCGACGGCACGCGCAAGCCGACGCTGGCCTGCCCGCCGGTCACGGCGTCGAGGACGCCTTGGGCGCGCGGCAGGATCAAGGTCAGCGGTCCGGGCCAGAACGCGCGGGCAAGCGCATCGGCGCCGGCGGGTACCTTCCGCGCCCAGCGTGGGAGCGCGGCGACGTCGGCGAGATGGACGATCACCGGATGCCCGGCCGGCCTCCCCTTGGCGGCGAATAGGCGCGCGACTGCCGCCGCATCGCGCGCATTCGCGCCCAGCCCGTAGACCGTCTCGGTCGGAAACGCGACGAGCTCGCCTGCCGCCAACGCGCTCGCGGCGCGTGCGATGTTTTCGGCGGTGGCAGGCACGATCATCGAAGACCTTTCCGACATGGGGTGCTGCGGCCGAGGCGGCAAATTTGCTAGAATTCGACTCTTTGCGCCGCGCGTCCGTCGCCGCCGCGCATCCGCAGGTCAATCCAGCAGGGAGCGGTAATGAACGATTTTCTGTTTACGTCGGAGTCGGTGTCCGAGGGCCACCCGGACAAGGTAGCCGACCAGATTTCCGACGCCGTCCTCGACGCGATTCTAACGCTGGATCCGCATGGGCGGGTAGCGGCGGAAACGCTGGTGTCCACCGGACTGGTGGTGATGGCCGGCGAAATCACGACGGCGCACAAGCACGACTACGCGAGGATCGCGCGCGATACGATTCACCGCATCGGCTACTCCGATCCGGCACTACGCTTCGATGCCGAGGGTTGCGCGGTGATGGTCTGCTACGGCCGGCAATCGCCCGACATCGCGCGTGGCGTCGATCGCACGTCCGACGAATACATGAACCAAGGCGCCGGCGACCAGGGCCTGATGTTCGGCTACGCCTGCGACGAGACGCCGGCGCTGATGCCGTTCCCGATCTATTACGCCCACCGCCTCGTGCAGCGGCAGAGCGAAGTGCGCCGCGACGGACGCCTGCCTTGGCTGCGGCCCGACGCAAAATCGCAGGTCACGGTGCGCTACACCGGCGGCAAGCCGACGAGCATCGACACGGTCGTATTGTCGACGCAGCATCATCCGGAGATGAATCACAAGCAGGAGCAGCTCGCCGAGGCCGTCGTCGAGGAGATCATCAAGCCGGTCCTGCCGATGGAAATGCTGGTCAATACGCGCTATCTGGTCAACCCGACCGGCCGCTTCGAAATCGGCGGACCGCACGGCGACGCCGGCCTGACCGGACGAAAGATCATCGTCGACACGTACGGCGGGGCTGCGCCGCACGGCGGAGGCGCGTTCTCCGGCAAGGATCCGTCCAAGGTCGACCGCTCGGCCGCGTATGCCGCGCGCTACGTCGCCAAGAACATCGTCGCGGCCGGGATCGCACGCCAGTGCCAGGTCCAGCTATCGTATGCGATCGGCGTCGCACGCCCGATCAACGTCACCGTCTACACCGAAGGCACCGGCAAGATTCCAGACGACAGGATCGCCGCGCTGGTGACGGACAATTTCGACCTGCGGCCCAGGGGCATCATCCAGATGCTCGACTTGTTGCGGCCGATTTACCTGAAGACCGCTGCCTACGGCCATTTCGGACGCGACGAGCCGGAATTCACCTGGGAAAACATCGATCGCGCCGACGCGCTTCGCGCGGCGGCGGGCTTGTAGGCAGAGGCGACACACGATCGATGTTTCGGCGAAGGGTGCGAGCGCCGCAGGCGCGAGCGGCCGGAGCCAGTTCGCGCACAAGGCCGACGCGCTTCGCGCGGCGGCGGGCTTGTAGGCAGAGGCGACACACGATCGATGTTTCGGCGAAGGGTGCGAGCGCCGCAGGCGCGAGCGGCCGGAGCCAGTTCGCGCACAAGCGCCGACGCGCTTCGCGCGGCGGCGGGCTTGTAGGCAGAGGCGACACACGATCGATGTTTCGGTGAAGGGTGCGAGCGCCCCAGGCGCGAGCGGCCGGAGCCAGTTCGCGCACAAGCGCCGACGCGCTTCGCGCGGCGGCGGGCTTGTAGGCAGAGGCGACACACGATCGATGTTTCGGCGAAGGGTGCGAGCGCCGCAGGCGCGAGCGGCCGGAGCCAGTTCGCACACAAGCGCGGATGCGCTTGCGCGCGGCGGCGGGGATGTAGTCGGCGCGAGTTTCCGGCGCGCTAGGGCAGGGGAATGAATTCTGTCTCGCCGGGTACCTGCGGATAGGCCTGCTCGCGCCAGCGCGCGCTCGCGGCGTCGATAAGCTTTTTCGAGCTGGCGACGAAGTTCCACCAGATGAGCCGCGCGCCGTCCATCCTGGCGCCGCCGAGCACGACCAGGCGCGACGCCGACTTTGCCTCGACCCACGTGGTCAGCGACGGCGTCAGCACGGCCATGTGTCCGACCGGCGCCGGCTCACCGCTGACCTGCACGTCGCCGTCGACTACGTACACGCCGCGCTCCTCGTGTTCGGGCGGCAGTTCGACCGTCGCGCCCGCCTCGATGTCGATCGCCAGATAGATCATCGGTGAAAACGTCGGCGTCGGCGCGCGCCGGCCGAATGCCGTGCCGGCGAGTAGCCGCATCGTCGCGCCGGGATGCGCGATCTCCGGCAGCGATGCCTTCGGATAGTGACTGAACGAAGGCTCGACCTCTTCGTGCGATTTCGGCAGCGCGACCCAGGTCTGCAGTCCGTGCAGCAGGTGCCCCGCCGCGCGCTCCTCCGGGCCGCTACGCTCGGAATGGACGATGCCGCGCCCGGCAGTCATCCAGTTGACGTCGCCGGGAATGATGGCCTGCACGTTGCCCAGGCTGTCGCGATGCACCTGGCCGCCTTCGAAAAGGTACGTGACCGTGGCCAGACCGATATGCGGATGCGGCCGCACGTCGATACCTCGTCCGGGTGGAAATTGCACCGGTCCGAAATGGTCGAAAAAAATGAACGGGCCGACCATCTGGATCGGATGCGAGGGCAGCAGGCGCTGCACCAACAGGCCGCCGATGTCGCGCGTATTCGGCCTGAGCAGAGTAGCGATCGAGGCGGGCATGGTTAGTGGTGCTTCGCTCGTATGGTATCGCGCTTCGACGCTCGAACTACAGCGTACCGTGTCGCAGCGCCTTGACCACGAAGCGGCCCGGATCGATCGCATCGAGCAGCGAGCGGGAAAGCGGTGCGGGCTCCGCATCGAGTTCGCTCGCCAGCACCTCCGCCGCCAGCGCCGACCACGACAGACCGCGCGAAGCGAACGCAAACGCACCGTAGAGGCCGCGGACGCGCGGTACGTCGGCAAGATGCGCGCCGGTCAGCGCGGCGTGGTCGGCTCGCGAGCGAGCGACGTCGACGATCGCACCGACCATCGGCAGGCGGTCGGTGGCCGCGCAGCGGAAACCGACGCCGCCCCGCAGCGTCGCCGCATCGACGCCGGCGGCGGTACCCGGCAGCATGTGTTCGGCGCGGGCCAGGTTGACGGCGTGGCTCGCGGCATCCGGGCACGGATCGTCGTTGTCCAGATCGTACGTCGCGCCTGCGATGGCGACACCGTCGACTGCCGGCAGCACATAGCCATCACCGCCGACGACGACGCGTGGCGCCGCGAACGGTGGCACCGGCAGGTAGCTTTGCTGGCCGCGTATGCGCCGCAGCGGATCGCCGCCGAGATCCGCCAGCCGAGCGGCGTCGCAGGCATTGGCCAGAACGACCACCGGCGCAGCGGCGATTTCCGCGCCGGCGGCGTCGCGCGCGGACCAGCGATCGCCAGTCGCACTGCAAGCTTGCGACCATACGGTCGAGATGAAGCATCGGCGCCGCACCGCCGCCGGCGTGCCGTGCCGCATGATCGAGCTGTGCCTGCACGATCGCCGCCGGTCGCACGAAACCCGCCATCGGAAACCACCAGCCGCCGATGGATACGCCCCGGCCCGCGAGCGCAGAAGCATCGGCCCGCGTCGCGTGCATCGCATACTCGACCGGATGCGCCAGCGCAATGGCGGTGTCGGCCACGCGTGCCTCGTTGTCGGCGCCGTCGGCCAACTGCAGCACCCCGCAACGCTGCCAGGGCGGCGTCGCGGAAGCGTCGAGCGCATCGGCCCATACCCGCAAGGCGTACAGGAATCCGGCACGGGTGAAGCGGGAGAGCAGGTTGTCGTCGCGCGAAATGTGCGGCTGGAATACACCCGCGCGCAACGCCGATGCCGCGCCGGACGGCGCCCTTTCGCACTCGACGAGGTCGACGCGCCAGCCGCGCAAGGCGAGGCGCGAGGCGATCGCGGCGCCGGCCAGTCCGGCGCCGATCACGATCGCACGGCGTTCCGGCCACCGCGCCTTTACACAGGGCCGCTGCACCGGCCAGCGCGGCGCATAGTGACCGGCGAGCATGTCGCGCTTGCGGCCGAAGCCGGAACGCTTTTCCACCGTGAATCCAGCAGCGAGCAAGCCGTCGCGCACCAGCGCCGCCGCACTGTAGGTCGCCACCGTCGCTCCAGGCGCGGCGAGCCGCGCCAGCGCTTTCAATAGCTGTGGCGACCACATCGCCGGATTGCGGTCCGGCGCGAATCCGTCCAGGTAGAACGCGTCCGCAGCGAGCCGCAGGCCGCACGCCGCCTCGATCGCCTCGTCGAAGGCGAGAGTCAAGGTGACGCGTTCGTCGTCGAAGTGCAGCCGGTGCAACCCGGGCACCAGCGGCGGCCATGCGGCGCGCAGTTGCGAGGACAGCGTCGCGAATTCGGCGTGGCGCGCATGCAAGGTCGAGAGGTCGGCTCGGGCAAACGGCCAGCGCTCGATCGACACGAAATGCAGCCGCGTGCAGCGATGCGGATCGTCGCGCCAAGCCTGCCAAGTCGCCAGGAAATTTAGACCCGGTCCGAACCCGGTCTCGACGATGGTAAAGCTGCGCGCGCCCGCCCAGCGTGCCGGCAGATCGTTGCCGTGCAGGAACACGTGGCGCGCCTGTCCTTCCGCCGAGTCGGCGCTGTGGTAGACGTCGCCGAACTGCGGCGAGAATGGATTACCCGATGGGTCGAACGCGAGCGTCGCGGGCACGATGCGCCGCGCAGGCTGCTCGGCTCTCATCGCGGCGCCGGAACGAGAATCCGCAACGCTTGCGGCACGCGATGAGTTCGGTAGACTAAAGACCGATGCCCTTTGCCTATTTCGACCGCCTTTCCCGCGCCCGCCAGCGCATTTATCTGCGCAGCGATGCCATCGAATCGTTGGGTTTGCCGCCGGGCTTGGTACTCGGCGGCACGGTGGCTCGCATCGCGGCCGGTCTGCGCGGCGATCAGCGCGCCGCGGTGCAGGTCGCTTGCCAGGCGCTGATCAGCGCGCTGGCCGGCGGCTACCACGTACCCCCGGTTCGCGTGCGCGTGCTGGCGCGCCGGCCCGCCGATGGCTACGGCGAGCTGCATGGCCTGTACGAACCCGAGGATGAAGGCGTGAGCGCGCGCATCACCGTTTGGATGCGCACCGCGCAGAAAAAACAGGTCGTGGCGTTCAAGACGTTTCTGCGCACGCTGATCCACGAGCTCTGCCATCACCTTGACTACGAATTGTTCGCGCTCGAGGAGACCTTCCACACCGAGGGATTCTACAAGCGCGAGTCGAGCCTCGCCGGTGCGCTGTTGGAGCAGTTTGCCGCCGAAGCGAACCCGCCTGGTCCCTAGCCTGGTGCGCACTACCCGGGCGGCTGTCCGGTGTTCCAGCCTCCTCCCAGCGCCTTGATCAGGGTGACGCTCGCCGCTAGCCGGCGACCGAGGATCGTCAGCGCAGCGCGTTCGTTCGACAGCGCCGTCGTCTGCGCTATGACCACCGCGAGATAATTCACCGTGCCGGCGCGATACTGGTTGAGCGTGATCGTCAGCGATTCGCGCGCCGACTTGACCGCCTCGTCCTGGACCGCGGCCTCCTGCTCGAGGATCCGCAACGCTGCCAGATTGTCCTCGACTTCCTGGAACCCCGTGAGCACCGTCTGCCGATAGTTGGCGACGTTCTCGTCGTAGGTCGCCATCGCCTGCGCGGACTGTGCGCGGCGCAATCCCGCATCGAACAGCGTCTGCGCCAGCGCGGGACCGAGCGACCAGTAGCGACTGGGCAGCGAAAAGAGCTGCGACAGCACCGAGCTCTGGAATCCGCCGGTCGCCGACAGCGTCAGCGACGGGAAGAATGCGGCTTCGGCGACGCCGACCTGCGCATTCGCCGCGGCCGTGCGGCGCTCCGCCGCAGCGATGTCGGGCCGGCGCTCCAGCAGCTCGGAGGGCAGGCCAGGCGGAATCGGCGGAAACGTGGTGGCGACCACCTCGGGCGCGATCGAGAAATCCGCCGGCGGCTTGCCGAGCAGCACTGCGATCGCGTGTTCGAGCTGCGCGCGCTGCACGCCGGCGTCGAGCGCCTGCGCCTGCGTCGACTTGAGTTGGGTTTCTGCCTGCGCCACATCAGCGCGCGCAGCGACGCCCACCGCATACTGGTTGCGCGTAAGCTGCAGCGACTTCTGATAGGCCTCGACCGTGTCGGCGAGCAGGCGAATCTGCGCGTCTTGCGCGCGCAGGAGGAAATAGTCTTCGGCGAGCTGCGCCTGCGCGGACAGCTTCGCCGCCTCCAGGTCGGCGACGCTTGCCTGCGCAGTCGCTTCGCCGGCCTCGACCGTCCTGCGCACGCGGCCCCAGAGGTCGATCTCCCAGTTGACGTCGAGCGCGACATTGAAGTTGTTGCGCGGACCGCCCTGGCCGCTATTGTCGGCGGTGCTCGAGCCGGTGCCCGCGCGACCGCCGCTGCGAGTCGCGCCGGCATTGGCGGAAACGATCGGAAAATAAGCCGCCTGGGCCTGCTGCGTCAGCGCGCGCGCCTCTCTCACGCGCGCTTCTGCCGCCTTGATCGTCTGGTTGCTGACCTCGACCTGGCCCAGCAGCGCATCGAGTTGCGCATCGTTGAAGACAGTCCACCAGTTGCCGCGCGGCTCGTTGTCGCGCGGTTCGGCGGCCTTCCAGCCCTGCGCCTCCTTGTATGCCGCGGGCGTCTCGATGCCGGGCCGCGCGTAGTTCGGCCCGAGCGTGCAACCGGCGAGCACGGCCGCGGCGCCGGCGATCATCGCAGCGACGACCTTCGGCCAGGATTCGGAGTGCTTGCGCATGGTTTGCATCGTCGTAGTCAATCTCCGGCCGCCGCCGCCGCGCTCGCCGTGGGATGCCGCCGTTGCCGCAGCCGGCGCGTCCAAAGCCTGAAACGGTCGAGATACAGATAGACGACCGGCGTCGTGTACAAGGTCAGCATCTGGCTGACGATCAGTCCGCCGACAATCGAGATGCCGAGCGGTCGCCGCAACTCGGCGCCGTTGCCAGCGCCCAGAGCGAGCGGCACCGCCGCAAGCAGCGCCGCCATCGTCGTCATCATGATCGGACGGAAACGCAGCAGGCAGGCCTCGAATATCGCATCGCGCGAGCTCATGCCCCGGTGGCGCTCGGCGTCGAGCGCAAAGTCGATCATCATGATCGCATTCTTCTTGACGATGCCGATCAGCAGTATGACGCCGATCAGAGCGATGACGCTGAATTCGGTCTGGAACAGCAGCAGTGCGAGCAGCGCGCCGACACCGGCCGACGGCAGCGTCGACAGGATCGTGATCGGGTGCACGTAGCTTTCATAAAGGACGCCGAGGACGATGTAGACGGTCAGCAACGCGGCGAGGATGAGCCACGGCTGGCTGTTGAGGGACGCCTGGAATGCTTGCGCGGTTCCCTGGAAGCTGCCATGTATCGTCGCGGGAACGCCGAGCTGCGCGAGGGCGTCGTCGATCGCGATCGTCGCTTGGCCGAGCGAGGTTCCCTCGGGGAGGTTGAACGAGATCGTCGAAGCGACGAACTGCGACTGATGATTGACGCCCAGCGCCGTATTGGTCGGCGCGTAACGGGCGAAGGCCGAAAGTGGAACCTGCGCGCCTTTGGCTGCACTGACATAAACCTGGTTGAGCGCGTCGGGCGATTGCCAATACCGGGGCGCTGCCTCCATGACGACATGATATTGGTTGAGCGCCGAGTAGATCGTCGATACCTGTCGCTGACCGAACGCATCGTTCAACGTTGTGTCGATCATCCTGGGGGTGACGCCGAGCTGCGCGGCGGCGTCGCGGTCGATCACCAGCGAAGTCTGCAGCCCCTTGTCCTGCTGGTCGGTATTGACATCGACCAATTGCGGCAGGCGCGAGAGCGCCGCGCGAATGCGGGGTTCCCAGGTGCGCAGCTCGTCCAGGTCGTCCGCCTGCAACGTGTACTGGTAGGTTGCATTGGCCTGCCTGCCGCCGACCCGGATGTCCTGCACCGGGTTGAGAAACAGGTTCGCACCGGGCTCCTTGGCGAGCTTGATGCGCAGGCGCGCGATGATCTTGTCGGCCGACTCCTTGCGCTCGGCGAGCGGCTTCAACTGCACGAACATCCTGCCGGTATTGCGCTGCGCGCCGCCGGTGAATGCGACGACGTTCTCGACCGCCGGATCGGCGCGGACGATGTCGATGAAGCTCGCGAGCTTCGGCTGCATCGCCTGGAACGAGATGCTCTGGTCGGCCTGGATGAAGCCGATCAAACGGCCGGTGTCCTGCTGCGGGAAAAAGCCCTTCGGGATGATCACGTACAGGTAGACGTTCAGGCAGACGACCGCCAGCAGTATCAGCATCACCAGAATGCCGTGCGTCAGCACCCAGGCGAGGCTTCGCTCGTAGCCGCGACGCAGCCGCTCGAACCCGCGCTCGCTCCACGCGTGCAGCCGCCCGTGCCGTCGCTCGCTCTCCGGACGCAGCAGTCGCGAGCACATCATCGGCGTCATCGTCAGCGACAGCATCAGCGAGATCAGAATCGCCACCGACAGCGTCACCGCGAACTCGCGGAAATAGCGGCCGACGATGCCGCCCATCAGCAGAATCGGGATGAACACCGCGATCAGCGACAGGCTCATCGAGACGACGGTGAAGCCGACCTCGCGCGCGCCGCGGAGCGCGGCCTGGAACGGGGCAACGCCCTGCTCGATGTGCCGCGACACGTTCTCAAGGACGACGATGGCGTCGTCGACGACGAAGCCGGTGGCGATCGTCAGCGCCATCAGCGAAAGATTGTTCAGGCTGAAGCCGGCGAGATACATGACTCCGAAAGTCGCAATCAGCGACACCGGCACCGCGACGCTCGGAATAAGCGTCGCCCGCCAGTTGCGCAGGAAAACGAAAACGACCAGGACGACCAGGCAGACCGCGACGATCAGCGTGCGCTCGACATCGCGCAGCGACGCGCGTATCGTCGTCGTGCGCTCCATCACCACGTCGAGCTTGATCGCGCTGGGGATCGAGGCGCGGATCTGCGGCAGCATTTCGGTGACGCTGTCGACCGTCTCGATGATGTTCGCGTTCGGCTGGCGGCTGATGATGATCAGCACCGAAGGCTTGCCGTTCGACGAGCCGGCGTTGCGCAGATCCTGGACCGAGTCGACGACCTGGCCGAGATCGGTGAGCCTGACGGCCGCGCCGTTGCGGTAGGCAACGATCAGCGGCAGATAGTCGACGGCCTTTTTTGCCTGGTCGTTCGCCTGGATCTGCCAATGGCGGTCGCCGTCCTCGAGCGATCCCTTCGGCCGGTTGGCGTTGGTCGCGGCGAGCACCGTGCGTACGTCCTCGAAGCCGATGCCGTACTTGTTGAGCGTCTGCGGGTCGAGCTCGACCCGCACCGCCGGCAGCGAGCTGCCGCCGACCTGCACGTCGCCGACGCCGGACAATTGCGAGAGCTTCTGCGCGATGATCGTCGAACCCGCGTCGTACATCTGGCCCTGCGTCATCGTGTCGGAAGTGAGCGCCAGAATCATGATCGGCGCGTCGGCCGGATTCACCTTGCGATAGGTCGGATTGCCGGGAAGCCCGGTCGGCAAGAGGCTTCGCGCCGCGTTGAGCGCGGCCTGGACGTCGCGCGCGGCGCCGTCGATGTCGCGCGAGAGCTCGAATTGCAGGGTGACGCGCGTCGAACCCAGCGAGCTGCTCGACGTCATCTCGGTCACACCGGCGATGCGGCCGAGCGAGCGCTCGAGCGGCGTGGCGACGGTCGCCGCCATGGTTTCGGGACTCGCACCGGGCAGCGACGCCGAGACCGAGATCGTGGGGAAGTCGACCTGCGGCAGCGGCGACACCGGGAGCAAACGGAACGCGGCAGCGCCGGCGAGCGCCAATCCGATCGTCAGCAGCGTGGTCGCGACCGGCCGTGCGATAAACGGCGCCGACAGGTTGAGCTGTCGCGGAAGCTCTCTTCGGTCCTGGTCGACCATGTCAGTCGCCGGCCAGAGGTGCTGCCGCGGATCCCGCCTTGCCGCCTCGGCGCTGTTCGACGCGGCGCGCGAGACGGTCGAACGCGAGGTAGATCACCGGCGTGGTGAACAGCGTGAGCATCTGGCTGACGATCAGGCCGCCCACCATCGTGATGCCCAGTGGATGGCGCAATTCGGAGCCGACGCCCCAGCCCAGCATCAGCGGCAGTGCGGCGAGCAGCGCCGCCATCGTGGTCATCATGATCGGACGAAAGCGCAGCAGGCACGCCTGATAGATCGCCTCGCGCGGAGGCTTGCCTTCCTTGCGCTCAGCGTCGAGTGCGAAGTCGATCATCATGATCGCGTTTTTCTTGACGATCCCGATCAGGAGCACGATGCCGATGATGGCGATGACGTCGAGATCCTTGCCGAAAATCATCAGGCCGAGCAGTGCGCCGACACCGGCGGATGGCAGCGTCGACAGGATCGTGATCGGATGGATGTAGCTCTCGTAGAGCACGCCCAGCACGATGTACATGGTGACTATCGCGGCGAGAATCAGCCACAGCTCGTTGGCGAGCGACCCGCGAAACGCCGCCGCCGCGCCCTGGAATCGCAATTGCGCGCTTGCCGGGAGCCCGATCTCCTGCTGAACTTTCTGGATCTCCTGCACCGCATCGCCGAGCGATGCGCCGGGTGCGAGATTGAACGAGATCGTCGCTGCGGGAAACTGGCCGATATGGTTGACGAGCAGCGGCGTCGCGTGTTCGCTGATCCGCGCGATCGAAGTCAGCGGCACCTGCTGCGGCGTGCTCGTGCCGGTGCTGGCCGGACTGCTGCCCGCGCCGGGGGCGGCCAGCGCCCCGGAGGCGTTGGCGCCGACCGAGGCCGGTGCCGACGCGACATTGCCGACCGGGACGTAGATCTGCGAGAGCGCCTCCGGCCCGCGCTGGAATTCCGGCTTGACCTCCAGCACCACGCGGTACTGGTTGGTCTGGGTGAATATCGTCGACACCAGCCGCTGGCCGAACGCGTTGTACAGCGCGTTGTCGATGGCCGCCGGCGTGATTCCGTAGCGGCTCGCCGTCGCGCGGTCGATGTCCACATAAGCCTGCAGGCCGCCGTCCTGCAGGTCGGTGGCGACGTCGGCGAGCTGCGGAATCCGGCGCAGCCGCTCGACGATGCGCGGGCACCCAGACGCTCAGCTCGTCCGGATTGGTATCCTCGACGGTGAACTGGTATTGCGTGCGGCTGACACGGTCCTCGATCGTCAGGTCCTGCACCGGCTGCATGTACAGCGCGATGCCTTCGACGCCCGCCACTCGCGACTGCAGATCGCGGATCACGTCGACGGCGCGGTGGCGCTGCGCCAGCGGCTTCAGATTGATCAGCATCCGGCCGCTGTTCAGCGTCGCATTGGTGCCGTCGACGCCGATGAACGACGACAGGCTCTCGACCGCCGGGTCCTGCAGGATGACGGCGGCGAGTGCCTGCTGCCTTTCCGCCATCGCGGCAAACGACACCGTTTGCGACGCCTCGGTGATTCCCTGGATCGCTCCGGTGTCCTGGATCGGGAAAAATCCCTTCGGAATGAAAACGTACAGGATGACAGTCAGCAGCAGCGTGATGACCGCGACGATCAGCGTCGCTGCCTGCCGGTCCAGCACCCAGTTCAGCATCTGGCCGTAGCGCTCGATCAGCCGCTCGAAGATCTCGCCGCTTCGCCGATACAGCCTGCCCTGCTTCTCCTTTTCGGTGTGGCGCAGGAAGCGCGCGGACATCATCGGCGTCAGGGTCAGCGACACGACCGCCGAAATCAGGATCGATATCGCCAGAGTGATCGCGAACTCGCGAAAGAGCCGGCCGACGACGTCGCCCATGAACAGCAGGGGGATCAGCACGGCGATCAGCGAGATCGTCAGCGAAATGATCGTGAATCCGATCTGCTCGGCGCCCTTGAGCGCGGCGGCGAGCGGCTTTTCGCCCGCCTCGATGTAGCGGGCGATGTTCTCGATCATCACGATCGCGTCGTCGACGACGAAGCCGGTCGCGATCGTCAGTGCCATCAGCGTCAGATTGTTGATCGAGAAGCCGGCGAGGTACATCACGCCGAACGTGCCGATCAGAGACAGCGGCACGGCGACACTGGGGATCACCGTCGCCGAGAGGCTGCGCAGGAAGAGGAATATGACCATCACGACCAGCGCGACCGCGAGGAACAGCTCGAACTGCACGTCGTGCACCGACGCCCGTATAGTCACGGTGCGGTCGGTCAGCATCGTGACGTCGACCGCGGCGGGCAGCGATGCCTGGAGCTGCGGCAGCAGCTGCTTGATCCGGTCGACGACCTCGATCACGTTGGCGCCGGGCTGGCGCTGTATGTTGACGATGATCGCCGGCAGCTTGTTCGCCCAGGCGGCAAGGCGGGTGTTTTCGGCGCCGTCGACGATGTCGGCAACGTCGGCGAGACGGACCGGCGAGCCATTCCGGTAAGCGACGATCATGCTGCGGTATTCGTCGGCGCTCTTGAGCTGGTCGTTGGCGTCGATCGTCGAGGCCCGCGTCGGCCCGTCGAAGCTGCCCTTGGCCTGATTGGTGTTGGCATTGCTGATCGCGGTGCGCACATCGTCCAGCGAAAGGCCGTAGGCCGCCAGCGCGGTCGGATTGGCCTGGATGCGCACCGCCGGCCGCTGTCCTCCGCTCAAGGAAACCAGCCCCACCCCCGGCAGTTGCGACAGCTTGGTCGCGAGCCGCGTATCGGCCAGGTCTTCGATCTTCGGCAGCGGCAGCGTCTTCGACGTCAGCGCGAGCGTCATGATCGGCGTGTCCGCCGGATTCACCTTGTTGTAGATCGGCGGCGTCGGAAGATCGGCGGGAAGGAAGCTCCCGGAAGCGTTGATCGCCGCCTGCACTTCCTGCTCGGCGATGTCGAGCGAAAGGTTCAGATCGAACTGCAGCGTGATGACCGAGGCGCCGCCGGAGCTGGTCGACGACATCTGCTTGAGCCCCGGCATCTGTCCGAACTGCCGCTCGAGCGGCGCGGTGATCGACGAGGTGGTGACGTCGGGGCTGGCGCCCGGATAGAGCGTCACCACCTGTATCGTCGGATAGTCGACCTGCGGCAACGCCGAAATCGGCAGCACGCGGTAGGCGATGACGCCCGCAAGCAGGATAGCGAGCATCAATAGCGACGTCGCCACCGGCCGCAGGATGAACGGGCGAGACGGATTCATCGAAGCTGTCGTCGATCGTGCGGTGCGCGCGGCTCAGCTGGCGGCGCGTCAGCCGCCGCCCTTGCCGGGCCGGCCTTGGCCCCCACCCTTGCCGGCGCCGGGCGGAGCCTGCCGTGGCGGCGCCGCCTGCTGAGCCGCGCGCGCCGCGGCGTCGATCAGCTCCACGCTCGACCCGTCGCGCAGCTTGTCCGCGCCGTCGACGACGACGAGATTTCCGGGAGCGAGCCCGCTCGCCACTTCGGTCGTCTCGCCCGAAACCGCACCCAGCTGCACCGGCGTCACGGCGACGGTCTTGTCTTCCTTCACCAGGAAGACGAACGTGCCGGGCGCACCGCGCTGGATCGCGGCCGTCGGGACCAGCGTGGCATCCTCATGCGTTTCGACCACCATGCGCACGTTAACGAACTGGTTCGGAAACAGCGCACCGTCGGTGTTGGGAAACTCCGCCTTGACCTTGACGGTGCCGGTCGTCGTGTCGATCTGATTGTCTATCGTCAGCAGGCGGCCGGTCGCGAGCCGGACCTTGCCGCTGCGGTCGAATGCATCGACCGCGACAGCCTCTTTGCCCTGCATGCGCTTGAAGATGCGCGGCACGTTGTCTTCGGGCACCGGATAGATGACCGTGACCGGTTGCACCTGCGTGATCGTCACCAGCCCGTTGCTGTCGGAGGCGTGGACCATGTTTCCGGGATCGACCTGGCGCAATCCGACCCGACCGCTGATCGGCGCGGTGATGCGGGCATAGGTGATCTGCAGCTTCGCGTTGTCGATTGCGCCCTTGTCGGACTCGACCGCCCCCTGGTACTGGCGAACCAGCGCCGCCTGCGTGTCGACCTGCTGCCTCGCGATCGAATCCTGGGCAAGCAGCGTCTGGTAACGCTCGAGGTCGACCTGCGCGTTCTTGAGTTGCGCCTGGTCGCGCGCCATCTGGCCGTTCGCCTGGGTCAACATCACTTCGAACGGACGGGGGTCGATCTGTGCGAGCAGGTCGCCGGCGTTGACCGACTGGCCTTCACGAAATGCGACGCTCAACAGCTGGCCGTCGACTCGCGGCCGGACGACCACCACGTTGCGCGGGATGACGGTGCCCAGCGCGTCGATGTAGACGTCGATGCTGCCCTTGCGCGCGGGCGCCGCCACGACCGGCATCGGGCGCGCGCCGGCGTCCCCCTTGCCACCCGCCTTGGCCGGATCGCTTGCACTATGGCCGAACCAGTACCATGCGGCGAGCGCGCTCGCGGCGAGCACGATCGCAGCCAGCAGCCACGGCCAGCGGCGCGCTCGCGGACCCGGTCGGGTCAGCGCCGGTTGTTCGCCAAAGGGTTCTGCTCCCGGCCGGCGGCCGGCAACGGCCGGCTGTTCGGGCTTTCCCGGGTCGTGCGTTTGGTCGTTCATGACTTATGGGCACCAGGCCCGAAGGTGGGCACAATCGTTGGATTGTCCGGGTTTTGCCTGGTTCGTTGGATTGGAGTTGTAACCAGGTGTTTGCCGGCGGCGAAGGCTGTCGCGGCGTGGCCCGGTCCCCGGGCAGGAACGCGCCCGGCGCGGGCACTCCACAACAAGCCGATGTTACGATAAAATCGACGCCCCCGAGGAGCGTTGCAACAGCCGCCGAGAGGTCCTTCAGGCGCGCTGCCAGGCTCGGGGCATTCCCATGGCAACGGCGCTCGTTGAACCGCGGCTCGCACGCGGGGAACGAGCGAGGATCCCCTCCTTTCCCCCTCGGCGGTCGCTCGCTACGGAGTGACGCATGAACGCACCAACCGATATCGCGAAATTCACCGACTTCCGGGTCGCCAACCTGGAGCTCGCCGCCTGGGGCCGCAAGGAAATCGCCATCGCCGAGACCGAAATGCCCGGGCTGATGGCGATCCGCGAGGAGTTCGCGCCCGAACAGCCGCTGCGCGGCGCGCGCATTGCCGGCAGCTTGCACATGACCATCCAAACGGCCGTGCTGATCGAGACCTTGAAGGCGCTCGGCGCGGAAGTGCGGTGGGCGTCCTGTAATATTTACTCGACGCAGGATCATGCGGCGGCGGCGATCGCCGCCGGTGGTACGCCGGTATTCGCCTACAAAGGCGAAACGCTCGACGAGTACTGGGAGTTCACGCACCGCATTTTCGAGTGGGGCGGCCCGGGCGCGGTCGACGGTACGCCGAACATGATCCTCGACGACGGCGGCGACGCGACCTTGCTCGTGCACTTGGGCGCGCAGGCCGAGTCCGACCGGTCGCTGATCGGCCATCCGTCGAACGAGGAAGAGTTCGCCCTCTTTGCGGCGATTGCGCGGCGGCTCGCCCAGGATGCGCATTTCTATTCGCGCATCAAGTCGGGCATCAAGGGCGTCACCGAGGAAACGACGACCGGTGTCAAGCGCCTTTACTCGATGCACAAGGAAGGCCGGCTCGGCTTCCCCGCCATCAACGTCAACGATTCGGTAACCAAGAGCAAGTTCGACAATCTCTACGGCTGCCGCGAATCGCTGGTCGACGGCATCAAGCGCGCGACCGACGTGATGATCGCCGGCAAGATCGCGGTCGTCGCCGGGTACGGCGACGTCGGCAAAGGTTCGGCACAGGCGCTGCGCGCGTTGTCGGCGCAGGTCTGGGTGACCGAGATCGATCCTATCTGCGCGCTGCAGGCATCGATGGAAGGCTACCGCGTCGTGACGATGGACTACGCCGCGGACAAGGCGGACATCTTCGTCAGCGCGACGGGCAATATCGACGTCATCACGCTCCCGCACATGAAGCGCATGAAGAACAATGCGATCGTGTGCAACATCGGCCACTTCGACAATGAAATCGACGTCGCCGGGCTGAAGCAATACACCTGGGACAACATCAAGCCGCAGGTCGACCACGTCGTCTTTCCCGACGGCAAGCGCATCATCCTGCTCGCCGAGGGAAGGCTGGTGAACCTGGGCTGCGGAACCGGGCATCCGAGCTATGTGATGTCGAGCTCGTTCGCCAATCAGGTGATGGCGCAGATCGAGCTGTGGACCGACGCCCGGACCAGGAGCGGCAAGTATCCGGTCGGCGTGTATGTGCTGCCCAAGCATCTCGACGAAAAGGTGGCGCGTTTGCAACTGAAGAAGCTGGGCGCGATGCTGACCGAGCTGTCCGACAAGCAGGCGCGATACATCGGCGTGGACGTGCAGGGGCCGTACAAACCGGAGACGTATCGCTACTAGGGGCGATCCGAACGTGGCGTCGGACCGTAGCTTCGCTCGCGGTCAACGCGCCGGGCATCGCGTCCGATCAATCGGCTTTCATGGAGTAGGAAACATGCGACTGCTTCTGGTCTGGCTGATCAACGCGGCGGCGCTGTTCGCGCTGCCGTACCTGATGTCGTCGATCAAGGTCGACTCGATCGTCTCCGCGCTGATCGCGGCGCTGGTACTGGGGCTGATCAACACGTTCATCCGCCCTGTCCTGGTGCTGTTGACTCTGCCGGCGACCTTGCTGACGCTGGGTCTCTTCATTTTCATCATCAACGGCCTGCTGTTCTGGTTCGTCGGCTCGTTCATCGAGGGCTTCCACGTCGCCGGCTTCTGGCCGGCCGTCGGTGGCGCGATCCTGTACAGCATCATCTCGTGGGCGCTCTCGGCGCTTCTGCTGCCGAAAAAAACATAGCGGGGCTCCGGCGATGAGCGGCGGCAGCGACCGGATTTTCAGCTTCGAATTCTTTCCGCCGGCGACGCGGGAAGGCGCGGCCAAGCTTGCCGTGACGCGAGCGCAGCTGGCGCAGCTCGGCCCGAAATTCTTTTCGGTCACTTATGGCGCGGGCGGCTCGACGCGCGACCGCACGCTCGCGGCGGTGCTCGACATCCAGGCGAGCGGTCAGCGCGCGACGCCGCACATTTCATGCATCGGCTCGACGCGGGACACCGTGCGTGCGACGCTCGCGACCTATCGCGAGCACGGCATCGGACACCTGATTGCGCTGCGCGGCGATCTGCCGTCCGGCAGTGCCGACGTCGGCGAATTCCGTTACGCCAACGAGCTGGTCGCGTTCATCCGCGAGACGACCGGCGACTGGTTCCACATCGACGTCGCCTGCTATCCGGAATATCACCCGCAGGCCCGGAGCCCGCGCGAGGACATGGCGAACTTCAAGCGCAAGCTCGATGCCGGCGCAAACTCCGCGATCACCCAGTATTTTTTCAACGCCGACAGCTACTATCATTTCGTCGACGAGGCTGCAGCACTCGGCATCGACGTCCCGATCGTGCCGGGCGTGATGCCGATCGCGAGTTTCACCAAGCTGGCGCGGTTTTCGGATGCGTGCGGCGCGGAGATCCCGCGCTGGATCCGCAACAAGCTCGAGAGCTTCGGCGACGACAGCGTGGCGATCCGCGCCTTCGGCCTGGATGTCGTCACCGATCTGTGCGACGACCTGCTCTCGCATGGCGCACCCGGTCTGCACTTCTACACGCTGAACCAGGCGAGCCTGACGACGACTATCTGGCAGCGGCTCGGCCTCTGAAGAGGCGTCCGGCGCGC
Source organism: uncultured beta proteobacterium (assembly GCA_963776175.1). Taxonomy (GTDB): domain Bacteria; phylum Pseudomonadota; class Gammaproteobacteria; order Burkholderiales; family Casimicrobiaceae; genus PALSA-1003. The sequence continues at coordinate 489,391 of CAVZLP010000020.1, read as the reverse complement.
ACCGGCGCTACGCGCGTCCGGGATGGAACGACACCAACTCCGTCGTCGTCCGTTCGGTGTATACCGCCGTCGAGTCGTTGTCGCCGTGCTCGAAATACTCGGCGTCGTGCAATTCGCGCACGACAGCTTTGACTTCGGGCGCATACCAGAGCTGATCGCGGCGAATCGTCCGGGTGCGCCAGAACGAAGCGTCGTCGAGCTGGAGCACTCGATAGATCTGGACGGCGTCGAAGCTGCCGGCCGGCGCGGTCACCGGCATGCGGCCCTGCACGTCGCCGTAGATCAGGATCTGGTCGGGCAGCTGGATGTCGGAACGGAAGGTCGGCACCGTCTGGCGCCAGGTCTTGCCCTGCTCGAGCGGAAACGCGAGCAGCGCGGCCGCCGGATTGAAGCGCCGCAACGACGCGTCGCCCAGGATCCCTGCGCGCAGGCCGCCGCCCGCTTCGAGCTCGTCGGTCCATTCGGAACGCGATGCCGTCGTCGACGCTGCACGACGCGCAGCGTCGCGACATCGCCGGCCAGCGCGACGACCTCGGCGTCGATCTGCGAGACAGCGCCGCGCCGCATGTGGTCGATGATCCGGTATTGCCAATGGTCTCCGACAAGGAATCGCGGCGAAGCGACAGGCGGTCCGACCGGCGCGGCCGCGCAGGCCGCGAGCAGCACCAGCGGAGCGAGCAGGACAAAGGCGCGGGAGGACAGTTGCATCGACACCTCCTGTGCGTCGCCTCGACGAGAAAGAAGATGGCCCGCCGGCCCGATCCAGCTGGCGCGCCCGCTTGCATTCGGGCCCAACGCGCGGGCGACGATGAGCACAATGCTTACGATCTTCGGCGTCGTCAATGGTTCCTCGAACCAGACGATGCCGACTAGCGCTGTGTCTCCTAGCGTCGTGTCGGTCAACTTTCGCAATAGGCAAACTGCGGTCGGAGCCTAGCCGGCGTCGGTCAGCGCTCCACGGCTCGCGGTCGACACGAGCTTCATGTACTTGGCGAGCACGCCGCGCGTATAGCGCGGTGGCGGCGGCGACCATTTGGCTCGCCGCGCGGCGATCTCCGTGGCGCTCACGTTGAGCTCGATCAGCCGCCGGTGCGCATCGATCGTGATCGAGTCGCCCTCCTCGACCAGCGCGATCGTGCCTCCCACATACGCTTCGGGCGCGACGTGCCCGACCACCATGCCCCAGGTGCCTCCTGAAAACCGGCCGTCGGTGATCAGTCCGACGCTCTCGCCTAAGCCCTGGCCGATCAGCGCCGACGTGGGCGCCAGCATTTCCTGCATGCCGGGGCCGCCCTTGGGACCTTCGTAGCGGATAACCATCACGTCGCCCGGCTTGATCTTTTTCGCGATGATCGCGTCGAGCGCCGCGGGCTCGGAATCGAACACGCGCGCGGGGCCGGTGATAGCCAGGCTCTTCAAGCCGCTGATCTTGGCAACGCAGCCTTCGGGCGCGAGATTGCCCTTGAGGATCGCCAGATGGCCCTGCGCGTACACCGGCCGGTCCCAGGGGCGGATGACCTCCTGATCGCGGCGCGGTTCGGCGGGAATCGAGGCGAGCTCTTCGGCCATCGTGCGCCCGGTGATGGTCATGCAGTCGCCGTGCAGCAATCCGTGCGCGAGCAGCATCTTGAGCACCTGCGGCACGCCGCCCGCGGCGTGGAAATCGGTGGCAACGAAGCGCCCCGATGGTTTGAGCTCGCAGAGCACCGGCACGCGCTGACGCACGCCCTCGAAATCGTCGATCGACCACTCCACCTCCGCTGCCGCGGCGATCGCGAGGTAGTGCAACACCGCATTGGTCGAGCCGCCGGTCGCCATCACCAGCGCCACCGCGTTTTCGATCGAGCGGCGGGTGATGATGTCGCGCGGCTTCAGATCCTGCTCGACGGCGCGCGTCAGCGCGATCGCGGACGCCGCGGCGCTGTCGGCCTTTTCCGGATCGGGCGAGGCCATCTGCGAGCTTCCCAGCAGGCTCATGCCCAGCGCTTCGAACGACGAGGACATCGTGTTGGCCGTGTACTGCCCGCCGCAGGCGCCGACGGAGGGACAGGCGTTTTTCTCGATGCCGTCCAGGTCCTCTTTCGACATCTTGCCGGCGGTGTACGCGCCGACCGCCTCGAACGGACTGACGATCGTAAGCTTCTGGCCTTTCCAGAAGCCGGGCTTGATCGTGCCGGCGTAAACGAAAATGCCCGGCACGTTCATCCTCGCCATCGCCATCATCGACCCGGGCATGTTCTTGTCGCAGCCGCCGACGCAGACGACGCCGTCCATGCACTGTCCCATCACGGCGACTTCGATCGCGTCGGCGATGACCTCGCGCGACACCAGCGAATACTTCATGCCTTCGGTGCCCATGCCGATGCCGTCGGTCACCGTCGGAAAGCCGAAGACCTGCGGTTTCGCACCGGCTTCCGCAAGCGCCGCCATCGCGCGATCGACCAGCGGTTGGATGCCGGCATTGCACGGATTCATCGTGCTGTGGCCGTTGGCAACGCCGACGATCGGCTTGTCGAAGTCGCCATCGGCGAAACCTACGGCGCGCAGCATCGCGCGGTTCGGTGAGCGGGCAACGCCCTGCGTGATGATCCGGCTGCGTCGATTATTGGCCATGGTGTCTCGAGGGTCGTGAATGGGGCTATCGATGATACGGCGCTGCCGTGCCTTTTTGGGCGAGCGCGCGGTGCCGTTGCGTCAGCGCCTGGGCACGGCGACCGCGGCGCGGCGGGCCTGCAGTATCCCGGTAAGGATCAGCGCCATCCCCAGCAGATGCTGCCAACCCGGACGCTCGTCGAGGAATGCGATCGCCATCAGACTCCCGAACAGTGGCACCAGGTGGATGAACAGGCTCGCGTGGACCGGTCCGACGCGATCGATGGCGTTGTTGTAGCAAAGCGTCGCGGCGAGGCTGGAAAACAGCGCGAAATAGCCGATCGCCGCCAGCGCTTGCCACGACAGATCGGGCGTAGCCGACCAGGCGCGGTCGATGAAGAAGAACGGTGTCGCGATCAGCGTGCCGATTACACCGGTGACGAACACGTATCCGAGCGGCGAGAGCTGGACCGGGCGATAGCGGAGCAGCACCGCGTAGAAGCCCCACAGAAGAAGCGCGATCAGCATGATAAGGTCGCCGACGTTCGGCGCGAGCGTGAAAAGCGCGCCCGGATGGCCGCGCGCGACGATGCACAGCACGCCCGCCAGCGAGATCAGGAAGCCAAGCAGCGCGCGCGCCGACGGCAGATGCTTGAGCAGGATCCACGAGGCGACCATCACCCAGATCGGAATCGTCGAGTTGAGCAAGGTTGTGTTGGTCGCCGTCGTGTAGTGCAGCGCCCAATAGGTCAGGGCGTTGTACAGACCGGTGCTCATCACGCTCAGCAGCAGCAGGATCCGCCACGAGCGGAACAGCAGCGCCCGCTTGGCGAGCACTTCGCGCCAGCAGAATGGGGCCAGCGCCGCGATCACGATCACCCATCGCCAGTAGGCCAGTCCTATCGGCGACATCGCACCGGCGACCGCACGCCCGATGACCATGTTGCCCGCCCAGAACAGCGAGGTCAGCGCCAGCAAGCTTGCCGGGGAGTAGCGGTCGAGGGTCGAGGAGCGCATCGGGTCGCTGGGTCCTATCGGCGTTTTATAGCGCGCGGCCTCTGATACTGTCCAATACACTTTATTGGCATAACTTATACAATATAGGTATCAATGCTCGACCTTCGCCGCTTGCGCTACTTCGTGGCCGTCGCCGAGTCGCTGCATTTTGGGCGTGCGGCGACTCGACTGCACATGTCGCAGCCGCCGTTATCGCGCCAGATTCAGCAGCTCGAGCGCGAGCTCGGCGTCCTGCTATTTCGCCGCAGCAAGCGTCGCGTCGAGTTGACCGACGCCGGCGCCTACCTGCTGGATCAGGCGCGCCGGATGCTGGCCGAAGCCGAGACGCTCGCGGTGCGGACGCGGCGAGTGGAGTCGGGCGAGACCGGGCGGTTGACACTCGGCTTCATCAGCACCGTCGACTACAGCATCCTGCCGGGACTCCTCGGCGCCTATCGCGCCGCGCACCCGGGCGTGACGCTCGAATTGCGCGAGCTGACCACCGATGTTCAGCTGCGCGAGTTGCACGAAGGACGTATCGACGCGGGCATGCTGCTGGCGCCGGTAGACGATGCCGCCCTCGCGATGCTGCCGCTGCTGCGCGAACCGCTGGTTGCCGCCTTGCCGGCAGATGACGCGTTGGCGCGATCGCGCGCCGCCCTGTCGCTCGCATCGTTGGCGCGGCGACCGTTCATTATTTTCCCCCGTTCCGCCGCCGCCGGTCTGTACGACGCGATCATCGAATTCTGCCGGCAGGGCGGCTTCACGCCCCGCGTCGCCCAGGAAGCGATCCAGATGCAGACGATCGTGAGCCTCGTCTCCGCCGGCCTGGGTGTGGCCCTGGTGCCGGCGTCTCTGCGCGACATGCGCCGACGCGGCGTCGTCTACCGCCGGTTGCGCGAGGAGTCGCCGCTGCTGACGGTGCTGCTTGCATGGCGCGCGGCGAACCGCAACGCGTGCCTCGCTCAATTCGTGGCCACCGCGCGGAGCTCGGTCCGCGGGGCCGCGGCACGGCGCCGCCTCGCGGCAGCGACGGCGATGTCATAATCATCCGATGCTGGTTCATCCACAGTTCGATCCCGTCGCCGTTCATCTGGGCCCGCTTGCGGTGCGGTGGTACGGGCTGATGTATCTGGTCGGATTCGTCCTGTTCGTGGTGTTCGGCAAGATACGCGCGCGGCAGAACCTCCTTACCGGCTGGCACCCGCGCGACGTCGACGACATGCTGTTCTACGGCGTCTTCGGCGTGATCCTGGGCGGCCGTCTCGGCTACATCCTGTTCTACAAACCGATGTACTACCTCGCGCACCCGCTGGAGACGCTCGCGCTCTGGCAGGGAGGCATGAGTTTCCACGGCGGGTTCCTGGGCGTCCTGATCGCGCTCCTGGTATATGCCCGCATCCGGCACAAGCGCTGGCTGGACGTCACCGACTTCGTCGCGCCGCTGATCCCGCTGGGGCTCGCGTTCGGTCGGCTGGGCAACTTCATCAACGGCGAGCTCTGGGGAAGAGTCACCGATCCGAGCGCGCCCTGGGCGGTGCTGTTTCCGCAAGCGGCGGACGAGGACAAGGCGTGGATGGCGTCGCATGCGCAGCAAGCGCTCGCACGCGGCCTCTCGGAGGTGTACGAGCGCACGGGCATGCTGCCGCGCCATCCTTCGCAGCTCTATGAAGCCGGGCTCGAGGGACTCGTCCTCTTCACGCTGCTCTGGATTTTTGCGCGCCGCCAGCGACCGCTGGGGGCCGTATCAGGCCTGTTCCTGATCGGCTACGGCGTGTTCCGTTTCACCGTCGAGTTCGCGCGCGAGCCCGACGACTTTCTGGGGCTGTTGGCGCTCGGATGGTCGATGGGACAGTGGCTGTCGCTACCGATGATCGTCGCGGGTATCGCGCTGATGGTCTGGGCCTACGCGCGCGCCCGGCGGGTAGAGCAGACGATCGTCGGTTAGTGCGCGTTTGCTCCGGGCCGCTATTCGATGCGCCGGAAGTCGCCGTCCAGCGCGTCGCCGAAACCGCCGCCCGCGGTCTGCGCCGCGAGTTGGCGGCCGAGGTTGATCGGCAGCAGAAGCAGTGCGACCGCCAGCAGGTCGGACAGGATTCCCGGAAGGATGAACAGCATCGCGGCCAGCACCTTGCGGCCGCTATCGACCAGCCCGCGCATCAGCGGTTGATCGCCCCGGAGCGCCCCGAGTGTCCGCGCGCGGAAGCCGCCGCGCTCATGGCGCAATAGCAGCGTACCGATGGCTGCGGAGACCAGCAGCCATATCAGCGTCGGAATGCCGGTCCAGCGCGCGAAGCGCATCGTGACCATCAGGTCGATGACCGGGAAAGCCAGTAAAATGAACAGCACGATAAACCGCATGGAGACTCCTTGTCGCCGGCCGCGGCTCCGGAGAGGCCCGCACTGGGGCCCGGGGCGTTGATCCTGGTGCTGACCACGCTGCCGGAACGATTCGCGGCGGAAGCACTGGCACGCGAACTGCTTGAAGCGCGGTTAGCGGCGTGCATTCACGTCGGCGCGACGTTGCGATCACTTTACCACTGGCGCGGAGAAATCGAAACGGCCGAGGAAACGCAATTGATGATCAAGACGCGCGAGACGCTCTATGCGCCGCTCGAGGCCGCGATTCTGGCGCGCCACCCCTACGAACTTCCGGAGATTGTCGTTGTCCCCATCAGCCATGGACTTCCGGCCTACCTGCAGTGGATCGCCGCCGAAACCGCACCCCGGGCTGATTGAGCTCGCGGCGCGGCTGCTGGCCTTCGGCGCGCTGCTGGCCTTGGCCACGCCGGCTCTCGGCCAGGTCCGTCCGCTGCCACCGGACAAGGCCTTTCTTTTCTCGGCCAGGGCGGTCGATGCACAAACCGTCGAAGCGCACTTCACGATCGCCGACGGCTACTACCTTTATCGCGACAAGCTCCATTTTGCGCTTGATCCCGCGAGCGGCGCGCTGGTGACGCCGGCGCTGCCTGCCGGCAAGATCAAGCAGGACGAATTTTTTGGTCGGGTCGAGACCTATCGCGGCAGCGTGACGGTCAATCTGGCCGTGACGAATTTCACTCCCGGCAAGCCGCTGATCATCCGCGCCGAATCGCAAGGATGCGCGGACATCGGCATCTGCTATCCGCCGACGATCCAGACGGCGACGGTGGCGCTGCCGGCGGCTAGCGTGGCACCCAGCGCGCCAGAAGCACAGAAAAAGACCTGGTTCAACTGAGTTAGCGAGCGCTGACTCTCTATGTACATGGCGTCCCGCCTGCACAACCGTGTCGCCTTTGGCATAGCTGCAGTCCTTGCCCTGGCTGCCGGCATCGGTTTGGCCATCTTCGATCGGACGCCGGCCGATACCACCGCGCTGCTCGCCCTGTCGCTACCCGACGCGTCGGGCCAGCCCCAGCCGATGGCGCAGTGGCGTGGCAAGGTGCTGGTCGTCAACTTCTGGGCGACTTGGTGCGCACCATGCCGAGAAGAGATGCCGGATTTCGTCCGCGCGCAGAACGAATATGGTGCTAAAGGGCTACAAATTGTCGGCATCGCCGTCGATAATGCTGATAAAGTGCAGCAATTCTCTAAGGAACTAGGCTTGAACTACCCGGCGCTGATCGGGGGCTATGGCGCGATGGATCTTTCCAGGGAGATGGGCAACAGCTTGGTCGCTTTGCCTTTCACCCTGGTCCTCGACCGGCAGGGAAAGCTTGCTTACACTCATTTGGGCCCGGTGAAAGCCGACAAATTCCGGGACGTGATCACCAAATTGCTTTGACCCTCGCTGCCCGCACCGGGCTGCCTCGACGGGGACGGATTCGCTCTGTAGAGCTGGTGCCAGGAGAGTCTCCGGCCCCGCCTGCCTCGGTCCCAAAACCAGCCAAACACTGGACAACATGAGCCTATCTCCTGCAAACTCGTCGTCTACGAGGTCGAGGGGGCCCCGATTACATGGCTCGAGAAAAGCGCAAGAGCGCAGCGGTGGTGGGCAATGCCCGCCGCTTGGGCGACGACGCTGCGGTGCTGGTGCTGCACGGGCCCAACCTGAATCTCCTGGGCACGCGCGAGCCCGCGGTTTATGGTCACGATACGCTCCGGGCCATCGATGCCCGGCTGGACGCGCAGGCACGGGCCGCAGGCGTGCGCCTGCTGACGTTCCAGAGCAATCACGAAGGCGCTCTGGTCGACCGAATTCAGGCCGCCCGAAATGAGGCTGTGCGCTACGTGTTGATCAATCCGGCGGCGTTCACGCACACCAGCGTCGCGCTGCGCGACGCCCTTGCCGCCGTGGGCATCCCGTACATCGAGATCCACCTGTCCAACGTTCACGCCCGCGAACCCTTTCGTCACCACTCGTACTTCTCGGACAAGGCGGTAGGGACGATCGTAGGCCTGGGCCCTCAGGGATACGAACTGGCGCTGCAATTCGCGCTCCGCCAGCTCAAGGCGAGCTGACCAGCCCCGACGGACTGACGCGCGATGGATCTGCGAAAACTCAAGACGCTGATCGAGCTCGTCGAAAGCTCGGGCATCGCCGAACTCGAGATCGCCGAGGGCGAGGAACGAGTTCGGATCACGCGCGCGCTGGCTCCCGCCGCCCATCAACACGCGCCGCCGGCAATGCATGCGGGCGCGACGCCTGCCACGCATGCCAGCGCGCCGGTCGCCGTGCAGGAACCCGAAGGCCATGCGATCAAGTCCCCGATGGTGGGGACCTTCTATCGCTCCGCCTCGCCGGGCGCCAAAGCCTTTGTCGACATCGGCGACAGCGTGCAGGTCGGCGATCCGCTATGCATTATCGAGGCGATGAAGCTGATGAACGAGATCGAGGCCGACCGGGCCGGCGTGGTCAAGGCGATCCTGGTCGAGAACGGGCAGGCCGTGGAATACGGCCAGCCTTTGGTGATCATCGGCTGACTTGCGCTGTCGGCGCCCGGTTTCGCTGCGAGGCGAACCGCGCTGGCCGCGTCATGCCCGCCCATCCCACTCGTGGCAACCAAATCCGCCGGGCAGCTGTTTGACAAGGTGCTGATCGCCAATCGCGGCGAAATCGCGTTGCGCATTCAGCGCGCGTGCCGCGAGCTGGCCATCAAGACGGTCGTCGTGCACTCGGAAGCCGACGCCGACGCCAAATACGTGCGGCTGGCCGACGAGTCGGTATGTATCGGTCCGCCGCCGTCCTCCCAGAGCTATCTCAACATCCCCGCCATCATCAGTGCAGCGGAAGTCACCGACGCGCAGGCGATTCATCCCGGCTACGGCTTCTTGTCCGAAAACGCCGACTTTGCCGAGAAGGTGGAAAAAAGCGGCTTCGTATTCATCGGGCCCCGGCCCGAGACCATCCGGCTGATGGGCGACAAGGTCAGCGCCAAAGTTGCCATGGCCAAGGTCGGCGTACCCTGCGTTCCGGGCTCGGAAGGCGCACTGCCCGACGATCCGAAGGAAATCGTCAAGATCGCACGCGCGGTCAAGTATCCGGTGATCATCAAGGCCGCCGGCGGCGGCGGCGGACGCGGCATGCGGGTCGTCCATACCGAGGCGGCGCTCCTTCCGGCGGTCAGCCTCACCCGCTCGGAAGCGGGCGCCGCGTTCGGCAACCCGACCGTGTATCTGGAAAAGTATCTGGACAAGCCGCGGCACATCGAAATCCAGGTGCTGGCCGACGAGCACAAGAACACCGTCTACCTGTTCGAGCGTGATTGCTCGATGCAGCGCAGGCATCAGAAGATCATCGAGGAGGCGCCCGCACCCGGGATCGCGCTGCGTTTGCTGACACGCATCGGCGAGCGCTGCGCCGAAGCGTGCCGCAAGATCAACTATCGCGGCGCGGGGACGTTCGAGTTCTTGTATCAGGACGACGAATTCTTTTTCATCGAAATGAACACTCGCCTCCAGGTCGAGCACCCGGTGACCGAGATGATCACCGGCATCGACATCGTCCAGCAGCAGATCCGCGTCGCCGCAGGTCAGCGGCTGGCCTTCCGGCAGCGCGACGTGGTCCGGCGCGGGCATGCGATCGAATGCCGAATCAACGCCGAGGACCCGGACACGTTCGTGCCTTCGCCGGGCCGCATCACTTCGTATCACGCGCCGGGCGGCCCGGGCATACGCGTCGACTCGCACGTCTACCACAACTATTTCGTGCCGCCGAACTACGACTCGATGATAGGCAAGGTCATCGCCTATGGCGACACACGCGAGCAGGCAATCGCCCGCATGCGCGTCGCGCTGTCGGAAATGGTCGTCGAGGGCATCAAGACCAACATTCCGCTGCATCAGGAGCTGCTGCTCGACGATTCGTTTCTGCGCGGCGGCACGACGATTCACTATCTCGAGCAGCGGATGGCCAAGCGCAAGCAGACTGCATAGGCGGATTCGCCGATGCCGTTTGTCGAACTGCGCTTCGATGCGCCGGCCGCGACGGCCGAGGCCTGGTCCGACGCGCTGCTCGCCGCCGGCGCGGCATCGGTCGACGCTGCTGACGCCCATGCCGGCACAGCCGACGAGACGCCGCGCTACGGCGAGCCGGACGACGCCGGCGGCATGTGGGCGCTCTGCCGATTGACCGCACTGTTCGCGGCGGACGCCGACGCCGAAGGCAGCATCCGGCAGGCGGCTGCGGCGCTTGGCCTCGCGCCGCCTCCCTACGCGCTGGAAGCGCTGCACGAACAGGACTGGGTGCGGCGCACGCAGGCCGAGTTCGGCCCGCTGCGCATCACCGACCGGCTGTGGGTCGTACCCTCCTGGTGCGAGCCGGTCGATCCGAGAGCGATCAACCTCGAGCTCGACCCGGGGCTGGCGTTCGGCACCGGCAGCCATCCGACGACGCGGCTCTGCCTGCGCTGGCTCGTCGAGCACCTCGAGCCGGGGCAGTCGGTGCTCGACTACGGCTGCGGCTCGGGCATTCTCGCCATCGCCGCCGCCAAGCTCGGAGCAGCGACGGTTACCGGGACCGACGTCGACCCGCAGGCAATTGAAGCGAGCCGCGCCAACGCCGCGCGCAACGGCGTCGCCGTTGACTTCGCTCTTCCCGATGCGCTCGCGCCGGGCAAGTTCGACATCGTCGTCGCCAACATCCTGGCCAACCCGCTGCGCCTGCTGGCGCCGGTGCTCGCCGCGCGGGTCAGGGACGGTGGCGCGATCGTGCTCTCCGGCATACTCGAAGCGCAGGTCGCCGCAGTGAGTGGAGCGTATCGCCGATGGTTTAAACTCGGCGCATGGGGGAGCGACGACGGATGGGTGGCACTGGCGGGTCGGAGACATGAGCGAGGCGGGAGTATTTAGACCCGCAGGGCCGTCGCCGAGCGATTGTCCCGAGGCCGATACCGCGGCATCTGCCATTCGCGGGATGGCAGCGAGGCCGAGGCCTGATCGTGGCTGAAGAAAAATACACGCGCTGCCCCGGCTGCAAGACGATTTTCCGGGTGAGTTCGCAGCAGCTCGCGATGCGCGAAGGTCAGGTGCGCTGCGGCCATTGCCGCACCGTGTTCGACGGCGAGCTCGCGCTGGTTTCGCTGGCGCCACGCCTGCGCGGGCCGGACGACGAGCCGCGACTTTCCGAAGCCGAGCTCGGGCCTCCGACGGTTACCTTGCGCGACGCGCAGGCGCTCGCACCCGTGCATGAGGCAGCGGACGATCGCCGCGAACCCATCGTCGGCCCGGCCGACGACGAGGGTTCGTCGCCCTCGATCGATCCCGAGCTTGCTTACGCCTCGCGCTTCTCCGCGTCCGAAGCGAGGCAGCGTTTCCGGCTTCCGGGCTGGGCCTACGGCCTGCTCGTTCCGCTGCTCCTGATCGTCCTTGGAGCGCAGGCGCTGTTTCATTTCCGCGATGCGATCGCTGCCCACTGGCCGCGGGCCAAGCCCGCGCTGATCCGGCTTTGCGCGCTCGCCGACTGCCAGTTGAGGCCCTTGCAGGACATCTCGGAGCTGTCCATCGAGGCCTCCGACCTGCAGGCGGACCCGGCGCACAAGGGATTGCTGATCCTTTCGGCGACGATACGCAACCGGGCCACCCACGCGCTGGGCTACCCGTATCTGGAGCTGACCTTGTCCAGCGCGCAGGACCAGATCGTCGTTCGTCGCGCGTTTGCGCCTGGCGAATACATGAGCGGGGCTGCCGACCTCGACAGCGGCATCGCCGGCAACGCAGAGCTGGCGGTGAAGCTGTTCATCGACGCGAGCACCACCTCGCAAGCCGGCTACCAGGTCTACCTGTTCTATCCCTGAACCCAGGGCAGCCCGGCCTTGCGCCAGCCGCCCAGATTCCCGCGATGCCCAGCGGCGTCCTTGTCACCCTCGAACCCTTCCAGTACGTTGAACGCGCGCGTGTATCCAGCCGCGGTCGCGACGCGCGCGGCGCTGTCCGAACGATGGCCGCTGCGGCACAGAAACAGGACCGGCGCGTCGGTTTGTCCGACCGCGTGGCGCAGCTCTTCGAGGAATCCGGGATTCCGTGTTCCGTCGGGATAGGTGTTCCATTCGATCAGCACGCTGCCGGGGACGCGGCCGACGTAATTCCATTCGGCGCGGGTGCGCACGTCGATCAGACGCGCCGCGGGGTCCGCCTCGAGCAAAGCCCGGGCTTCGGCCGGCGTTACGGCACCGAAATAGGGCAGCGACGCATCGGCCGCACGGCGACGCGCGGCAGCCAGCACCGATGCGCCATCCTCGCTCACAGCGGGCGCTCGGACAATGCCGCCCGGCACGCCCGCCGGCGGTCGAACGTTCTGCGCGCGCCGCGGGTGGGAACGATCTGGGCCATCGGAAAAGTATAGCTCGGCGGGGCGCGCCAGACCGACCGCGCCGGCGCCGGGGTCGCACCATACGGTGGCGCGGGGGCTACGACAGGAATCAATTTGGTGCGACGAGCGCCGTAGCCTGCGCCGGCAAGCGCCGCAAACCCTTGTTCCGCCCGGTGCGAGGGCGGCCCGCTTATGGCATAGTTTCTGCTTTTCGATCCGCTGCGAAACACGCCGCTTCGGCGCAGCAAGTTCAACCGCTCCGCCCCCATTCCAACAGGAGAAACGCATGGCTGCATCCGCCGACGTACTGAAAATGATCAAGGACAAGGACGTCAAGTTCGTTGATCTTCGCTTCACCGACACGCGCGGCAAGGAGCAGCATGTTCAGGTCCCGTCGAAGCAGTTCACGCAGGACAAGTTCGATAGCGGCCACGCTTTCGACGGCTCCTCGATCGCGGGCTGGAAGGGAATCGAAGCGTCGGACATGCTGCTGATGCCCGATGCCGACACGGCGCGCATCGATCCGTTCACCGAAGAAATTACGCTCAATGTCACCTGCGACGTGGTCGAGCCCACCGACGGCAAGGGATACGATCGCGACCCGCGCTCCTTGGCGAAGCGCGCCGAGGCCTATCTCAAGTCGACCGGGCTCGGCGACACCGCGTACTTCGGCCCCGAGCCTGAATTCTTCATTTTCGATTCGGTGACATGGAACGTCGACATGTCGGGTTGCTTCGTCAAGATCGAGTCGGAAGAAGCGCCATGGTCTACCGGACGGACCGATTTCGAAGGGGGCAACTCGGCGCACCGCGCGCCGGTGAAGGGCGGCTACTTCCCGGTGCCTCCCGTCGACTCGCTGCAGGACATCCGCAACGCCATTTCACTGTCGCTGGAGGAGCAGGGCGTCGAGGTCGAGGTGTTCCACCACGAAGTCGCCGCCGCGGGCCAGTGCGAAATCGGCACCAAGTTCAACAGCCTGGTCAAGCGCGCCGACTGGATGCAGATCCTCAAGTACACGGTGCACATGGTCGCCCACACTTACGGCAAGACGGCGACCTTCATGCCGAAGCCTATCGTCGGCGACAACGGTTCGGGCATGCACGTTCACCAGTCGGTGTGGAAGGGCGGCCAGAACCTGTTCGCCGGCAACGGCTATGCCGGATTGTCCGAGTTCGCGCTGTTTTACATCGGCGGCGTGATCAAGCACGCGAAGTCGCTGAATGCGATCACCAACCCGGGAACGAATTCGTACAAGCGTCTGGTGCCGGGGTTCGAGGCGCCGATCAATCTCGCGTATTCGGCGCGCAACCGTTCGGCCGCCTGCCGGATTCCCTACGTCAGCAATCCGAAGGGCCGCCGGGTCGAAGTGCGCTTCCCCGATCCGACGGCGAATCCGTACCTCTGCTTCGCGGCGCTCTTGATGGCGGGACTCGACGGCGTGCAGAACAAGATCCATCCGGGCGACCCGATCGACAAGAACCTCTACGACCTGCCCCCGGAAGTCGCCGCCAAGGTTCCGCATCCCTGCGCGTCGCTTGACGAGGCACTCGACAATCTGGATCGCGACCGCGACTACCTGACGCGCGGCGGCGTGTTCTCCAATGACATGATCGATGCCTATATCGCGCTGAAGATGGAAGAGGTCACGCGCTTCCGCATGACGACCCATCCGGTCGAATTCGACATGTATTACAGCGCCTGAGGCGCGGGCAACGCCGGTTGGGGGCGGGCCCGCGGCCCGCCCATGGTTTTTTGCTACACTGCGCCGATGACCCGGTGCTCGTTCCCCCGCGCGCTAGCGCGCCTTGCCGTCATCGGCTGCTGGTGCGCGTTGGCGAGCATCGCTTCGACTGCGCAGGCAGCCCTTTCCGATCGCGCAAGCGACGCCGGCTGTTCGTCCAAGCCGACGCTGGTCGAAGGCAGCATGTACAAATGCACGACCCGCTCGGGAAACACCGCGTATTTCAACGTTCCGGGCGCGGTCGCCGCGGCGGCGAAGACGCCGACGCCGGCAGGATTCCCCAAGGTCGACGCCGGAACGCAAAAGGGCCGGGACGTTCTGAGGAACAAGGTCCTGACCGACGAGCTCGCCACCGAGGAAAAGCTGCTGGCCGAAGCACGTGCCGCGTATGGCGATGGCACGCCGCCGCCGCTGCCCGACGAAAAGGCCAATGCGCAGAAGTACGCGGACCGACTTGGGCGACTGCGCCAGGCGGTGGCGCTGCACGAAAAAAACATCGAGGCCTTGAAACGGGAGCTGGCCGCGTCGAGGTGACGCGATTTTTCGCAGCAGTGTCGGGCTCGACCAGCATGGGCGCGGAACTTGCTACTATCGCGTACCGTTGCAACAGGTTCGCGATGTCCGGCCCGCCGCCATTCTCCACTGCTGACGAAACGCCGACTTTCAGCGCCGGGCTGGAGTTGCTCGCCACCGCCGTCGTGCTGCTCGGGGACGATCTCGGCATACGCTACGCCAACCCCGCGGCGGAAAACCTGTTCGAGCTGTCGAAGCGCCAGCTGATCGGGCATGCGGCGAAGTCGGTCTTCGGCGACGCGCCAGCGCTGTTCCAGGCGATCGAAAAGGCGCTGGCCAACGGCGCGTCATACACCGAACAGGAACTGGAGATCGGCATCGGTGGCAAGTCACGCCTGCACCTTTCGTGCACGGTTTCGATCGTCGATGTTCCGGGGGCGATCTTGCTGCTCGAATTCCGCCACATCGATCAGCAGCTGAAGATCGCGCGCGAGGAGCGCCTGCTCGAGCAGCAGCAGGCGAACCGCGACCTGGTCCGCAGCCTGGCGCACGAGATCAAGAATCCCCTGGGCGGCATCCGCGGGGCCGCGCAGTTGCTCGAGCGCGAGCTCGATCGCCGGCCGCTGCGCGAATACACGCAGGTGATCATCGGGGAAGCCGACCGCCTTCAGGCGCTGGTCGATCGGCTGCTGACGCCGCACCGGATGCCGAAGTACCAAAGCGTCAACATTCACGAGATCCTGGCGCGCGTGGGAACGGTCGTGCAGGCGGAATTTCCGCGGATCGAGATTCTTTCCGATTTCGACATCAGCCTGCCCGAGTTCCAAGGCGACCCCGAGCAGCTGACGCAAGCGATATTCAACGTGGTGCGTAACGCAGCACAGGCGCTCGAAGGCGTGCTCGGCGTGCCGCAGATCCGCCTGACGACGCGCGTCGCGCGAGGCGTAACGCTCGCGAAGCGCCGGTACCGGCTGGCGCTTGCCCTGCTCGTCGAGGACAACGGCCCGGGCGTGCCCGAATCGATCCGTGACCGCATCTTCTTTCCGCTGGTATCCGGCCGTGAAGGCGGCAGCGGCCTGGGTCTGACGATCGCGCAAACCTTCGTCACGCAGCACAACGGCGCGATCGAATGCGAAAGCGTCCCCGGACATACGGTATTCACGATTCTGCTGCCGCTGGAGTTCAGCCGCGGTAGCGCGTAGATTGCGAGAGATGCAATGCTGGCACATGAACAACTTGCGATGACGGACAGCGAGCCCGCCGCGGCGGTGTGGATCGTCGACGACGATCGCTCGATTCGCTGGGTGCTCGAGAAGGCGCTCGTGCGCGAGGGCATTCCCTTCCGGTCCTTCGCCTCGGCGCAGGAGGCGACACAGGCGCTGCAGCACGACCAGCCGCAGGTGCTGGTGTCCGACATCCGGATGCCCGGCGAGACCGGGCTCGCGCTGCTCGCGAACATCAAGGAGCGGCATCCGCGGCTCCCGGTAATCATCATGACTGCTTATTCGGATCTCGACAGCGCCGTCGCGGCTTTTCGCGGCGGCGCATTCGAATATCTGCCCAAGCCGTTCGACGTCGACCACGCGGTGGCGCTGATTCGCCGCGCGAGCGCCGACGTCCCGGCGACGACGGCGCCGGCGAACGCAGTGGCCGACGCCGCCGAGATGCTCGGACAGGCGCCCGCAATGCAGGAAGTGTTCCGCGCGATCGGACGCTTGTCGCACTCGCACGCAACGGTGCTTGTCACCGGCGAGTCGGGCACCGGCAAGGAGCTGGTCGCGCGCGCGCTGCACCGGCACAGTCCGCGTGCCGCCGCGCCGTTCGTGGCGATCAACACAGCGGCGATTCCGAAGGACCTGCTGGAATCGGAATTGTTCGGGCACGAGCGCGGCGCGTTCACGGGCGCGCAAAGCGCCCGCCGCGGCCGCTTCGAGCAGGCCGAAGGCGGAACGCTCTTCCTCGACGAGATCGGGGACATGCCGCCGGACCTGCAGGTGCGCCTGCTGCGCGTGCTCTCCGACAGCGAATACTACCGGGTCGGCGGGCACGCTCCGCTGAAGGCCAATGTGCGCATCATCGCGGCGACGCACCAGAATCTGGACGAGCGCGTGCGGCAGGGCTTGTTTCGCGAAGACCTGATGCACCGGCTCAACGTCGTGCGCCTGCGCCTGCCGCCGTTGCGCGAACGCGGCGAGGATATCGCGCCGCTGGCGCGGCATTTCCTGCGCAAGAGCGCGCGCGAGCTCGCCGTCGAGCCCAAGCAGCTCACCGACGCGGCGTTGAAGCTGCTGACGGCATTCGAATTCCCCGGCAACGTTCGCCAGCTCGAGAACATCTGCCACTGGCTGACGGTGATGGCGCCAGGGCAACGCGTCGATGCCGCCGATCTGCCGCCGGAGGTGCGCACGGCATCGGGCGGAAGCGCGCGCGAGGGCGAAGCCAATTGGCAGCAGGCGCTCGATCGCGAGCTGGCGCAGGCGCTCGCGCGCGGCGAACGTGCGGTGGCCGACAGGCTGGAAAAGGAATTCGAGCGCACGCTGATCGTGCGCGCACTCGCCCATACCGGCGGGCGCCGCTCAGAGGCGGCGCAATGGCTGGGTTGGGGACGCAACACGCTGACCCGCAAGATCCAGGAACTGAAGCTCGATTCGGAAAAGCCCTGAGGTCGTCGGCGATCAGCGCTGTCGTGCCGCCGTCGCGGCCGCGGCGCGTGCGAGCGGCGGCATCGCGTCGCCGCAACAATCGTCGAACGCGAACCAGCCCGGCGCGAGCACGCGGAATCCGTCGACCGTGCCGATCGCGTCGTCCGGGCCGGCGCGAAACGCCGTGTCGTCCGGTGCACGCAGCACGTATAGCGTCGCCGGATCGAGTTGCCCGGCGGCCAGCGCCTGCTCGCGCGTCCGGTCGCGCCGGCGACGCGGCGCAGTCGAAGCGGGCGAACGAGCCGACGTTGATGCGCATGCCGTGATCGGCGGCGAACAAGGCGATCGCGGCGAAATTCGCCGGCACCGGGAGCGACGGAACGAAAAGGACCGTCCTGTAATGACTCGCCGCGACCGTCCAGAAGCGCGACGGCAGCGGATCGACCTGCTGCGCTGGCTCGACGATGAAATGCTGGCGAAAATAGCCATTGAGCGCGATGTACCGCGGCGACAGATCGGCGATCTGCAGGGCCAAGCCGAGCAACAGATCGCGTTGCGCCGTCGCCGCCGAAAAATTGCGCACGATGATCGCCGGGATGGCCAGCATCAGCGCGTAGTAGCCGACCCACAGTCAGGCGCCCGGAGGCGCGGACCATTGCGCGAGCTCGAGGAGGCGATCCGGCAGCGGCACGGTGAACAGGACGTGATCGCCCCATGCCACCTGATTCGACAGCGCGATCGCCCAGAGCAGCAGCGCGACGGCGGCGAGCGGCAGGTAGCGGCGCGCCTCGCGCCCGGACCGGTCGCGCCAGAACGCGAACAAGGCAACGGGCAGCATCGCGAGCAAGCCGAGGCCGAGATAGCCGTACCCTTCGAGCCCGGACCCGGCGATGACCGGCAGCGCGGGCAGGAAGCGCGAGCCCCATTGCGGATTCCATAGCGAATTCAGGTTGGCGGCATAGCGCCCGTAGTATTCGACGCCGCCGGAAAACGCCCTGGCTGGAATGGTGAAATAGCCGGCGAGCCACATCGTCGCCAGCAGCGCCGCGGTGATGACGAGAGTCGAGCGTACGGTATCGAGCGTCGTCGCGGTGCGATCGATCCAGCGCCGCCGCGCTGCGTCCGCGAATGCCACCGCGAGCACCATGTAGAGCAGGTAGGCGTGGATCAGCGCGGCGAGAGGGATAAGCAGGCACCACGACGCCGTCGCAAACCGCTCCGGCGCGCGCAGGTACAGATAGAGCGCTGCCAGCAGCAGCCAGTGCGCCATCAGCGCGTAATGGCCGATCGCGCGATCCGGCAACAATGGACTCAGGACGAACAGCGCGGTGATCGCAAGCCGCGGCACGATGAGGCGCGTCGCCATGCCGGACAGCAGCCACGCAAAGGCCGCCTGGAGGGTATAGCAGGCGAGCATCCACAGGCCGAAGTACTGGAATTTGTCCGGCAGCGCGGCGCGCGCCAGCTTGAACAGCAATGCGGCCAGCGGGATGGAATCGGTAAATACGATCGAGCTGCCCATGTCCATGCCGTAGTTGGTCGCCGCGCCGGGAGGCAGATGCCATTCCTCCAGCCGGAAGAAGTGCCAGCCGAGAAACTGCGTGGCCGGATCGGGCTGCCACAACAGCCAGCGGAAGTACGACGGCTCGAGCAGGCGGGGGTCGAAGACCAGGAAGAACAGGAGCGGACCGAGCAGCGCTGCGGCCAGCGCCGGCGCGGCGCGGCTGAGGCTCATGGCGATGAGCGTTTCAGGAAAAGCTCAAGTCGGCGACGACCGGTGCGTGATCGGACGGCTTTTCGCCTTTGCGTGCCTGCCGATCGATCCGGCAACCGGTGCACACCTTGGCCAGCGCCGGCGAGAGCAGGACGTGATCGATGCGCAGGCCGTGGTTCTTCGGGAAAGCGAGCTGACGGTAGTCCCACCAGCTGAAGGTCTTCGGCGGCTGGTCGAACAGGCGAAACGCATCGGTCAGGCCCAACTCGAGCCACGCGCTGAACATCGCACGCTCCGCATCCGAGCACATGATCTGGCCGCGCCACAAGTCGGGGTCGTGCACGTCGCGGTCCTCGGGCGCGATGTTGAAATCGCCGATCACCGCGAGCTGCGGGTGCTGTTCGACCTCGCGACGCAGAAAGCGGGTGGCGGCAGCGAGCCAATCCAGCTTGTAGCGGTATTTTTCCGATCCGACAGCCTGTCCGTTGGGCACGTAGAGGCATACGACGCGCACGCCGTCGATCGTCGCCGCCAATACGCGCTTCTGCGCATCGTCGAGCTCCGGCAGCGCGGCGACCACCTCGGTGCCGGTCGTGCGCGAGAGCAGAGCTACGCCGTTGTACGTGCGTTGGCCGCAAAACTGCAGCGCGTAGCCTGCAGCGGCGAGCTCGGCGACCGGAAACTTGCCGTCTTCGAGCTTGGTTTCCTGCAGTCCGACGATGTCCGGTGCGTTCGCGGCAAGCCAGTCCAGCAGCCGCGGCAGCCGGACGTTAAGCGAGTTGACGTTCCAGGTCGCGACCCGCAACGTCACTGCGGGTACGAGCCCTTCGGCGTCGCGTCGGGCGTGACGACCTGCGTGGTCTTGCTCGCATCATTCGTGGTCGGCGTCAACGGCCGACCGACCGCCATGGTCCGCGGCGGCGGCGTCTTCGGGTAGCCGGCATCGGATAGCATGCTCTGCCAACGGTTCTCGTTGAACCCGGTCGCCACCTGGTCGCCGACCTGCAGCGCCGGAGCCTCGAGCCCGTTGGTCAAGCGCTTGAGCCGATCGGCGCCGTCGCCTTGCGCGACGTCGACCACGGTGTGCGGAACGCCGCGCTTGTTCAATAGGCCCTGCGCGGTGTCGCAGACCACGCCGCAGGAAAACGTGTACAGGGTGACCGGGAAGCGCTCCTGCGCCTGTTGCGTCGCGAACGACAAGTCGCTGGTCTCTATGCTGTTGCGGCCGATGCGCTTGGCCTGCGCGTTCCTGGCGTCGGCGGGCGGCGGCTTGTCGGAATAGACGACCCGGCCGTCGGTGTCGATGTAACGATAGACCTGCTGGTTTTGCGCGATTGCGCACGCGCTCGCGAGCAGCAGCAGCCAGCCCGCGAAGCCGGCAGCGCGACGTATCGGCCTGGATGTCGTGTTCATCTCACCCTCCTTTGCCAGGATGCTATGACGCCAGCATACCATTATGACGCAACAATGCACCTATTTCGGGGTTGCGGCCCCGAAATGCCACGAATGAGTCCAGTGCCGGGCGGCTGCCGCCCCGGGCAAGGATCTCGTCGCGGAAACGCGCGCCGGCTGCCGCGGAAAGCACGCCTTCCTCCTCGAACAGGCCATAGGCATCGGCAGCAAGCACTTCGGCCCATTTGTAGCTGTAATAGCCTGCCGCGTAAGCGCCGGCGAAAACGTGGCTGAAACCGTTGGGGAGGCTGCGGTCATAGTCCGGGTGCGGTACGACGGCGATCTCGCGGCGCACCGACCGCGCCAGCGCCAGCGGCGACACCGACCGGTCGACGTCATGATGCAGGTGCATGTCGAACAGGGCGAATTCGAGCTGTCGCACCATCTGCATGCCGTTCTGAAAATTCCTGGCCGCGAGCAAGCGATCGAACAGCCCTCTCGGCAGCGGCTCGCCGGTCTCGACGTGCCGGCTCATGTGAGCCAGGACGTCCCACTCCCAGCAGAAATTTTCCATGAACTGGCTGGGGAGCTCGACCGCGTCCCACTCGACCCCTTCGAGACCGGACACGCCGGCCACGTCTACCCGGGTGAGCAATAGATGCAGCCCGTGGCCGAATTCATGGAACAGCGTCGTCACTTCGCGGTGCGTGAACAGCGCGGGCCTGCCGGCAACGGGCGCGGCGAAGTTGCAGACCAGGAAGGCAACCGGATGCTGAGCTCGGCCGTTCCTGCGACGATGCTTGATCGCGGCGTCCATCCACGCACCGCCTCGCTTTCCCGGTCGCGCGTACAAATCCAGGTAGAACTGCCCGACCGGCGCGCCTGTTCGATCGGTGAGCTCGAAAAAGCGCACGGCGGGGTCCCATACCGGCGCCGTCGACGCGCGCACCGTGATGCCGTACAGGGCCTCGACCACGCGAAACATGCCGGAGAGCACGCGATCCTCGGAAAAATACAGCTTCACGTCCTGGTCGGAGTAGCTATAGCGCGCCTGGCGCAGCTTCTCCGACGCATATGGCACGTCCCAGGCGGCCAGCTCCGGCAGCGAGAGCTTGTCGCGTGCGAAATCCGCGAGCTCGGCCATGTCCCGCTCGGCATAGGGCTTCGCCCGCGTCGCGAGGTCGTGCAGGAAGTCGATGACCTCGGCCGGCGAGCGCGCCATCTTGGGGACCAGCGACACCTCGGCGTAGCTCTCGTAGCCGAGCAGCGCGGCGGCCTCGGCGCGCAAGGCGAGGATCCTGTCGACCAGCGCGCCGTTGTCCCATGCCGGATTGCCGAATTCGCTGGCCCGCGTCGAATACGCGTGGTGGAGCGTCTGGCGCAGCGCCCGATCGTCGGCGTATTGCAGCACCGGCAGGTAGGAGGGCATGTGCAGCGTGAGCTTCCAGCCCGGTTTGCCGTCGGCTTGCGCCGCGGCGCGCGCCGCCGCGATCACGTCGGCCGGCATGCCGGCCAGGCGCGACAAGTCGTCGACGTACAACGCGTAGCCGTTGGTGGCATCGAGCAGGTTGTCGGCAAAGCGCGAGGACAGACTCGCGAGCTCCTCCTCGATCGCCTTGAAGCGCGCCTTGGGTCCCGCTGCCAGTTCCGCACCGGACAGCCGGAAGTCGCGCAGCGCGTTGTCGACCACGCGGCGACGCGCCGGATCGGCGGCGGCGAATCCGGGCGACGCGGCCAGCTCGCGGTAGCGGGCAAACAGCCGTTCGTCCTGGCCCAGTTCCGTGTGAAAGGCCGTCACCTTGGGCAAATTGTCGTTGTATGCGGCACGCAGCTGCGGCGTGTTGACCACCGCGTTCAGGTGCGCGACCTGCGTCCAGGCACGGCCGAGACGGTCGAGCGCATCGGCGAGCGGCTGCACGAAAGCGTCCCAGTCCGGCGGCTCGGATGCCTTCGCGACGCGCTCGATCGTGGCGCGCGCCTCGTCGAGCAATGCATCGATCGCCGGCGCAACGTGTTCGGGCCGGATATCGGCGAAACGTGGCAAGCCGGCAAAATCGAGCAGCGGATTGACGTGCATCGTCTGGTCGCCGGTAGTCATCGCAGGGCTTTCTCGCTCGGAGGTGCCGCCAGTCGATCGTCGAGCTGCCTAAGCTCGCCGGGCGTGCCGATATTGGCCCAGCGGCCGTCGTAGTATTCGCCGCTGACCCAGCCGCGGCCGATCCAGTCGCGATACAGCGGGAGGATCTTGATTTTTTCGCCGCGCGGCAGCTGTTCGAATAGCGCGCTTCGGTACAGCGCGATGTTGCCGAAGGTGAGTTGCGGCCGTGCGGCGAGCGACAGTCTGCCGTCGACCAGCGCGAAATCGCCGCCGCGATGGTAGTCGGGATTCGGCACCATCACCATGTGCGCGTGCGGCGGCTCCCGCGTCGCCTTCATCGCGGCCAGACGCGGCAGCAGCGACGCATAGTCGTAGGCGGTGTAGATGTCGCCGCTGACGACCAGCGTCGCCTCGCGATCGAGGAGGGGGATCGCGGTCGCGATGCCCCCGGCGACTTCGAGCGGCTCGACCTCGCGCGAGTAGCGGATCGTCGCACCGAGCGCACGGCCGTCGCCACAAGCCGCCTCGATGGCCGCGCCCAGATGAGCGACGTTGATCACCAGATTGGCAAAGCCCGCCGCGACCAGCCGCTCGATCTGCCAGACGATCAGCGGCTTGCCGCCGACCTCGCAGCAGCGGCTTCGGCGTCGCGTCGGAAAGCGGTCGCATGCGCTCGCCGCGGCCGGCGGCCAGAATCATCGCCGTCGGCGCGGAAGTGCCGCGATGTCGATCGATCGCGGCGTCCATCAGAACGTGTACCCGGCGACCGGTTGCCTTGCCTCGAGCTCGTCGAGCAGTTGCAGCAGCGGGCCGAGCGCGCGGTAGCGGTCGCAGGCGCGGCGCAGATAACGCATCACGCGCGGCAGGTCGGCGAGGTAGGCGCGCTTGCCGTCGCGATGCGCGAGCCGGGCGAAGATGCCCAGGATCTTCAGATGGCGCTGCACGCCCATCCATTCGAAGTCGCGCCAGAAGTCGCCGAAATCGTCCGCGACCGGCAAACTCGCCTCGCGCGCGCGTTCCCAATAACGAACGGTCCAGTCGAGCTCCTGCTCCTCGCTCCAGTCGATGTACGCATCGCGCAGCAGCGAGACCAGATCGTAGCTGACCGGGCCGTACACGGCGCCCTGGAAATCGAGCACGCCCGGATTCGGCTGCGACACCATCAGGTTGCGGGAATGGAAGTCGCGGTGCACGTAGACACGCGGCTGCGCAAGAGCGCTGTCGAGAATCTGGCGAAAAGCCGCGTCGAGCGTGGCGCGCTGCGCCGGTGTCAGCGTGAGGCCAAGATGCCGCGTCACGTACCAGTCGGGGAATAGCGCGAGCTCGCGTGCCAGCATCGCTTCGTCGTAGCGGGGCAATACCGACTCGCGGCTGGCCGCCTGCCACGCGATCAGCGCTGTGCAGGCATCGCGGTAGAGCGCCGGCGCGGTCGCCTCGTCGAGCGCGTCGCGATAGGTGCGTGTGCCCAGATCCGACAGCAGCAGAAAACCGGCCGACAGATCCTGCGCGTAAACGGTCGGCGCGTGCACGCCCGCCGATGCGAGCAATGCCGCGACGGCGACGTATGCTGCGCAATCCTCCTGCGCCGGTGGCGCATCCATCGCGATCAATGTGCGCACGGGCCGCGCGCCCGGCGCCGGCGCGAGCTCGCCGTCGAGCGTGATGCGGAAGTAGCGGCGAAAGCTCGCGTCGGACGTTGCCGGCGCGATCGAGCTCATCGGAGCAGGCAAGACCCGCTCGAGCCACGCGTTGAGCGCGTCCAGGCGGGGATCGGAACTCATGCGGGGGGAATCGGCGAGGAGGCGGGTAGAATGCGCTATTTTAGCATCCGAACATTGCCGATTCGCATGCGCCATCGCGCCGTCGTCGCCGGGTTTGCTCTGTTGCCGCTTGCGTTCGCGTGTCAGTCGGCGGCCCAGACTCCAAGCGGCGGCGCAACGGAGGCGACCGCGCAACTCAAATCGTCGCCGGTGCTGGAGCCGCCTCCGCCCAAGGCGCTGCGGCTGACACCGGGCGCGATTCCGATGGCGCCGGACCGCGAGCCGATCTTCCTGCGTGCGGACAGGCTCGAAGGCGAGAACCAGCAGTGGATCGAAGCGTCGGGCAACGCGGAGCTACGCTCGCGCCGCCAGACGGTGCTGGCCGACTGGCTCCGCTACGACATTCCCTCGGACCAGTTCTGGGCCAAGGGCAATGTCATCGTGCGCCGCGGCGTCGATCGGATCACCGGACCGGAAGCGAAATTCAAGCGCAGCGATGAAACCGGCTTCTTCACTTCGCCCGAGTTTCACATCGGTGAAAACGCCTCGCGGGGCGATGCCAAGGAATTGACCTTCGTCGGCCCCAACCAGTACCAGCTCAAGGACGTCCGCTATACGACCTGCGTTGCCGGCAACGACGACTGGTATCTGGTTTCGTCCACCGTCGATGTCGATCGCACGCGCCTGGTGGGAACCGCGCGCAATGCGACGGTGCTGTTCAAGAACGTGCCGATCCTGTATTCGCCGTACATCGATTTTCCGCTTTCCAACGAGCGCAAGTCCGGATTTCTCGCGCCGGTGTTCGGCTCGACCAGCAGCCGAGGCATCGAAATGTCGCTGCCGTACTACCTGAACCTGGCGCCGAACTACGACGCGACACTGACGCCGCGATTCATGACGCGCCGCGGCTTGCAGATCAACGGCCAGTTCCGGTATCTGTTTCCCGACGTCACCGGCGAGGCCGACGCCGAAATTCTGCCCGACCGCATCACCAACACCAATCGCTACGGCCTGACCTGGAAGCATACCCAGGCGATCAGTCAGATTCCCGGGCTTTCGACGTACGTCAACGTACAGAAGGTCTCGGACGATGCGTATTTTTCCGATCTGTCCGACCGGTTGATTGTCACGTCGCAGCAGACGCTGCCGCGCGAAGCGGGGTTGGCGTACTCGCGCGGGCCGTTTTCGCTGCTGGCGCGGGTGCAGGCGTTCCAGACGCTGCAGGACCCGAACAATCCGATCACGCCGCCGTACTTCCGCGAGCCGCAGCTGCTGCTGACGATGAATCCGGTCGAATGGCAGGGAGTCGATTTCGCCGCGAACGGCGAATACGTTCGCTTTCGTCAGCCGGCGCTGCTCAATGCCGAGCGGTCGGTGCTCTATCCGACGGCAACGTGGACGACGCGCGGCAACGCGTGGTTCGTGACCGCGCGCGCCGGGTTGCACTTGAGCCACTATGATTTCGCCGACGACAGCGCGGTGGAGGAAAAGCATCTCAATCGCGCGGTGCCGGTCACCAGCCTCGACAGCGGACTGGTCTTCGAGCGCAACACGAACATGTTCGGACACGACTACACGCAGACACTCGAGCCGCGCGCGTTCTACGTCTACATACCGTACCGGCGGCAGGATCAGATTCCGCCGTTCGACACCGCCATCGACGATTTCAATTTCTCGCAGCTCTTCACCGAGAACCGCTACCTCGGCAGCGACCGCATCGGCGACGCCAACCAGGTGACCCTGGCGGTGACGTCGCGCCTGCTCGATCCGACGTCGGGCGATGAGCGAGCGCGCTTCGCGATCGGCCAGCGCTATTATTTTCAGAGTCAGCGCGTGACCCTGACCGAGGTGCCGCGCAGCGCCAACACGTCCGACCTGCTGCTTTCGGGCGAGGGCAGGCTGTCCGATTACTGGTCGGCGGCGGGCACGCTGCAGTACAACCTCAATCATCCTCAGACCGAGCTGTTCGACATCGGCGTGCGCTGGCAGCCGTCGCCCGGCAAGGTGCTCAACGCGAGCTATCGCTATATTCGCCAGAACATCGATCCGACGGGCAACATCTCGCAGCTCAAGCAGGTCGACTTCTCGGGGCAGTGGCCGCTGTCCAACCAGTGGTCGTTCATCGGTCGCTGGAACTACTCGCTGGTCGACGGGAAGACGCTGGAGGGCGTGCTGGGCTTCGAGTACAATGGCGACTGCTGGGCGTTTCGCATCGTCGGCCAACGGCTGACGACGACGACGGAACAGGCCAGCAAGTCGGTATTCGTGCAATTCGAACTGAACGGCCTCGCACGGCTTGGCACCAATCCGATCGATGTCCTCAAGCGCAGCGTGCCCGGCTATCTGACGGGCAACGAGCCGTCGATGCGGCCGGCCGGTGGCGCAGTCACCGACTATTTCCCGGAATTCTGAAGGCATGCATATGTACGTTCGCCTCTTCTGCTCGATCGCGCTGGCGCTGTTCGCCGCCGGCCTCTGCGCGCAACCCACGAACGCACCGCCCAGCGTCGTCAACGTCGATCGCGTGGTGGCTGTCGTCAACGACGAGGCGCTGACGCAGTACGAGCTCGACGATGCGCGTCGCGTCGTACAGGCGCAGTTGAAGCAGCAGAAGGTCGAACCACCCGCGGCCGACGTGCTCGACAAGCAGGTACTCGAGCGCCTGATCACCCAGCGCGCGCTGCTGCAGCAGGCCAAGGAAGACGGTGTAAAGATCGACGATACTCAGGTCGAACGTGCGATTCAGCGCATTGCGCAGGAAAACAAGCTTTCCTCCGACGACTTCCGCAAGCTCCTCGCGCAGGAAAAAATTCCGTATGCGAAGTATCGCGACGACATTCGCAACGAGATGATCGTGCAGCGCTTGCGCGAGCGCGAAGTCGACAGCAAGATCCAGGTCACCGATGCCGAGGTCGACCAATACCTGGCGACGCTGAAGGCGCAGAATGCCGGCGAGACCGAATATCGCCTCGCCCACATTCTGGTGCTGGTGCCCGAGCAGGCGAGCTCGGACCAGATAGAAAACCGGCGCCGTCGAGCCGAGGAGGCGCTGCGGTCGATCAATAGCGGCGCGGATTTCGCCCAGGTCGCCGCGGCGTTTTCCGACGCGACCGACGCTCTGCAGGGCGGCAACCTGGGCTGGCGCTCGGGCGCGCGCCTGCCGACGGTGTTCGCCGACGCGGTGCGCGACATGAAGCCCGGCACGGTTTCGGGCGTGTTGCGCAGCGCGGCTGGTTTTCACGTTGTCAAGTTGTTCGAGAAACGCAGCCACGACGACGCGACCGTCGTCGACCAGACGCACGCGCGCCACATCCTGGTGAGGGTCAACGAACTGACATCCGAAGCCGACGCCAAGGCGAAAATCGACCGCCTGAGGGATCGGCTAGAATCCGGCGCCAACTTCGCGGATCTGGCCAAGCTCAATTCGGAAGACGCCTCAGCGGCGAAGGGCGGGGATCTCGGTTGGTTGAGCCCTGGCGATACCGTGGCGGAATTCGAGGAAGCGATGGCCAAACTCGCCCCGAATCAGATTTCGCCGCCGGTGCGTACATCGTTCGGCTGGCACCTGATCGAAGTGCTGGAACGGCGCAAGCAGGACGTGACGGTCGACCGCGCGCGCTCGGAGGCGCAGACCGCGATTCGGCAGCGCAAGGCCGACGAGGCGTTTCAGGATTGGGTGCGGCAGATACGCGACAAGGCGTTCGTCGAGATACGGCTGGACGAGCGGTAGCGCAGCCAAGGATTACACGACCGCCCGATTCCTATTGAGCGCAGCCTCACGCGGCTGCGTCATCTGCGTGGCGGTGCCTACTGTGCCGAACGCATCCGGCTCCTTGCTAATATCGACCTATGCGCAACTACTATCGCACATTCGCGCTTTGCGAATGGAGAAGAGCGGAACAAGGTCGTAGCTTTCGAAGATAGACTCGATCCGTTATTGCTTGACGGCAACGAAAAGGAATCCGTCGGTGCGCGAGGCGTTAGGGGCGATCGCGATTAATTGGCCGCTTACCGCGTCGTAGAGGGCGATACCTGTTAATGTATTCGTACCGAATACACACATACCGCCGTTAAAAGTCACCGAAAGATCAAGCACGTTGACCGTTCCCCGAGGCGATGCAACGCCGCCAAATGAGCATCCCGGACCAGCCCCAGATACAACTCCCGTTGCGCTTACGGTCACGACCGCCGACGAAAGACCTGCTGAGGATACGACCGTACCCGAGTAGGTCCCGGCTGCGTCGACCAAACTCGCTGGTTGGTCATACGACGAATCGTAGCTTGCCGTGAATGATGCAGATCCCAATGACGATGTAATCACGCCGTTTAGGGAGGTTCGCGGAACATAGGTGCCGGTGATTGCGACGTTCGTGACACCCAGGCCGGCGAAGTTAAAGTCTTTGGCGTTCGATGAATTGAATTGCCCATTGATAGCGGTTGCGGTGCCTTGGACTACACCAGCGCTGGAGGCAGCGGCATATAGAAAGTAGAACGTCCCATCATCCAGGACAACGCCGGCAATTGTCTCGTTGGTGTTAGTGACGCCGGACCAAAAGCCCTCGGCAGTCGTAGGAGATGGGCCGGATTGCGGTACGCACGCAAATGCGAAAGTTCGCGCGTCGCCTTCAAATATCCAACCCATGGCGCGCATCTGGCTAAAGGTTGCTGCGCTAGTTGTAAAGCGGTGGTTGGGCGCACCCCCCATAAAGTTGTTGAAGAGGCGATAGAGGATAGTCGTTCCGACCGGGCAATTGCCGTTGCCGTCCGGGAGCTGTAGATAAAAGGCGATCGCCTCGTATTGCCAGTTTGGATCGCTTTTGAGTCCCGCGCATTCGGCGGCGTACGGTGTGTAGAAATGCGTGCTCTTGGGCGCAAAGCCGGTGCTGAAAAAGCGGCACGTAGGAAGTGCCCCGCCTGTAGCCTCGGACCAAACCTCAAACGTTTGGCCGGTTCGCTGCCACACGCCACCAAAGGCACCTCCGTCCAGCACGGCGATCTCCTCAGGCGACGCAGTGACAAAATAGTAATTCCAGGCCGCGTAGTAATACTCGACCGCGGTCTGTGTTTGCGCGGTTGCCACAGTTGCGCCGCCAAATAGTCCACACAAGAAGATTGCGACGGCGGCGACGAACGCCATACCCCTGCGCGCGAACAACTGAGTGGACATGAGCCCTCCCTGGGACACACATACTCGGACGACGGTACCCACGCTACGCTTTTTCGACGATCTCGTCATGTCTATCAGGCCCCCTCGCGCTCCCGAATGCGTAGCCGCGCTCCGCGACTCCTTCATATGTCGCATGACCGACACCTAAGACAGCAGTCCCGACTAGCTGGGACATCAGGACGAGCGCCGCCAGATAGTGGTCGACTTCGGACGTCAGTAACCTGAATCTGCTGTCGACGACGCGACCGTCGTCGACCAGACGCGCGCGGCCAAGTCCTGGTGCGGGTCAACGAACTGACCTCCGAAGTCGAAGCGAAATCCAAAA
Source organism: uncultured beta proteobacterium (assembly GCA_963776175.1). Taxonomy (GTDB): domain Bacteria; phylum Pseudomonadota; class Gammaproteobacteria; order Burkholderiales; family Casimicrobiaceae; genus PALSA-1003. The sequence continues at coordinate 459,723 of CAVZLP010000020.1, read as the reverse complement.
TCGATCGACTCAAAGATTGGCTCGACGTGGGGCGGCGATTTCGCCAAGCTCAATTCCGAGGACCCTCGGCGGCGAAGGGCGGCGATTTGAGCTGGCTGAGCCCTGGCGATACCGTTGCGGAATTCGAAGAAGCGATGGCCAAGCTCGCCCCGAATCAGATTTCGCCGCCAGTGCGTACATCGTTCGGCTGGCACCTGATCGATGTGCTGGAACGGCGCAAGCAGGGCGTGACGGTCGACCGCGCGCGCTCGGAAGCGCAGACCGCGATCCGGCAACGCAAGGCCGACGAGGCGTTTCAGGACTGGGTGCGGCAGGTACGCGACAAGGCATTCGTCGAGATACAGCTGGACGAGAAGTAGCAGCCAAGTCGTCGTCGATGCGCGTCTGATCTCTTGGTAATGCGAATATCGTTCTAAATCGGCCATCGCTTGGTACTTGGCAGCTTGCCAAGAATCTCCAACGTTCTGGGACTGTCCTTCCCAGCCTCCGTTAGCAGTTGTCCACTCTAGTACGTCTCACTTTGTGCTCACCCATGGCGGGCCGGGTGCGGCTCATTGGTCGAACCCAACGCCGTCGCTAATCGCCATCGCCACGATCCCCGCGAGCTGGCACACCCTTTGCTGTTGCAGAGACTTGCTATACACGCCCTACGGAATGTAGGTCACACGGTATTCGGACGACGCGGCGCGGCAGTATTGGACGCGAAGTGCCCCTTCGGACGCAAAGCCACTCGGATGTCTTGAGGATCTAGAGACTAAGACCGATTGCGTGTGCTCGTAGTTAGTGCGCTGTACAGCTGCTCCGAAAGGGGAGTGTCATGGCGACTAAAGGAAGCTGCGCTCTAGCCACGGCCTGTTGGCTGTGTGTATACCTAATGTCTTTTGACATCGCTTTCGCAGGCGCGTCAAACACCGACTTTGTCAGGAAAGACTCGATTTCTTCGACAACGACGAGCGGCCTCACGTCATGGTCGTTTGAGGTAACGCTGGCAAGTGGTGTGGTCGGGGAACCGGCCCCGGAATCCTTGGATGCGCTAATTCAAAAGATAGAACGCGCTGCGTTGGTTGGAATGAAATTCGCAAAGAAGAGTGTCTTCGGCACGCTTATCTTTACGTCTGGGAATACCCTGAGTAGCGCAGAGGTAGCTGGTGTACGGAGCCGAATTTCAATGTTGGAGGAGGTCGAGTCAATTCGAACGCGCAGGCTTTCGAACGCACGTGCACGTACCGAAGAAACTGTTCCAGCAACTTCCGTTGGGGTGCCCGCCGTAGGTTTCATAATCAAACCAACCGCCAATGCAGATGCAAGAGGTTGGATTGACGCTGCCGGCTTCACGCCGGCGGCCGTCGCCAAGCTTGAGGAGCTGGCGGGTGTGATGTTTGCCGGTAGCTTCGAGATGGCGGGTGACATGATTGTGCTTCGACTCGGAACGCCCGTCGACGGCGCGGAGGCCGCGCGCATTTTGTCGGCGCTCGCTGGCGCCGAATTTGTCGAATGGGTGGAACCAGACACTTTGGTAACGGTGAATCGCGTTCCTAATGATCTCTTCTACTATAAGCAATGGAACCTCTGGGACACTTGGGGCATCAATGCCCCCGCAGCTTGGGACTTGACTATCGGCGCTCCAGCAGTGGTTGTCGCCGTGATTGATACGGGAATTCTGAAAACTCAGCCGGATTTGAGTTCCCGGATTTTGCCCGGGTACGATTTCATTTCTGATCCCAGTAGGTCGCGGGACGGCGACGGACTGGACGCCGATCCATCGGACGAGGGGACTTGGGGAGAAGTCGGAGAATGTGGGGTAGGGTCGCCATTTCGGCCAAGTAGCTGGCACGGTTCTCATGTGGCGGGCATCGTGGGTGCCGCTTCGGACAACGGCTACGGCGTCGCAGGGGTCGCATGGGGCATCCGCATTTTGCCGGTCCGCGTCCTTGGAAAGTGCGGGAGTGGCGCTCGCAGCGACATTATTAACGGCATGTATTGGGCCGCGGGCCTGGCGGTTCCAGGAGCGCCCAACAATCCAAATCCAGCGCGCATTATCAACATGAGTTTGGGCAGCACTTCCCCGAAACCGACTTGTTCACTGGACTATCAAACTGCGATCCAAGCGATTACGTCTGCAGGCGCGATGATCGTCGTGGCGGCTGGTAACAACGCGCTGACCACAGGGGGTGAGGCGGGATTCTACGAGCCGGCTGGCTGTACGGGCGTCGTGACGGTAGCCGCCACCGATCACCTTGGCTTTCGGTCCTCATATTCGGACTACAGTAATGAGTTCGTTGTCGATGTTTCAGCGCCAGGAGGGGACAGCAATTTCTATCACGATCAATCCGTTGACATTTACTCGACAGTAGACAGCGGACTGCGGGGTCCTGAAGGCCCTGCTGGAGCGTACTACGAAGGCACCAGTCAGGCGACGCCACATGTATCGGGAACCTTCGCGTTAATGCTCTCTGCTAATCCTGCGCTCACGAACAAACAGATGTATTGGACGCTGATCGAGACTAGTCGGGAGTTCAATTCTCTAGGCGTCTGTTACCGCAACAGCGTGTGCGGGTGGGGCATGGTCAACGCACATGCGGCTGTCACCAGAGCGCTGTCTGATCCCGCAAATGGCCCGACAACGGTATCGATCTCCTCATCCGTAAATCCCGCCATCGTTGGCGACCCTTTTACTATCTGGGCTTCTGTGTCGCCGACAAATGTCAGCGGCACCGTAACCTTTCTAAACAATGGGTCACCAATAGCCGGATGCACGAGTCTCGCACTAGCCAGCGGTCGGATAGGTTGCACGTTCAGCAATTGGGCAGCTAACCCAGCCGGCTATCCGTTGTCCTTTGTGTTTAACGGGGATTACACCCATCACTGGGCATATTCCGATGTAGTGAACCAAGTTGTTTACGCATCCGCAACACCTCCGCCGGGCACGGCTTGGGCCGTTGAATATCACCATGCACTGTGGGACCACTACTTCGTCACAGATTCGGTTACCGAGATCTCGGCGTTGGACGGCGGCGCTTTTGGCGGCGTGTGGCAGCGCACTGGGCAAACATTCCTTGTTTGGCCACAAAGTGCGCCAACGCTGTCACCGACATGCAGATTCTTCAGTACGGGGTTTCCACCGAAGAGTACTCATTTCTATACGCCCTTTGCTTCGGAATGCGGCGGCCTAATGACCGACCCCAACTGGCAATTTGAGGCGATTGCGTTTTACCTTCAACTCCCCAGCGTCAATGGTCTCTGCGCGGGTGGGACGATGCCGTTGTACCGCTTGTTCAATAACTTAACGGGTGGCGCGCCAAACCATCGATATACAACCAGCATCACGATCTTCGAGCAGATGACCGCAGCGGGATGGACGTTCGAGGGTAACGGCACAACCAAAGTATTTGCCTGTGTTCCTCAGGGAAGCTAGGCAATTGCCGTGCATTCGCAACGCGGGCGCTTAGCCGCCACGCAGGAACAAGTACGCTTCGAGGACGATAGCGCAGATAACTAGCGTCACGAGAGGATAAGCGAGGACGAATTTTCCGAACGGTAGTCGCCGCTTCTCCACCGCCTTTGCTGTCTTTCCACTTGCCTGGAATGGTCGTTCAATGAGCCAGTAGGACAATGTGCTCAGCAGGAGAACAACCGGTAATGCCATTGCCACAATGCGAGGCCAACTGACATCGACGTTGGTTGTACGTTCTGGGATCAAGCCAAATGTGGGTAGCAGTTCCAGTATCGGTACGTGCCAAAGGTAGATGCTGTAGCTGATCAAGCCAAGTCCAACGACTATTTTGTTGCCAAAAATATGGACTCCAGCATGGCGATCGCCGGTTAGACCCAGCAGCATCAGGCAGATGCCTATCTGAATCCAGGGCGGCCGCAGAAACCCCTTGAGATCGTAGTAATGGCCAACCTGGCTATACCCCGCAAAGACCCACGGAGTCGCCAAAAGCACGCCGAGCCCAGCCCAGAAAGCCGTCGTCGCGAACGGTCGCGTCAGCGGACGCGCGACCGCATACGCTCCGGCACACATGCCGGCCGCGAATGCGTCGAGGCGTATCGGCAGCAATACCTGCGGATACCCATCGTTGGTATACATCACCAAGACCTTCGAGGCGACAACGCCGAGAAGCGCAACGCCGTACAACGACCAAGCGCCGTAGCGTCTCAGCAGGATGATCAAGAGCGGAAATACAAGGTAGAACTGCCATTCGAAGGGCATGGTCCAGAACACGCCATTCATCGTCGCAATATATTTCTCGATGAAATTGTGCACCATGCCGAGGTGCAAGAGCAGTTCTAGCTTTCCGGGCAAATGCAGATAAACGCCCGTCGCTGCGAGGATGAGGAGCGCGGTAATGCAGGCGTAGTACGCGGGATAAACGCGCAGGATTCTGCGCCGCAGGTAGCTGCTGTATTTCTCGCCGAAGGCCGCGGCGAACCGCGAGCTGGTGGCTGCGAGCGTTCGCCGCTCAAGCTTGAGCAAAGCTTGCCTGGTCAGCAGAAAGCCGGAAAGTACAAAAAAGACATCGAGACCGAGCCAACCAAAGGCGGCTAACGGTGTCAGGTCGATCGATTGCGCTGCGACAGTAAGGCGGATCGTTGGCGACCCGCTATTCAGCCAGCTATGAAAAACAAAGACCCACAGCGCGGCAAAGGCGCGAACGCCAGTTAATGCGTCTAAGTGATGCGCACTCGAAGGAGTCTCCATCGGCGCGTATTGTACCGAGGCCGGCAGATCGTTGGTGCAGGTGGCTCACGAACGTGGGTGTCTTCAGAAATTTCAACGCTCGCAGGGGATGCACTCGGAGCGAATCATGAATGAGCGAACGACGTCATAGGCGCAATCGCACGTGCCATCGTGATAACCGCTATCGAATTGTCTCTATCGTGTTTCCACGCACGATCCACGTTTAGCGAGGCAAGCCGTTACCAGACTAGGCCCTCTTCGAACCGACTTCAGAGTCACGCCATTCGGATACAGCGCGATTCGATCGATCGTTGCATTTGTGATACCGGCGTCGAATGCCAAGACGATCTTTAGTTCCGCCGCGAGGGCTCCCTTTGCCCGCCACGCCGGAGGCCATACCAGCGGCACTAGCAACGCCCGCCGCGTCGTGCCGGAACTTGGCCGAGGGAATCGGCGTGCCGATGGCGACCCACGGCAACTTGTCATCGACACGCGCGAATACTTGCATCGCTGCGACCGGCGCCGGCTCGCGCAGTCCAGACCACGAGCGTCTCGATCGTCGCGGTCCGAATGACCTGATCGGGTGGTGACAGCAAGGTTGCCGTCGCCCCGTCGAATTCGAGATCGAGATATCCACCCCGCGCATACACCTTGCCCTGTTCGAGCCGCCACCCGTCGTCGTCGAGATAGCCAGGCGCGCCAAATGTCCAGAGGCGTGCGCCACGAGGCAAGTTGGCGTGCGTGACCATGAAGTCGCGCATGGCCTCTTCGCCAGGAGTGTTACGCCATGCCGTGTACGGAAGGTAGCCCGGCTGGCCTGCGAGCAAACCGTTCGAACCGTTCCATGCCATGACCGAGACTTCCTGGGCGTCGAAATTGAACATGTCCCGAAACGCATGATACGACTGCGCGTAATGGGCCTGTAGCAGCGGTTTTTTCAGGTTCGTCGGGTTGGTCTCGACCACGGCCCATCCGGGGTCCATCCGCGAGAACGTTGCGAAGAGGCTGTGTGGAACCTCCATCGGCGTCTGATTTTCTGCCGTCTCGCCGTAGAGCACTGCCCCGAGATGACCCGCGCGCGGAATCGACCCTTCGATCGACACACCCGACGTGTCGTAATTCTGTCCACGGCTGGTTATCCGAACGGCGAACGGGGATTGCCCCTCGTCGGGCGCGATGAACCCTTCCGCCGAAAAGATCTTGTCTCGTGGGATGCCGACTTCATTTACCCACTGCGAAAGCTCGTCATAATGCAGTGCGATGATGTGCTGGCGGAATACCTGCCATTCCTGGTACCACGGATCGTCCCAGATAAGTGCCTCGCCCGGTTTCGCCGGCTGATAGGGCGACCCGGGAAAAGCTCGAGGCGGATCGACTTGATCCCACGACGTCCAGTGTTGGCGCGCAATCTTGTTGACATTCGCGAGAGACAAGGGATGCGGCCTGCGATAGTGCGCGAGGTTCGGCACGCCGGGCTCAGGCTTGCCTGCGTAGGGCCCGGTTCCCGCCAGCCACTGTCGGAATTGCTTGAGCATGCCAGGGTTGTAGTCGAAGATCTCGAGCAACTTGTTCTGAATGAAAAACGGATTCATGTACGTATCGGCGTCCAGACTGACGCCGACGAATAAGTCCGGATGTTCGCGCACGAAAGCTGCGATGACGCGTGCCGCCGCCTGGAGGTTGCGGCCCTTGTAGCTGCGAACCGTGCTCGCGTACACGTTGTATGTGAGCGTTCGGGCAAGCTCGGGCGAATCGGTCGACCCCGGCAGATTCTTCAGGTAGTTATCCGGAAAGACGACATTGTCTTGCGTCCACTGGCAATTGTTGACGTCCTGCTCGAGATGATCGTTGACATCCCACTCGGGCGTATCGCAGCTCGCGTCGGCCCAGATGCCACCATTCAGGATGAACTGCACCGGCACATGCTTGTCGATCGCGTACTTGATGACGCCGTATAGATTGTCCTCGGCGACGGGACGATTGCCACATCGCCGGCTCAAGTCGAAGTAGGGATCGAACACCCAGTCGCCGGCGGCGCCCTTGGTCGTGCGCAAATAGAGAATCGGCACCGCGATGCCGACCCCCGTTGTGCGGGACAGGTAAGGCTGGTACGCCGATTCGACTTCGGCGGCTCCACCGGCCGCGACGCCCGAGGTCATCATCAGAAAGCGGAACGGCCGGTTTGCCAACGCGGGTCTCTGGTCAAGCAAGCCGTTCCAGAGCGACATCGCTTGCGGGGGGATCAGCGATTTCCGGGCAAGCACCGTTTCTCGGCCATCGCGGTCGACGGCGATCACCGTGACGACATGACGGATCGGATCCAGCTGCGAGAAGTCGCCGTTGAATTCGAATCCGGCCTTTGCCGAATCGGGATAGCCAGCCCTGGCCGCGGCGACATCCGGCCGGGGGATCCCATAGCGCGCTGCGTAGGGGCGGCCGTCGACGCGAACCTCGACGCGCTCGATGCCCTGAGTTGCGAGTGCCCAGCCGGTGATCCGTAAGCTGCTATCGACCACGGCCTCGTCGAGTGGCGTGTCGACCGAGCCGATTGCTTTGGCAGGCGACGCTTGCGACGCTGCAACCGGAGCAGCCTGAGTCGCTTTGCTCGCGGCCGGCACCTGCGGCAGCGCGTGGCGTTCCTGCCATGCGAACGCGCCGGCGATCGCCAGCCCTGTCGCGATCAACAGGGCAGCGGCAACGCGCTCTTTCCAGGGACTAAGGGATCGCATTCGACGAAGATCGTTCCATCGCGCGGCCATTGTAAAGGATGCGGATGACCCGACGCAGATCACTGCCGTATCATGCGGCCTGTGACCCAATCCCAGGTTCTCGCCGACCAGATCGCCTACTACCGCGCACGCGCCGGCGAGTACGACGAGTGGTGGTTTCGCACCGGGCGCTACGATCGGGGCCCGGAGTTCAATGCGCAGTGGCACGCCGAAACCGCGGCGGTCGAAACCGCGCTCGGGACGTGGCTCTCGGCGAGGCGGCCGGCGCGGGTGCTCGAGCTCGCCTGCGGCACCGGCCTTTTCACGAGGCTGATCGCGCCGCGCGTCGCGCGGCTTACCGCGGTCGACGCCTCGCCCGAGGTCGTGGCGATCAATCGTGCGCGCGTCGGCGCCGACAATGTCGACTACGTCCAGGCCGACCTGTTCGCGTGGCGGCCGATGCAACGCTACGACGCGGTATTCTTCAGCTTCTGGCTATCGCATGTGCCCGACGAGCGCTTCGGCGCGTTCTGGGAGATGGTCGCCGCGGCGCTCGCGCCGGGCGGCGCCGTCTATCTGATCGACTCGGCGTTCGATCCGACGTCTACGGCGAAGGACCACGTGCTTCCCGGACGCGAGGCGGGCATCGTCACGCGCAAGCTCAATGACGGCCGCGAGTTCCGGATAGTCAAGCTGTTCTACGAGCCGGGAATGCTCGCTGCGAAGCTGGAGCCGCTGGGTTGGCGCGCCCAGCTGTCGCAGACGGCGCGCTACTTCATCTATGGCGAAGTGACGCGCCCGGCGGTGAAGGACTGAATTCGCGCGTGAACGCCCGCGCGAGGCCGTTCAGGAATCCGCGTCGTAGACGTACGGAGACTGCGGGACGCGGCTCGCGTCGCGGATCCGCTCTTCGGCCAGCTCCCGCGGACGCTTGTCCCACCAGATCGCGCGGCCCTCTCGCTGCTTGTCGCGCAGCTCGGGCTTCTTCTCCAGCAGCTCACGAATGAATTTCGTGTGCTCGGATACGTAATGGCGGCTGGGCAGCATCATGGCGGGTTCCTGCGTCGCAAAGCATGCGACGAAGGCTATTCTATCATCTTAGGCTTCCGGCCCGAGCGGGCGAGCGCATCGATCCGGCGATCAACCGGTACTCGTAGAGACGGCATTCGAGCGCGCCGTTGAACAGCGGCGTGCGGCGGCTCGCCTTGAGCCCGATCAATTTCGGCAGCCGCGTGTCGCCGGAGAGCAGGTACGCCGTCCAACCGGCGTATCGTTGCTTGAGTGCGTCGCCGAGTTGCGGGTAGAACGCAGCCAGTGCGCCCGAATCGGCCATGCGCACGCCATAGGGTGGATTGCTGACGATCACGCCGGACGGCGCGGGAGGCGGCCGCGTCAGCGCGTCGGCGCGCTCGACAAAGATCGCACCCTCGATGCCGGCCGCGACGATGTTCTCGCTGCATTGGTGAATGGCCGTCGCGTCGCTGTCGCTCGCCCAGATCATCAACGGCGACGGGGGCTTGGCGCGCCGCTGCGCCGCCTGCTTGATGCGCTGCCAGGTCGGGCCGTCGTACCACGCGAGCTTCTGGAAGCCGAACGTCCGCTTGAGTCCCGGCGCCATGTCCAGCGCGATCAGCGCGGCTTCGATGGCGATGGTTCCGCTGCCGCACATCGGATCGAGCAGCGGCGTTCCAGGTTGCCACCCGGCCAGGCGCAGCAGGCCCGCGGCCAGATTCTCGCGCAATGGCGCGTCGGCGGTTTCGCGCCGATAGCCGCGCTTGAACAGCGGCTCGCCCGAGGTGTCGAGGTAGAAGCTCGCGTCGGTCGCGGTCAGATAGGCGTGCACACGGACGTCGGGGCGGTCCTTGCTGATGCTGGGCCGGACGCCACCGGCCGCGCGGTGGCGGTCGCACACCGCGTCCTTGATGCGCAGCGTAACGAATTCGAGACTGGTCAGCGGCGAGCGTGTGGCGGCGACGTCGACGCGAAGCGTGCGGTCGACGCGAAACCAGCGCGGCCAGTCGAGCGCTTTGGCGAGCTCGTAGACGTCGTTTTCGTCGCGATAGGAGCCTTGCCCGACGCGCCACAGAATGCGGCTCGCCAGGCGACTCTCGAGATTCGTGCGGTAGGCGAGCTCGATCGGACCGGCGAACGCGGCGCCGCCGTCGGTAGTCGTTATTTCCGCGGCGCCGAGGCCGTCGAGCTCGGCCGCGAGTGCAGCCTCGAGCCCGCGCGGGCACGGCGCGAAAAAATGCTCGATCACGAAAGCAGTGCGGCGAAGATCAAAACGGTTTCAGCACGACCAGCAGCACGACGGCGATCAGCACCGGCAACGAGGGGATTTCGTTGATCCAGCGATAGAACACATCGCCGTGCCGGTTGCGGTCGTGCCGGAAGTCGACCATCAGCTTGCCGAGCCACGCGTGGTGCGCGATCAGTATCAGGACCAGTGCGAGCTTGGCGTAGAGCCAGCCGCCGCCGATGCCGTAGCCAAGCCACAGCCATAGCCCGGACGCGATCGTCACCGCTGCGCTCGGGGTCATGATGCCGACGTAGAGCTTGCGTTCCATCACCTTGAAGCGCTCGCTGCCAGTCGCGTCGTCGGTCATCGCGTGATACACGAACAGGCGCGGAAGGTAGAACAGGCCGGCGAACCAGCTGACCATGGCGATGATATGCAGCGACTTGACCCAGAGCATGGCGGCTATTTGAGCAGGCGGCGCCGGGTCAGCACCAGCGCGACGTAGTATGCGGCGAACGCATAGGCGAGCAGTACCGCGATGTGGAGCGGAATGCCGTCGGGAATGCGGCCCGCCAGCAGCGGGCGCGCGATGTCGATGGCGTGCGACAGCGGCAGCGCCTGCGCGACGCCGCGCAGCGCCGCCGGCATCTGCTCGACCGGAAAGAAAACGCCGGAAAGCAGCAGCATCGGGGTCAGCACCAGCGTGAAAAAATAAGTGAAGAAATCATAGCCGGGCGCCAGCGAGTTCATCACCAGGCCGAATGCGCCGAACGTCAGCCCGACGATGAAGCCGAGCGGCAACACCCAGATCGCGAGCCACGAGTGTCCGAAGCCCAGCAGCAGCACGACGGCCAGGATCGCCAGCACCGACATCACGCTCTTGGTGGCGGCCCAGATCCATTCGGCGAGGACGACGTCGTCGAGTGACAGCGGCGCGTTGATGATCGCTTCCCAGGTTCGTTGCACGTGCATGCGCGAAAACGCCGAATACATCGCCTCGAATGACGAGGTGAACATCGCGCTCTGACAGACCATGCCCGTGCCGATGAAGGCGATGTACTTCATCCCGCCCACCTCGGGCACGAAGCTGCCGATCCCGTAGCCCAGCGCCAGCATGTACAGCAGCGGATCGGCGATGTTGCCCAGCACCGAGGCAATCGCGAGCTTGCGCCAGACCAAGAGGTTGCGGCGCCAGACGGGTATCCAGCGCAGCGAAAGCTCGGGCGCGCGCATAAGCGAAGCGGAGATCATCGGAGCGTGGGGAACTTGGGCGGCGACGAGTATAGCGCGGGCAGTCGCGTCATGCCGCCGAGCGGGCGACGGTTGGCGCCACGTGGCCCAGGCAGCGAACCGCTTCAGTCGCGAAGCTCGCGCCCGGTGAGCTTGATGAACAGATCCTCCAGATTGGCCGGGCGATGCAGGTAGCGGACGCCGTTCTGTCGATTCAGGTCGCTCAGCAGCGGGGCGGCATCCTTCGCATAGCAGAATGCCGTCTCGCCGGCGATTTCCATCCGGTCCGCCAGCGCGCGACCGCGCGCATCGGCCCAGGTGCGCGCCTCGTCGCCGTACACTTCGACCACCTCCGGCTCGACGTGCGCTGCGATCAGCGCGCGCGGGGTGTCGCTCGCGATCATGCGGCCGTGATCGATGACCGCCAGCCGCGAGCACAGGCGCTCGGCCTCGTCCATGAAATGCGTGGTCAGCAGGATCGTCTTGCCTTGCGAAAGCAGCTGGCGCAGACCGTCCCAGATCAGGTGTCGCGCCTGCGGGTCGAGCCCGGTGGTCGGCTCGTCGAGAATCAAGAGCTCGGGATCGTTGATCAGCGCGCGTGCGAGCGTCAGGCGTCGCTTCATGCCGCCGGACAGCGTGCGGATGCTCACCGCGCCCTTGCTCGCGAGGCCGGCGAAGTCGAGCAGTCGCGGTATGCGCTCGGACAGCGTCAACGCGGGAATGCCGAAATAACGGCCGTAGATGCGAAGATTCTCGATCACGGTGAAGTCGGGATCCAGGTTGTCCATCTGCGGCACGACGCCGACGCGGATCCGCGCTTCACGCGCGGCCTTGGGCACCGGCTCGCCGACCAGCGTGATCGTTCCGGCGTTGGGGTCGGTGAGTCCCAGGCAGCAGCGCAGCGTGGTCGTCTTGCCCGCCCCATTGGGTCCGAGCAGTCCGAAGCATTCGCCGCGACGAATCGCGAAATCGAGGCCGCGCACGACCTCGTTGTCGCCATACGATTTGCGCAGGCCGGCCACGGCGAGCACGACGTCGCCGGATCCTGCCGCCTGCATGCGGGCGAGCCGGGTCTCGCGGGCGTCGTTCACTGCCACATGCCGCTGATGACCCGCGTTAGCTGCGGTAGCCTGCCGTGGAAGAAGTGGCCGCAGCCGGGAAAGACGATGATCGGCAGCTGCTGCGGGCGCGCCCAGGCGAACACGTCGGCAAGCGCGACCACGTCGTCCTCCTCGCCGTGAATGACAATCGTATCCGCGGCAACGGTCGCCGTGCCGAACCGCGCAACTGCGGGAGCGATCAGCGCCATGCGCTCCGCGGGCACTTGCTGCGCGACGCGTGTCTGGACGAACGTCCCGAACGAAAATCCGGCGAGAACCACCGGGAGATCGCCATACCCGGCGCGGGCGCGGGCGTGGGACAGCGCGGCCAGCGCGTCGTCGGTCTCTCCGACGCCATCGTCGAATGTACCGGCGCTGCCGCCGACCCCGCGAAAGTTGAATCGGACGCTGACGTAGCCCAGGCCCGCGAAGGTTTTCGCGAGCGTCTGCACGACCTTGTTGTCCATCGTCCCGCCCTGCAGCGGATGCGGATGGGCGATCAGTGCAATGCCGCGAGGCGCGTGGGCCGGCGGATTGAGCGCAAGCTCGAGCGCGCCGGCGGGGCCGGCGATCGACATACGCTCTTCGCCGCGCACCATCGGATCAACCTCGTATCGGCAAACGCGAAATTATACGCGGTGTGCAGTCAGTCGCTTACGCCGGCGCGACGAGCGGCGACGGACAGCACGTAAATGCTCGCCAAGATCGGCCACGCGACGAGCACCGCGTGCGTCAGCCCGTTGAAATTCAGCAGTTGGCCATATGGCCAATCGAATAGAGCGAGCGGCGCGCGGGCATGCCACATGTCGGGCGCGAGCAGCGGTGCGACGAGCGAGGCCAGCAGCGATATCGCGCACAGCGTCGTCCGGGCCGGCCGCGGCAGCCAGACCGCGAGCAGCAGCACCAGCGCACCGGCGGCCACGCCGAGCGAGACGCCCGGCTTGATCCATGTTTCGAGCACCGACTGCCTGATCAGCATACTTGCGGCGATGCCCTTGAGCATCAGCGCCATGCCGATCAGCATCAGCACCGCGCCGCCGACAAACCGCCGCTGGCGCAGCAGCAGCGCGAGAAACAGGCCGACGCCGACTACATTGAACGCGCTCTCGGCCGCCTGCAACAGTGTCCCCGGCAGATCGCGCGTGAGCTCGAGCGATGGGTCGAACGTCGCGGCAAACAACGGGATGCCGGGATTCAATTGCGCTACCAGCCAGATCGCCAGCAGGGCGAGGCCAAGGTCGGCGCTGCGGCCATCGACGAACACGCGGCGACGCCAGGCGGAGACGGTCGCGCGAACCGGGCGTGCGATCGAAGGCGATCGCGGACAGACCGCCGAAGCTTGCGCCGACCGTGTTGCAGATCAGGTCCATCGTGCTGGCGTCACGGGTGGGAATGAACATCTGCATCGTCTCCATCGCGAACGAAAGCAACAGGCCCGCAACGGTCGCCGCCGTCAGGCGAACGAGCGCCGTGCGGCGGCCCGACAAGGCGACGAAAAACCCGAACGGCGCATAGGCGAGGAGATTGACGACGACGTCGAAGCGGGTGAAGCGCGGCGGCCACGGCGCCAACAGAAAGAAGGGCGTGCCCGGCAGCGGCGCCATCCAGCCCGAGAACGACTCGAGGCTCGCGTAGACGATCAGCAAGGCGTACAAGCCGGCGAAATACTCCGGTAGGCGGGAGGGACGCAGGCTTTCAGGCACGGGACCGATCAGCGCAGAAACTTGCGAACGACGGTGATCGTGTCGGTTTCGGCCAGCGGCGCGAATCCGGCGGCAGTGAACATCGTCAGTGCGCCGTGGTAATGATCGGCGCCACGTTCGCTGTCGCCCGCCTTGAACGGAAAGGCATCGACGAGCTTGAAGCCGCGCGCGGCAAGCGACGACAAGGCCTCGGCCAGCAACGCCCGTGAGACGCCGCGCCGCCGCCACGCCGGCGCGATGATGAAGCAGACGACGACGGCGGCTTCGTACGGCGCGCACGGCAGCGGCGTCGCAGCGATGCGCATGCGGTCGAAGCAATGCGGCAGCTTGTGGCGAGGCTGGGCGTTCAGCCAGCCGACCGGCTCGTTGCCGGCGAAGGCCAAGAAGCCTTCCATTTCGCCGACCTCGATCCGCGCCTGCATCGCGATGCGGTTCTGCGCTGCCGACAACGATGGCCAATCGATTGCCACCGGCACTTCGTAGAAGTGGCAGTAGCATTTGGCCCACTCCGGGTTGTCGGCGAACGCCGGGCCGCGCTCGTGATCGAAAAAGGAGAGATAGTCGGCGGCGAGCGCAGGGGCAAGCGGCTTGACGACGACGTCAGGCATGCGCGTCGATCCGCATCAACGGGCTTTTCCAGGACGGCCACCATCACGCCTGTGGATTCGGCCGGCTTCACTTCGCCGGTTTCGACGTAGCCGATCCGCTGCCAGAATCTCAGCGCAACCGGATTGCCCAGCGCGACGCCGATGCGCAGGAATCGGATGGTTCCCCAGCCCGCGATCGCCTGCTCGACCAGCGTCGCGAACGCGCGACCCAGCCCGCGCCGCTGCCACGGCTCGGCAAGCAGCAGCAAGCCGATCACCGCCTTGTCGGACGTCGGATAGCCGCGGATCACGTCCGCACAGCCGATCATTGCGGCGCCGGAGTACAGACCCCAGACGAACTTGTCGTCGTAGCCCTTGCCCTGCGGCAAGGCGGTGAAAAGGCTTTGCGCTTCGGCCGGCCGCGGCGGCCCTCCGCTCACGATCCGGAAGTACGCCGGCGCCGCTTCCAGCACGCACTGCAGCGCCGACATTTCCGCCGCAGCGCCGGTGAGCGGCCGCAGGGTGATTGCATCAGTGACGCAAGCGCTCAGCGTCCCGCCTTGATCTCGGTCCACAGCCGGTTTCGCAAGCGCCGCTGCGCCGAGGTCAGTTCCTTCAGTTGCTCGAGTTTGGCCTCGACGGCCTTGTCCGGAAAGATCGCCGGGTTCTTCAGGATCTCCGGCTTGATGTATTTGACCGCGTCGAGGTTCGGATTGCCGGAACCGATCAGATTGGTCAACTCGGAGGAATTCCTGCCCTCGAGCATGAAGTTCATGAACTTGAGGGCGAGATCCGGCCGCGGCGCATCCTTGTGGATGACCATGTTGTCGACGGCGAGCACCGCGCCCTCCTTCGGCATCCCTTGCAGGATATGGAAGGGTCGCTTGGCCGCCTGGGCGTCGAGGTTCGCCTGGAAGATGTCGTTCGAGTATCCGTGCACCAGCCAGATGTTGCCGACCGTCAGCTCCTTGATGTACGACGACGCGTTGAACGCCGCCCAGTACGGCTTGGCCTTCTTGATCAGTGCCGACGCCTCGTCCCAGTGCTTCGGATCGACGTCGTTGGCCGAGTAGCCGAGATACTTGAACGCCGCGGCGAACAGCTCGCCGGAGCTGTCGAGCACGGTGACGCGACCCTTGACCTTCTCCAGATACTTCGGGTCGAAGATGACGGCCCAGGTATCGGTCGGCAATCCGAGCTCCTTCATCTTGACGTCGTTGTAGCCGATGATCGTCGTCGACATCGCGTACGGCACCGAATACTTGTTGCCCGGGTCGAACGGCGTGTTCAGGTAGATCGGATTGATGTTCTTCAGGTTCGGCAGCTGCGACTTGTCGAGTGGCTTGAGCTGCCCGCCCTTGATCAACGCCTGCACGGCGTTGCTGGTCGGCACCAGCATGTCGTAGCCCTTGGCGCCGGCGGCGAGCTTGGCCAGCAGCTCCTCGTTGTCCGAATAGTAGGTCTGGACGACCTCGCACTTGCACGAATCCTCGAAGCGCTTGATCGTCTCGGGAGCGATGTAGTTGTTCCAGTTGTACAGGTGGAATTTGTCGCCGGCGGCGACGGCTGGCAGGGCGATCAGCGCGGCAGCAAGCATCGATATAAGCTTTTTCATGCGTTCTCCTCATCCGTGCCGAGCAGGCTCGGCGACAGTTTCGATGCGACAATGATGAGCGCCAGCGTCAACAGCATCAAGAGTGTCGACACCGCATTGACTTCGGGTGTGACGGCGATCTTGATCATCGAGTAGATCTGCAACGGCAAGGTCACGGTTCCGGCGCCGGCGGTGAAGAAAGTGATGACGAAGTCGTCGATCGACAGCGTGAATGCCATCAGCGCGCCGGCGATCACGCCCGGCATGATAAGCGGCAGCGTCACATAGCGAAAGGCGTTCAGCGGCGACGCACCGCAGTCGCGCGCGGCCTCGGTCAGGCTCTCGTCCATTCCGGCGAGCCGCGAGCGCACCACGATGGCGACGAAGCCGATGCAGAACGCGATGTGGGCGAGCGCCACCGAGACCAGTCCCAGCGTGATGTTGAGCAGCACGAAAAAGATCAGCAGCGAGACGCCCATCAGGATCTCGGGAATGGCGATCGGGGCGAGCACGAGGATCGACAACAGCCGGGTCCGGTAGCGGTACATCGCGAGCCCCGCCATCGTGCCGAGCACCGTCGCCACGGCGCTGGCGGTCAATCCGATCAGCAGCGAATTGCCGGCGGCGAGCAGCATGTCCTGGTTGTGAAACAGCTTGTCGTACCAGTCGAACGTAAATCCTACCCACTCGGCGTTCAGGCGCGAATCGTTGAACGAGTAAACGACGACGATGAGCAGCGGGACGTAGAGGAAGGCATAGCCGGCCAGCGCCGCCGCCCAGAGTCCGATCGGGCGCCTACGCACGGGCCGGCTCCGCGCTGGACGGCGTCCCCAAGCTGCCGCGGCCCACCCACGCCGCGGCGCCGGCGAGCACCAGCGCCGCGACGGTCAGCACGATCGACAGCACGCTGCCGAACGGCCAGTCGCGCGTCTCGAGAAACTGCTGCTTGATGACGTTGCCGATCAGGCTGTCTTCCGGGCCGCCGAGAATGTCCGGGATCGCGAAAATGCCCAGCGCGGGAATGAACACAAGCGCCGCGCCGGCATAGACGCCGGGCAGCGACAGCGGGAACGTGATGCGCCAGAACCGCTGCCAGGCACCGGCGCCCAGATCCTGCGCGGCGTCCAGCAGTGCCTGGTCGTGCTTTTCCAGGTTGGCGTACAGCGGCAGCACCATGAACGGCAGGTGGACGTAGACCAGGCAAACGAGCACTGCGAACGAGCTGAACAGCAACGGCACCGGCTCGTGGCCGAACCAGCCCAGCACACCGTTGACGGTCTTGGCCAACGCGGCATTCGGGCCCAGGATGATCATCCAGGCGTATATGCGGATCAGGAAGTTGCTCCAGAACGGCAGGATCACCAGCAGAAGCAGGAGGCCGCGATGTTTTTTCGCGCTGCGGGCGATCAGCGCGGCCAGCGGATACGCGAGCAGCAGGCAGAAAAGCGTAGTCAGCAGCGCATACCAGACCGACTTGACGAAAATCTGCGCATAGACCGATTCGGTGAAAAAGCGCGCGTAGCTGTCGAGATTGAGATCGAGCCTGCCATCCTCGATCAGTGGAGCGAGGCCGCCGAAATCTCCCGGCGTGCGAAACGAGGCGAGCACCATGATCAGCGCCGGTGCCGCAAAGAAAACCAGCAGATAAAGCAGCGGCGGTCCGCTGACGAGCCATCGGCCCACGCTGGCGCGCGCCATGATCGAACGGGCGGCACCGGGCGTAGGGCTCTTCATGGCGCCCTCATCGGCCGATAAAGTGGCCGGCTTCGACCGGCCAGCTCACTTCGACGGCATCGCCAACCTCGAAAAACTTCGTGCGTCCCGCACCGGAATTGGCGAGCAGCGTCTCGAGCTTGCGGCCCCCGGGCGTAGCGACGATGTACACGGTCACATCGCCCAGGTACAGGTATTCGGTGACGGTGCCGAGGAACTGGTTGTCCGCACGATCGGCGCCCGCGGACGATGCTGCCTGCACGCGGATCTTTTCAGGGCGCAGCGCGATCGTGCCTGCGACGAGCGTCCGCGGATGGCGCCGTGGACGCGACGCGCACTGTGCCGAGGCCGTCGACCTCGATCGCGACGATGCCGTCCGAATTCGCCACGATCGACCCCTCGAGCAGATTGCAGGTGCCGATGAAGTCGGCGACGAAACGCGACGTCGGAAAGCTGTAGATGCGCGAGGGTTCGTCGATCTGCTCGACGCGGCCCTTGTTCATTACCGCGATGCGGTGCGACAGCGCGAGTGCCTCGGTCTGGTCGTGAGTCACGTAGACGAAGGTAATGCCGACTTCCTTCTGCAAATTGATCAGTTCGATCTGCATTTCCTCGCGCAGCTTCGCGTCGAGTGCCGCCAGCGGCTCGTCGAGCAGCAGCACCGTCGGATGGGTGACCAGCGCGCGCCCGATGGCTACCCGTTGCTTCTGGCCGCCGGAAAGCTCGTGCGGGTAGCGCTTGCCGAAGCCCGTCAGGCGAACATCCTCGAGCGCCTCCTGGATCTTGCCGGGAATCGCCGCCGCCGGCGTCTTCGCCATTTGCAGCGGAAACGCGATATTGCCTTCGACCGTCATATGTGGAAACAGCGCGTAGCTCTGGAACACCGTGCGTACCGGGCGTCCTTCGGGCGGCTGATCGGCCAGGTCGTGCCCGTTGAGCATGATGCGCCCGCCGTCGGGCAGATCGAATCCCGCGATCATGCGCAGCAAGGTCGTCTTGCCGCAACCGGACGGACCGAGCAGGGTGAAAAACTCGCCGGCTTCGATGTCGATGCTGACGCCGTCGACCGCGGTGAACTCGCCGAATCGGCGCGTCACGTTCTGGATTTCGAGCAGCGCCATCGCGGACGGACTCGGCCCGTTCAGAAGATGCCGGATTGTAGCAAAATGAGCCCTTTCGGCCGGAGATGCCGCCCGGCAGCCGCGACTATCGGTGTCAACCGATCGCCGCCGCCGGACGTTGATCGGCGACGGTGGATGCTGATGCGAATGCACGCGATGCGACGGCTGACTGCGATCGTCGCGGTGGCCTCGGCGCTCCCGGCGTCGCTTGCCGCGGCCGACAGTTATCAGCTCGATCCGTTCGAGCAGGCGACGGCGGGATTCGCCGCGTGCCCGACGGTGCCACCGCCGACGCTGACCCTCGAGCAGATGCGCGCGCAGGCGCACCAGCGCGTCGAGCGCGGAACCTCGTGCTGTCTCGCGGGGACGTGCGAGTGCGGCGGCAGCTACAAGCACGACCCGGAGATAAACGCGCGCGTTGTCGCCGCGATACGCAACGATGTGCATTTTCGCGATACGAGCATCTGGGTCACGACGACGCGCAAGTTTGTCACGCTGCAAGGATGCGTGCACAGCGCGGCGCAGAAGCGCGCGCTTGAGCGCCTGGTCCGACGCGGGCAGGATGTCGCGCTGGTGTGGAACGAAACGACGGTCGGGCCGGTCAGACAGGGTCCGCAGAAGTCAAAATAGCAGGTTTTCGTGTTCAATCAACATGGTGAGGCAACGATGAAATATCTGATATTTGGAATTGCTGCGCTTCTGGCCGGCGAATGTGCGCTAGCGCAAACCGCGGCTCCGGCCGAGCCGGCCAAGAAGGACGCCGTGCACCAACCGGCACCGGTGACAGGCGCAGCCGCGGCCAAGAACGTGGGCACCAAGGACAGGACGCGTCAACGCCGAAGCCTACATGAAGGCGCAGGAAAAGAAGCGGAGCGGCGATGGCGAAGAAATACGCAGGCAAGAGCGGCGGCCCGAAGGCGGCGGCGACGGACGACGCATCGAGTACGTCCCGGCAGCATGATGACCGATGACGAGCGCGCCGCGCACCGCAAGAAGCTGCAAAGCTTCAAGACGCTGGACGATTGCGAGACCTACGAAAAGCAGCACCAGGCCGAGATGGAAGCGCGCGCCAAGGAGCAGCACAAGACGTTGCGTCCGAGGCCAGCGGGTCCGCGTGCAATCGCTACAAGGTCGCGGTGGGTAACGCCGCGCCGAAGTCGAAGTAAGACTAAGCCGCGCGGCTGCGTGGCGGGCGATTGTAGCGCACGGCGATCACCAGCCGCGCCAGATCAGCATTGCTGCCGTTACCGCGACCACGCAGCGCGATCAGCGCCAGCCAGCGATTGCGCACCCGCTGCGTCGCCGCGTATTCGCGGATCGCCGTCTCGGACGCCACTGGCGGGTTGGCGAGTCGCTGATAGAGCAGGCGCGGCAGCAGCGGCAGCGCGGTCGCGAGGAACGGCGCCTCGTCGCGCAGGCGCCGCTCGACCGCGCGCCAGCCGATCTGGTCGTGCATCCAGCGCTCGAGGAACGGCTTGGCGGTCACCCAGAGATCGAGATCGGGATCGAGCTGCCGGCCCAGGCCTTCGACATTGAGCAGCGTCTTCTGCAGCAGCACAAGCTGCGGCTGGATCTCGACGTTGAACCGGCGTGATGCCTTGAACAGCTGCACCAGAATCCGGCCCAGCGAAATCTCCTTCAGCGGGCGGTCGAAGATCGGCTCGCAGACGACGCGGATTTCGCTTTCCAGCTCGTCGACCCGCGTGTCCGGCGGCACCCAGCCGGACTCGATGTGGGTGGTCGCGACGCGACGGTAGTCGCGGCGAAAGAACGCCAGGAAATTCTGCGCGAGATAGCTCTTGTCCTGCTCGGACAGCGTGCCCATGATGCCGAAGTCCAGCGCGATGTACTTGCCCCGGTTCGGCGCATCGACGGCGACGAAGATATTTCCGGGATGCATGTCGGCGTGAAAGAAGCCGTCGCGAAACACCTGCGTGAAGAAAATCTCGACGCCGGCGCGCGCCAGCCGCTTGATGTCGATGCCCTGCTCGACGAGGCGTGCCCTGTGGCTGATTGGCGTCCCCTCCATGCGCTGCATCACCATGACGTCGCTGTTGCACCAGTCCCAGTACACCTCGGGCACGAGCAACAGCGGAGAGTGCGCGAAATTGCGGCGCAGCTGCGAGCAATTTGCCGCCTCGCGCGACAGGTCGAGCTCGTCGTGAATCGTGCGTTCGAATTCGGCCACGACTTCGCGGGGCTTCAGTCGTTTGCCGTCGGACCAGAGCTTCTCCATCAGCATCGCGCCCATCTGCATCAAGCCGAGATCCTTGTCTATCGTCGCCGCGATGGTGGGCCGCAGGATCTTGACCGCAGCAGGCGTGCCGTCGGGAAGCTCGGCCAGATGGACCTGCGCGACCGAGGCGCTGGCGACCGGGCTGCGATCGAACGATTTGAATACCCGGTCCACCGGCTTTGCGTAGACGCGCTCGAGTGTCGCCATCACCTGGTCTGAAGGAAACGGCGGCACCTGGTCCTGCAGCTTGGCCAGCTCGTCGGCGATGTCTGTCGGCAGCAAGTCGCGCCGCGTCGACAGCATCTGTCCGAACTTGACGAAGATCGGGCCGAGATCCTGCAGCGCGAGACGAAGCCGCTCGGCGCGCGGCGCCGAGACGTCGCGCCAGAATGTGACCGCCCGCGCTGTGGGCCGCAGCCAGTGAAAGCGTTCGTGCCCGAGCAGGAATTCGTCGAGCCCGTACTTGAGCGCGACGCGCAGTATCTTGACGAGCCGGAGCGAGCGCATGGCGCCGATTGTAAGGGAAAGGTGCGGTGCGCGCGTCCCGGCGAAGGCTGGAAACCGCGCCGCGCCGATTGATGGGGACTGCGCTCCGGCGTAGATTCGCGGTTGCGCCGTCCAAACTCTCGGCGTCGGGAAGCGCATGGGCCTGGAAACGCATTTGACCGACATCACCCATGTCATCCAGCTCGCGGTGGCGCCGGTATTTCTGCTCACGGCGATCGCGACCCTGATCAACGCGCTTAATATCCGGCTCGGCCGCGGCATCGACCGCCGGCGCCTGATCCTCGGTCGCGTCCGCGGCAACGCCGGGCTGCGCAGTGACGACGACCGCGCGGAGCTCGCGCTGCTGGCGCGGCGGATACGCCTGATCTATTTCGCGCTGCTGGCGGCTGGTCTGGGCGGTCTGTTGATCTGCCTGGTCGTCGCTGGCGCGTTCGTCGGCGCGCTGATGGCGGTCGACCTGGCGAAAATGGTCGCCGTGTTCTTCATCCTCGCGATGCTCGCCATCGTCGCCTGCCTCGGCATGTTCCTGCGCGAAGTTTTCCTCGCCGTCACTGGAGGCACGCACCGCATTCCGTGACGCGGTGGACGGTTCGCGCGCTTTAGCGCCGTTTCGCCGGCGTCGGCTTGGCGAGACGGTCGATACGCTCGGCCAAGGTGTCGACCCGTGCCGCGAGCGCCGCGACCTGCGCGGCGAAATCGCCGCCGGCGCGTGCGCCGGCGATCAGATCGGCTTCCTCGCTGGCATAGCTCGCGAAGCTCGCGCCGGCCCGTTCGGCGGCGTAACCGGGCAACGCGAGCAGTCGACGGCCGGCATCGGCCATCCGGGCGCCGACGATAGGTCCGAATACGCGCGCAAGCGAGCGCTCGACGAACCACGGCAGCGTCTGCGCCAATTCGCCGATCGTCGATGCAAGCCCGGCATCTCCCGCCGCGACGACAAGCTCGTTCCAGCGCTCGGGACGCGCCAGCAGCGCCGGCACGCGCCATGCCGGAATGGTCAGCGTCAGGTCGGGTGCATCTTCGGTGTCGGCAAAGCTGCCGTCGGCTTCGACCACCATGGTCAGCGCCGCAGGTCCTGCGACGATGGAGAGCTTGCGGCCGGCGTGCGCGGCGAGCCGCTCTCGTGCCCAGTCCTCGCGCGCGAGCGCGCGGTTGGCGAGGCCGGCGGCGACACGCGTCGTACGGGCCATCAGAAGACGTAACCGCGATGCAGGGCGACGACCCCCGCGCTCAGATTGAACCATTCGACGCGTTCGAACCCGGCGTCTTCCATCATGGTGCCGAGCGTCTGTTGGTCGGGGTGCACGCGGATCGACTCGGCGAGGTAGCGATAGCTCGCCGCGTCGTCGGCGACGAGCTGCCCCAGCCGGGGCAGCACGCTGAAGCTGTACCAGTCATACGCGGGCTTGAGCGGCGCCCAGACGCGGCTGAACTCGAGGACCAGCGCGACGCCGCCGGGACGCAGTACGCGGCGCATCTCGGAGAGCGCCGCCTCCTTGCGCGTGACGTTGCGCAGGCCGAAGGCGATGCTGACGCAATCGAAGCTACCGGCGGCGAAGGGCAGCGCCTCGGCGTTGCATTGCACTGCAGGCATCAGCCGGCCTTCGTTGAGCATGCGGTCGCGCCCCGCTGCGAGCATCGCGCCGTTGATGTCGGTCAGCACGACGCTACCCGTGGGACCGACGCGTCCTGCGAACAACCGGGCGAGATCGGCGGTACCTCCGGCGACATCGAGCACGCGCGCGCCGGCGCGAACGCCCGAGGCCTCGATCGCGAAGCGCTTCCAGGCGCGGTGCAAGCCGGCCGACATCAGGTCGTTCATCAGATCGTATCGGCTCGCCACCGAATCGAATACGCCCCTGACTCGCCTGGTCTTTTCCTCGGGCGTCACCTGCTCGTAGCCGAAGTTCGTCTGGTCGCTCATCGCCGCATCAGCGCGTCAGTGCCGGTGGCCGCACGAATGCGCCGCCGCTGTCGGTGGCGCCGCGTTGGCGTCCGGCTCGCGGCTCGCGCCTGCCGCTTGCATGCGTTCGAGATATTGCTGCCACATCGGCCCCTGTCGTTCGCCAAGCTCGTGCAGGTAGTCCCACGAATAGATTCCGGTGTCGTGGCCGTCGGAGAATTTGGGCCGGATCGCGTAATGGCCGACCGCTTCCACGTCGGTGATCGTCACTTGGCACTTGCCGACCTGCAGCGTCTCCTGACCGGGGCCGTGTCCGCGCACGTCGGCCGACGGTGAATAGACGCGCAGGAACTCGTAGGGCAGGCGATAGCTGCTGCCGTCGGCGAAGGTCAATTCCAACAGCCGTGACGACTGGTGGAGCTTGATCTCGGTGGGGATAGCACTGCGGGGATCGAGGCCGGCCATGGCGCTATTGTAGGCCGTGTCCGGACGATGTGCGCGCGCGGGATCCCCCGTGCTGCGCACGGGGCCCCTCGCCGGGTGGCTCGCGCGGCAGGCTCTTTCTTCGGCGAGTGAATGCTTGCGTGGCGTGTCGCCCGCTTGCCCGCCTTCGCGGTCGCATCCCCGCAAGCGGGGACCCCTGCTCCGCGCTCAGGCGTGCTACTGCACTATATCGAGATTGCCGATACCCGCCATGATGTTGCGGTTTTTCGCGTCCTTGCCGTGCAGCTTGATTTCCAGCCGCAGGTCGTTGAGCGAGTCGGCGTTGCGCAGCGCGTCTTCGTAAGTGATGAGGCCGCCTTCGTAGAGGTCGAACAGCGCCTGGTCGAAGGTCTGCATGCCGAGCTCGCGCGACTTTTTCATGATCTCCTTGATGCCGGAGACGTCGCCCTTGAAGATCAGGTCCGAGATAAGCGGCGAATTCAGCATCACCTCGACCGCGGGCACGCGGCCGCGGCCGTCGCGCCGCGGTATCAGACGCTGCGCGACGAAGGCGCGAATGTTGAGCGACAGGTCCATCAGTAGCTGCGCGCGCCGCTCCTCGGGAAAGAAGTTGATGATCCGGTCGAGCGCCTGGTTGGTGCTGTTGGCGTGCAGCGTGGCAAGGCAAAGGTGTCCTGTCTCGGCAAACGCGACCGCGTAATCCATCGTCTCGCGGTCGCGCACCTCGCCGATCAGGATGACGTCGGGCGCCTGGCGCAGCGAATTCTTCAGCGCGATCTGCCAGCCGTCGGTGTCGACGCCGACTTCGCGCTGCGTGATGATGCAGTTCTTGTGCTCGTGCACGAATTCGATCGGATCCTCGATCGTGATGATGTGGCCGTAGCTGTTCTCGTTGCGGTAGCCGAGCAGGGCCGCCATCGACGTCGACTTGCCGGCGCCGGTGGCGCCGATGAACAGCATGATGCCGCGCTTGCTCATCGTCACGTCCTTGAGCACCGGCGGCAGGTTGAGCTCGTCGAACGTGGGTATCGTCGTGTTGATCGTGCGCATCGCCATCCCGACGCGGCCCATCTGCACGAACGCATTGCAGCGAAAGCGGCCGATGCCCGGCGGGCTGATCGCGAAGTTGCATTCCTTGGTCGACTCGAACTCCGCTGCCTGCTTGTCGTTCATCACGCTCGCGCACGATCTCGATCGTATGTTGCGGCGTCAGCGCGGTCTTCGAGACCGGGGCGATCTTTCCGTCGACCTTGATCGCGGGCGGAAAGCCCGCGGTGATGAAGAGGTCCGAGCCTTTCTGCTTGACCATCAGGTCGAGCAGCTCGTGGATGAATTTGGTCGCGGTTTCTCGTTCCATGGGCCGTTCCTTTGCGTTACGTCGACCGCAGGTCTGCCGGTCAGCCGCCGAACAGGTCCTTGTTGACCGCCCGGGCCCGCGCTTCGGACAGGGCGATCTGGTTGCGACGAACCATCTCGGTCAGGCACTGGTCCAGCGTCTGCATGCCGACGGCCTGGCTGGTCTGGATCGACGAATACATCTGCGCGACCTTGTTTTCGCGGATCAGGTTCCTGATCGCCGGGGTGCCGATCATGATTTCGTGCGCGGCGATGCGGCCCTGCTGGTCTTTGGTCTTGAGCAGCGTCTGCGATATCACCGAGACCAGCGACTCGGACAGCATCGCGCGGACCATGTCCTTTTCCGCCGCCGGGAACACGTCGATGATGCGGTCGATCGTCTTCGCCGCGGAGCTGGTGTGCAGCGTGGCGAACACCAGGTGACCGGTTTCGGCGGCGGTCAGCGCGAGCCGGATCGTCTCCAGATCGCGCATCTCACCGACCAGGATATAGTCCGGGTCCTCGCGCAGCGCGGCGCGAAGCGCGTTGGCGAACGACAAGGTGTGCGGGCCGACCTCGCGCTGGTTGATCAGGCATTTCTTCGATTCGTGCAGGAATTCGATCGGATCCTCGATCGCGAGGATATGCCCGTATTCGTTCTCATTGACATGGTTGACCATCGCGGCGAGGGTCGTCGACTTGCCGGAGCCGGTGGGCCCGGTGACCAGGATCAGTCCGCGCGGCCGCGTCGTCAGGTCGGCGAACACCTTCGGCGCGTTCAGCTCCTCGAGCGACAGCACCTTGGACGGAATCGTCCGGAACGCTACCGCGGCGCCGCGCTCCTGATTGAACGCATTGACGCGGAAGCGTGCCAGGTTGGGGATGCCGAACGAAAAGTCGCATTCGAGCATCTCTTCGTAGGTCTTCCGCTGCGCGTCGCTCATGATGTCGTACACCATGGCGTGCACGTCTTCATGCTCCATCGGCGGCAGGTTGATCCGCCGGATGTCGCCGTGGACGCGGATCATCGGCGGCAGTCCGGCCGACAGGTGCAGGTCGGAGGCCTTGTTCTTGACCGCGAAAGCGAGAAGTTCGGCAATGTCCATTTATAATCCCTGGTGCCGCGCCCGGGCGCGGCGTGCATCCGGTGCGCGCCCTTGCCTTTTGGCCACCGTCGGTGCGCCGTCAGGCATCGGGCCCGGACTGGCTATGCCGGCGTCATTCGATTATGAGCCCATACGAGAAGGCGTGGCAAGCCGTGCAGGAGCGCATCGCGCGGGCAGCCGGCGCCGCGGGCCGCGATCCGGCGACAATTCGGCTGCTCGCGGTGAGCAAGAGCATGCCGGCGGACGCGATCCGGGCCGTCCATGCGCTCGGGCAGCGCGCCTTCGGCGAGAACTACGTGCAGGAGGCGGCGGCCAAGATGAGCGCGCTCGCCGATCTGGCGGACATCGAATGGCACTTGATCGGTCCGCTGCAGGGAAACAAGGCGCGCGCCGCGGCGGCGCATTTCGCATGGGTTGAAAGCGTCGACCGCCTGGCGATTGCCGAACGATTGTCGGCTACACGTGACGCACAACAACCTCCGCTCGACATTTGCGTGCAGGTCAACATCAGCGCCGAATCGACCAAAAGCGGCGTCGCGCCCGCCGGGGCGCTTGCGCTCGCTCGCGCCGTGGCCTCGCTGCCGCGGCTTGCGTTGCGAGGCTTCATGGGCATCGCGGCGCCCACGGCCGAGATCGCGCGCCAACGCGCGCAATTCCGGCTGTTGCGCGAAATGCTCGCCGCCGCTCGGGCCGAAGGGCTTATGCTCGACACCTTGTCGATGGGCATGTCGGCCGATCTCGAGGCGGCGATCGCCGAAGGCGCGACGCTGGTGCGCGTCGGCAGCGCGCTGTTCGGACCCCGCGCATGAAGCGAAGTCATGGCAAGCGCGATCGCGCGCGGGGACTGGCGGGGGCCACGGTGAGGTTGCGGCGAAGGTGAAGATTTGAATATCACGTTCATCGGCGGCGGGAACATGGCGCGGGCGTTGATCGGCGGGCTGGTCGCGCGCGGTCAGGCGTCGAACGCCCTCTCTGTCGTCGAGATCAACCCCGACACGCGCGCGACCGTGGCGGCGCGCTTCGGTGTCGCGACTTTCGCCGCCGTCGAAGCCGCTGCGATCACCCACGCGGACCTGATCGTGATCGCGGTCAAGCCCCAGCACGTGCGAGCCGTCGCGCGCGAGCTGGCGACGCTGCTCAAGCGGCAGGTGGTCCTGACGATCGCTGCGGGAATTCGCCTGGCCGATCTGTCGCGCTGGCTGCTCGGCTATCGGCGGCTGGTGCGGGCGATGCCCAATACGCCGGCGCTGATCGGCGCCGGCATCGCCGGCTTGTACGCGCTGTCGGGCGTCGACGGCGAGGGACGGGCGCGCGCGGCGTCGATTCTGGAGGCGGTCGGCGCAACGCTGTGGTGCGAGCGCGAGGACGAGCTCGATGCCGTTACGGCCGTGTCGGGCAGCGGCCCGGCGTACGTCTTCTATTTTCTCGAAGCGCTCGAGCGGGCGGCGCGCGAGCTCGGATTCGCACCGGCCGACGCGCGTCGCCTCGCTTATGCGACGTTCAGCGGATCGATGCGCCTGGCCGAGCAGAGCGAATCCGAGCCGGCGCTCTTGCGCGCACAGGTCACGTCCAAAGGCGGCACGACCGAACGCGCCATCGGCGCGATGGACGAGGCGAAGGTGATGGGCGCGATCATCGCCGCGGTCCGGGCCGCGGCGGAGCGCGCGCGCGAAATGGGCGAGCGGTTCGGATCCGAGACTTAAGATACGGGCGCCATGCTTACCGATGCGCTGCGCTTCCTGCTCAACACGGCCTTTGCGCTGATCGTATATTCCGCCCTGCTGCGTTTCATCATGCAGTGCCTGCGCGCGCCGTTTCGCAATCCTCTGGGGCAGGCCGTCGCTGCGCTGACCGACTGGGCGGTCAAGCCGCTGCGAAAGGTCCTGCCCGGTTTTCGCGGCCTGGACTGGGCGTCACTTTTTTTCGCCTGGTTTGCGCAGCTGTTGTGGCTTCTCGCGTTGGCCGCGCTCGGCGCCGCGGCGCTGACTCTCCCGCTGGCGGCGGCTCTGGCCGCGCTGGCGGTGATCGAATTGCTAAAGGCCGCGCTGTGGATACTGATCGTGGCCGTGTTCCTGCAGGCGCTCCTCTCCTGGGTCGCGCCCGACGGTCCGCTGGCCGGCGTGCTGAATGCGCTGACGTTTCGTTTCCTGGCTCCGATCCGCCGCCTCGTGCCGCCGCTCGGTGGAGTGCTCGATCTTTCGCCCCTGATCGTCATCGTGCTCGCGCAGCTCGCGCTGATGCTGCCGGTTGCATGGCTCGAGCAGGCCGTCGGGCAGCTCTTCCGTTGACGTGCCGGGCCAGGCGCCATCCGATCGCTTCTGGTGCCGTACCGCGGCGGACGGCTCGCTTGTCTTGCAATTGCACGCGCAACCGGGGGCCAAGCGGACGGAGCTTGCGGGAGTCCGCGGCGAGGGCGTCGAGCAACGGCTCAGAATCCGGGTCGCGGCACCGGCGGTCGACGGCAAGGCCAACGCCGCACTGCGCGCTTTTCTGGCCGAAGCCTTCGGCGTTGCCTTGCGCAACGTCGAGCTCGTTCGCGGCGAGACGGGCCGGAGCAAGATCGTTCGCATTGCGGCGCCGGCCCGCCGGCCCGATCGCGATTGGCGCTAGCGCGCCGAGCTCACGTTCGCTGCGCCAGCGTATTGGCGAGGCGGACGAAATCGGCAACCGCCAGCGTCTCGCCGCGCGCGCCCGGCGCGATGCCCGCGCCCTCCAGCGTGGCCTCGTCGGCGAACGGCTTGAGCGCATTGCGCAGGGTCTTGCGCCGCTGGCCGAATGCCGCGGCGACCAATTGCGCGAATAGGGCAGGGTCGGAGAGCGCCGGCCGAGCCGCGCCGAGAGGCGTCAGCCGCGCCACCGCCGACTCGACCTTGGGCGGCGGCCGGAATGCGCCTGCCGGCACGACAAACAGCCGCTCGACGCGGAAGCGGACCTGCAGCATCACCGACAGCCGGCCATAGTCGGGCGTCGCCGGCATCGCAGCCATGCGCTGCACGACTTCCTTTTGCAGCATCACGGTGACGTCGCGAAGATGCGCATCGAATTGCGCGAGATGAAAAAGCAGCGGCGACGATATGTTGTACGGCAGGTTGCCGATGACGCGAAGGTCGCGCCCCAGCGCCGCGAAGTCGAACGTCAGGGCATCGGCCACGTGCAGCGCGAGGCGCTGCGGCGAGAACTCCGCGGCGAGCGCGGCGGCAAGATCGCGATCGATTTCGATGACGACCAGGCGGTCGACCCGGGCGAGCAGCGGCCGGGTCAGCGCCCCCAGGCCCGGGCCGATCTCGACGATGCGATCGTCCCGCTTCGGCGCGATCGCCTCGACGATGCGCTCGACATAGTGCGGATCGGCCAGGAAATGCTGGCCGAACCTTTTGCGCGGGCGATGCGGGCTTATCGTCAGCGTCCCGCCGCGCGCGCTCGCGCCGCAAGGTCGATCGCCAGATCCACCGCGGCGAACAGCGACCCCGGATCCGCGGCACGGGCGAGCGCGCCTTCGGCAGCGAGATCGAGCGCGGTGCCGTGGTCGACCGACGTGCGGACGATCGGCAGGCCGAGGGTGACGTTGACGCCGTGGCCGAAGCTCGCGTGCTTGAGCACCGGCAGTCCCTGATCGTGGTACATCGCGACGATGCAGTCGTAGTTGCGCGCCTTGTTCGGAACGAAAACCGTGTCGGCCGGCAGCGGCCCGGCGAGGTCCAACCCTTCGGCGCGCAGCGCCGCGAGCGCCGGTTCGATGACGTCGATTTCCTCGCGACCGAGATAGCCTCCTTCGCCGGCGTGCGGATTGAGGCCGCATACGCCGAGACGCGGCTTCGATATGCCGAATTTCCGCTCGAGATCGGCGACGACAATGCGCAATGTCTGCGTCAAGGTCGCGCGGGTGATCGCCGCGGGAACGGCAGCGAGCGGCAGATGCGTGGTCGCGAGCGCGACCCGCAGCGATCCCCACGGCGCGGCGCCGACCAGGAGCATGACCACGCCCGGTGCGCCGGTGCGCTGCGCGAGGAATTCGGTGTGGCCGGTGAAGTGGATCCCCGCGTCGTTGATGACGCTTTTTTGCACCGGCCCGGTGACCATCGCCCCGAATTCACCCGACATGCAGCCGGTGATCGCGGCATCGAGCGATGCGATCACCGTCTTCGCGTTGGCGGCATCGAGTCTGCCTGCCTGCACCGGCACTGCCACGGGAAAGTGCTCGACTTCGAGCGCGCCCGGCGTCGCGGCGCTGCCGCGAAGATACGGTACCAGGCGCACGCCGGCACCGAGCCTGCGGGCCCGCTCGCGCAGGAGTTCACGATCACCGGCCAACACTAGCCGCGCCGGCCAGGTCCGCTCGGCGAGGCGCACGGCGAGGTCGGGACCGATGCCGGCGGGCTCGCCGATGGTGACGACGATCGTCGGCGCTGTCATCGCCCCGCGCTCAAGCGGGCACGTCGATGCGAATCCCGGTCGCGTCGCCGAAAACTTCGACATCCACGCCGGACGCCGCCGTGACGGTCGCGCCGTCGGGGGCAAGGGCGACGCGGGCCTGCGCGAAGCCGTCGAGCGCATGCGCGGGCTTGCCGAACAACCAGAGCGCGTTCAGCGGATGGTCGCGGTCGACTTCTCCGGTGTGCTGCACGACCGGGCCCAGCGGCAGGGCGTACCCTTCGCGTCCGAACACCGGAAAACGATCGAGCGCCGTGCGGTAGCGGATCACCTGCCGCCCGGCCAGGCGCTGCCGGGTCGCGAGTTCGTACCATGCTCCCGGGGGCAACGCGACCTCCACTTCGCCCCCCGGGGCGATGATCGGCGCGACCAGCAAGGCATCGCCGCACATGAATTGCGTATCGTGGGCGCGGGTCAGCGCGTTGCCCGGGAACGCAAGCGGCATCGCGCGCATGACCGGCATGCCTGTCTTGGTCGCCTGCGCCAGGACGGTGCCGAGGTAGGGCAGCAGCCGGTAGCGGAATTCCAGCCACTGCAGCGCGATTTTTTCCTGGTCCTGGTCGAGCACCCACGGTCCGCGCGCGTCGTTGGCACGGAGTCGGAGGTGCGAAGCGAAAACGCCGGCCTGCAGCCAGCGCACAAAGAGCTCCGCCGACACGGGCGCCGCGCCATAGCCGCCGCCGACTTCGCAAGCGTGATACGGCACGCCGCTCATACCGTTCGACAGAGTGGCGCGGATACTGGCCGCGAGTCCCTCCCAGTCGCTCTGCGTCTCGCCGCTCCATTGCACCGGAAGGCGCTGGCTGCCGCTCCAGCCGGCACTGCTCCAGACCAGCGGCGGCGCCTGTTCCGCCGGCGCGAACTTTTCGGCCGCTTCGAAAACGCAGCGGTTATACAGCAGCGGATAGACGTTGCGCAGGCGCTGGCCGGTGTCGCCGTTGAATGCGATCGCATCGTCCGGTACGTCGCCGCCGCCGTCGGTCTCGATCACGTCGACGCCGGCTTTGAACAATGCCTCGTGCGCGTTGCGCCACCACGCGAAGGCGGCCGGATGGGTCAAATCGATCAGGCCCGACGGCGGTGCCACCTCTGCTCCGGCAGGCGCATCCGTCCCGGGGGTGGTATCGGGAGCGCGCTCGTACGGCCGTCCCTCCGCATCCGTCAGCAGAAACCGCCTGGCGGCGAGGTCATGGAACAGCGGCGAGTGAATCGATATCGACGGCTGCTCGCAGACGCATACCTTGAGCGCGTGCTGCTTGATTTTGGCGAGCGCGACAGCGGGGTCCGGATAGCGTCGCGGGTCCCATCGAAAGTCGAAGTACGTCCACGGATCCCATGGCCCGGTGCCGTCGAGCGTCAGGACGTCGCAAGGGACGCGGCGCACGCGCAGATCCGCGGCCGCGGCAGCCGCGTCGTCGGCGCTCCGGCCGTCGGCGTGCGCAACCCATACGCCGAGACTCCACGCCGGCACTTCCGGCGTGCGGCCGGTGAGCGCGGTGTAGCGCTCCAGCACCTGCGCGGGATCGCGACCGGCGATCAGGAATACGTCGAGCGCTTCGTCGTCGACGATGAGGCCGTAGGAGCGTTGCGACCAGTCGGGATAACCGACGCCGTGCAGCACGCGCGACGGCGTGTGGACGTAGACACCCCAGGCGCCGCCGCCGGAGCCCGGGCTCCAGCAAAACGGCATGCTCGCGCCCGGTGCGGACGGCGAGGCCTCGGCCTGCTCGATCTGCGATTGCACCAGTTGGCCGCGCTTGCTGAGCGTTCCGGTCTGTGCGCCCAGGCCGTATACCGGCTCGCCCGAAGTCAGCGCGTACGCCGCGACCCACGACTGTCCCTGCCGCGCGCGGCCGATCGCCGGCAGTCGCGTTTGCCCGTCGCGAGTACGGTCGGTGATCGACGCGAGCACCGGCTTTCCGGCATGCAGAAGTCGAAGCGACAGCGGGGTTCCAGCGAGCTCGAGCGATCCATCGCCTGCCGTGAACGTCCACGCGCCGCGCGAAGGCTGCGCGACATCGCAGCGCTGTGCGCGGGCCGCCAGCAATCCATAGTCGGGGCGTGTGTTGGGACCGACGCGCAGGCGGAAGATCCCCGGACCGAAGCTGCCGATCTCGAGGATGTCACCGGTCGAGGTGGCGAACGAGGCGCCCGACGCCGATGCGTCGAGGCTGCTGGATGCATCGATCCGAAGGTAGTCGCGCGTGTCGATTCGCATGGTGCTCCAGCCAGGATCTGCAACGTCAGGGTCGATTCCTTTCCGCTTCGGCGGACAGGCGATCAACCGGCGAATTTCGGCTCCGGCAATCCCGGCACATCCACGGGCATCGCAAAAATGCCGCCCGACTGCGGCAGCCGCGCGAGCTCCGCCTCCTCGCGCATCTGACGCGCCGTCGTCACGTAGAGCGTGCGCAGCTCCGGGCCACCGAATGCGCACATCGTCGGGCACCTCGCCGGCAGTGCGTATTCGGCGAGGCGCTCGCCGCGCGGAGACAGGCGGACGATCTTGCCACCGCGATAGAACGCGCTCCAATAGCAGCCTTCGCTGTCGACCGCTGCGCCGTCGGGTCGATCGGTTTCGCCCTCGAAGCGCGCGAATTCACGCTTTTCGCTCACCGTGCCCGCAGCGGCGTCGAAAGCGTATGCATTGATCGTGCGGGCCGGCGTGTCGGCGTGATAGAGCGTTCGCCCGTCCGGGCTCCAAGCGAGCCCGTTGGATATGGTGATGCCATCCAGCACGCGGGTCAGCGTGAAATAATCATCTAGGCAGTAGAGCGCTCCGCTGGCCGCGTCGCGCCGCTCGTTCATCGTTCCGGCCCAGAAGCGGCCGCTGCGATCGGCGCGGCCGTCGTTGAAGCGATGGTGCGACGGATCGTAGGGCGGCTCCGCCATGCGGTCGCCGAGCCTGCCGGCGCGATCGACCAGCCAGATGCCGTCACGCAGAGCGGCGACGAACCCGCCCTTTTCGCGCAACGCGAACGAGCCGATCGACGAAGGCATCGGCCACGCGACATTGACGCGAGACTTTGGATCGAAGCGATTGAGCGAGGGCGCATTGATATCGACCCAGTAGAGTACCTGCTCGTCGATCGACCACACCGGGCATTCGCCGAGGCTGGCCCTGGCATCGAGCACGCACTCGAACGGCGATTCCATCGCGCGGTCCCGCTGGCCGAAACGTGCATCCTAACAAGAAAACCCGGCGCCGGGCGCGTACGTATCAGCGAGAGCCCGCCGGCTTGTCCGCGGCGGCGCCAGCGTTACGAAATCTGCTCAGATACTCCTGTGCGCGCCCGACCATGAAGCCCATGTCCGACCCTATGGCGACCCATGAGTAGCCGTAATCGATGAAGCGCGCCACCATCTCCGGCGTCGGCCCGATGATGCCGGAGGGCTTGCCCGCGCGCCGGCAAGCTTTCGCGGCAGCCGCCAGATGCTCCTGCACGGCGGGATTGGCGATGTCGCCAAGATGGCCCATCGATGCCGACAGGTCGCTCGGTCCGACGAAAATCGAATCGATGCCGGGGACGGCGGCGATCTCGTCCAGCTTGCCGAGCGCGGGCAGCGTTTCGATCTGCACGATCACGCAGATTTCCTCGCTCGCGCGCTTGAGGTAATTGGGCACCGTGCCATACCGGCTGCCGCGATGCGTGCCCGCGACGCCGCGCACGCCCTCCGGTGGGTAGCGCGTGTAGGCGACGGCGCGTCGCGCTTCGTCGGCGTTCTGCACGAACGGCAGCAGCAAGCTCTGCGCGCCGGCATCGAGCGCGCGCTTGACCATCACCATGTCGTTCCACGGCGGGCGCACGATCGCCTGCGCCGGCGTCCCGGCGATCGCCTGCAGTATGCCGATCATCTGCGGCGTGTCGATCGGCGTGTGCTCCATGTCGACGACCAGGAAGTCGAAGCCGGCGCAGCCGAGCGCCTCGGCGGTCGACGGCGCGCCGCTGCCCAGCCACGCGCCTAGTGGCGTGCGGCCGGACGCGATCGCGCGCTTGAAGTGATTGGTCGGCAGGTCCACCGGACGACTCCTCGTTCAGGTTTGCGACGGCTATTATCGCGCGGCTGCGCTATAATCGGGGCGAATGCTCGCAGGGCTTGCGGCCGAGAGCGCGATGGTCGTCCGCAGGCCCTTTGCTTTTCCCGGCCCGATGCGCACTCATTTTTCCCGTTCTGCGTTCATCGAAGGTGCCCGCGACATGCTGCCTATGACCGTCGGGCTGATCCCCTTCGGCGTGGTCTGCGGCGTCGGGGCGCTCAGCGCCGGAGCGTCGCCGCTAACCGCGCTCGCGATGTCGATGATCATTTTCAGCGGCGCCGCGCAGATCATCGCCGCGCAGCTGCTTGCCGCCGGTGCGCCGTTCGCCGTGATCGTGCTTTCGTGCTTCGTCGTCAGCCTTCGCTTCCTGATGTACAGCGCGGCGCTCGCGCCGTATCTCAAACCGGTCGATCCCCGATGGCGCAATCTGATCGCATTCCTGCTGACCGATCAGGCGTTCGCCTCGACCATACGACGGTTTCGCGAGTCCTCCGACCTGCGTGATAGCGTCTCGTACTTCCTGGGGGGCGGGGGTGTTCTGTGGCTCGCATGGCAGATCGCCACGGTGGCAGGCATCCTGGCGGGGGCCGTCATTCCGGCCTCATGGCAGCTCGAATTCGTCGTGCCCTTGTGCTTTCTCGCGCTGCTCGCGCCTTTGCTCCACGAACGCGTCGCGCTGATCGTCTTCGCGACCGCGACCGTCGCGGCGATCGCGCTGGATGCGATGCCGATGCGGCTGTCGATGATTTGCGCCGGTCTGGCCGGCATTCTGGCTGGTGTCGTCGCCGACCGTATTTTCGGGCGCAGCGCGACGGCGGAGGTCGAGCCTGGAAACTAGCCAGCTCCTGATCTGGTCGCTGATCGTCGTCGTCGGCGCGATCAATTTCGCCGCGCGCCTGTCGTTCATCGCTCTGTTCGCCCGGCGTGAGATGCCGCCGCTGCTGGCGCGCGCGCTGCGCCATGTTCCGGCGGCAATGCTGACCGCGATCGTCGTGCCTGCGATCGTGTTCGCCGCACCGGGCGAGTTGCGGCTCGACACCGGAAACGTCAAGCTGATCGCCGCGCTCGTCGCCGGCGTCGTGGCGTGGCGCTGGCGCAACACGCTGTTGACTATCGGCGTCGGCATGGCCGCGCTCTGGCTGCTGCAGCGCTTTGTGAGCTAATATCGAGCGAGGAGGCCCCTGTGCAGCCGATTGCGCCCCACGAAGAAATGACGATGCGGTTCGAGGGCACCGACACATACGTCGCGACGCCCGACCTGATGCTCGCGGTCAATGCCGCGGTGACGCTGGCGCGGCCGCTGCTGGTCAAGGGAGAGCCCGGCACCGGAAAGACGATGCTGGCCGAGGAGGTTGCGCGCTCGCTCGGCCGGCCGCTGGTGCAGTGGCACGTGAAGTCGACGACCAAGGCGCAGCAGGGCCTGTACGAATATGATGCGGTGTCGCGGCTGCGCGACTCGCAGCTCGGCGACGAGCGCGTCGCCGACATCGGGCACTACATCAAGCGCGGCGTCCTCTGGCAGGCGTTCGATTCAGAGACGCCCGCTGTCGTGCTTATCGACGAGGTCGACAAGGCGGACATCGAGTTTCCAAACGATCTGCTGCGCGAGCTCGACCGGATGGAGTTCTACGTCTACGAGACGCAGGCGACGATAAGCGCGCGCCATCGGCCGACGGTGATCATCACCAGCAACAACGAAAAAGAGCTGCCGGACGCGTTCTTGCGGCGCTGTTTCTTTCATTACATTCGCTTTCCCGACAAGGCGACGATGGCGCAGATCGTCGACGTGCATTTTCCCGGGTTGAAAAAGGCTTTGCTGCAGGAAGCGCTCGAGGTGTTCTTCGATCTGCGCGATATTCCGGGGCTCAAGAAAAAGCCGTCGACTTCCGAATTGCTCGACTGGCTGAAGCTCCTGCTCGCCGAGGACATTCCACCCGAGGCGCTGCGCAGCAACGACAAGAAGATCATCGTGCCGCCGCTGTACGGGGCCCTGCTGAAGAACGAGCAGGATGTGCACCTGTTCGAGCGCGTCGCGTTCATGGCGCGGACGGGCCGCTGACCGCGGTGGCGTCATGGCATTCGTCGAGCCGGTAACGCTCAAGGGAGAGCGCGCGACGCTCGAGCCGCTCGGGCCGCAGCACGAGGCCGCGCTGCGCGACGCCGCTGCCGACGGCGAGCTTTGGCGGCTCTGGTACACCTCGGTCGCGCCGCCCGACAAGATGTCCGACTACATCTCGCTCGCGCTCGACACGCGCGAGCGCCTTGGCGCGATGCCGTTTGCCGTGCGCGACAACGCCACGGGGGCCGTCGTTGGTTGTACGCGCTATTTCAACGTCGACGCTGCGAACCGGCGGCTCGAGATCGGGCACACTTGGTACGCGAAGCGTGCGCAGCGCACCGCCATCAATACCGAATGCAAGCTGCTGCTGCTGACGCATGCCTTCGAAGTGCTCGGCTGCATCGCGGTGGAATTTCGCACCCACTGGTTCAATCACGCTTCGCGAGCGGCGATCGAGCGGCTCGGCGCGAAACAGGACGCCGTGCTGCGCAACCACCAGCTGCTGCCCGACGGCTCGAAGCGCGATACGGTCGTGTACAGCATCATCGACGGTGAATGGCCGGCGGTGCGGCGGCATCTGAGGTTCCAGCTCGACCGTGCGCGATAGTGCCTTTCTTCCGGCCGGCGTCGTCATGCCGCCGCACTCGATTCCCGGACGAATGCGTTGCGCTGTCCAGGCGATGATCCGATGCTGATCGACTTTTTCCTGCATCTCAAATCGGCGAAGCTGCCGGTCAGCACGCGCGAGTTCCTCACGCTGCTCGATGCGCTGAAGCACGATGTGGTGTCGACCAGCATCGACGACTTCTATTTTCTGGCTCGAACCTGCCTGGTCAAGGACGAAGCGCTCTACGACCGCTTCAATCTCGCGTTCGGCGCGTACTTCAAGGGTGTCTCCGGCATCCTCGATATTCATGCCGACGTCCCCGCGGAATGGCTGCGCAAAATGATCGAAGGCAATCTGACCGACGAGGAGAAGGCGTTGGTCAAAGCGCTTGGCGGCTGGGAGAAGTTGATGCAGATACTTCGGCAGCGGCTCGACGAGCAGCGGGGGCGCCACCAAGGCGGCTCGAAATGGATCGGCACCGCGGGCACGAGCCCGTTCGGCGCCTACGGCTACAATCCCGAGGGCATACGCATCGGCCAGCAGGGAGGCCGGAGCCGCAGCGCGATCAAGGTCTGGGACGAGCGCACGTTCCGCAACCTCGACGACTCGGTCGAGATCAACACCCGCAACATCAAGATCGCCTTGCGCCGCCTGCGGCGCTTCGCGCGGCAGGGCGTGCCGGACGAGTTCGACCTCGACACGACGATCGAGCGTACCGCGCGCAACGCCGGCTGGCTCGATGTCCAGTTGCGCCCGGAGCGCCGCAATCGGGTCAAGGTGCTGTTGTTCCTCGACGTCGGCGGCTCGATGGATCCGCATGTCCGCGTCTGTGAGGAGCTCTTTTCTGCCGCGAAATCCGAATTCAGGCACCTCGAATACTTCTACTTTCACAACTGCGTCTACGATCACGTCTGGCGCGATAACCACCGGCGCCGCAACGAGCGCATCGCGACCCTCGACCTGCTGCACAAGTACGGCCGCGACTGGAAGCTGATCTTCGTCGGCGACGCGGCGATGAGTCCCTACGAGCTGGTGCAGCCCGGAGGCAGCGTCGAGTACATCAACGACGAGCCCGGCGTGACGTGGCTGAAGCGGTTGATCGCCACGTACCGCTACGCGATCTGGCTCAACCCCGAGCCCGAGCGTACGTGGCAATACACGCGCTCGACGCAGATGGTGCAGGAGCTCCTCGGCCCACGGATGTTTCCGCTGACGCTCGACGGCCTGCAGCGCGGCATCGCGGCGCTGCGAAAATAGCGGGGGCGCGCGTCTAGATTGCGGCGCGCGGAGGTCGCACCGCCGCAGTGCTTGCCCAGGCATGCCAAGCCGATGCGCACTGAAATCGCCGGCGCCGCCGGCTACCCGGCTACGCGAACTGCAATGAATATGAACGCCGTCCCCAAACAAGTAAGCCCGATGAGTCCAAGAGCGTCGCCAGGTCGGCCCTGCGAATGGGCTTCGGGCAATATGTCGGAGGCACCGATATATAGCAAGAACCCCGCGAAGAATCCCAAATAGAGCACCAAGACAAAGGCGGGAACGTGAAAGGCCAACGTCGATGCTGCACCCAGGACCGGAGCGAGCGAGTCCAACAAGAGCATGGTGAACGAACGCCGTGGCGTATTGTTATGGACCAACATCAAGCTGACCGTATTCAATCCATCGCAGAAATCGTGCGCAATCACGGCGATAGCTATGATGACGCCGACGGCGGATGAGACTTGAAACGCTATACCGATCGCGACGCCGTCCATGAAACTGTGCCCAATCAGGGCCAGCGACGACAGGATGCCAACCTGCGGGTGATGGTGCGCAGAATAGCTTCCCTCCTGCGCGTGATGAATTAGCACGAACTTCTCGAGGCTGTGAAACAGAAGAAACCCGACTACGAGCGCGATCATCGCCCCGGCTGGATCAATGCCGTTTTCATGGGCAACGCTAAATATCTCGGGCAGAATGTCGAAACTCACCACTCCCAAGAGCACGCCGGCAGTGAA
Organism: uncultured beta proteobacterium; assembly: GCA_963776175.1. GTDB lineage: Bacteria > Pseudomonadota > Gammaproteobacteria > Burkholderiales > Casimicrobiaceae > PALSA-1003. The sequence goes on along the minus strand of CAVZLP010000020.1, from coordinate 420,383 downwards.
ACTGAGTATGAAGTGCAACCGGCTGCGAAATTTGAGAGCAAAGAGCCCACCGAACAAGGTAGAAACGAACGTCCCTAGCGATAGTAAGACTGCGCTCATCCTAATCACTCAAAGGGCTATTAGAGGTTTGGTGATTTGACACGTGCCTCTGGCTATCCGGCAAGGGTGGCATCCGGGGCCCGACGCTGCGGCGCACCGTTATCATCCGCGGCTGAATGCCGTGACTCTAGGCGCCGCCACGGAGCCCGTGTCTCGCCGCTGCGCTCGACCAGACGTGCCAGGCTAGGCCCAGCACGACCAGCATCCAAACGATGACCGGACCGCTGGGCAGGTCAAGCGCCGTCGACAGCACGAGGCCCACGGCGTAGCCCGCGGCGCCGAGCGTCCACGACACCGCAAGCCTTCCTCGCTGCATCGCTCGCGTCGCCAGTGGCGGCACGATCAGTGTCGCAAAGACCAGGTACAGGCCGACCAACTGCACCGAAACGGTAACGGCAAGTGCGAACAACACGTAAAACCCGGTGCGGCCCAAGCGCTCGCGCCAGCCGAACCACAGCATCAGTATTGCCGCGTACACCAACGCAGCCCACAACAGCCGCGATGGCTGCGCCCACAGGATCTGTCCGACCAGCAAGTCGCGCAAGTGCTCGCTGCCGTGCACGTTGCTCGCGAGCAGCAGGACGCTGCCGGTCGCCCCGAGAACGAACACGACGCCGATCACCGCTTCCTGCACCTCGGGCCAAACGCGCTCGGTCCAGGTCAAGAGCAGCGCTCCCCCCAGCGCCGCAGCCAGCGCAGCGACCTGGACGGCGATGCCTTCGGCCTCGAAGCCGAAACGGTCGGCGAGCAGCACGCCGCAGCCGGCGATTTGCGCGATCGCGAGATCGATGAACACGATGCCACGCGCGAGCACCTGCATGCCCAGCGGCACGTGGGTTGCGGTCACCAGAAGGCCTGCCGCGAGCGCCGGCAGGAGGATCGACAGCTCGACTGCTTCGAGATTCACTGGACCCCCTTGAGCAGACGCTGGATCGTGTCGTCGAACAGCCCGAACAGATCCTTGGCGGCATCGTCGCCTCCGACAGTGAACGGCAATGCGACCGCATTGATCTTCGTGCGCTCGGCAATCCATTGCGACGCGCGATCGCTTTGATATGTGGCGCGCAATATCATGCTGACCGGTTGCCGCTGCGTGATCGCCAGGATTTCCGACAGATGTGCGGTCGTCGGCTCGATCCCCGGCTTGGGCTCGAGCGCCGCGATTTCCTTCAGGCCCAGCCACGCGATAAGGTAAGTAAACGCCTTGTGCTGGACCAGCACAGGGACTCCTTTGAGCGGCACCGCCTCTTTTTCCCAGCGCGCGATCGCCGCACTCCAACGCTCGGAAAACGCTTTGTATCGAGCCTGGTAGTACGCGGTATTGGTCGGATCGAGCTCGGCTAGCTTTGCGGCCAAAGGACCCGCAACGCGCGCGATATTGCGCGGGTCGGTCTGGATGTGCGGATCGCCCGCCGCATGCACGTCACCTTCGGCGCGATCGAGCCGTGCCGGCTTGTCGAGTAGGGCGACCATCGGCGCTCGCCTCGAAGTATCCGGGTTGGCCCGGCTGGACCTTCGGGTTGCCGGCTTGCTGCAGGACCAGCGGAAGCCAGCCGATTTCGAGCTCGGCGCCGGTCGCAACGACTAGGTCGGCGCTGCGCGCCCGCGCGATCAGGCTCGGCTTGGCTTCGATATGATGCGGGTCCTGCATCGCGTTGGTCGCGACATAGATGGTCACTTTGTCGCCGCCGAGCTCGGCCGCGAGCGCGCCCCATTCGGGCACGGTCGCGAACACGTTCAGCGCCGCCGCCGGGATCACCCACGCCGCCGCCAGTACAGAAACTGCCGATTGCACCCATGTTTTCATCGCCGCTCTCCTAATAACGATGGGCGCCGTGCGCACCCAAGGTCAGGATGTATTGCAGGAATAGTTCGTTGTCGGTCACGTCCGGGCGCGTCCGGTCCTGCGCAAGCTGCAGGCGGATGCGGCTGAATTCCGACGGCGTGTAATCGAACATCACCGACGTGCGCTGCGGATTGAACGACGGCGTGGCCAGAAACGCGGCGTTCGCGCCGTAGTCGGCATGTCCCGGATCGAGACGGTCGTAGCGCAGGCCCACGCGCCAGTACGGCATGAACTGATAGATGCCCTGCAGATACCAGCCGCTCTGCGACGAGGCGTAGGCCGCGGTTTGCGTCAGCCCGAGCGCGCCGTCGTGATCGTAGGTCAGGTCGCCACGCTCGCGCCGCCAGAAGTACTCGCCCTGCAACTTGAAGTTCGTGTCCTGCGCATTGCCGTTGGGCGCGTATTTCCAGACGAAGTCGGCGATCGCGACATGGCTCGTGCCGTTGAAGCCAAGCTGAGCGTCGTTGCCGGCAAGGTCGGTTTGTGCGAATTCGCGGTCCTGCGCGCGCGTTTGCAGGTACGACACCCCGGCGCGCCAGCTGTGGCTCGCGCCGATGTCGCCGCCCATGTGTGCATAGACGACGCCGTTGCCGGCGCCGTTCTTGTTGCGCTCGGAGCCGGGAAAGCCCGCGCCGTTGCCTGCTTCGGCGCCGAATTCGAGGAACTGCTCGGTCGGCGCGACCCACTTGAGCTGCACGCCGTCGTTGCCGTACTGGCCGCCGAGGAACGCCTGGTACGCGAGCGGCGCGTCGATAAAGTCCCAGACGTGCTGGTGCTGCTCGTTCAGGTAGCCCAAGCCCGAGAAGAAGCGGCCGAACTTGGGCGTGAGACCGTTGGGCAGCGCGGTCAGAATGCCGTAGGCCTCTTCGACCGATACGGTGTTCTCCGGCGTCAGCGAGACGATCAGGTTGCCCGCGAATTTGTCGTCGACGTTGGCCGAGATAGCGAGCTCCGATTCTCCGAGCGAAAAGCCCCGCTTGCCCGGGCCGATCTCGCCGCCTGCGGCGAAGCCGCTGATCGCATATTTCTCGGGGTCCTGCGACAGGTTGGCGTAGCGGCCCTGAAGCACCGCCGAAATCGCCGGGTTGAATGCGCTGAGACCGCTCGATGCGGACGCAGCCGGTGCGGCGGCCACGGGAAGAAGTGCGCTTGCGGCCGGTTTCGCCGCAGCGGCCTCGGCATCCTTCAGACGCGCTTCCAGTGCCTGTATGCGCGCTTCGTAGTTTTCCTTCAGTTGCCGAATCTCATCGCGGATTTGCGCGAGATCGGCGTCGCTTGCCGCCCACGCGGGCGGAGTGGCGAACAGCGCCAGCGCCAAAGCGCCGGGCGCCAAGATTTTCCTGGGCACGGTAAAACTCCTCTAGTCGGATGAACCGGCGCCGCGATAAACGCGGCGCGCCGAATCGATCTAGAGGAAAAGAGGCGGGGCGCGGCTTTGGTAGTAGGAAGGGGCGGCGACGTATCGCGCTGCCGGCGCAAATGCAATGCATTCTGACGCGGCCGCGACGCAGACGGTCGGCGATGACGAGCCGGCCGCGGCTTGCGCTGCACCGGCCAGCAGCGAACATTCGACGCAGGCGATCTCGACCGCAGGCAGCTTCAGGCTGGAATGGTGCCTCGCCTTCAGCTCGGGCAGGTGCGTCAGTGGGTGCAGCAACAGTTCCTGCTGCAGGCCCAGCAGCAGGAAAGAAAACGCGAACGAAAGGAACTTGCGGTACATGAGCCTAGTTGCTCCGGCGACGACAGGGCATGCGGCGTGCGAGCAGTTTAGCCGATAACGGCCCGAGGCCGAAACGGCGCTGTAACGGCCAAAGACATTCGGCCATCAGGCCGATTCACGGCAGGCGGCTCTCGTACCGCGTCGCCCTGACCGCGCTACACGGTGCGGGCTGCGAAAGTCGGCGCCAGAACTTCCAGCGCATCGAGCTTCGTCGAGGGTTCCTTGATGGTGATCCGCCAAAGGGTCCGTGGATCGTCCAGATCGGTCAGCGTCGCCGAATGCAGCAGCGACGCGTTGTCCCAGATCACGACGTCGCCGACACGATAAGCGTAGCTCAGCACGTATTTCGCCTGGGTCGCGTGCGCCGCGAGTTCGTCGAGCAGCGCGACGGCTTCGTCTTCGGGCATGCCGACGATGCCGTACGAGCTGCCCGAGACGGCGTAGAGCGCCTTGCGTCCGGTGACCGGATGCGTCCGCACGATCGGATGCGTGATCAGCGGCATCTTCGCCTTTTGCTCGTCGGTCAGCGGCGACGCCGCGACCCGGCTCATCTCGTCGGCGACCTTGCGGTTGCCGTAGTGATGGACGGCGATCAGCGAAGCGATCTTGCGCTTCATCGCCTCGGGCAAGTCGTCGTAAGCGGTGTACTGATCGGCGAACAGTGTGTTCCCGCCCTTTTTCGGCACCTCGATCGAGTAGAGCATCGTCGCGCGCGCCGGAACCTGCAGGTACGAATAGTCGGTATGGAAGTAGGTCCCCGCGTCGGCCAGTCCGATCGGCTGGCCGTCCTTTTTACGGTTCGACAGGATCAGGATGTTCGATTCTTCCGGGTGGTGGAACTGATCGATCACGTGGGGCTCGGGCGGTCCGAAACGGCGCGCGAACGCGAGGTATTGCCGCGGCGTCAGGCGTTGGTCGCGCAGGACCAGCACCTGGCCCGTGAAAAACGCGCTTTCTATTTCCGGAAACTGCGAATCAGTCAACGGGCGCGATACGTCGGCGCCTTCGGCCACCAGACCGAAGGGCGAGGACAACGGTGACACCTTCATAGCCACCTCTTCGTTCAGAAATCTGGCGAGATGAGTTCGGGCGCAGCACGAGCATCGCAAACTGGACGGACCACAGTCAACCCTTCGCGTGACGAAGTGTCAACGGCCACTCAGGGAGCGCGTCACATCGTCCGACCGAACACCCACCCGACCAGCCGCGGTGTAGAATCTTCTACGATGAAACGCCGCTGCCGCCTCGCTGTCGCGCTCGTCACGCTGACGATCCACTTGATCGCGCCGGTCGGCGTCTATGCAGCGCCGCGGCCGGATGTGGTCTCGAACGACTTCTGCTCCGCCGCGACGCGCTCGGCCGTTGAATCAGGTGACAGCGTGTTCGGGCCGCAGAGCGCCGCGCGCGCCGACTACGGCGTTCCTGTGCAGCATCGGGGCCACTCGCCGCATTCGCACTGTGCCTCGTGTCTCGGCGCTTCGCTCACCGTAGCGATCCCGCCCTCGGCGACGCCGTTCGTCGTCCGCCCGCTGGCGCTCGCCGGTGTGCACGGTGATGCGGCTTGCATCGACATCGCGCCGCATCCTGCGCTATTGCCGCCATTGCGCGGCCCTCCCTCAGCCCTTCTCTAAGACTCGAGTCGACTGCGGCCGGAACGCTGGCCGCGGCGATCGGTCATCGCGCGCCCGGCGGACCGCCGCCGGCACGTTTGGCCGTGCCGAACATCCAATGAGGACGTCATGAAGAAAATTTTGGCCATTGCGGCCGTCACCGCGCTTGCTGCTGCAGGCGCTGCATCGGCGCACGACTATCAATTGCGAACGCTTCACATCGACCATCCGTTCGCTCGCGCGACGCCGCCCGGCGCGCGCTCCGGAGGCATCTTCTTGAGCATCGAAAACAAGGGCGATAGCGCCGACCGCCTGCTGAGCGTATCGACTCCGGCCGGGACGGCCGAGCTGCATCAGATGGTGCTGGACGGCGGTGTGATGCGCATGCGCGCGATCGCGGGGCTCGATGTCAAGCCCGGTGACCGGCTGGTGCTGCAGCCGGGCGGCTATCACGTGATGCTCACCGATCTCAAGCGGCCGCTCAAGGCGGGCGACAGTTTTCCTCTGACGCTTGGATTCGAAAAGGCCGGATCGATCGAGGTCAATGTCATGGTCGAGAGCATGTCGGCAGGTGCGATGCACCCGTACGCCACCCACTAAGGCGGCAGGACCGGCCGATCGCCGGCGTGACGCGAATGAAGGGGATGCAACGATGGGCAGGACAAGAAATTCGCCCGATTGCCGCGCTGTCGGCGGGGACCGCGGCATTAGTGGGAATCCTTGCGGCGACCCCGGTCACGGCGCACGGGATCGCAGGCAAGCGCTTCTTTCCGGCGACGCTCGCGACCGACGATCCATTCGTCGCCGACGAGTTGTCGCTGCCGACGATTGAAAGCCGCAAGATGCCGGCGAGCGGCGATGAGCCCGCGACGCGCGAGACCGGCTTTTCGATCGACGTGTCGAAGCGCGTGACCGAAAACCTCGGTATCGGATTCGGCGCGACGTACAAGCTGCTGCAGCCCGAAGGAGGCGAAGACGCAGCGCGGCTTCGACAACCTCGCTGCGAGCGTCAAGTACAAGTTCTATCAGAGCGACGAGCACGAGACGATTCTGTCGGCGGGCGTCGACTGGGACATCGGCGGCAGCGGATCGAAACGCGTCGGTGCCGAGTCGTTCAGCACGCTGACGCCGGCCATTTTCTTCGGCAAGGGTTTCGGCGACCTGCCCGACACGATGAAGCTGCTGCGCCCTCTCGCCGTGACCGGGCTGGTCGGCGTGGGCATTCCGACTCGTTCGGCTACCACCTCGGTCGGCGATGAAGGCGATGTCAGCGTCGAGCGTCATCCGCACACGCTCGAATGGGGTTTCGCCGTCGAATACAGCGTGCCGTATCTGCAATCGTTCGTGCAGGACGTCGGCTTGCGCGCACCGTTCAACCAGATGATCCCGGTCGTCGAGTTCGCGATGTCGACCGCGCTCGACCGCGGCGCCAGCGGCACGACCGGCACGGTGAATCCCGGCATTATCTGGGCCGGGCGCTACGCGCAGCTCGCCGTCGAGGCCGTCGTTCCGGTCAATAACCGCAGCGGCAACCGGGTCGGATGGATCGCGCAGTTGCATTTTTTTCTCGACGACCTTTTTCCTGCGACGATCGGCCGACCGATCTTCGGGCGCTGACATGCGAACCCCGTTGCTGCTGCTCGCTGTCGCGTGCGCAACGATGATTGCGCCGCCGGCAAGCGCGCATGCGTTCCTGGACCACGCGGCGCCCGCCGTAGGCAGCACCGTGCATAGCACCTCCGTCGCAGGTGAAATTGTGGTTCACGCAGGAGCTCGAGCCTGCGTTCAGCACGGCACAGGTATCGGATTCGACCGGGAAGCGCGTCGACCAGGCGGATGCCCGCGTCGACGGCAGCGACCCGACGTTGCTGACCGTATCGGTGCCGGCGCTCGCGCCGGGCAAATATCGGGTGAGCTGGCGAGTGCTCTCGGTCGACACGCATGTCACCGAAGGCGACTTCAGCTTCGATGTCGTGCGCTGAGCTCTTGCGCAGGCGCGCGTTGGACACACGGCGATGAACGAGCTGCTGGCGTCTGCCCGCGCCGTTCATTTTGCCGCGACGATCTGGCTTTTCGGCGAGCTGGTGCTCGCCTGCGCGCTCTCGAATTGGCGAGGCCGCGACGAGCCTGCCGGGCCGGGTGAAGCGCTGCGCCGACGGCTTCCGTCGGTCGCGCGCTGGAGCATTGCCATCGGCATCGCCTCTGCGGTGGCGTGGCTGGCCGCGGTGGCCGCGACGATGAGCGGCATGCCGTTGTCGCGGGCGATCGATGCGTCGACGCTGGTGGCCGTAGTCGGCGGCACCTTGTTCGGCAAGGTCTGGATCGCGCGCGTCTGCCTCGCCTGCGTATTGCTGCTGGCATTGCGGCCGCGAAGCGCAGGACGCAGCGGCTGGGGGCTCGCGTTCGGACCGTCGCTGCGGGCGCGTACCTGGCATCGCTCGCCTGGACCGGGCACGCCGCCGCCGCCGAGGGGCCGTGGCGCGGCGCGCAGATCATCTCCGACGTAGTCCATCTGCTCGCTGCCGGCGCGTGGCTGGGTGCGCTCCCGGCGCTGGTGTACCTGCTTGGCACGATGCAACCGATCGAAGGCGCTGCATCGGCGACCCGCCGCTTTTCCAGCTTCGCGATCGTATGCGTCTTCGCATTGATCCTGAGCGGTGTCGGCAACAGCTGGTTTCTGGTCGGTAGCGTTCCGGCGCTGCTTGGTACCGCATACGGCCGGCTATTGCTCGCGAAACTCGCCTTGCTCACCGTGATGCTGATCTTCGCGGCCGCAAATCGGCTGGTGCTGACGCCGCGGCTCGGCGCCGGGGATCGGCGAGCGTTGCGCACGCTGCGGCGTAACACGCTGCTGGAAATCGCGGCCGGGCTCCTGGTGGTGACGATCGTCGGTGTCCTCGGGATCACGGTGCCGGCCGCACATCAATCGCCTCTCTGGCCGTTTGCGCACACGCTTGAGCTGGGAGCCGGCGCGCGAATCGGCGGCGATACGTTGGGCGCTGGCTGCCGCCGTCCTCGTCACCGCTGCCGGATTCGCAGTCCTCGTCGCCGGCGCGCGCCGGCGTGCATGGCCGTCGGCCGTGGTCGGCCTCGCCGGCATCGCGGCGTCCGCGGCGTCAAGCGCGTGGCTGCTTGCCGTCCCCGCGTATCCGACCACGTACGCAGCATCACCGGTGCGCTATACGACGGCCGCGGTCGTCGACGGCGCACGCCTGTTCTCCACGCATTGCGCCGCATGCCACGGCAACGACGGCACCGGCGCCGGCCCCGTGGCCGCGGGATTGGCGACCCGGCCGGCGAACCTGGTCCGACACGCCGGACGGCACCGTCCGGGCGAGCTCTACTGGTGGATCGCGCATGGCCGTGCGGGAACGGCGATGCCGGCGTTTGCGCCGCCGCTTGGCAGCGAGGAGATCTGGAGCATCGTGCAGTTTCTGCAAGCGCTGTCCGATGCCGCTGTCTTCGTCGATGCAGACGGCGGGCCCATGGCAATTCCACCGCTGCCGGCGCCGGACTTCAGCTTCGAGCTGCCGGGACGCGGCCAGCAAACCCTGCTGCGACGAGACGAATCACGCGACACGCTGCTCGTTCTGTATTCGTTGCCGGATTCGCTTGCGCGCCTGCGGTCGCTCGCGTCGGAGCAGCCTGCCTTCGCCGCCCGGCGTATCGAGGTTCTCGCGGTGACTTCGAACGCGGCGGAAGCGCACGCGGCGGGCGCCGAAACGTCCGGCAGCGAGTCGATGCTGGCGATTGTCGCGCCCGACGTGGCCACGGCGTACGCGATGTTCGCTGCACGCGACGGTGCCGTCGCGGCGTCCCGCCACGCCGAATTCCTTATCGATCGGCGCGGTCGGCTGCGAGCGCGCTGGATCGGCGTACCCGAGTCCGGCGACGATCGGAACCTGGAGATTCTCGATACCGCCAGTAAGGTCGATCGCGAACCATTGGATGCGCCGCTGCCCCGCGAGCATTCGCACTGAATGCGCGCGGCGCTTCGGTCCGCATCGGCACGTCCCGGTAGAATTGCGGCATGAACGCCACTCCATCGACGACGAGCGCCGGTTCCGCTGCTTCGCGCAAACCCGCTCGCGGCGCGCCGCGAGCGGTGGCGATCTGGCTCCTGGCTCTGTTGCGTGCTGGTGTTCGCGATCGTCGTCGTCGGCGGCGTGACGCGGCTCACGCATTCCGGGCTGTCGATCACCGAATGGCAGCCGATCGTCGGTACGCTGCCGCCGCTTTCGGCCGCGGCATGGGACGAGGCCTTTGCCAAATACCAGGCCACGCCCGAATACCGGCAGGTGAATAAGGGAATGAGCCTCGGCGCATTCAAGTCGATCTTCTGGTGGGAATACGTCCATCGGCTGCTCGGGCGCGCGGTCGGCGCGGTGTTTGCATTGCCGCTGCTGTGGTTTATCGTTCGACGCAGACTGCCGTCGGGACTCGCCCCGGCGCTGGTCGCAATTTTTTTGCTCGGCGGTTTGCAGGGTGCGTTGGGCTGGTACATGGTGCAAAGCGGGCTCGTCGACGATCCGCGCGTGTCGCAGTCGAGGCTCGCCGCGCATCTCGGGCTGGCGCTGCTGATCTTCGCGGCGATGTTCTGGCTTGCGCTGTCGCTGCTGCGGCCTTGGAGCGAAACGCCGCGCGCTGCGTCCACAGCCACCCCGGCAAGGCGTCCTGACGTACCGCTTTGGCGCTTCGCGCGTCTCATCGTCGCGCTGGTTTTCGTACAGGCGTTATCCGGCAGTCTGGTCGCGGGAATCCGCGCCGGGTTGGCATACAACACGTTTCCGCTGATGGATGGACGTCTCGTGCCACCGGAGATCCTGTCTCTTGCGCCCTGGTACCGCAATTTCGCCGACAACATGGCGACCGTGCAATTCGATCACCGCATGATTGCGTGGCTCCTCGCCGTGCTGATCCCCGTTCTCTGGTTTCGCATGCGTGCCGTGACGGCGGTCCCCCGCGTCAGGGTTGCCGCGCAACTCTTGCTGGCCGCGGTGATCGTGCAGGTCGCACTCGGCATCGCGACGCTGCTGCTGGTCGTTCCGGTGTCGCTCGCGGCGGCGCATCAAGCGGGTGCCGTGCTGCTCTTCGCCGCGGCGCTCAATGCCGCGCATGCGCTTCGCGTACAGGGCCGCAGCGAGCAGATACCCTCGTGAGCGGATTTGCATTCTGCCTGCGCAGGGAGGATCATGACGGCCCGATGCGCAAACGAGTACACCATGACTGAGCCTGCCAAGCTCGACGAACCGCTCGCCGACGCCGACTACGACGAACTCGAGGCATTCCTGGCCTCGAACGGCGTGCCGCAGGACTGCATGGATCTGGAAATGCTCGACGGCTTCCTGACTGCGATAGTCAGCGGCCCGGAAATGATCCAGCCGTCCGAATGGCTGCCGGTCGTGTGGAGCGACAGCCAACGCAGTGTCTCGCCGGTCTTTACCGACAACGAGCAGGCGAGTCGCATTCTGTCGTTGGTGCTGCGCGTGCAGAACAGCATTGCCCGGACGCTGCGCGAATCGCCGACCCGCTTCAAGCCGCTGCTGTACCACAGCGAAGACAACGCGAAGGGCGACAAGGCTCCGCCCGAAGCGAGCGCATGGTGCGAAGGCTACATGACCGGCGTGCTGCTGCGCGAGGCGGAATGGGAGCCGATGTATACGCAGGAAGACGCCCGCGACTGGATGCTGCCGATCGAGGCGCTGGCGTACGGCGATCACGACCCGGAATATCTCGACTGGGTCGACAGCGAAGAAAAGCGACAGGGGATGATCGACGAACTGCCGATCGCCGCGGTGCTCATCTACCGCTACTGGCAGGAGCGCAACCGGCCGGAGTCGGCGAATCGCGCCGAGCGGCGCGCACAGCGGCGCGAAACCTCGCGCAAAGGCCGCCAGCGGCTGCACTAGCGGCCTGGCGGCGGCGCGGGGGATCCCCCGCGCTCGCCGGTCGATTCTACTGGTGCAACGGCACGTCGACCATCTCGACGCTATTCGCGTCGCGCATGTCGAAGGTTTCGCCCGGGTCGCCGCGCCTGCCCGACCGCGTGCCCAGCGCTTTCAGCGTCAAGGCGATGGCTAGCAGGATCACCGATCCGATCAGCAGGAATGGCTGCCACTCGGCAGGAAAATCGGACGTCGCCGCAAACACCGGCGTCACGATCGATGCGCCGATCAAGACGCCGGCGGCGAACGAAGCCGCCTCTTGCAATCTGGTCGCTCGACGGTTCATCAGTGACTCCGCTTCGAATGATTGAACACGGCTTCACTTTAGGACCAGGGTCCTCGCTCCGTAATCGGCGCCTATCCGATTCGCGCGTAAGACGTGCTCCGACGAAGGCGACGCAATGTCGCCAATCCGCGACAAATCAGTGCGGGCCGAAGCTGTACGAATCCATCGACAGCGCACCGGCTTCGAATCCGTCGACAAAGCGCTCGACCTTGGCATCGTCTGCCGCTGCGCCGAGGGCGACGAACAACGGAAGAAAATGCTCCTCGCTCGGATGCGCGCGCGCGGCCTCGGGCGCCTGCTCGCGCCAGGCAACGAGCGAGTCGACGTCATGAGCCATCAGTCGATCGTGCAGCCATGCGGCAAACGCCTGCGCGTAACGCAGCGGCTCCTGCCGGCGCGGATTCGACATCCAGTCCCGCAGATTGTGAGTCGTGTGGCCGGAGCCGATGATCAGGACGGAATCGTCAGCCAGCGACGCCAGCGCGCGGCCGACGCGCAGATGATGCGCGGCGCCGAACTCGGGTTGAATCGCGAGTTGCACGACGGGCACGTCGGCGTCCGGATACATCCAGCGCAGCGGCACCCATGCGCCGTGGTCGCGTCCGCGGCAGCCGTCGATGCCGGCGGTGATGCCGGCTGTCTTGAGCAGGGCGACCGCCTTGGCGGCCAGCCCGGGGTCGCCCGGTGCAGCGTATTGCAGGCGAAAGAGCTCGTCGGGAAATCCGCCGAAATCGTGAATCGTTTGCGGAGCCGGATTGCCGGTGAGCATCGGCACCGACGTTTCCCAGTGCGCCGACGCGATCAGCACCGCGCGCGGACGCGGCAGCGCATGCGCGAGCGCAGTCCACGCGCGACCCGCGGCGCCGGGCTCGACCGCGTGCATCGGCGAGCCGTGCGACAAGAACAGGCTTGGAAGCCGCGCGCTCATGTCGTCACCGCGGATGCAAGGCGGAGCACCGCGTGGGTCGCAGCAGGCTTCATCAGGCCGCAACCTTCGCCGGTTCCTTGATCAGGCCTTCGGCGAGCAGAGCTTCGCGCACGTGGGGACGCGCTTCGACGCGAGCCTTGTAGGCAGCGACGACCGGCCATTTGGCGAGCTCGATCCCGACAAATGGTGACCAGCGCAGGATCGTATACAGGTACGCGTCGGCGACGGTGAATTGGCTGCCCATCAAGTAGTCCTTGCCTTCGAGTTGTCCGGCCAGCCAGTCGAGTCGCTGCCCGAGTTTGTCGCGAAGTATCGGCTTGTATTCGGCGGGCGTGTTGGCCGCAAAGAACGGGCCGAACTGCTTGTGCAATTCCGACGTGATGAAGTTCAGCCATTCCTGCAGGCGGTAGCGCTCGAAGCTGCCGGCGGCAGGCGCGAGGCGTGAGCCGGGGTTTCGATCGGCCAGATACTGGACGATCGCCGGCCCCTCGGTCAACCGCTGGCCGTCGTCGAACTCGAGCACCGGCACGTAACCCTTGGCGTTGATCGCACAAAAATCTTCGCCTCCGGCGAGCTTGTGCGTCTTGGTGTCGACCTTGATCATCGTCGCCGGCAATCCGGCTTCGAGCAAGGTGATATGCGGGGAGAGCGAACACGCGCCCGGAGAGTAATAGAGTTTCATGGCGATATCCCTATCGATGTTTGTACGAGAAGCCCTCTTGAGCAGTTCGACACGGTTTCAGTCGGCGCGTTGCAGCCGGAATTCCGCGCGGTGCGACAACGTCGGCGAGCCCAGCGCAAAGCGTCCGCCGCCGAGAAGCCCGACTGCGATGCCTGCGACGGCGAGGAACACCGGGTACTCCCACCCGCCCTTGGGCGAAGTGAACAGCCAGCCGTTGCCGGAGTGCGCCCATGCGGCGCCGAGCAGGACCGGCAGCAGCGCAAAGGCGACGGCGCGCGTGTAGACGCCGAGGATCAGCATCACGCCGCCGACCAGCTCGACAGCGATCGTCACGTAAGCCAGAGGACCCGGAAGTCCGATCGACTCGAAGAACTGCACGGTGCCCGCAGGCGTGAACACCAGGTACTTCAGAAGGGCGTGGGCGATGAACATCACGCCGAGCGCGCTCCGTAACAACAAGGCTGCAACATCGATGCGGCGAGAATCTTCCATGATCCGAATCTCCATAAGACGCCCAAACGGGGCGTGACGGGACGAATATTGAACTTTGCATGAGACAAGATAAACAGGCCAATTGTGAAAAGATTATTGTGAAATATGCAATAATAAAGCAATGGACCGCTTCCAAGCATTGACCGCATTCGCCAAGGTGGTCGAAAGCGGCAGCTTCGTACGCGCTGCCGAGCGCCTCGGCATCTCCGTCTCCGCGGTCTCTCGTCATGTCGCCGAGCTCGAGGCGCATCTCGACGTGCGCCTGCTCAATCGCACGACGCGGCGACTATCGCTGACTGAAAGCGGCGGTGTGTTTTACGAGCACTGCGTGCAGCTCTTGGCCGATCTCGACGAAGCCGAGCAGTCGGCGAGCGCGTCGGCCATCACGCCGCGCGGGACGCTCCGGCTGTCGGCGGCGGTGACCTTCGGCGAGCGCCATCTCGCACCCGCGATCGGCGATTTCGTCGAGCGCTATCCCGACATGCGCTTCGATGTCGAGCTTTCCGATCGCGCCGTAGACCTGGTCGATGAAGGGTTCGACGCCGCCGTGCGCGTCGGCGCGATCGGCAGCCAGAACCTGGTCGGGCGCACCGTAGGCCAGACGCGGATGGTGTGCTGCGCTGCGCCGGCCTACCTCAAGCGTCGCGGCGAGCCCAAGCGGCCGGAAGACCTCGCCGAGCACGAATGCCTGACGTACGAGTACGCTTCGCAGCGCAATACCTGGCTCTTCCGCGAACGCGATGGTTCGACGCGCCAGGTCAAAGTATCGGGCGCGGTGCACGCCAACAGCGGGCGATTTCTCGAGGCGCTGGCGCTCGAAGGCAGGGGCATCGCCTACGAGCCCGATTTCATCGTCGGGCCGGAGGTCCGCGCCGGACGGCTGATGCCGATCCTGCGTGCGTTCCAGATGCCACCGTCGACGATCCAGCTCGTCTATCCGAGCCGCCGGCACCTATCGGCCAAGGTGCGCGCGTTCGCCGACTTTCTGCGCGAGCGGTTTGCGACCGCCGAATGGACGCTGCAGCCTGCGCCCGCCCCGCAGCGCCGGCCGCCGCGTCAGCCCATCGCGCGCGGCCGCGCGGTCAAGGGAGCTTGATCTTCCCGGGCGCCGGCGGCAGACCGCCGCCCAAGCCCGGGCTCGACCCGGGCACGAGGATCGACGAGGACGCCTGGCGCCGCATTTCCTGCAGTTCCCGCATCGCCCGCTCGACCCCTTCCTTGGCCGCATCGCCGTATTTTTGCACCGCTTCGCCCAGCGTCGTCGCCGGAATCTCGAAGCTGATCGGCAGCGGCCCTACATTGGTCAGGATCTGGGCCTCGCCGGTGTAGATCGTCGCACGGGTACGGTCGGGGCCGCCGTCTCGAGTCACCGGCATGAGGACGCGAATGGTGCCGGCGGCGCGGTCGGTGTAAATCTCCTCGCGGTAGAGCGAAGCCGCGTCCATTTTCATGTCCGCTGTGCGCAATCCGGGGTCGCTTGCCATGGGAGCGTCCTTGGTATCGAATCCAACCCATAAGGATACTAAAAAGCGCGGACCTTGTGCCGGCGCCCGACGTGTCGCTTGGCTCGCCGAGCGCCGCTCCGGAATGCGCCGGCGTTACAGACTGTTACATCCATACATACTGATTTTGCACACAATAGCTGCTGACGGTCAGCCGAACTTCGCCTGATGCGTTTAAGTCTAAAGTGCAGCTTGAATATGGAGGTTGATATGAAGAAATTGATTATCGCGATCGCAGCCGCGTTTGCACTGTCGAGCGTGGCGATCACCGCGTCGGCGCAGTCGCACAGTCGCGGCTCGGGCGGCGGGGGCAGCTGGCACGGCGGCAGCGGCTGGCAGGGCGGCGGCGACCGGCACGGCGACTTTCACCACGGGGACGGCCACTTCGGCCACTTCGGCTTGTCGTTCGGCTTTCCGGCGTTCTACTCGTACTGGGGCCCGGGTTACTACTACCCGTACGCTTACGGGTACCCCTACCCGTACTCCTATTATGACGGTTATTCCTACGACGACGGCGCGCCGCAGGTCTACATTCAGCGCGACAGCGGCGATGCGGTCGCCCCGCCGAGTGCGGTCGCGCCGCCGAGTCAGCCACGGCGCAGCCAGTACTCCTACTACTGCACCGACCCTGCCGGCTACTATCCGCAGATTGCCAATTGCCCGAGCGGGTGGCTGACGGTCGTGCCCAATGGCTCGCCGCGCGCGGCACCGGCGCCCCGATAACAGGTGAGGAAATAATGAATTCCATCAAACGCTATCTGCCGTTGACGGCGGCGCTGCTGCTTGGCGCCTGTGTTACGGTGCCGACCGGTCCGAGCGTCGTCGCGCTGCCCGGCAAGAACAAGAGTTTCGATCAGTTCCAGGCCGATGCCTTTGCCTGCCAGCAATTCGCGCAGCAGTCGGTCGGCGGCTCCGCCGAACAGGCGAACAATGCCGCCGCGGCGAACGCGATCGCCGGCACCGCGATCGGCGCCGCGGCGGGCGCGATCATCGGATCGGCATCGGGCAACGCCGGCCCGGGCGCGGCGATCGGCGCCGGAACCGGCCTTTTGTTCGGCAGCGCGGCCGGCAGCAATGTCTACGGCGCCTCGTATTACCAGGTGCAGCGCCGCTACGACGGCGCCTACATGCAGTGCATGTACGCCAAGGGCAATCAGATCCCGGTGCGCGGAGCACCGCGCTATCGCGCGCCGCCGTATCCGTATTACGGCCCGCCGGCGGGCTGAAACGAGTTGTCGCCACACACGGGCCCGATGCGTCGGGCCCGTTTTCTTTGTGCGGAGTCGGACGATCGGGCCCCGCCTCGCATCCTGACGGCGGGCGCGTCGTCCTGATGCATAATCCTCTGCCAAAGATGCGGCGCCAGGACTTGTCGGAGGAGGCATGATCGATCGCGGCGAAATGCGCATGCGGTGGCTGCTCGCGCTGCTTGCTTTGGCATTCGCCTTCGCTGCCAACGCCGCGGACCCGAACAAGGTCCTCCGCTTCGCATCCCCGGATATAGACACGCTCGATCCGCAACAGGCGACCACGATTCCGGCGCAGCGCGTGACCTTCGCGATTTTCGAAGGCCTCTACAACTGGGACTATCTGAACATACCGGCGGGACTGACGCCGGTAACGGCGACCGCGCCGCCGGAGATTTCGGATGGCGGCAAGACCTGGCTGATCAACCTCAAGCCAGGCATTTACTTTACCGACGATCCGGCATTCCACGGCAAGCCGCGTGAGCTCATCGCCGACGACTACGTGTACTCGATGAAGCGTCGGCTGGATCCGAATTTGAGCCGGGGCGGCGACACCGTCATGACCGACCTGATCATCGGCGCGCGGGCGGTCGTCGACGCGGCCAAGCGGCCCGGCGCGAAGTTCGACTACGACCGTCCGATCGAAGGACTGCGCGCGGTGGGCCGCTATGCGCTGCGGATCCGGCTCAATGCGATCAACTATCCATCGGTGCAGGTCTTCCTGACGGTGGCCGCCGTGGCGCGCGAGGTGGTCGAGGCGGCGGGCGGCGATATTCGCACGCACCCGGTCGGCACCGGCCCGTATCGCCTGCGCGAGTGGAAGCGCGGATCGAAAATCGTGCTGGAAGCCAATCCGAACTATCGGCAGCTTCGATTCCCGGCGAGCTAGCAACCCGGCGGACGCGGAGCTCGAGCGCAGCATGCGGGGCAGGACGCTTCCCCAGATCGGCGTCATCGACATCAGCATCATCGAGGAGGACACGACGCTGCTGCTCGAGTTCGAGCGCGGTGCGCTCGATTATGTCGAGCTGCGCGCGGAAGTGGCGAATCGTCTTCTCGCCAACGACAGGCTCAAGCCCGAATACGCGGCGCGCGGCATCGTGCGTCATGCATTCATCGAGCCGTTCCTGTTCTTCGTCGACTTCAACATGATCGATCCGGTCGTCGGCGGCATGAGCAAGGAGAAAGTCGCCTTGCGTCGCGCGATCGCGATGGGGCTCGATACGCAGAACCTGGTCGACGTGGTTTACGCCGGACAGGGGCAACCGGCCAACCAGCTGATCCCGCCGGGTGTCGGCGGCCACGATCCCGCGGCATCGCCGCGGCCCTTGTACGACCCCGCGGCGGCGCGGGCCTTGCTCGATCGTTTCGGCTACGGCGCCCGCGACGCAGACGGATACCGCAAGACGCCGGACGGCAAGCCTCTGACCGTCGTCCTGTCGCTGCGCGCCGCGGCCATCTCGCGCGAAATGCAAACATTGTGGAAACGGGACATGGACGCCATCGGCATCCGGATCGATTTCCACCTGACGCCGTTCCAGGATTTCGTCAAAGAGCTGATTGCCGGAAAATACCAGATGTCGGCAGCGGGCTTCGGCGGCATACCGACCGGCGACGGCATCCTGGAACTGCTCGACAGCAGACAACCGCCATTCGCCAATCAGTCGCGCTTCAAGTCGGCGGAATACGACCAAGCGGTCGATCGATTCCTGCGCAGTCCGGCCGCGCCCGAACAGATCGCCGCCGCACGCAGCATGACCGAGATGGCGCGCGCGTACATGCCGCTGCTTCCGACGATATTTCGCCGCGAGAACGATTTCGTCCAGCCATGGCTGCAGGGTTACAGGCCGCAGGTATTCAGCACCTATTGGCAATTCATGGATATCGACCTCGACCGCCGCAAGCGGGCGCAGTAGCGTTCGAGGCGCGAGCGGAAGCCATCCGAGCGAACTTATCGCGCCGTGCGCGCTGAAGGGACCGACATGAACGACAAACCACGGCTCGCGGCGCCGGCCGGCGCGTGCGACTGTCACATGCATGTGTACGATCGCCGCTACAAGCCGGCATCGACGTCGCTGTTTCCACCGCCCGACGCGCCGGTCGAAGCGTATCGCGCCGTACAGCGCCAACTGGGGCTCACGCGTGCCGTCGTCGTGCAACCGAATGCATACGCCTTCGACAACGCTTGCACCGAGGAGGCGATCGGCCAGCTGGGTGCCAACACGCGCGGCGTCGCGACCATCCGGCCGGACATCGCCGACGGCGAGATCGAGCGCTTGACGCGCGCCGGGTTTCGCGGCGCGCGCTGCTTCATGCTCAAGGGCGGCCTCTTGTCGTGGGACGAGGTCGATTCGATCGCGGGGCGAGTCGCGCGCTTCGGCTGGCATGTGCAAATCCAGCTCGACGGACGCGACCTGCCGCTGCACTCGGCCCGGATCGCTCGATTGCCGTGCGAAGCAGTCATCGACCACAACGGCAAATTTCTCGAGCCGGTACCGCCTTCGGATCCCGCGTTTCGCGCGCTCCTCACGCTGCTCGACGGCGGGCGGTGCTGGGTCAAGCTGTCGGCGCCGTACGAAACGTCCAAATCGGGCCCGCCCGGCTACGAGGATGTGAGCGCGCTGGCGCGCGCCCTGGTCGCGGCGCATCCCGAGCGCTGCGTCTGGGCGACTAACTGGCCGCATCCGAACATCAATCCGGCGCCGTCGAATTCGGTGATGCTCGATCTGCTGTTCGATTGGGCGCCCGACGAAGCGACGCGGCGCCGGATCCTGGTCGACAATCCGGCGCGCCTGTACGGGTTCTGAAAGCGCCTGCGGCGACTGGCGGCAGCAGACAAGTTCCGGTAGATTGCCCGCTCGTCGATCCGGATAACCCAGGAGCACAAGCTATGCGAACTCTTGTCAGGCTGCTCGCCGGCTCCTTGTTGCTCTCCGCCGTCGTGGCCGCATCGGCGCAGGACTATCCGACCAAGCCGGTAAAGATCATCGTGCCGTTCGCGGCCGGGGGCCCGGCCGACATCTACGCCCGCTTCCTCGGCCAGCGGCTGGAAGTCGCGCTGGGTCAACCCTTCATCATCGACGATCGGCCCGGCGCCGGCTCGGTGATCGGCACCGATGCCGCGGCCAAGAGCGCACCGGACGGCTACACCTTGCTCGTGATGTCCAATACGCAAACCGTCAACGAGTCGCTGTTGCCGAACAAGCCTTATGCGCTGATGCGCGATTTCGTGCCAGTCGCGCCGGTCAACTATTCCGATCTTGTCCTGGTCGTCCATCCGTCGGTGCCGGCGAAGACTCTTTCCGAACTGATCGCGCTCGCCAAGTCGAAGCCCGGCAAGCTGAACTACGCGTCGTCGGGGCCGGGCACGCCGTACCACATGGCGGGCGAGCTGTTCAAGGCGATGGCCGGCGTCGACATCGTGCACATTCCGTACAAAGGCAGTTCGCAGGCGCGCACCGATACGCTCGGCGGACAGGTCGACATGATGTTCGATGCGGTGACCACGATGAGCGAGTTCGCGCGGGCCGGCAAGGTACGCGCGCTTGCCACGAGCGGCAAGGTGCGCTCGTCGGTGCTGCCCGATGTCCCGACGCTCGCCGAAGCGGGGGTGCCCGGCTACGAAGCCGTGCTTTGGCTCGGCATCATTGCGCCCAAAAACACGCCGCCGGAAGTCGTGCGCCGGCTCAATGCCGAGATCACCAAGATCACCGCCAACGCCGGCGTGCGCGAGGAATGGGCGAAGCAGGGCGCAGTCGCCATGACGATGACGCCCGATGAGTTCGGTCGCTATCTCACCGACGACATCGCCAAATGGGAACGGATCGTCAGGATTTCGGGCGCGAAGCCTGACCAGTAGGCCTCCGCGGGACTCGCGCCTCGCGCTGCCCGCCGGCGAAAGCTGACCGATGCCGAACCTGCACGTGCTGAGCGCAGGCGCCGCGCAAAGCCTGATCGAATCGCTGCAGCGAGACTTCGCCGCCAGCGAGGGCATCGACGTTCGCGCGAGCTTCAATCCGGTCGGCGCCACGATGGAAAAGCTCCTGGCCGGCGAGCCTTGCGACGTCGTCGTGCTGACTGCGGCGCTGCTGGAGGAGCTCGCGCAAGGTGGTGACGTGCGCCCGGAAACGATCGCGCCGCTCGGGCGCGTGCACACGGCGATCGCCGTGCGCGACGGCGACGCGGCGCCCGATGTGTCGACGGCAGCTACGCTGCGCCAGGTCTTCCTCGCGGCGGACGCGATCTATCTGCCCGATGTCGAGCGCTCGACCGCCGGTGCGCATTGCGCGGCGATGCTGCGCAGGATGGGCATCCAAGACGAGACGGCGCCAAAGCTCAAAGCATTCCCGAACGGCGTGAGCGCGATGCGCGAGCTCGCGCAAAGCCGCGCCGCGCGCCCGGTCGGCTGCACGCAGGTCACCGAGATCGCGTC
This sequence comes from uncultured beta proteobacterium, assembly GCA_963776175.1. Taxonomy (GTDB): domain Bacteria; phylum Pseudomonadota; class Gammaproteobacteria; order Burkholderiales; family Casimicrobiaceae; genus PALSA-1003. Next base: position 399,594 of record CAVZLP010000020.1, on the reverse strand, counting down.
CACTCCCGGCGTCGCGCTGGTCGGACCGCTGCCGGGAGAGTTCGAGCTCGCCACGGTGTACAGCGTCGCCGTCACGGCGCGGACACAGCAGCCGGAATCGGCCGCGCGATTTGCGGCTTTGCTGGCGGCGCCGACTACGCGCGACCTGCGCCAGCGCTGCGGGTTCGAAACCTGATCGATGCGCCATCGGCGGCGCGCGATCGGCCGCGCATCGCTTACACTGTCGTCGCCAGCGTCACCGCGTCGATCCGATGCCCGCAGCACCCGTCCGCCTGATCGCTCATCTCGACATGGATGCGTTCTACGCGTCGGTCGAGCTGCTGCGCTACCCGGAGCTCCGCGGCCGGGCAGTCGTCATCGGCGGCGGGCGGCGCCATCAACCCGAAGAAATCGTCGACCCGGACACGGGACGAATCGAACGGCGCTTCGCGACCTTACGTGGCTATGTCGGTCGCGGCGTGATCACAACCGCGACTTACGAGGCACGCGCATTCGGGCTGCACTCGGCGCTCGGGCTGATGAAAGCGGCGCAGCTGGCTCCGGATACCGTGCTGCTGCCAGTCGACTTCGATGTCTATCGTCGTTACTCGCGGCTGTTCAAGGCCGCGGTCCGCGCCATCGCGCCGGAAGTCGAAGACCGCGGCATCGATGAGATTTTCGTCGACTTGACCGACTTGGCGCTGCCCGGCGGCGCAAGACGCCGACGACGCGTGGCGCCGCGCACGCGACGCCGGGCTTGCGCTCAAGACGGCGGTCCGCGGCGCGACCGGGCTTTCCTGCTCGATCGGGATCGCGCCCAACAAGCTGTTGGCCAAGATCGCTTCGGAGCTCGACAAGCCAGACGGCCTGACGCTGCTGCCGATGTCTGAAATTGCCGAGCGCGTCTGGCCGTTGCCTGCGCGCAGGATCAACGGCATCGGTCCGAAGTCCAGCGCCCGGCTCGAGACGCTGGGCATACGCACCATAGGGGAGCTGGCGGCCGCCGACGTGCGACTGCTGCTCGAGCATTTCGGCGCGCATTACGGCGCGTGGATGCACGAAGCCGCGCACGGGCGCGACGAGCGTCCGGTCGTCACCTACAGCGAGCCGCAATCGATCAGCCGCGAGACGACATTCGATCGCGACCTGCACCCGACGCGCGACCGGGACGAGCTTTCGGCCATATTCAGCGAGCTGTGCGCCGGCGTCAGCGACGACCTCAAGCGCAAGGGCTATGTCGGCAAGACGATCGGGCTCAAGCTTCGCTACGACAATTTCAAAACGCTCACGCGCGACCGGACGATAGCCGCGCCCACGCAGGACGCGCGGACCATTCGCCGCGCCGCCGGCGAATGCCTGAAGCGTGTGCCGCTGGACCGCCGCATTCGCCTGCTCGGGGTCAGGGTCGGCGCGCTTTGCCACGCCGACGAGGCGGCGCGAGCGGTGACGGCAGTGGCCGAAGAGCCGACGCGAAACCTCTTCGAATAGCCGTCAGCTGCGCGGCGCGGCGTTGCGCTCGATCCACTTTTCGAAAAGCTGCAGGAACTTGTTCAGAAATTCGCGCGTGTCGTCGGCGACCAGCGCGCCCTTGTCGTCGAACAGCTTCGCGGCGTTGCCGATGTAAGCTTCGTGCGGCAACGCCGGCACGTTGAGGAACACCAGCGACTGGCGCAGCTGGTGGTTGGCGCCGAATGCGCCGATCGCTCCGGGCGAGACGCTGATCACGGCACCCGGCTTGCCGTTCCATGCGCTCTTGCCGTAGGGACGCGAGCCGACGTCGATCGCGTTCTTCAAAACGCCGGGCACGCCGCGGTTGTATTCCGGCGTTACGAACAGGACGGCGTCGGCGCGCGCGATGCGCTGCTTGAACGCCGTAACCTCCGGCGCGGGGCTCGCCTCGAAGTCCTGGTTGAAATGCGGCAGGTGGCCGATCTCGACGATTTCGAATTTCAGCGAGGCCGGCGCCATCGCGGCCAGCGCCTTGGCCATTTTTCGGTTGAACGATTCTTTGCGCAGGCTGCCGACGAGTACGGCGACGTCGCGGGGAGAGCTCATGGTGTTCCTTTGGTGGAATGACGGCGAGGGACTGAATTCGGGTGATTATTTCACGCGGTGCGAGGGAACGACCACGTCGGTCGCGCTGTCGATGTCATTCAACGCCGTATTCAGCATCGAAAGCGCCTGCTCGACCCGGCCGGCCGCGAGCTCGTCCCGGACCTCGACAATCAGCTGGCGCAGCCTCTGCTCGTAGGCTTCGGCCTGCTCCAGCTCGGCGATCAGCCGCTCGATCTCGGCGGATGCGGGGAGGTGCGGCTGGTTGTCGGGAATCATGGTCTTGCGCAGGAGTTTCGCGCCGGCCTCCGTCGGCAAGGGTACGACAAGTAAACGCGGCTGTGACCGCGCCGTCAACGCAGTCTGCGCACGGCGCGTTTTTATTGGCTTATTACCGGATCGATCAAAAGCGGCCTGATGCCTACGATGGACTTCGCCTTCCACAAACCGTTCCTCCGACGCGTGGCGATCGGCCTGACCGTTGCCGCCGTACTGACCGCCTGCGGCAGCGCGGCCCTGCAGCACGAGGAATCCCGGCTCACTTTCCGCGTCGTCCGCGACACGCCGGGCTGGTATACGGGCATGCCGGACGGCGTCCAGGAATTCGATTTGCCGGTGGCGAGCGCCGAATCCGTCCAGCATATCCACGCCTGGTGGTGGCCGGCCTCGAGCGGCAGATCCGACGCGCCGGCGATCCTGTATCTGCACGGCGCTCGCTGGAGCCTGACCGGCCAGCTGTTCCGCATCGAGGAGTTGCGCGACTTCGGCTTCTCGGTGCTGGCGATCGACTATCGCGGCTTCGGCCAGAGCGATGGCGACACGCCGACCGAAAAGTCGGTATACGAGGACGCGCACGCCGCTTGGAAATGGCTGGTGGCGCGCCAGCCGGATCCCGCGCGGCGGTTCATCTATGGTCACTCGCTGGGGGGCGCCGTCGCGATCGACTTGGCCGCCTCGTTGAACGGGGCCGACGACGCGGCTGCGATGCCGGCTGCCGCCGGGCTGATCGTCGAATCCTCGTTCACGACGCTCGAGGACATGGCGAAGGCGCTCACCTATCCCTGGTTGCCGGTGGGGCTGCTGTTGTCGCAGAAGTTCGATTCCATGAGCAAAATGGCGAAGGTGAACGTACCGGTACTGATCGTCCATGGCGCGTCCGATCACTTCGTCCCGGCGCGCTTCAGCGAAGCCCTCTACCAGGCCGCGCCCGGCCCGAAGAAACTGCTGCTGATCGATGGCGGGACGCATAACAACAGCATGCGCACCGGGGCCCTGCAATACCGGCACGCTCTGGCCGAGCTGTTCGGGCTGGGCGCCGCGGGGCCGGTGCGGGTGCGTGCGCCACGCCGGCTCGGCCTGGCGCCGTAGCGGCCCGTCCAGCTAGTGCGCCTTGGTGAAGACCTTTAGCAGCGGGGCGTCGAATTCGACTTGCACCTGCGGACCGCCCGCCTGGCGCGCATCGAAGCGCCAGGCGCCGGCAACGCGCTCTGCGGTGCTTGTGGTCAGCTGCAACGACGAAGGCTCTGCGGTCCCGGAATACTGGACGCGCTGGCCGTTGGCGACGAACCAGAAATTGATCCGCGCGCCGGCGTCGAGGTCGATCGTCAGGCCTTCGGTCATGTCGCCATCGCCGCACATCATCGTGGCGCAAGTGCGCAATTTGGGCGCGAGGTCGGTGGCAGACAGAACGATGCGTCGAACGACGTTACCGGTAACCGTGTCGGGACCCTTGACCAGATAAGCGTAGGTCGGCTTGACGACGAACAGTCCGACTTTGCTCTGGTAGCTGATCGAGCCCGTGGCGGTGCCCGGCTCGGCGCGGGCCACGATTGGTGCCAGCGACGCGGCCAGCGCGAGCACGACGGCGAGCCGGGTCCCGCTGGCCAGTGCTCGCCTCACTACGCGCTCGCGCCTTTCGCGGGCCGCATCACGCCATCGCAGGTCGAACGTGCCGGATCCGCCGACGGCAGCTTGACGCAAACGGCAGCCATTTGCGCGCGTATGCGCCCGACCGCCGCTTCGTGCCGGTGCCGGGCGTTCCAGGCGTCGAGCTTTGCGCCCATGCGCTCGAGCCCACGTCGATTGCGCTCGTAGAACGTGTCCGGCGTCGGATCGAGCTCGCCGATCACGCTTTTCGCCGCGTACTCGATCCGCGCTTCGTCCTGAGGCGCGAGATCGATCAGCGCATTGACGTAGTGCACGCCCCATTGCAGGCGCGTGGCCGGGCCGTCGGCCGCCGCATACGCCTTTTGCTCCCAGTCGAGGGCCGCAGCCTTGTCGCCGCGCTTTTTCGCGTTGGCGGCGAGGTCGAGCATGAAGTAGTAGGGCGAATGCGAGCGCTTGAGCTCCGCCTCGAGGAGCGCGTCCGACGCCCTCATCAGATCGGCATCGGAGAGCGCATCGGCCGCCGCGCTGATGACCGCCTGCCGCGCATACGGATCGGTAGTCTCGCGATCGGCGCGCGAGACCTGGTCGCGCACGCTTTCCAGCAGCGGGTCAGGCAGGTCGCCTTTCGTGGCGTCGAGCTTGGCGAGCGCGATGCGCCCGCTCACCGCGGAGAGCCGATCGGCCGTCGATATCGCGGGGTCGGCGACGAAGCGCTCGAGGGCCGCATTCCAATCGGCCGCGAGCTCGGTGCGCGCCGCGCTGCGGGGCGGCGTGACATGAGCGACAACCTTGTCGGCATAATAGGTCAGCAGGTCGAAGTTCTCGCGCGCAAGCCTTGCATCGGCCAGTACTCGGCGCAGATCGGCCGCAGCGGCCTTGTCTTCGCGGGGCTTCGCGTCCTTGGCCGTGGCCGCGGCCACCAATGCGCGCAGGTGCAGGCGCGTCGCGGTGTCCGCTTGGGAGGTTGGACAGGCCTTCGCGAGCCGCTGCAGGGTCGGCGCGAGCGCCTTGGCCGCGACCAGCCGATTTTCATCGGTGTCCCAGGAATAGTAGGCGAGCATCCGCCAGTCGTCGGCCGACAGCGCCGACGCGTCGCCGCCCGGCGACAGCGCGGCGGCGAGGGTCTCCCTGACCGGACGCGCTCCGTTCATTCCCATCGCCAACACCCGCATGTACTGGTCGACTTCGACCTCTCCCGGCAGGCGCGTGATCTCGCTTCCGTCGGGCTTGAACAGGATCATCGTCGGGTAACCGCTGACCTTGAAACGGTCACCGAGCTTCTGTGCGCTCGCGCTATCGCCGTCGATGTACACCGGCACGAAAAAGCGCGAGCGCTCGATGAAATCCTGACGGTTGAAAATCGTCGCCTTGACCTGATTGCACGGCGGGCACCAGACCGCTCCCCAGTACAGGAATACCGGCTTGTTCTGCGCCTTCGCCGACGCGAACGACGCGTCGACGTCGCCTTCTTGCCAGGCAATGCCGCCGACTTGATGCAGGCCGTCGGCCGACGTCGGCGGGGCACCGGCGTTCGCCGCAACGGCCTCGGTCTTGGGCTTGGGCGTCGCGATCGGATCGGGCACCTTCGAGCACGCGCCGAGCACCAAGAGTGCGGTCGCGATTGCGGCAATCTGTCTGGGGGTCATCGTCGTCGCGCAAGTGCAAGCGAATTGACATTATGCCACCCCCGCGAATCGGCGCGAAAACGCGTCGTCGCCTGTCCTACAGCCGATTCAGACTACCGCTGATTCACTTTGTGGATGCGCAGGCCAAGAATCGATGCCGTGGCGCCCGGGCCGCGGGCCGATTTTGCGCGCGGCCGACGCCGCGTCGAAGGAGCTTCCGATGACCAGTAAACCAAGCGCAACCAAATCATGAATACCTGGACGAGGATTCGGCACGAGCTCGCCGCGACTATCGTGCTGACCCTGTTGCTGCTGGCGATGGCGATGCTGTCGGCGCCGGTCGCGAGCGCGGCCAACCAGCCGCAGCTGCAGAACAACGGCACGGTCGACTATCTATCGGGGGGCATCGGCAAGGATGAGGCGGATGCGCTGAAGCAGCAGTCAGCCGACTATTCGCTTACGCTCGAGTTCGCCTCGTCGCGCAGCGCCGAGGGAGACATGAGTCCGGGCGCGTACCTGGCCGACGTCAGGGTCGACATCCGCGACGCGCAGGGCCGCCAGATGCTCGACACGACCGCACAAGGGCCGCTGCTTCTGGTCAGGCTGCCCCCCGGCGTCTACACCGTCGTCGCCGACTGGAATGGTGTGCGCAAACAGCACAGCGTCGATATTTCCGAAGGCGCGCGCAGGCATGTCGTTTTCATGTGGTAGCCGCGGTCTGATGGGACGACCGCAGCGCATTCTGGAGCTTGCGGCTCCGCCGCGGAGCCTGCGCGGCCCGCTTCCAGCAATATGTGGCTCGTCGGCGCGTCGTCCATTTCCGTGCCGACGGCGACGTCGATACCGAGGATGCGTACGACGACGGCGAGTCGTTTTCCTCCGGCCGGGTCCCGTCGTTCCTGGCTGCGTTGCAGCACCGCGTCGCCGACGCGTTCGGCGTCGCGCGGTCGGACTTGGTGCACACCCTGGTCAGCGAATACCGCCCCGGCGCGCCCATCGGCTGGCATCGTGACAAGTCCACCTACGGCATCGTTTTCGGTCTGTCGCTCGAGGGACGCGGCACGATGCGTTTTCGCCCGCTCGACGCGCGCGTCGAGCCCAGGCAGACGCTGGCGCTCGAGCTCGAGCCACGCTCGCTGTACGTGATGCAGGGGCCGATACGCTGGCTATGGCAGCACAGCATGCCGCCCGCCAGAGAGCTGCGCTATTCGATCACGTTTCGCACGCGCGCAAACGACCGGCCGGCCATTGCCGGACAGTAACCCGGGACCTCCTCTCGCAGCGCCACTCGGGCCGGCAGCCGCGAGCGTCGGATTGCGCTGCCGGCGCGAAGGTCGCAGAATTACCCGACGACAAGGCAGCGGTTCCTCGGGGTCGCTGCCGCGAGGCGCGGGGAGTTCGGGTCATGCGGGCGTTCGTCGTGCTGTTCGTGCTGCCGGTGCTGATCGGGATCGCGTCCGAGCGCCTTTTTCGCGACACGACCCGGGCGACGCTTGCCGCGACGCTCGCCGCGCCAGCGGTAATGTACCTGTGCCTCCACGTCTTCGATCCGACCGGAACCTGGAATTGGCTGGCGACGCTGCTGGTGTCGCCGCTGGTCATCGCGCTCGCGCTGGCGAGCGTGCTGTTCTGCTTCGGACGGCCGCCCAAGCGTCGACGCGGACACTCGACTTGATCGCGGCTAAAGGGATGTTGCGACCCTCGGGTACGTTTGTCTTACAAGAAATTCAGACAAACGCCGATTCACCGGCTGGCCTGCACTGGGCAGAATGGCAGCCATGTAGGGACAACAAGACCGAAACGTCGAGGCCGGATTCGGATTAGATGCGACGGCAGCACTTGTCCCTGCTCTCGAGCACCCAGGAGAGCAAGCGGTAGAAAAACAAGAATGACGTTGATTCCTCGAGCCCGATCCTGACGGACAGGGCGCAGGAAGTAGGCGGGCCGGGAGACTGGCCCGTTTTTATTTTCAGCGGCCGGAGAACGGCAGGAGCCGGCGGCGCTCGGTGCCTTTGTAGCCACAGTCGTGGCAAAATCCGGGGCAATGAACGCCACGGCAATAACACTGCGGTTTGCTCGACGGAGCGAAGCACCGGCGCTGGCACTGATGTCGCGGGATCTGGTAGAGGCGGGACTTGGCTGGCACTACCGGGCCGACCGTATTCGTCAGCTGATCGACGACGTGGACAGCGTTGCCCTCGCGGCCTGCGACGGCCAACGCGTGGCCGGATTCGGGATCATGAGCTTCGGGGACGAGCATGCGCACCTGGTCCTGCTCGCCGTTCGTGCGACGCACCAGCGGCGCGGCATCGCGCGCCGCATGACGGAATGGCTGCTCGAATCGGCTGCAACCGCCGGTATCGCGTCGATCAAAGTCGAATTGCGCACCGACAACGCGGCCGCTTACGCGCTGTATCGCGGCTTGGGTTTCGTCGAAATGTTGCGGGCGCCAGGATACTACCGAGGGCGCGAAGCGGCAATTTTCATGATGCGGATGTTGCGGCCTCCGGGTCTGAAGCCGCATACGTGGCGTCCGCCGACGCACGACCGGCGCTAGAGGCGACGCTCGCGCTACGCGAAGGCCGCCGGTCGGACGAAACGGTATCGGCTTGCATTGCCCGTGCCCGCCCCCATGTCCGCGTCAGGGAGCGGTTCTGAACGGTGGCGCTTCGCGCAAAAAGCGGGTTCGCATGTCGGAAATCCTCGTACTGATTATGGTCGCGCTCGGCGGTTGGGTGTTGTTCGATGCGCTGCGGGCGCGCGAGACCGCCACGCTCGCCGCACGGGAAGCGTGTCGGGCGCAGGGACTGCAATTTCTCGACGATACCGTCCACGGCGCGCGCACCCGCTTTGCACGCGACGCGGAGGGGCTGCTTCGCCTGCGGCGAACGTTTTCCTTCGAGTTTTCCGACGATGGCCTTACTCGCCGCGCCGGCCATGTCGTTCTGCTCGGCGCCCGACTCGAATCGCTGCAGCTCGACCCCTACCGCATCGCGTGATTGCGCGCGACGCTCATGTTTGCAAACCGATGTCGAACACGGCGGCGTAGCCTTCGCTTTCCGGCGTGACCTCCAGCAGAAGTTGCTTGCCGCCGTCACGAAACAAGAAATCGTCACCGTTAGACAGCTCCGGCCGCCCGCGGCTGGCGTAAGGCGCCTCGGCGTAAACGCGCTCGTTCAGTGCATCGTCGAAATAGAGCTGCGAGGTGAACTCGGTGCGGCGCCCTGCGTCGTCGGTGCGGATCTTGAAGTGCAGATGGACCGCCCGTCCCGGATACCAGCCCGGGTAGATGGTCACAAAACGCGCCGTGCCCCCGGCGTCGGTATGCTGGAAGCCGCGCAGGAACGCCTGGCCGGCGTTCGGTGCGCGCCGGTCGCGCACCGACGAATAATTGCCGGCCGCGTCGCAATGCCAGACGTGCACCTGTGCGCCGGCAAGCGTCGCGCAAGCCGAAGCGCCGACGCGGGAGACTCGGAAGGCGAGCCGCAACGGCACACCCGGCTTGACCGCGCCGGTGCGCGGGTCGATGCGCAGATCGGATCGCTCGAGGTCACCGTCGACGAAAAAAGGTCCTTCGGTCTGTCGCGGGCGGACGACGCATGCCGGGCCGGTCGTCGCCGCAGCGGCGCCTCGTCGCGCCGCGAACAGCGCCGCCCCGGAAGCGCCCAGCAGCGCCATCGCCTGACGGCGCGTAAGCAGGCGACCTGTCGCCGTGTCCCCGTCCCTCGATGCTCGCATTCGCTATTTCTTTCTGAGTTCTCCGGTGCCAGGACCGGTGAGTTCGGCGCGAATTTCGCGCAACTTGGCCTTGATCCTGGCGGCGTTCTCGCTGCCCATGCGCATCATGATCTTCTGCCCGGCGGAGCGCGATTCGAGCTCCGGATCGGAATACAGGTACATGACCTTGGGCTGGACAAGTGGGGGCGGCGCCGTCAGGTCAGGCGCGGCGAGCAGGTCGTCGATCGCCTGCACCAGACGGTCGTTGAAGTACCCGTTCGGATAGCCGAGCGCGCGGTAATCCTGCTGCAGCAGTGGATAGAAGTGCACGTAAATTCCGACCAGCGTCTTGGCGTCGGCCGCATCGGCAATCCGCACATACGGGGCATAGCGCGCGGCGTTTTCAGCGCCGATCGCCAGCGTCTGGTCGGCGCCGGTGGCGGCGAACGCTCCGCCCGGTGGCTTGACCGGCAAGTAGCGCAGCGGCAGCGTCTTGCGCGGCAGGTTGTCGACCGTCGTGACAAAGCGGTGAACGATCGCGTCTTCGTAGAATATCCTGCCCAGCGTCGCCGAGCCGAACAGATCAGCCAGCGTGTTCTGCATCGTCGCATCGCTGACCATCAGCGCGGGCAGCGGTTTTTGCTCGACCGATGGGGGTACGTTTCCTCCGGCCTGTTCGATCGGATGATTGATGGCGGGTGGAGCTTCCGCCGCCGGCGGCGCCGTGCGCGCTGGCGTCGCGGGTCCCGGCGTCAGAGCTAGGCGCGCCTGGTTCTGCTGCCAGAGGTAGTACGCCAGCGCGCCGATGGCGACGAGCGCCAGCGCGATCCAGACTAGCCAGGACGATCCGCCGCGTGGTGCGCGCATCGGCCGTGCATCGGCGTCGGCGGCGAGAGCAGGGGCGCCGGTTGCTGGGCCATTGGACGGATCAATCCGATGCGCTTCGTCGGGCGTCGATGGATACGCCATGATCATTCTCCCGTTGCATTGACACAAGAAGCCGAAGTCGCGTGCTGACTCCTCGGCGCCATTGCCTTGGTCCGCGCGACCCAGGGTAAGTTCGCCAGCACACCGACCCCGTCGCGCGCGCCCGAAACCTGCGTGCTGGCCGCCGAATCTCGCGGCTACTTTTCAGGCGCGAGCTTCTGCGAAGCGACTACCAGGGCGAGCAGCACGAGCCCTATCGCGTCGCTGATATATCCCGGCTTGATCAACAACAGGGCGGCAACAACCAATACGGCGCGCTCCCACCACCGCGCCTCGCGCAGCAGGTAACCCTGAAGGCCCGCGGCAAGGCACATGACGCCGACCACGGCCGAAGCCGACGAGGTCAGGCTGTCGAACCAGTCGCCGATCAGCATCAGCGAGGGCTCGTAGATGAACATGAACGGCACGATGTACGTCGCGGCGGCGATGCGCACCGCCTGCCAGCCGGTTGCCCACAAATCACTTTTGGCCAGGCCGGCAGCCGCGAAAACCGCCAGCGCGACCGGCGGCGTGATCGCCGACAGTATGGCGAAATAGAACGCGAACATGTGAGCGGCAGGGGGGATCGCACCGAGCTTGATGATCGCTGGCACCAGCAGCGACACCATGACGATGTACGAGGGCGTGGTCGGCATGCCCATGCCGAGGACGATGCCGGCGATCGCCGTCAGCACCAGCGCCGCGATCAACGAGCTTTGCGCCAGCACGATGACGAACTCGGTGAAGGTGATGCCGAGTCCCGTGATGGTCACGCAGCCGATGACGATGCCCGCGCATGCGCAGGCCATCGCGACCGACAGCGTGTTGCGTGCGCCGTCGACCAGCGCATCGAACACATTTCGCCAGCCGATGCCGCCGCGGGTGCTGGCGCGGAGCAGCGCCATCGGGATGCAGGTCAGCGCGCCGGCAAGCGCGCACAGCGGCGCCGAGTAGCCCATGATCAAGCCGAACAGAACGACGAAGATCGGAACGAACAGATGGCCGCGCACCACCATCACCTTGAAAAAGCGCGGCAGTTCCGACTTCGGGACGCCGGCCAGCCGTAGCGCTTGGCGTCGAAATGCACGGCGAAGAACAGCGACACGTAGTACAGCAGCGCCGGAATGGCCGCCCACAGCGCGACCTGCGCGTAGGGCACGGCGAGGAATTCGGCCATCACGAACGCGGCGGCGCCCATGACCGGCGGCATGATCTGGCCGCCGGTCGATGCGACCGCCTCGACCGCCGCGGCGAACGGCGGACGGAATCCGGTGCGCTTCATCAGCGGTATGGTGATCGGCCCGTCGACCATGACGTTGGCCACCGCGCTGCCCGACACGGTGCCGAACAGCGCCGACGAGACGATCGCGACCTTGCCGGGTCCGCCGGCGGTAGTGGCCGGTGATCGACATCGAGAAGTCCATGAACAGCTGGCCGGTGCCGCTTCGCTCCATGAACGCGCCGAACAGGACGAACAGCATCACATAGCTCGCCGAGACGCCGAGCGTCGAATCCGAAAATGCCCTCGGTCGAGAAGTAGAGCTGCTCCATCAGCACCTGTGGCGTAATCCGGGTGAAGCCGATCGCGTAGACCAGGAACGCGAGTGCGGTCAGCGGCAGCGCGAGGCCGATCACGCGGCGCGTCGCCTCGAGCACGATCAGCCACGGCGATGACCGCGTAGAACTTGTCGGCGGTGGTCAGATCGTCGATGTAGATGATGCGATTGATGAAGTAGTCGTAGTTGGTGAAGATGTGCAGCACGAAGCCGTAGCCCAGCGCCAGCAGCAGCAGGTCGACGCTGCGCCAGGCGGCGCGCCGCGCGGCTTGAGCGGGTAGAGCAGGAACACCAGCGTCAGCGCGAACAGAAGGTGCGTGCCGCGGAAGATGATCGCCTCGGGCGGCCCGAACGCGGCGACGTACATGTGATAGAGCGACATCGCGACGGCGATGGCGTTGACCAGCCAGCGCAGTGCGACGCTGCCGGGCGTCGTCGCTGGTGCTTCGTCGGAGACGACTACTGCGGGAGCCGCTTCGGACACGGTGTCTGGCACTCCCCGGCTTTAAGCGCCGCGAGCGAAGCGGTGTTGCGCCGCTCCGCGAATGCCGCTGTGCAGGCGCGACACGCGCGCGCTACATCGCGCCCACTTCCTTATAGTACTTGGCGGCACCCTTGTGCAACGGCACGCCGATATCCACGGCCATGTCCTTGGCGGTCAATCCGGTGATCGGCTTCACCACCGCCGCCATGTCATCGACGTGGGTGGCCATCGCCTTCGTCATCTTGTAAACGACGTCCTCCGGCAGGTCGCACGCCGCGACGATGTGCGTCGTGTAGCCGATCGCCGGCACGTCCTTGTCCTGCTTCGGATACGTCCCGGCCTTGATCGTCAGCTTGTTGTAGCCGGGATTCTCCTTCTTCAGCTCCCCCATCGTCTTGTCGTCGACGGGAACCATCACGACGTCGCGCGCGCTGGCGAGATCCATGATCGCCGAAGCCGGTGCGGTCGTGCCCAAGGTGAAGACCTGCGCATGGCCGTCCTTCATCATGTCGACTGCGTCGGTGTACGCGCCTGGTAGTTCACCTTGTTCAGCGACTGGTAGCTCATGCCGTTGAGCTTGAGCACGTCGCCGGTAAGGATTTCCGCGGTGTTGCCCTTGGGCTGCGTGACCAGCGTCTTACCCTTGAAGATCGGCGAACGAGTGCACGTTCGCGTCCGACAATGCGACGACCTGGAAATATTGCGGGTAAAGGTTCGCGACCTGGCACACTTTCGTGACCTTTTTCGGATACGGCGGCCGGCCTTCGATGCCATCGACGGTCGTCGCCGAATTGGCGAAGCCGATCTGCGCCTTGCCCTCGTCGACGCCGCGAACGTTGGCGATCCCGGCGCCGGGCTGCTGCTGGATCTGCAGTCCGGGAACCGCTGCTTCCCACATATGCTTCAGCGCACCGCCGAGCGGAATCCACGATCCACCCTGCGGGCCGGTCATCATCGTGACTTGCTGCGCGGCGACAGAAAAAGTGAGTGCAGCGGCACACATTGCGGCGCCAAGGCCAAGGATACGGGCGAGTTTCATCGTGCCTCCTGGGGGAACGCACTGCGCCGGAAGGTCGCGTGCGCTTGTGATGTGTGGGGATTGTGTCGCCGGCGGCCCCAGTGGTCAAGTTGCCTCCGGCCAGTACATTCGCGGCTCCCGGCGCGTTACCATCGCGCCTTAGGCGGGCAGCGCTCGCGCCAGTCTCGAGGTTTGACCGTGGTTGCAGAATCGCAATACGCACGCTTCGGCAGCGGCAAGTCGGTTCCCCGCGTCGAGGACGAGGCACTCCTGACCGGCGCCGGCCGCTTCGTCGACGACTTCTCGCTGCCGGACCAGGCCTACGTTTGCTTCCTGCGCTCGCCGCATGCGCATGCGCGAATCGAGGCGATCGACCGCCGCGCCGCGGGCGGCATGCCCGGTGTGGTGGCGATCGTCACCGGCGAGGACCTGGTCCGCGACCGGGTCGGACCGCTGCCGCTGTCGGCGGACTTCAAGCGCGCCGACGGGTCGCCGACGGCGTCGCCACCGCGACATGCGCTGGCGGTCGGATCCGTGCGCTTTGTCGGCGAAGCGGTCGCCGCGGTGATCGCCCGAAGTGCGCAGCAGGCGCGCGACGCGGCCGAGGCGATCGACGTTCGCTACGATCCGTTGCCGGCGGTGATCGACGCGTCGGCTGCGGTGGCTCCGGGCGCGCCGCAGGTCTGGCCCGCCGCTTCCGGCAACGTCGCTTGCGAAGCGCGGCACGGCGATGCGGCAGCCACCGCCGCCGCGTTCGCCCGCGCCGCGCATGTGGTTTCTCTGCATCTGGTCAATCAGCGCGTCGCGGCGTGCCCGATCGAGCCGCGAGCGGTGCTCGCGAGCTACGACGCGACGAGCGAACGCATCACGCTGCGCGTCAGCTGCCAGACGCCGACCGGATTGCGGGACGATCTGTGCCAGGTCGTCCTCGGCATTCCGACCGATCGGGTTCGGGTGCAGGTCGGCGACGTCGGCGGCGGCTTCGGAATGAAGACCGGCATCTACCCGGAAGATGTCGTGCTCGCCTGGGCCGCGCGCAAATACGGGATGCCGCTGAAGTGGCGGGCCGAGCGCATCGAGGAATTTCTGGCGGCGACGCACGGTCGCGACGTGACCAGCAAGGCAGAGCTCGCGCTGGACGCCGGCGGAAAAGTGCTCGCGCTGCGGATCGATTCGCTCGCCAACCTCGGTGCGTGCGGGACGCCGGCCGGCGTCGTCATCCAGCTTCTGATCGGCCCCTGGGTTTCGACCAGCATCTACGACATCGGCACCATCGATATCCGGATCCGGGGGGTGCTGACGAACACCGCGCCGACCAGCGCCTATCGCGGGGCGGGGCGACCCGAGGCGATTTACATCATCGAACGCCTGATGGACGCCGCGGCGCGGCAAACCGGCATCGATCCGGTGGAGCTGCGCCGGCGCAACCTGATTGGCCCTACGCAGATGCCGTACCGCAACGCCATGGACAAGACTTACGACAGCGGGCAATTCGAGCGGGTGCTCGACAAGGCGACCGCGCTTGCCGGGTGGCAGGATTTCGACGCCCGCGCCGCCGATGCGCGTCGCCGCGGCCGGTTGCGCGGCCGCGGCATGGCGGCTTTTCTCGAATGGACCGGCGCCGACGTGTTCGAGGAACGTGTGACGGTCACCGTCGAAGGCTCGACCGGAGGCCGGGGCATGATCGAGATCTTCTCGGCGACGCAGGCGATGGGACAGGGTCTCGCGACGACGTATGCCCAGCTCGCCGTCGACGTGTTCGGCGTGCCGATCGATGCGATCCGCATCGTGCAGGGCGACACCGACCGCGGCACCGGTTTCGGCAGCGCTGGATCGCGCTCGCTGTTCGTCGGCGGTTCGGCGGTGAAGGTCGGCGCCGAACGCACGGTCGTCGCTGCGCAAGCGCTGGCGGCGAAGGAGCTCGAAGCCGCGTCCGGCGACATCGAATACCGCGACGGCGCGTTCAGCATTGCCGGCACCGACCGGCGCATCGGGCTGTTCGAGCTCGCGCGCCGGCAGCCGCAGCAAAAGATCGTTCTCGACTCGGTGAGCTCGGTGGCCGACGCCACGTGGCCCAACGGCTGTCACATCTGCGAAGTCGAGGTCGATCCGGAAACCGGCGCGGTCGCCGTGGTCGCGTACTGGTCGGTCAACGATGTCGGCCGGGTCGTCAATCCGATGATCGTCATCGGTCAGCTCGAGGGCGGCGCGACGCAGGGCATCGGCCAGGCGCTGTGCGAGGAATTCGTCTACGACCGCGAGTCGGGGCAGGCCCTTTCGGCGACGTTCCTCGACTACGCGCTGCCGCGCGCGGCGATGATCGAGCACTTCGCGATGACGATGGACGAAGCGACGCCGTGCCGCAACAACGCGATGGGAGTCAAGGGCGTGGGCGAGCTGGGCACGATAGGTGCGACGCCGGCGGTGGTCAACGCGGTGATCGATGCGCTGGTGCGCGCCGGCGCGGGCGCGCGGGCCGAAGCCTTGCAGATGCCGCTGACGCCCGAGCGCGTCTGGCGCGCCCTCGGGAGCTAAAGAGGCTACAGCGGCTGCAGCACGACGCGGGCGTGCTGCTCGCGCATCGTCCTGACCAGAAGCTTGAGCATCGCGTGCACGGCGCGCGTCGCCGGTATCGGCGTCGCGGTCAGGGTGCCGAGCTCGATCACCGATCCGATCAGCGCGTCGACTTCGACGTCGCGTCCGGCCTCGATGTCCTGCAAGGTCGACGTCTTGTGCTTGCCGACTTTTGCCGCGCCTTCGATGCGCTTTTCGAGCGGTACGCGAAAGGTGACGCCGAGCTTCGCCGCGATGGCCTGCGCTTCGCGCATCATCTCGGCGGCCAGCTCGCGCGTCGCGGGCTCCTCGCAAATGTCGACCAGCGTCGCATGCGTGAGCGCGCTGATCGGGTTGAAGCTCATATTTCCCCACAGCTTGAGCCAGATCTCGGAACGGATGTCGGCGAGGATCGGCGCCTTGAGTCCGGCTCCGGTCAGCGTTTCCGACACGCTCTTGACACGCGCGCTTTCGCTCCCGTCGAGCTCGCCGACCGGGAAACGATCACCCTCGAGGTGGCGGATCACGCCGGGCGCGGCGATCTCGCCGGCGGGATACACGACGCAGCCGATCAGGCGCCGCGGCTCGATGCTGCGCTCGATCGTCCCGTTCGGGTCCGTACTCTGCAGCCGGTATCCAGAGTGCGGGCCGCTGAAATTCTGGAAGTACCACCACGGCAGTCCGTTCTGCAGCGGCACGACGATCGTATCGGCGCCGAAAAGCGGCCGCATTTGCGGCGCGACGGATTCCAGGACATAGGCTTTCAGCGCCAGAAACACCAGGTCCTGCGCGCCGGCCTCGTCACAACTCGCCACAGCGCGCACGTTGCGCGCGAGCTCTTCGCGACCATCGTGATGGAGAAGCCTCAATCCGTTGGCGCGGATCGCGTCCAGATGCGCGCCCTGATCGACTACCGTGACCGTCTGACCGGACAGCGCGAGCCGGACGGCAAGCATGCCGCCGATCGCACCCGCGCCGATCACCGCGATTCGCATAAGGTCCTCCAGTCGGGCGCGATCACGCCGGCGTGAGGCGCCGATGCGGATCTGTCCCGCCCGGGCCCGCGCTCACTCGACAGTCGTGCCGCGTTATTCGAAACGATTGGTCAGCGTGCCGATGCCCTCGATGACGATGCTGACCGTGCTGCCCGGCTTCATCGATCCGACGCCGACCGACGTGCCGCAGGCGATGACGTCGCCCGCCTCCAGCGTCATGTCCTTCGAAATGAGGCTGGCCAGCTTTGCCGGCGGAAAGATGATATCCGCGACCGGATAGTTCTGTCTCTCCTGATCGTTGAGGATGGTTTTCACGACCAGCGTAGACGGGTCGATGCCGGTCGCGATCACCGGTCCGAAAACCCCGAAGGTGTCGAAACTCTTGGCGCGCGTCCACTGCGCGAAGCCGGGATCCCTGGCGATGATCTCGATGGCGGTGACGTCGTTGATGCAGGTGTAACCGAAAATGCCGTCCGCCGCCTCGCCTTCGCCCGCCCGGCAGAGGCGTCGGCCGATGACGATGCCGAGCTCGCCTTCGTAGATGACCTTGCCGGTGTACGACTTCGGCATGCGTATCGTCTCGCCGGCTGCGAGAAACGAGTTGCCGGCCTTGAGGAAGTAAAGAGGCTCGGCCGGAACCGCATGCCCCAGCTTGGCAACCAGCGCGCGGTAGTTGTCGACGAGCGCGACCATCTTGCCCGGGACTGTCGGCGTCAGCAGCTTCGCGTCCGCGAGCGGAATCGACTCGCCGGTTGCCGCCGGATGCGCAAACATGCTGCCGGAATGAACACGGATCGCGTCGCCTTCGATCGTGCCGAAGCAATCGCGGCCGTTGTAGTTCACGCGTGCCCAAAGTGGCATCGTTTTCCTCCGAATAAGGCCAGTTCCCGCTATGCCGTCGCCGCGGCCTTAAGCGCACCGACATCGCTTGCCTCGGCCAATGTCTTGCACACCTCGACCAGACGCTCGGCGCGCGCGGCGCCGAGGACAGGATCGACCAGTCCGTGGAACTTGCGCTCCAGATCGGCGTCGCTCAACGGCCGCTGCAGGCTGCCGATCGCGTGCTCGACCCGCAAGTGCAGGGAGCGGGCGTCCTTGCAGCGGATGGTCACGTCGGCCGCCGACTCGCCGATCGCGCCGTCGACCTTGGCGTGGACGCGATCGCGCAGCGCGATCACGTCGGCGCGGGAGGTGATGGCATCCGAGAATTCGGCTTCGCCCGCCTGACCGAAAAGAATGGCCGCGGCACAGGCGTGATAGACGCTGAACTTGGCCTCGAGGCCGGTCTTCGGTGTGCGCTTGCCGGTCAACTCGAGCACCAGCGGATGCACCAGCAAATCGATGCGCTCGATGTCGTCGGCGCGCAGGCCATGAACATCGCGGAGCTGGCGGCAGCCGTCGATGCTCGGATGGACGACGATGCCGCAGGCGAACGGCTTGTAGGTATTGAACGAGATCTCGAAGCGTCGGCCCAGCTCGACGGTGATCTCGTGCCAGTCACACTTGGTCGAGTAGGTCTGCAACAGGCCGCGCGGTGCTTCGAGTGCGCGCATCGATGCGGTATAGCCATGGCTCGCCATCAGAGCCGAGGTGAGTCCCGCGCGCGCAGCGCCGCCGATGTGCAGTGCCTTGGTCATCGAGCCGAATTGTTCACGCACGCCGATCGGCTGCGACGCGGCAATCCCCAGCGCCATCGCCGTCTTGCCGGCGTCGAGCCCGAGAATCCGCGCGCAGGCGGCCGCAGCGCCGAGCATGCCTGTCGAGCCGGTGATGTGCCAGCCGCGGTCGTAGTGGTCCGGGTAGATCGCGTTGCCGATGCGGCACTCGACATCGATACCCAGGACGATCGCGTCGATCAGAGTCCGGCCGCTCGCCCCATGGCGCTCGGCGAGCGCCAACGCCGCAGACGCGACCGGACCGGCCGGATGAATGATCGTCTTCAAATGCGTATCGTCAAAATCGAACGTGTGCGAGGTGATTCCGTTGAGAAGGGCCGCGCTTGCCACGTCGACCCGCTCGCTTCGTCCGAGGATCATCGCCTGCGCGCTCGGTTCGAGTTCGGTCACGGCGGCGAGCGCCGCTTCGACGGTCGGATGCCGCGACGCGCCGATCGCGCAGCCGACCCAGTTGAGCAGGCTTCGGTGCGCCTCCTTGTCCACGCCGGCATCCCAGCCGCGCGAAGGATGCGCGGCGACGAAATCGGCGAGAATCCGGGTGATCGGCGGAGCGTCGAGGTCCGCCGCGACGCGCGCGTCATTGGCCATTATTCACCGATCTGTATGCCGCGGTCCTTGGCGAGCTTCGACCATTTGGCGATGTCGTCGCGCATGTACTGGCCGAATTGCTCAGGCGTCATCGGCATCGGCTGCAGCGCTTCGCCCGACAGCCGTTCGGCGAGATCGGGGCTCTGCAGCAGCTTGTCGATCTCTTCGTTCAGCCGCTTGACGATCGGCGCCGGCAAGTTCGCAGGGGCGACGATGCCGTACCACTGCACGCCGTCGAACCCCTTGTAGCCCGATTCGTCGAACGTCGGGACATCGGGCAGCAGCGGATGACGCCTAGTGCCGGTGACGGCGAGCGGCTTCATCTTGCCCGCCTTGATGTGCGGTAGCGCCGCCGCCAGCCCGGGGAACAGGGCCTGTGTCTGGCCGCCGAGAATGTCGGTGATCGCCGGGCCGATGCCTCGGTAGGGAACGTGCACGATGTCGAGGTTGGCGGCGACCTTCAACTGCTCCATGGCGAGATGCGTCAGCGTCCCGGGACCGGCCGAGCCGTACGAAAGCTTGCCGGGATTTGCCTTCACGTAAGCGACGAACTGCTGCAGCGTGCTCACCGGCACCGATGGCGGCACGATGAGCACGTTCGGCGTGCCCGCGATCATCGCAATCGGAGTGAAGTCCTTGATCGCATCGTAGGGCAGCTTGCGCACAGCCGGATTCGTCCCGTGCGTTCCGACATAGCCCACCATCAGGGTGTAACCATCGGGGGCGGCGCGCGCGGTGGCGAGCGATCCGACGACGCCTCCGCCGCCGCTCTGGTTGTCGACGACGATAGGCACACCGAGCGCTTGCCCTAGTCGATCCGCGACGGTACGCGCGACCAGATCGACGCCGCCGCCCGGCTGCACCGGCGCGATGATCTTGATCGTGTGATTCGGATAATCGGCCGGGGCGGTCTGGCCGAGTGCCGGCGCGACCATCAGCGCCAGCGCGGTCACGCCAAACAGCCGGATCAGGCCCTGCTTTCCGAAGTCGTTCATCTACGCTCCTGCTTTGGACGACGCACTGCGATTGTACTTCGGCGCCGCCGTCAGCGCGCGATCCCTCCGGCATGATGCGGTGCAAGCATGCTGCGGGACGTCATCGTGCGGCGAGGAAGAAATCGACGATTCGGGCGATCTGCCCGCGCATCATTTCCCGACCGCGCACCGTCGTGCAGCCGCAGCGTTCCGCGAGCGCGAGCAACGGCGTCGTCTCCGGCTTGACGATCGCATCGAACACGGTCATTTCGCGGGGCAGCGCCGCGATGGCGATCGGCAGGCGCGCGTCGTCGAGCATGCCCGCCGGCGTCGCGTTCAACAGGATGTCGATGTCGTCGAGTTCCGGGGTTCCCGCGCTTGCCGCAAGCGCAGGGTAGGCACGCGCGATCGTCGCCGCCAGCGCCTTGGCGCGCGTCGCGTCGACGTCGTAGACGCGCAGCGAAGCGGGTCGTTCGGAGGCGACCGCGACGCCGATCGCCGATCCGGCGCCGCCGGCGCCGAGCAGAAGCAGGCGCTTGCCCGCCAGGCCGATGCCGCGCCGGCGAAACGCCTCCACGCAGCCGATGCCGTCGAATATGTCGCCGTGCCAGCTTCCGGCAGCGAGGCGGCCCAGCGCATTGATCGCGCCGACGGTGCGCGCCTGCTCGCCCAGACGATCGGCCAGCGCGACGGCGCGCAATTTGTAGGGAATCGTGAATACGATTCCGTCCAGGTTGGCCAGGCGCAGCAACTGCGGCAGCAGCGTGTCGAAGTCCTCGGGCAACACGTGCATCGGGACGAGGATGGCGTCGAGCGCGCGGCGGCGGAATTCCGCGGTGAACATCTCCGGCGAGCGCACCTGCTCGATCGGATGCCCGACGATTCCGTACAGTCGCGTCCGACCGGAAACGTAGTCGACCTGATCGGTAATGGTTTCGCCGGATGGACCCACGCCTGGCCTGTTCTCCGTTGGAGCGCTGACATACTAGCCGCCGGCCGGCGCGTAATACAATTACAATTGGGCGACTCGCCGCTTTCCGGAACCTCCATGTCCACGACGTTCGCCGCCATTCGCCCGCGGAATATGGCGCGCTTGGCCCGCACCGGCGCCGATCGCGCGTCGGCCCAAATCGTCGCGGCGAGGCGCCCAAGTGTCCGCTGAGGCTACGGTGAGCGATCCGGTGCTGCTGCAGATGCCGCCGCGCGAGGTGCTGAGCGGCTTGCGCCGCGGCATCGAAAAGGAGAGCCTGCGTGTGCGGCCCGACGGCATGCTCGCGACCACGCCGCATCCGGCGCGGCTGGGCTCCGCACTGACGCATCCGTCGGTGACCACCGATTTCAGCGAGTCGCAGCTCGAGCTGATCACCGGGGTGCACACCAGCGCGCAATCGTGCCTCGACGAGCTTACCGAGATTCACCAGGTCGTCTATCGGGCGATCGGCGATGAGCTGCTCTGGGCCGCCAGCATGCCTTGCCGCTTGCCCGCCGACGACGCCATTCCGCTCGGCCGCTACGGCACGTCGAATGTCGGCCGCGCCAAGACCGTCTACCGCATGGGCCTGTCGCATCGTTACGGACGGCGCATGCAGACGATCTCCGGCATCCACTACAATTTTTCGCTACCGGACTCGCGCAGCAACGACGACTATTTCGCGCTGATCCGCAACTTCCGCCGCAATGCCTGGCTGCTGCTCTATCTGTTCGGCGCCTCGCCGGCGGTCTGCTCCAGTTTCGTCGCCGGCCGCGCGCACGAGCTGCAGCGCCTGTCCGACGATACGCTCTACCTGCCGTACGCGACGTCGCTGCGTATGGGGCGTCTGGGCTACCAGAGCGACGCGCAGGGTTCGCTGGCCGTGAGCTACAACGATCTGACGAGCTATGCCGCCTCGCTGCAGGAAGCCCTGACCAAGCCCTACCCGGCCTACGAGGCGATAGGCATACGCGACGGCGACGAATACCGGCAGCTCGCGACGACGCTGTTGCAGATCGAAAATGAATTCTACGGGACGATCCGGCCGAAGCGGGTGATCAATCCGGGCGAGCGGCCGCTGCGCGCGCTGCGCGACCGGGGCGTCGAGTACGTCGAAGTCCGGCTGATGGATCTCGATCCCTTCTACCCGATCGGCATCACGGCGAGCACCGTGCGCATGCTCGACGTGTTCCTACTGCATTGCGCACTCACCGCCAGCCCGCCCGATACGACGCAGGAGCTCGCTGCCGTCACGGGCAACAAGCTGCGCGTCGCTTCGCGCGGCCGCGAGCCCGGTTTGCGGCTGACCCGCGGAACCGAAGAGGTGAGGCTCGTCGACTGGGGCGATGAAATCCTCGCCGAGTGTGCAACGTTCGCCGCGGCGCTCGATGAGGCCAACGGCGGAAGCGCACACGGCGACGCGCTGGCCTCGGCGGTCGCAGCGCTGCACGATCCTGCTGCGACCCCGTCTGCGCGCGTTCTGCAGACGATCGCGCGCGATCATGGCAATTCCTACGTCCAATTCGTGCTCGCCAAGTCGCGCGCACACCGCGAAGCGATACTCAAGCTGCCGCTCGCCGATGAGGTCGCCGCGCGCTACGCGCGGCTTGCCGAGGACTCGCTCGCCGAGCAGCGGCAGATCGAAGCCTCGGAAACGATTCCCTTCGAAGCCTACCGTCAGCTCTACCTGGCGCCGCTGCGCCTCAACGAATGACACCGCTCGCTCCGGCCGCCGTCGTTGCCGATCTTGCCCCGACCGGGAGGCTGCGCGCTGCGTTCAACTACGGCAATCCGGTGCTTGCGACGTGGAGCCCGGCCACGGGCGAGGCGGGCGGCATCTCGGCCGATCTCGCGCGCGAGCTGGCGCGATGCCTGGGCGTACCAGTCGACTTCGTGCCCTACGATGCAGCGGGCAAGGTCGTCGCAGCGCTTGCATCCAAGGCCTGGGACATCTGTTTCCTGGCGATCGACCCGCTGCGCGCGGCCGAAATCAGCTTCACCCCGCCGTACGTCGTCATCGAAGGCGCTTATGTCGTGGCGGAGGCTTCACCTTTGCGCGGCAACGACGAAGTCGATCGTCCCGGCACGCGCGTCGGCGTCATCGTCGGCAGCGCATACGATCTTTTCCTGTCGCGCGAGCTCAAGCAGGCGACGATCGTGCGCGAGGCCTCGTTCGACGCCGTGCTGAATTTGTGGACCGTCGGCATGCTGGACTGCATCGCCGGCGTCAAACCGCAGCTCGAAGACGCCGCGCGCCGCGTGCCCGGGCTGCGAGTGCTGCCGGGCCGGTTCATGACGATCAATCAGGCGATGGGCACGCCGCGCGGCCGCGACGCAGGCGCGAAATACCTGCACGACTTCGTCGAGGAGATGAAGCGCTCGGGATTCGTCGCACGCGCGTTCGCGCGGCATCGGATCGTAGGTGCGTCGATCGCGCCGCCGGATGTTGCCGGGTAGTCGGTCTGGATCGACGCTGCCGGGCCAATCGGGCCCGTCGGACGCTACGCGCGGAAATGGAGGCGGCGATCGATCGCGAGCAGAACCCCGTTCACACCCGCAGCGAAGACGACCAGCAGAAACGTCACTGACATGATCACGTCGACGTTGTAGAGGCCGATCGCGTTCATCAGCAGATACCCCAGGCCGTGTTGCGCCGCGAACATTTCGCCGAGCACGGTCCCGATCAGCGTCAGCGAAAAGCCGACGCGCAATCCGGTGAAAATCTCGGGCACCGCCGCGGGAAACAGAATCGAGCGCACCATCGCCGGGGGGCTTAGCTTGAGCACTCTCCCGGTCTTGACGAGGATGGGCTTGGTGGTGCGCACCGCATTGAGAGTGAACAGCGCAACCGGGATGATGCCGTGGATCGCGCCGAAGGCGATCTTGGCCGACATTCCCAGTCCGAAGGCGAGCAGGATGATCGGATAGAGCGTGATCTTGGGAAGCGAATAGAGCGCGACCAGCATCGGTTCCATCGCCTCGGCCGACAGTCGGTGGAGGCCCAGCGCAAAGCCGATAAGCAGACCGAGCACGACCGCGATCGCCAGCGCGACGGCAAACGCGCGCAGCGTGTTCGGGAGATGGGTCCAGAACAACTCGGTCTGCACGAACGTTACGGTGTAGCGCATCGTCTGCCACGGCGAGCGCATCGCTACGTCGCCGATGACCCAATACATCAGCTGCCAGAAGACCAGCAGGCCGGCGATGAGGACGATCGTGTTGCGGAGCGATTTTCTCTCTTCGCCCATCAATGCTGCCCTCTTCTCGCGAGAAGCAACTTTTCCCAATGCGTGAGAACGCCGTTCACGACGATCGACAAAAGGAGGATCAGGAGAATGAGCGGATACATCGTCGCGTTGTCGAAATTGGTATAGGCGTAGCCGATCTCGTATCCCATGCCGCTGCGCGCCATGATGAATTCGGACCCGATCACGCCGATGAAGGCATAGGCGAGGGCGAGCTTCGCCGCGGTCAGCAGGTAAGGTGCACAGAAGGGCAGCGTAACGTGCAGCGCCGTTTCGAACGGCCCCATGCGGCAGATCGATGCCGTCTTCCTGAGGACGCGCGGCACCCGATCGAGGCCATTGAGCGTGGTGACGATCACCGCGACGACGCCGAGAAGAAATCCGATCAGCACCTGCGGCCCGTCGCCCAGGCCGAAGATGACGATGAACAGCGGATAGAAGGCGAAAACCGGAATCGCGTAGTAGGTCGCGAAGAGCGGATCGAGCGTCTCCCGGACGGTCTTGTAGCCATGCAACACGGTGCCGGTGACGATCCCGATGACGTACGCCAACCCGAAGGCGAGCATCACGTTGGCCAGGCTCTTGCCGATTTCCGGGTAGAGTTTCCCGGCGAGAAGCAGCTTGACGAAATCGATCGCGATCCGATGCGGCGGCGGCATCGTGATCTTGTCGATCACGCCCGCGAGGCAGAGCGCTTCCAGAAGCAACAAGAGGCCGGCAATCACGCCGATCTGGTAGACCCTGACGCGTCTCATGTTGCAGCGCCCATACGCCCCATCGTCTTCATCGATTCCTCGCGCAGCGTCTTCCACAGGCGGCTCGTGATCGCGCCGAAATCTTCGCGCTCGACGATCCGGCTGTCGCGTTCGCGCGGCCAGTTGGTCTCGACCATGTCGATCACGGTGCCGGGCCGCGCCGACATGACCGCGATCCGGTCGGCGAGCATCGCGGCCTCGTCGAGCGCATGCGTAATCAGGAAGACCGTGGCGCCGATCTCCCGCCACAACCGCAGCACCTCGTCACCCATGAGCAGACGGGTCTGCTGATCGAGCGCACCGAACGGCTCGTCCAGCAGAAGAAGCCGTGGCTTCGCCACCAGCGTGCGGGCGATGCAGACGCGCTGGCGCATACCGCCCGAAAGCTGCGCCGGGTAGCTTCGGGAGAACTCGCCGAGCCCCATCATTTCGATCGCGTCTTGCACGCGACGGGCTCTCTCTTCGGGCCCGAGCGCGGCCTTGCGCAGGCCGAACTCGACATTCTCGCGCACGGAGAGCCAGGGGAAGCAGGCATCCTCCTGGAATACGACACCGATGCCGTCGGGAATTTCGTTCTCGATAGGCCGGCCTTCGAATTCGATTTGGCCTGCCGTCGCGGGAAGCAGTCCGGCGATGAGCTCGAGCAGCGTCGACTTGCCGCAGCCGGACGGCCCGACGACCGCGAAGAACTCGCCCTGCCGGATAGCGAGATCGATCGGCCCGAGCGCATGCACCGCCTGCCCTCCCGCGCTGCCGGGAAAGTGTTTGGTTACCCCGCGCAGCGCGACGTGTACGGCAGACATGCGATTGTCACGGGCCTTCGAATTACTTCGGCGTCTTGATGTCGTCCGGAAGGAATTGGGTGTCGATCATCTTCGACAGATCGATCTCGCCGGTTATGCGCTCCGACGCTCTTCTGCACTTCGATGATCCGCTTCATGCCGGCCAGGTGAATCTGTCCGTTGCCCCAATACGGAATGCCTTGCGTGTAGCTGGTCGTCAGGTTCCGCACCGCGTTTCGCGCCACCTCGGGCGTGATGTTGAAGGGCTTCGCAACGATGTCGCCGGCTTCGTCGGGGTGGGCGATCATGAATTCGACCGCGCGGCGGCGGGCCCTGATGACCGCGCGGATGAAATCGCCGCGCGTCTTGGCCGCCTCAGCTGTGGTCATCCCGACGACGTTGTCGAGCGGCGGCAGTGCCTCGGCCCCTGTCACCAGGACGCGATACTTGTCCTTGACCTTGGACCACAGTGGTTCCGTCACGGCGGCAACGTCGATCTGGTCGAGCTCGAGGGCAGCGAGCATCGGACCGAATCCCCCGGTCTTCACGAGCTCGGCGTCTTCGGGCTTGTAGCCGGCCTTCTCCAGAAGCAGGACCGCCAGCGCCTGGCTGGTCGAGCGGGGATTGGTGTAGCCGATTTTCTTGCCCTTCAAGTCCTTCAGAGTCTTGATCGGCGAATCCTTCTTCACCATCCAGGCGAATTCGGCGATCGTGAGCACGTTGTCGCTGACGATCTTGATGTCGGCGCCCTGCTGGATCGCCACTGCGATGGCGCCGGGGTTGGCTTCGCCGTAGGCGACTCCAGCCATTGCGTTGCGTACCGATGTCCCGCCGCCCTCCGAGGCGATGATGCCGGTGACGTTCGCGCCCTCCTGCTGGAAGTAGCCTTTCTCGAGTGCGACGGCGAACGGCATGCCGTTGGCCGAACTGCCGTAATTTCCGACTGCGATATTTTCGGCGATGGCCGTACCGGTCGCGAGCAGCCCGAAGAGGGTCATGATCGCTGCAACGGGCAGCTTGATTTGGCGATTGGGCATTTCATCCTCCTGTTGATTTGAAAACCGGTCCCGTCGCGCATGGTGAGACGAGGCCGGCGAAAGCGGCAACCGGCGACCTTCGGGCGTCACGGTGGCGATGGCATGCGCAGCGTCACGTTCACATTCTTGAGCTGCGTGCAGGCGAGGAGCTCCTCGATCGATTCCTCGCGCCCCAGGCCCGACTGCTTGACTCCGCCGAACGGAACGCCGACATGGTGCGTGCTCGCGCCGTTGATCCAGATATAGCCGGCTTCGACCCTCGACGCGAGCCGATGGGCGCGGTCGAGGTCGTGCGTCCAGATCGATGCGGTCAGGCCGACGTCGAGCGCGTTGACCCGCGACAGCAAGTCGCTCTCGTCGGACCAGCGCAGGATGCTCACCACCGGTCCGAAGATCTCCTCGCGAGCGATGCGCATGTCGTCGGTCACGTCCGCGAAGACGGTGGGCTCGACGAAAAAGCCGTGCGCGAGCTTCGGATCGGACGGCCGCTTGCCGCCGTAGGCGAGCCGCGCGCCGCCTTCCAGGCCGAGCTTGATGTAGCTCATCGTCTTGTCGAACTGCGCCTGGCTAGCCAGGCACGACATCTCGGTATCGCGCTCGGTCGGCAATCCGATCTTGATCGCCGCAACGCGCTTGACGATCTCGGGCAGGGTCGCGTCGTGGATGTCGGTGTGCAGGTACACGCGGCTGGTCGAATTGCACGACTGGCCGGTGACGTAACGGAAATTCATGCCGCGCACCACGCCTTCGGCGACGTCGGCCGGCTTCGCGTCGGCGCAGGCGATCAGCGCGTTCTTGCCGCCCAGCTCCAGGGTCAGCGCCTTGAGCGTCGCACTCGCGCCCTGCATCACCGCGCGGCCGCCGTTGACGCTGCCGATGAAGCCGATCTTGGCCACGTGGGGATGCGCGACCAGCGCGACGCCGGCGTCGCGACCGCCGGTGACGACGCTGAACACGCCCGGCGGAAACACGTCTTGCCAGAGCTCGGCGATGCGCAGCGCCGAGAGCGGCGTCTGCTCGGCCGGCTTGACGATCAGCGACGTTGCCTGCGGCGAGCGGCGCGCCGCATTTGCCGGCGACGAAGAGCAGCGGATGGTTGAACGCGCCGATGCGCGCGACCACGCCGAGCGGCTCGCGCACCGTGTAGTTGAGCGTTCCGGCGCCGATCGGTATCGTACTGCCCTTGATCTCGGTCACCAGACCGGCGAAGTAGTCCATGTAGTCGGCGCTGATCGCGACGTCGAACAGCATCGCCGTAAGCGGATTGCCGCCGTCGATGGCGTCGATCCAGGCGAGCTCCTCGGCGTGCGCGCGCAGGATCGCGGCGGCCTCGCGGATCGACTTGGCCCGCTGCTGCGCCGGCACGTCGCGCCAGGATGCGAACGCCAGCCTCGCCGCCGTGACCGCGCGATCGACATCTTCGGCCGAGGCGTCGACCGCCGTGCCGAGCGGCTCGCCGGTTCCCGGGCTCGAAAGCGCGGTTTCTCGCCCTCCGGCCGATGCGTGCCACGCACCGCCGTAGTAGAGCCCGCGATGGCGCGGCAGCCGCGGGTCGAGAACGCTTTGGACGCGCTCGAGCATCCCGGTCACCGTCGATCTTGCGCCGGCAGATGCCGCAGCAGTGACGACGACACCGCGCGCGAATATTCGGGCGCCACGCGCGCATCGATCACCACCAGACCGCCGGCGCGCACGATGTCGACGCCTTCCGCGATCGCTGCGGCGAGCGCATCGGCGCTGCGTATCGGACCATGCGCCTGCGCGCCCTGGCCGCGGGCGAGTGTCGCCAAGTCGATGGCGGGATCGCTCATGCGCATTCCGATCCAGCGGTTTTCAACCGGCCGTCCGCGCAGGCGCGCCATGCGCTCCTGATGCAGCTCGTCGTTGAAGAACGATTCGTTATTGGCGACGATGATGAGCACCGGCACGCGATAGTGAACGCCGGTCCATAGCGCCGTCAGCCCCATCAGGTAGTCGCCGTCGCCCAGCACCGCGACCGGCAGCCGGTCGCCGCCCCGCAGCGCCAGCGCGGCGCCGACCGCCATCCCAGGCCCCGAGCCGATGCCGCCACCGCCGTCGAAGCCGATGTAGTCCTGTGGATGCGTGAAACGGCAGTATTCACCGGGCCATCCCAAAGGCAAGCGGATATACGAGGGCCGATGCGGCGCGAGCGTTTCGGTCGTCACCCGCGCCAATTCTTCGAGCGGCATGCAGTCGGCGGCCGCGATGCGCGGCTCGCCCGCCGCGGTCCCGGCGGCGGCGGTCTTGGCGAACCACGGCATGGTCGGCGCGCCCGGATGCGGGCCAAGCGCGGCGACCAGAGCCGCGACCAGCGCGTCCGGTGGCGCGAGGATCGACAGATCGGAAGGCGGAAGCGCCTGATAGTCCATGTTCGAGCCGTTGTGCACGTATTGATCGAGCGAGCAATGGATTACCTGGCCGCATGGCAACTCGTTACCGCAGGCCTGCGACAGCGTGCCGCCCAGGTCGATCCAGTCGAGCGAAAGGATCACATCGGCGTCTCGGATCGCACGCGTCGCTTCCCCGCTGACGTACAGACTGGGCGGAAATGGATGCAGCGGATGCTGCGTCGGAAAGGAGGCGCCGGTCTTGATGTCGGTGAGTACCACCGCGCCCAGACGCTCCGCCAGCGCGACGCGCAGCGCAAACGCCTTGGGATCATTGGACATGCGCCCGAGCATCATCAGCGGACGCTTGCCGCTTTCGAGCAGGCCCGCCGCCTCCCGCACCGCCTCCTGGGATGGCGCGCCGGATAGCGGTTCGGGGTAGCGGTCGAGCGCGGGAAGCGGCACGCGCGCGGTCAGCGCCTCTTCCTGCAGCGCGGCGTCCAGCGAGACGTAGACGGGGCCGTGCGGCAAGGTCAGCGCGATGCGATGGGCACGAAGGATCGCTTCGAGCGCGGCGGCCACCGATCCGGGCTGATCGTCCCACTTGGTATAGCCGCGCACCAGCGCGCCCAGGTCGCGCATCGTGTGTATCCAGTCGACCCATGGACGGCGCTTGACGGCGTCTATCGGGCCGACGCCGCCGAGGAGAAGAATCGGGATGCGATCGCACCAGGCGTTGAAGATCGCCATCGTCGCGTGCATCAGGCCGACGTTCGCATGCAGCGCGACCGCCAGCGGCCGGCCGGTGACGCGCGCATAGCCGTGCGCGAGCGCGACCGCGTGCTCCTCGTGCAGGCACAGCAGCATTTCCGGCTGCGTGTTCCCGAGGTGGTTGACCAGGCTGTCGTGCAGGCCGCGGAAGCTCGCGCCCGGCGTCAGCGCGATGTACGGGATGTCGAGTGCGCGCAGCAGGTCCGCGATCGCGTCGCTGCCCCACCCGGCACTGGTTTGAGCCTTCGGCGCAACGCGTGTCGCGTCGTTCATGCGCGGCCCGATCGCTGCCCGCGCCCGTTCATGCGCTTTCGCCTGCCGGCGTTCATCGCCGGCAGACTTTAGCGCATGACCGAGGACGCGGCAACGCCGTTCTACGAGTTCCAGCTTTCCTTCTTCAGCTTCATCGCGCCGTCTTCGACGATGATCTCGGCGGTTCCGCGGGCTGGCTTCTTTTCCGGATTGACCCCGGTCATCTCGAGCGTAAAGCCGGTCGGGGTCTTGGTTTCCTTGACCACCTTGACGTTGCTCAAGGCACCGAAGCTTTTCATCATGTCGAACATCGGTTGCCGTTGTGCCTTGGGTGTCGCCTCGTACTGGGCCTTCGACTCCTTGCTCATGTACGGCAGCAACGGGTCCATCGTCTTGGCCTTCTCCCAGGCGGCACGATACTCGGTGTAGAACTGCGTCGCCGTCTGTCCCGCTTTCTGGGCCGAAGCGGGAAACGCGAGCAGCATAAGCGCGGCGATCGCGCCGGCAAGCAAGACTTTCATTACCCCTCCCTGGTATTGTGCGATCACGTCGGACGCGTGAACGGCGGCGATGGTAGCACGCTGCCGCGCATGCGGCAGCCGCGATCGCGGCATCGGACTCGCGCCGGCCGCTAGGGCGTATCGCGCTGCGCCAGCCAGTTGCCGAAGGCGATCAGGCAGTAGATCGAAAATCCGAAAGCGACCCAGAGCACGACCCAGATCGAGTAGCTGTTCACCATCGAGCCCGACGCTTTCCAGGCGGCGACCATCACCGCCACCTCGCCGGCCAGTGGAAAAACGAACGCGGCGACGGCCGCGACGTATCGCCTCAGGCCGTGGCCGGCAAGGTCGAACGCCACGATCGCCGTGAAAAAATGAAGAATGGTTCCGCTGACCCATACCAGCGTGACGGCGGACCATCCTGCGGACGCCATCGTTGCGCCTATTCTTTGTCGCGCAGGCATGAATGCTCGGCGGATGCTTGCTTGGGCGAATGTTCGCGAAAGGCGATTCTGCCAGCGATCGCCAAGAGTAGAACACAAGCCTCCGGATGGCCAGCAAGTTCATCGTGCCGGACGGCGGCCGGATCATGGTGCGGGGGGATTGGCCGGAAGGCGGGGCGGGCGGCGCTCGCGACTACGATGCCGCCGATGCCGTTCGGCGGTGACCCGTCGGCGCGCGCCGCAGACCGGTCAAAGGACAGGTTCCTGCGGATACGCAGGGACTTGCCGGTCCGGAACGAGGTCCGATCGAAGACTTTCTCGACCGGCCTCGTTTAAATGCGGCTAATCAGAACTGCGCTGGCAGCTCCTCGATCTCGCCCGTCGGCGCGGCGAAATGCGATGGGAAGTAGTCGAAGGCGGCGGACGTTTCCGCGACCGAGCTCGCGACCGGCGCGCTCACGGCGTCCGAGACGAATACGGCCGATACGTTCCTTTCACCGTTCAGGACGGCAACGCTCAGAACCAGCCCGACTATCGCTGTGGCAATCGCAGTGCGGATGTTGGATGATTTGTTCGTGTTCAACATGATCACCTCCGATTTGTCTTGCCGTCGGAAGCGGTTGGCGCTTTCGCTGGAACCACTTCTTTTGGCGCTCCGGTGGAATGCTGCTCCGGATGACTGCACTGTAATCGACCGGTGACTGCTTACGAATCGGACCTTGTCGCAGGGAATTTGCGGAAAATTCACGCCATGACGAAACTGCTGCGGCGACTCTCTCTCCCAGCCTGAAGCGACAACCCGCACAAGCAGAACCCATTCGACCAGGAGCGTAACCCATGGCCATCCTCTTCATTCCGAACGATCCGGAAGCAAAAAAATCGCCGCCTGCGCGCGAGATCACCCCGGCGCGCATACGCAAGAAGGGCAGGACCGATTTCGACTTCGGAGCGCTGCCTCAACAAAGGATCTGGCCGGTGCAGAGCGAAGAGTTCCTGGTGTGGCAATGCCGAGAGGCGGTAATGCGGGCGCTCGCCGTGTGGGAGAAGATCGCGGGGCCGCTCGAACATTGGCAAGGGAGCACGCAACGGAAAAAGTTGAAGGTCAACATCGACGAAGGCTCGGATCTGAACGCCTATTACGACCGGAAGTCACTCGGGTACTATCATTTCAGGAGCAAGACGACCAAGGCCCTGCGACGATTCGCCGCGAGCACCGACGTCGTCTCGCACGAGTGCGGACACGCGCTGCTCGACGCGGTCCGGCCGGAGCTCTGGGACAGCAACTTTCCCGAACCCAACTCATTTCACGAGGCGTTCGGCGACTGCATCGCGTTGCTCACGGCGCTGTCCGACCTCGAGACGCGCAAAGCCTTGCTCAAGCAGGACCCGAAGCTCGCCAAGGCAAACTTCGTCGAGACGCTGATCGAATCGCTGGCGAACGGACTGCGCGATTTCGATCCGACGCACAACGGCGCCAAGCCGCGGCATGGCCGCAATACGTACCGGTGGATATTTCCGAGCACGCTGCCCGACGATGGCGGCCCGGGCGTCTTGATCAACGAAATCCACAGCTTTGGCCAGGTATTCGTCGGATGCTTCTACGATGTCATTCGCAACATCTTTGCGCAGTCATCGAGGAGGGACGTCAGAGCGCTGTGGGGTGCGGCGAGCCGCGCCGGCAGGCTGCTGGTACGCGCAGCGATCAAGGCTCAGCATACGCCGCGCTTTTTCCAGGCCGTGGGCCGGGCGATGTCGCTCGAAGACGACCACCTCTACGCCGGCAAGCACCGCGACGCAATTCGCGACGCATTCAATAAGCACGGGATTCTGCTCGGCAGCGACGCCGTTCTGGCGCCCCGCGCGGCGCTGAAAGGCAAGGCGCCCGCCAGGAAGGGCAAGGCGGCCGCGCCCGTGCCGAAGGCGACGCTGGACGACTTGAGGTCACGTCTCGGGGTTGCACCCGGAACTGCACTGCGCATGCGCACGTTCGAATTGGGCGGCCAGCGCGTGGCCGAAGCGAGCCACCAGCGCGAGGTATCGCTCAAGGGGCTCAGTCCGAGGCTTGCCAAGGTGGTGGCGATCGGGACCGAGCCGGCGCTGATCGGCGAGACCAATCGGCGTGCCGCAGTCTTCGGCGCGCTGCCGGACAAGCAGGCGACCGAGGACGAGGTCCGGGCTTTCGTTGGCAGCCTCGTGCGGCGAGGTGCGATCGCCTTCGACGCTAAGGCTGCGGCCGCGCCGGGCAGGCACGGTGCGGTCGCCGTTTCGCAGGGAGTGGCAACGCACGCCGTGGTGCGCGTCGACGGTCAGTTGGTGTTGAGGCGCCTGCGCTTCGCCTGCGGTTGCAGGCATAGCGGAGCGTGACGTCAGACGGCGGAGAACCGTTTCCGCTTGACGCGCTTCGCCCCCGACGGGGTGACCGTGAGGCGGTGCGTGGCACCTGCGGGCAGCGGCCCCTTACCCGCGACGGCCTGCCCGTGCTTTTCCAGACTGCGGATGAACGACGCCTCTTCCTGCCGCGGCGTCGGGGTCGGAAACTTGAGTACCTTGCGCTGGCGCGATGTCATACGGACAGCATACGCCCGCCGGGCGCGGAATTCCAAGGAATGCGGGTCGTTGCGCCTTTCAGAATCCGACGCGCGCCTTCCGGCCACAGAGCTTTTTCGCGTCGATGTCTTCGGGCACCAGATAGTCGCGATTGGCGAGCTGGGCCGTGCCGAACGCGTCGAGCAGAAGCTTGCGCATGTCCCGCGCGGGCACCGCAGCCAGCCGCTCGAGCACCGACTCGGAAGGCTCGGGTGGAAACGGCCAGTGATGCGCGTCGAGGATCTCGTGATAGACGGCCAGGGCGATCGTACGTGCGCCCGCCGCATCCGGCCGGTCGATCGCGTAGACGTTCATCCGGTTCAGGATCGGTTCCGGGATCATGGTCTCGTCGTTCGCGGTGGCGATCCAGAGGATGTGCGAGGCGTCCATGCCGACGTCGATGAATTCGTCCTTGAAATGCGCCGCCGTGTCGCGCTCGAGCAGGGTATACAGCGCACCCATCGGGTCGTAGCGGGAGTCGCCTCCGGCCTTGTCGATTTCGTCGAGCACGACCACCGGATTGGCGAATTCGCCGTCGATCAAGGTCTGCGCGACCTTGCCCGGTCGCGCGTTGTTCCATTGTGCCGATGCGCCGGTGAGGATCCAGCCGGCGGTCAGCGAGCTCATCGAGACGAACTCGAAGCCGGTGCCCAGCGCCTGTGCGAGCTTTTTCGCGAAATAGGTCTTGCCGAGGCCCGGCTCTCCCAGCAGCAGGAGTGGGGTGAACTGCACCGCTTCGTTGCCGGCGATGGCCAGCGCCAGGTATTTGCGCAAATCGTCGACGACGTTGACGAAATTAGGGGATGTCTCCTGCAACTCGTCGACTGCCGCCGCCGTCGATGGCTTGATGATGTAGCGCGAGCCGCCGAGCTCGCGCATCCGGTCATACCAGCTCTTCAGTCCTTCATTCCGCCGGGCGGCGCCGTCCTCGAGCGCCCGGTCGACTTCGGCGACCGAGTAGATCGACTGCAGGTCCGCGAGCGCAATGACGGAATCCATGCTGGTTATCTACCTCCGTGAATAGCCACATGCACTAACCGTGCCACCGGACAACGAAACCCGTAGGCTCGATTCCTCCATCGTCCCCGCACGATTCTGGTCGACCGCAGGGACTCTACTCTCATGCGACGGCCACGATCAACAACTAGATGCGGTGGCGGCGACTTGTACCTACTTGCGCTTCTGATAGGTGCCGAGCAAAACGGCCTCCGCAAGGATGTGGCCCTGCATCGCTTTTTCCAACGCCGCCTTGTCCGGGCGCTTCAAATGGGACAGCAGGGTATCCAGCGCGTAGAGTTTGTGGAAGTAACGATGGCGGCCGATCGGCGGACAGGGGCCGCCGTAGCCGGTGCGCTTCCAGTCGTTGACGCCCTCGTGCGTGCCGGCCGGCAGCGTCGACGACTTGACCGCCTCCGGGAGGCCACTGGCAGCGGGAGGGATGTCGTAGAGGACCCAGTGGACCCAGGTCATCTTGGGGGCGGCCGGATCGGGCGCATCCGGGTCGTCGACGATCAGCGCCAGGCTCTTCGTGCCCGCCGGCACGCCACTCCAGCTTAGCGGCGGCGAGACGTCCTTGCCTTCGCAGGTGTGCAGCGACGGTATTTCGCCCGTGTGCGCGAACGCGCTCGAGGTGATCGTCAGGTTCATCGGGTTCTCCTCTAGAGTACGCGGAGCGATCGAGTTGTGGCGAGGTCCAGGCGGTCATTTTATCGAATCGCGTCGACCGCGCGGCTGGGGCAGTCGGCGGGCAGCTTTGCGCCGGCGGACTCGTCGCGAAGGCGTCAGTGCGCTACAAACTGCCCACTGGCGCGCTTTCTTACAATCGGGCCGTGGCGAATCGATAATCGAGAAATAAACCCATGATTCGCAAGCGGTGGCTCGGACGTTGCTAACTTGCAAGCATCCGCTTGGGTCCGGCATGAGCCGGCCAGGGTGGGGCGCGGACATCGCGCCGGAGGAGAGCAAAATCACAGCAATACTGGATCCGGTCGCACCTGGGGCAAGGGGGCAGCTGCGGCCGACAATCTACCCTGGGGGACACCACTACCTGGGCGTGGAAGACCAGCGCGCGTTCACGACGGCGGTCGCGCGCCAGGGCTACTGGCCCGATGAGTTCCTGCTCGACGTTAAACGCCTGCCCGGCAAGCGACCGGCGTATGCACCGACGGCGACGCTATCCGTCACCGTCTGGCATCTACCGACGGGGCGCGGCGCGACGTACCTGGGCGGTCCGGGCCGCGTCTGGGTCGCGGAGTTCCTGGTCGACCTGATGGGAGGGACGTTCGGCTAGTTCTTCCATCTAAGAGCTACTGCTTCTGCGCGACGACACGACCCTGCGCGTTGACAAAGACGTGGTACCGATTGCCGTCCTGGCATGTTGCGATGTAGTCGTTATCGCCCAGCGTCTTGACTTCGGTGACCTGGCCGCAGGATAGGCCCTGCAAGGCGATCACTGCGGTCAGGTCCTTCCTGACGGCCGCGTCGTCCGCCGCGGTAGCCCCACCGGTGGCGAGCGCCGTCGCGAATGCCAGCACGCCGAGGATTGTTCGTGTGCTCATCGTTGCCTTAGCCTCCATCCAAGGATGTGAATTTCGCCGGGTCGGAAAGAATGCCCCAGATCGCCTCCCGCGATGCGACGATCGCCGCCGCCAGCGGCGGGTCGCTGTCCTGCAAGAGCGACAGCAACTTGAGCACCAAGAGATCGAACGGGCGCCGCAGCTCCGCCAGCGTGGTCTTCAGCTTGCCTTGGTAGTACGCGCGAAACTGGTCTAACAGATCGTCGACCTGGTTCTTGAGCGAAAGCTTGGTCATCACGCCGATGGCCTTCGTTTCCTTGAGTTGCGTCTCCAGCGCTTTGAGATCCAGTGTCGGCGCCTTGGGCTTCGCAGCCTGGGCCGTCGGGCTTGCCTTGGCCGGTTGTGGCGCCGGTGCCGCGGCGGCTTTCGCCGGCACCCTGCTTTCCGGCGCAGCGGGCTTGGCCGCGGCCACGCTGGGTGCGACCGGAGCAGTGGGGGCTGGCGGTGCCGCCGGCGTGGCGGCCACAGGGCTCGCGCCTGTCGCATCGGACACGGCGGGTGCAACCGCGCAACGGTCGGCGCCGCCGGCCGAGCCGACGGCTTGACGCCAGCACATCCGGCGTCGAGCAGCAGGACGCAGAGCGCTGCAACGATCGCACGACGGCTGTCTGATAAATGCACGGCGGATCAGCCGAACGGCCGCGCGCCGATCCAGCGTTCGTGCAGGTAGAAGGCGAATACCGCCCATGCGGCGACCCCGATCGCGATGGCGATCGCGTCGCGACCCGCCGTTCCCGCAGGGTAGACGGTCCCGGCGACTCGATCCCGGCGCCGCAACGCGGCGTAATCGACGATCGCCCAGGTGAGAAAGCCGCCGAACAGCACCACATCGGCCAGCGTGCCGTTGGCGATCAGATGCCCGAACGCCCAGGATTTGACGCCGAGGACCATCGGATGATGGAGGACGCTCTTGATGCGCGTGCCGCGCACATACGCCGCCACGACCAGCACGAACGCGAGCAGCGTGAATAGCGCGGCCAGATAGTGAGTCCATGACGGCGGCTGCCAGAGCGCGATGGTGTCGGGCCGCGCCCGTCCGTAGCCCCAGATCAGCAGGACGAATCCCGCAATGGACACCAGCGAATACAGGCCCTTCCACGGACCTTCGCCGAAGCGAGCGATCTGAGCGCTGCGCCAATCATCGGCGAATATGCGCACCGAATGGGCACCAAGGAACACGATCAGGCCGAGGATCAGCAAGCTCATGGGGTAGTCTCGAGGGGAGCGTAAGTGATTATCCATCCTGAGCCGAGGGCTTGTCGCGGCTTCCGCCGGCGGGCCTCCCGGTTGCCGTCCACTGCCGACAGGCCGGACACGCGTACGCGGGCAGGATGCCGGAACGCCGCGGCCGGCGGCGTCATCTAACGAGCAAGGACCCAATCCGCCCGTGAAAACAACCAGCCTCACCCCTGTCGCGGCAGCCGATGCGCCGGATGACGTCGAGCTCGCCCGCCGCATCGGACAGCGCGACGAGCGTGCGTTCGAGCTCTTGATGCGACGCCACAACCAGCTGCTCTACCGGATCGCGCGCTCGATTCTGCGCGACGACGCCGAGGCCGAAGACGCGGTCCAGGAGGCCTATCTGGCCGCGTTTCGCAACATCGCGGGCTTTCGCGGCGGGGCGAAGCTGTCGACGTGGCTTGCCCGCGTCGTCATCAACGAATGCTATGGGCGCTTGCGCAAACGCAAGCGTGCTGGCGTCGTGCTGCCGTTCGATTCGCGGTCCGAAGGGTGGAACGCCGGGGAGCGCGAGACCGAGGAGGGCGCAATGACCGAAACCCCTGCCGAGCAGCCCGATGCCGCCGCGAGTCGCAGCGAAGTGCGCCGGATGCTGGAGCGCAACATCGACGCACTGCCGGATCAGTTCCGGACGGCGTTCATCTTGCGCGAAGTCGAGGAGCTGTCGGTCGACGAGGCGGCTGCATGCCTCGGCATACCCGCGGCGACCGTGCGCAGCCGGGCGTTTCGCGCGCGGGCGCTGCTGCGGGAAGCGATGGCGCGCGAAGTCGACGTCGCCACCGTCCACGCCTTCGGTTTCGCCGGCGAGCGCTGCGATCGGATCGTCGCCGGCGTGCTCGCGCGCTGGCGCGAGCAGGGTTGATCGAATTCCCCGGCGCATCCGGCCGGGACCGCCGCACGTATAGCCCAAAGCAGGGCAACGAAAGTCATCCACAGGAGATCGTCATGAAGAGCTTCAGTATCGTATTGGCAAGCGCACTATTCCTCGCCGCCGGCGGTGTCGCGGCGCAGGCCCCGAACGACGCGCAGATCGCGCACATCGTCGTCACCGCGAATCAGGTCGACATCGACGCCGGCAAGCTGGCGGAGAAGATGGGCAGCACCAAGGACGTCAAGGCCTTCGGCAAGCAGATGGTCACCGACCACACCGGCGTCAACAAGCAGGCGGTCGCCCTGGTGACCAAGCTCAAGGTCACTCCCGAAGATAATCCGACCAGCCAGAGCCTCAAGTCCGGCGGCGAAGCAAACCTCAAGAACCTGAAGACGCTCAAAGGCAAGGCGTTCGACAAGGCCTACATCGACCACGAGGTCGCCTACCACGAGCAGGTGCTGGACGCCGTCGACAAGACGCTGCTGCCGAGCGCCAAGAACGAGGAACTGAAGGCGCTGATCACCAAGGTCCGGCCGGCATTCGTCGCGCACCTCGAGCACGCCAAGATGGTGCAATCATCGATGTCCAAGATGTGAGAACCCGCACGCAGCGGTTCGCGCTCGCGCTTCTCTGTGCGGGCGCGCTGCTCCAACCCGGCGCGGTCTTCGCCGCCGGCGCGGCCCTCGATGGAAGCGCCGGCAAGCCCGCCACGCATCGCGTCGTCATCGACGGCCTCAAGTACGAGCCCGAGACGCTGACGGTCAGGCGCGGCGACACGATTGTGTGGACCAACAAGGATCCGTTTCCGCATACGGTCACGGCGCCTGGCAAGTTCGATTCGCACGACATCGCGGCGAACGGCTCGTGGAAGTACGTTGCGCGCGTCGCCGGCGAATACGCCTACATCTGCACGCTGCATCCGAACATGAAAGGCGTGTTGCGGGTCGAGTGAGGCGCGGCCGACGGGCCGAGAACGCTTTACCCGTCGCGGCGCGACTCCTGCCGGCGTAAGTCGCCGAGGCGCAGTCCCGCCGGCACGAACCAACGCTCACCGAGGCGGAAGCCGGCTTCGATCAACAGCGCCAGCGCTGCTGCCGGAATCGCGCCCGCGAGAAGCATCGCGTGATCGTTGAGCGCCAGCCCGGTGACGATGCGCTCGCCGTAGCCGCCCGCGCCGATGAACGCGGCGATCGTCGCCGTGCCGACGTTGATGACCGCGGACGTCTTGATGCCTGCGAGAATCGTCGGCGCGCCGAGCGGCAGCTCGATCCGGCGCAGGATCGTCCCGCTTGTGAGGCCCAGCGACTGCGCCGCCTGTTTCATGCCTCGCGCGATTTGCGTCAACGCCGCGTGCGTGTTCCGAACGATCGGAAGCAGCGCATACAGCGCGAGTGCGATGAAAGCGGGAATTGCGCCGATGCGCCCGGTGAGGGGAATCAGGAAAGCGAGCAGCGCGAGCGCAGGGATGGTTTGCACCACGCCGGTCGCGCCCAGGATCAAGCCTTCGCTGGCCGGCCGCCGCGCGGCAAGTATCCCGAGCGGAATGCCGACGGCGATGCTCGCCGCGAGCGATGCGAATAC
Source organism: uncultured beta proteobacterium (assembly GCA_963776175.1). GTDB lineage: Bacteria > Pseudomonadota > Gammaproteobacteria > Burkholderiales > Casimicrobiaceae > PALSA-1003. The sequence goes on along the minus strand of CAVZLP010000020.1, from coordinate 359,568 downwards.
GAGCAGCAGATGCTCGAGGCTGAGACGCGCGAAGTCCGGTCCGAAAAGCTTTTGCCAGAAGTCGCCGCCCGACGTCACCTGCTGTTGGTTTGCCGGCGCCGTGGTCGTCCCGCGCGCTGCCACCAAGGGGCCCGGCGCTGCGCTGCCGCCGGCGCTCCTTTGCGCGAGGAACTCGCGCGCCACGGCAGCGAAGCTCTTGTTCCTGAGCTCGGCTTCGGCATTCATCCGCCGCATCGAGGCATCGTCGATCTGGCCCTCGAGGCCCTGGAACGCGGCCCAGGTGCGCGGCAGGCGCTCCGGCAGGTCGGCGCGGTAAAGGAGCACAGCATCGTAGCGCGGGAAATAGCTGCGATCGTCCGCGAGCACCGTGAGCCCGTAGCTTTCTATCTTGGCGTCGGTCGAGTAGATGTCGATCGCATCGACCTGGCCCTGGGCGATCGCCTCGTAGGCCAGACCGTGGTCGAGCCCGCGCGGCGTCTGGTGCGGAAGCTCGTAGGCGCGCTTCAATCCCGGCCAACCGTCGGCCCGTCCAAGAAACTCCTGCGACAGTCCCAGCCTGAGCTCCGGATGCGACTTGAGGTCGGATAGTCTGGCGATGCCCTTGCTGCGGGCGTCGTCTGCGCGCATCGCCAACGCGTAGGTGTTGTTGAACCCCAGCGGCACCGCGACAGCGAGGCCCATCGCCGCGAGCCTGGCATTGAGCTCGGGCAGCGGCGGCACCGAATCGAGCTTCAGTATTTCCCTGGCTATCGTGCCGGTGTATTCGGGGTAGACATCGATGCTGCCCTGGGTCAGCGCACCGAGCACGATCGCCGTATTGCCGAGCCCCTGTCGGTGCACTGCCGCCGCTTCGCCGGCCGACTGCGCCGTCTGCGTGAGGATCTCACCCAGGATGTACGACTCGGTGAAGCGCTTGGAGCCGACGTTGAGGCTGGCCGCGGCGGCCGCGCCACAGAAGAGCGTAGCGCAGATCGCACAGATCGCGCACCCGCGCGCGCCGGACACGCGCATCACCGGCCGGGTTGGCGAAGGCGCGCGCTTCGCCGCTGCAGGGCACCGACCGCGATCATCAGCACCAGCGAAATCGCGATCAACATCGTCGCCGCGGCGGCGATGGTCAGGCTGATGTTGTCGTTGATGCCGGCGAACATCTGTCGCGGCAGCGTGCGCTGCGCGGGTCCGGCCATCAGCAGGACGACGACGACTTCGTCGAACGACGCCGCGAATGCGAATACCGCACCGGAGGCCACGCCCGGCATGATCAGCGGCAGCATGACGCGCCGGAACGTCGTGATCTGCGAGGCACCCAGGCTTTCCGCCGCGCGCAGCAGCGTGCGATCGAACGCGGACAGCGTCGCCAGCACGGTGATGACGACGAACGGCACGCCGAGCGTCGCATGCGCGAGCACCAGGCCCAGGTAGCCGTCGGTCAAGCCCAGCGGCGCGAAGGCGAAGTACACGCCCACCGCGATGATGATGACCGGCACGACCATCGGCGAGATCAGCATCGCCAGCACCAGCGCCTGCGCGGGAAAGCGCGCGCGCCAGATCCCCAGCGCCGCCATGGTGCCGAGCACCGTCGCCAGCACCGTGGCCGATGTGCCGATGATAAGGCTATTCTTGAGCGAAAGCAGCCAGAAGGGCGACGTGAAGAAATCCCTATACCAGCGCAGGCTGAAGCCAGGCAGGGGATAGTAGAAGAACGCCCCCGACGAGAACGACAAAGGCACGATGGTCAGGATCGGCGCGACCAGGAACACGAGCACCGCGCCCGTCAGAACGATCAGGCCGATGCGGGTGAGCCGTTCGCCCAATGTCGCGGTTGGATTGCGCATGAGTTCAACCCAGCCGCATCCGCTCGACACCCACCATGCGGTTGTATACCGCATAGAGTAGCAGTGTCGCGGTCAGCAGCATGATCGACAGGGCGGCAGCCATGCCCCAGTTGACCGTCTTGCTGGCGTAAAAAGCGATGAAGTAGCTGATCATCTGGTCCTCGGCGCCGCCAACCAGTGCCGGCGTGATGTAGTAGCCGAGCGCCTGGATGAATACGATCAGGCAGCCGGCGCCGATGCCGGCCAGCGTCTGCGGCACGAACACGCGCCGGAACGCGGTAAAAGGCTTGGCGCCGAGCGACGACGCGGCGCGCACGTAGGAAGGCGGAATGCCGCGCATCACGCTGTACAGCGGCAACACCATGAACGGCAGCAGCACATGCACCATCGCCACATAGACGGCGAAGCGGTTGTAGATCATCTTGAGCGGCACGTGCACCAGCCCCAGCGACATGAACAGGCTGTTCAGCACGCCTTCCTTCTGCAGCAAGACGACCCAGGCGACCGTGCGCACCAGGAGCGAGGTCCAGAACGGCAGCAGCACCAGAAACAGCAGCACGCCAGTACGCCCCGGCGGCTGGGCCGCGATCACGTAAGCGACCGGGTAGCCGAGCAGCAGGCAGATCAAGGTCACCATCGCCGAGATCCACAGCGTGCGCCCCAGGACATCGCGGAACACGCGCTGTTCCGGCGGCGCGCCGATGATGGAGTTGTTGGCGTCGCGCTGCAGGTCGAGCGCGGCCAGCAGATAAAAGTCGGTGATCGGCCCCCCGGCGCGGCGGATGGCCGCCCAGGTATCGCGCTCGCCCCACTTCGGATCGATGCCGATCAGCGTGTCGCGCGCTGACGCGGAGAGCTCGTCCGGCAGTTGCCTGCCGGTGGTAAACAGCAATGTGCGGAAGCCGGGCTCATCGTAATTCAGACGTGTGGCCGCGCTCGCCAGCGTCTCCGCGCTGCGCGCCGCGCGGACGTCGGCGATCAGCGCTGCGTAAGCGGAGTCCGGCGGCAGTCCGCGCCCGTCCCAGCTCTTAAGCGCCGCGGTGACCGTCGGCAGGATGCGCGCCACGTCGGTGTCGACAACGCCGCGCGCGAGCATCGCGGCGATCGGCACGACGAAGCATGCCGCAAGGAAGACGAACAGCGGGAGCACCAGCGCCGCCGCACGCCATTGCTCGCGGCGGCGGCTCCTGCGCAACGCGCGGCGCAGGTCGCTCGCGTCCTGGTCGACGCTCGCCAGCGCGGCGTGGACGGCAGCCGCCGCGCCGCGCAGCATCGGTTTCTCGCGCCGCCTTCGGTCCCGTGTTCAGCGGCTATTTGGCGACCCAGGCGTTGAAGCGCTGCGACAGCTTGTCCAGATTCTCCAGCCAGAACTTGTCGTTGATCGGCAGCGCCGAAGCGATGTTCTGCGGCGCGGTCGCGAGCTCCGGCAGGACCTTCTTGTCAATCAGCGCGGTCGAGGCCTTGGTCGTCGGGCCGTAGGTGATCTTTTCCGGCAGGTTCTTCTGGTACTGCGGATCGCTGACGAATTGCAGGAAAGTTTCGGCCTGCGCCTTGTTCGGCGAACCCTTCATGATCACCCACGAGTCGATCGTGTACAGGTTGTTGTGCCAGACGATCTTGAAGTTCTTCTTGTCCTTGTCGTTGGCCGCGGCGATCCGACCGTTGTAGGCGTCGGTCATCGCCACCTCGCCCGATGCAAGCAATTGCGGTGGCTGCGAGCCCTTTTCCCACCAGACGAGGTCGGCCTTGAGCTGATCGAGCTTCTTGAATGCCCGATCGACGCCGGCGGGGGTGCCGAGCACCTTGTACACATCCTTCGGCGGTACGCCGTCGGCCATCAGCGCAATCTCGAGCGTCGTCTTTCGCGCCCTTGCGCAGCGCGCGCTTTCCCGGCCACTTTTTCACGTTCCAGAAATCGGCCCAGGACTTCGGCACGTCGCCTTTGATCTTGTCGCCGTCGTAGGCGAGGATGAAGCTGTAGACGATCGCGCCGACGCCGCAATCGTTGACCGCGTCGGGCAGGAACTTGTCCTTGCCGCCCAGCTTGGCCCAATCGATCTTCTCGTACAGCCCTTCCTCGCACCCGAGCAGGAGTTCCTCGGATTCGACCTGGACCACGTCCCAGTTGTTGTTGCCGCCCTGGATCTTGGCGCGCAGCGTGCCGACGCCGCCGTCCCAGTTCTCTTCGGTCATCTTGATCTTGGTCTTGTCCATGAACGGCTTGAAGTAGACCTCGCGCTGCGCATCCTGATAGGCGCCGCCCCACGACACGACGGCCAGGTCGCGTCCCAGCGCCGTGACCGAAAGCATCGACGCCACGGCGGCAAACGCAACGGCGGTGAATTTGTTGCTGAACATGGTGCCCTCCCTGAACCTAGTTTTCCTGCGCAAAGACGCGGCAGTGTTCCGGCTCCCAGAGCATTTCCACCGCCGCGCCGACATCGGGTATCGCATGCGCCTCGCTGATCGGGCGCTTTACCGTGAACTCCTCGCTGCCGTTCAGCGCCACGCGCGCACGGACGTGATCGCCGAGGTAGACGATCTCGCGCAGCGTACCGGCAAGGCTGCAGCCGCGCCGTCCGCCGATTGTATGCCCAGCCACGTGTATTTGCACCCGCTCCGGCCGCAACGAAACGGTGACGGCGCCGCCGTCTCGCACCGGCTCGACCAGCGTGCCCTCGATCCGGGTGTCGCTGTCCTTGATCCGGATCGTGCAGCGACCGTCGGCGGTCGACTCGGTGCTGCCCTCGAGACGGTTGTTCTCGCCGATGAAGCGGGCGACGAACGCATTTTTCGGGTATTCGTACATCTGTTTGGGCGTATCGAGCTGCTGGATCCGGCCGCGGTGAAACACCGCGATGCGATCCGACATCGTCAGCGCTTCGGACTGGTCGTGGGTGACGTAGACCATGGTGACGCCCAGGCGCTGGTGCAGCCGCCGGATCTCGAGCTGCATCTGCTCGCGCAGTTGCTTGTCGAGCGCGCCCAGCGGCTCGTCCATCAGGATCAGCTTCGGCTCGAACACCAGCGCACGGGCCACCGCGACGCGCTGCTGCTGCCCGCCGGAAAGCTGCGCCGGGCGCCTCTGGCCGAAGCCGCCGAGCTGCACCATGTCGAGCGCGCGCTCGACCCTGCGCGGTGAGGTCGGCCGCGGGCACGCCGCGCACCGACAGCGGAAAGCCGATGTTTTCGGCGACGGTCATGTGCGGGAACAGCGCGTAGTTCTGGAACACCATGCCGATGTTGCGCTGGTACGGCGGCATGTGCGACAGCGACTTGCCCTCGAGCAGGATCTGCCCGCCGGTCGGTGCTCTCGAAGCCGGCGAGCAGCATCAGCGTCGTCGTCTTGCCCGAGCCGGAAGGCCCGAGCAAGCGTCAGGAACTCGCCGCGCTCGATATCGAGATCGAGATCGCTCGACGACGCGGGTGATGCCGTCGTAGCTCTTTTCGATGCCGACGAAGCGGACGATGGGTTCGGCACTGCTCACGCGTGCTGTCCCCCATTGATCGGGATTTCGGCCCCGGTGATGTAGGTCGCCTGCGCCGAACATAGGAACCAAATCAGGTTTGCCACCTCCTCGATCGTCCCGAGCCGGCGCATCGGGATGTCGCGGTCCACGATCTCGGAAGTTCGGGGTGACAGTATCGCGGTGTCGATCTCGCCGGGCGCGATCGCGTTGACACGAACGCCAGCGGATGCCAGGTCGAACGCCATCTCGCGCGTGAGGGCGGCGAGCGAGGCCTTGGATGTTGCGTAGGCGGATCCGGCGAACCGGTGCACGCGCGAACCGGCGATCGAGGTGAGATTCACCACGGCGCCGCGCGCCCGCGCCAGCTCTGCGACAAATCCGCGCGTCAGGAGCAATGGCGCGTAAAAGTTCGTGTTAAACATCGACTGCCACGTGCCGATGTCCGTCTCCAGCGAGTTCAAGCGCGATCCGTCCGGACCCTTGGGCGAAATCCCGGCATTGTTGACCAGGGCGTTCAATTCCCCGTCGACGAGCATGCTACGCATGATCTCCACGCAGCGGGCAATATCGTCGAGGTCGGACAGGTCGAGCAGGATGTGGGAGGTCGCTACGCTCCACGGACATTCGCCCGGCGGTGGGTGGCGCGACACGGTAATGACGCGCCAGCCCTCGGCGTGAAACCGCAACGCCGTCGCGTGCCCGATGCCGCGAGAGGCGCCGGTGACAATGATCGTCCTTTGGCCCGCCATGGGTCAACGTTCCGTCGTTTGTCGCGGGCCCCCAACGGTGCTCACGCGAGACCCTTCTCCCTCACCATCGCCCACGTATCGTCGAGTGCCCGGCCGAAGCAAGCCATCATCTCGTCGATCTCGGTCTCGGTGATAATCAGCGGCGGGCTGAAGGCGACGATGTCGCCGGGCATGTTGCGAAAGATGGCGCCGTGGTGCTGCGCACGGCGCACAAGATACGCGGCCACGCCGGCCTTCGGCGCGAAGCTCTCTTTTGTCGCCTTGTCGCGTACCAGCTCGACGGCGCCGATCAGGCCGATGCCACGCGCATCGCCGATCAGCGGGTGCGCGCTGTGGCTCCCGATGGCGTCCTGCAGGCGGGGGCCGACGCGCCTGACCGCGCCGACGATGTCGCGTTCCTCGTAGATCTTCAGTGTCTCGAGCGCCACGGCGGCAGGTACCGGATGCGATGAATAGGTGTAGCCGTGACCGAAAATGCCGAGCTTGTCGCTTTGCGCGAGCAGTATCTCGTAGACCGCATTCGACACGAGCGTGGCCGAGATGGGCAGGTAGCCTGCCGAAAGCGCCTTGGCGACGGTGATCATGTCGGGCTTGAGGTCGAATGTCTGCGAGCCGAACAGCTTGCCGGTACGGCCGAATCCGCAGATCACCTCGTCGACGACGAACAGGATGTCGTATTTCTTAAGGATCGGCTGGATGCGGTCGAAGTACGTCGCCGGCGGCACGATGACACCCCCCGCGCCCATCACGGGCTCGGCGAAAAACGCCGCGACGGTATCGGGATCCTCGCGCAGGATCATCGCCTCAAGATTGGCCGCCAGCCGCGCGGAGAACGCTTCCTCGCTTTCACCCGGTTGGGCGCCACGGTAGTAGTACGCTGCATCGGTGTGCAGGAAGCGCGCGATCGGCAGATCGAAATCATCGTGGGCGAATGCGAGCCCGGTGAGGCTCCCGGTCGCGATCGTCACGCCGTGGTAGGCGCGTTGCCGCGAGATGATCTTTTTCTTCCGCGGGCGGCCCAGCGCATTGTTGACGTACCACGCCAGCTTTATCGCCGTGTCGTTAGCCTCCGAGCCCGAATTGGCGAACAGGACCTTGCCCATGCCGGCCGGAGCGATGGCTATCAGCCGCTCGGCGAGCTCGGTGCTGATCGCTGGAACCTTGCCGGCGAAGCTGTGGTAGAAGGGCAGCTCGCACATCTGCCGGTACGCGGCGTCGGCGAGCCGTCGCTCGGAAAATCCGAGCGACGCGCACCACAGCCCGGCCATGCCCTCGAGATAGCGGCGACCCTGGTCGTCGTAAATGTAGACCCCTTCGCCGCGCGTGATGACCAGCGGCCCCTCGTTCAGAACCGTGCGCAGGTTGGTCGACGGATGCAGATGGAACGACTGATCGCGGCGCGCAGCCGCTGAGGTCGGCGACATCGGGAAAGTCCTCGGGACGAAATCCGGCAACGCGAGGCCGGAACCTTGGATTGTTTCTCTTGACGCGCATCGCGTCAACATCGGCGCAGGACGCTGCGGCGCCCGCGCTCAGCGCTTGCTCGGAGTTCGCTCCCTGATCAGCACCGCGCAGCCGCTCATCGCCGCGTAGGCGAACGCGGTCCAGTACCAATGCGCGACGAACATCACCGCCAGGACGCCGAGATCGAAAATCATCGCCTGCAGCGGCGGGGCGCTTGGCAGGCTGACCGGCCGCGAGCCCGGGCCGCCGATCAGCGCAGTCGCGCAGTTGGCCAGCGTCCACCAGGTGAAGGCGGCGATCGCGTACTGCACCCATCCGACCTGCCCGACGACGGCGAAATACAAGCCTGCGGCAAGCACGCCATTCGAGACGATCCAATCCAGCCGGCGATCCATCCTCAACCTTTCGGGTCGCTGCATTTCATCGGGGCGCGAGTTTGGTGGCTCGGCGCACACATGTCAATAGTGACCGCTGTGCTCGCCGACTGGCGACCGGCGCACGCGCAATTCGGGTTTGAGCTTCAACGCCCATTCGACGTCGATGCGCCGTTTGTCGGCAAGGTCGACGCTCCTTTTGGTCGTCGCTTCGCCGCCTTCGAGCTGCGGATGCCATACCCGCACGACGTAGCTTCTTGCAGGCAGATCAGCGATCACCGCCTTGCCGTCGGCGCGCGTCTTGGCGAAATACGGCGATTCGGATACGTAGATGTACCCGACCATCCAGTCGTGGATGTTGCACCCCAGAACCACGACGCCGGGCGTGTCGAACACGACCGGCTGCGCGGGCACGCCGGCGTACAGCGGGAGCTCGAAGCGCTTGGCGGGCGAAAACGAATAGACGTGGTGACGAACGTTGTCGTGGTTGGGGAAGATCACCGGCGTGCCGACCAGGATCGCGTTGACCTTGGGCGTGAACTCCTTGTCGACCTGGTCGACGACCGCATCGCGCCGCGCAGGCAGCCGCATTGCGCCATCGGCGGGGACGGCGACGACGACGGCATCGGCCACCGGCTTGCCCTTGTCGTCGACGACCGTGGCGACGATCTCGTTCTGCGCCAGGGCGGCGTTCCCGGCCAGCGCGATCAGAGCGAGGCCAAAGAGAATGCGCATTCGAAAATCTCCGTCGTGGATAGGCACGTCAGTAGCGGAAGGCCAGCAGGATCGTGCCGATCCGGCTGCGGTAGTCGAGGTCGTCGTAGGCGTTGGTGCGAGCCACGGCGTAACTGAAATTGACCGACGAACGATCCGACAAGGCCCAGCTGAGGCTCACGCGGGCGGTCTTGGTCGTGCCGCGCAGTCGGTAGGCGTAGAAGTCACTGCCGAAAGTGGGGTCGGCGGCGATCGCGTCGGAGGCGAGAAAGATTGCGAGATTCTGCCGGGTCGTCGACTCGACGTCGCCACGCCGCACCGACACGCGGCCTCCGAGCTGCAGTCGCTCCGTGATGTCGTACGCGGCGCGCGCGAACAGGCTCTGTCCGCGCAAATCGAATACCTTGCCGGAGATTCCGGGCACGACCGGACTGTCGTTGCTGGCAAAACGCCGGTCGGAGATGACGCCGAACGAGGCGTCGAAATCCTCGGTCAGGCGTCGCCCGGCCTCGAACCGGGCTTCGAGGCGGTTGCTGTCGCGGATGTCGCCGCGGTAGTCATCGTGTGCCGCGAGGAGAGCGACCGACGCCCAGGGTGCCGCGTAGCCCAGGCCGAACTTGTGGCGGTAGCCCGCGCCAGCGCCGATCGAGATGAGGTTCAGTCCGTGAAAACGCCCATACGCTTCGCTGTTCGCCTCGAGTGACAGCGAGACGCCATCAGCGCCGGACGCCGCATGGAACCATCCCGCGGATGCGGCGAGCGTTGCGGCGCCATCGCCCCGCACGTCCGCCGCTTGCTGCGCCCGGGTCAGGTTGTCGTCGTACAGACCGCCGGCGCGTACGTCATAGAACCACTCGGCGCGCGCCGAACCGGTCATGCATAGCAGCACGGCTGAAAGCCAGAGACTCGCGGCGGTGCGGCGATGGCGCGTGCCGGCGAGCGTCGGATACGGCCTGAGCATGGCATTCATCGAGTTAGGCGGCAGGGAACTTGCTTAGTCGTGGGCTCGCAACGCGTGGTGCACAAGCATTTTTGATGCGAGCCGGATGCCGGGGGGCTCAACGATGCAGGCAATAGCTGTAACCTACTGAATAATATGGCATTAAAATATCCAACTCGGAGGCAGGCTGGGTCGAAGGACCTGGTCTCGGGCGATCTTCAGAGACCCGCCGCGGCGGGGCTGGTCGCCGATGTGCCGGCGTGCGGCAGTCGTTTCGCCATCGCAACGGCCGCGGCCGCTCCCTTGGATCGGGCGGGCCCGCGATGACGACGGCGCTCAAACGGTTGCGCGCGCTGCCGATGCGCAGCCTGCAGACGCGCATCCTCGCGCTGTTCTTGCTGCTGATCCTGGTCGTCCAGGTCGGCGGCTTTGTGTTGATCAATACGGTGGGCGGCAATGCCGCGCGCAGCACCGTCGGCGCCGAAGTCGCCGCCGGCGCGCGCGTGTTCGACCGCCTGCTCGAGCAGGACGCGCAGCGACTGGTCCAGGGCGCGCGCCTGATGGCGGCCGACTACGCGTTTCGGGAAGTGATCGCCACCGGAGATCACGACACCATCGGCTCGGTGCTCGTCAATTACGGTAAGCGCATCGAGGCGCCGCTGGTGATGATCGTCGGTCTCGATAAGAAAGTCCTCGGAGACACGCTCGACAGCGGCACCAGCAAGCCGTTTGCGCTGCCCCGTCTTCTCGATCAGGCGGAAGCCACGGAGGAGGCGTCCGCGATGGTCGTCTTGCGCGGCGAGCTCTACCAGCTGGTCGTCGTGCCGGTGCTGGCTCCGGTGCCCATTGCGTGGGCCGTGGTCGGGCAGCGCGTCAATGACGCGTTGACCAATGAGCTGCAGCGTTTGACGCAGCTCGACGTGACCTTTTTCAGCCGGCGCGCCAACGACGGCTGGAAGCTTCAGGCGAGCACGCTCCCGGCCGCCGAACGCTCCGGCCTGCGCACCGACATGGCGTCGGAGCGCTTTGCCGAAAGCGACACCGACGGCAATGCGGTCTACAGCGACGGAGCGATCACCCGCGTCCTCCAGCTGCCGACACAGGCGGAGGCGAGCGTCGTCGCCGTGCTGCAGGAACCGTTGTATCCGGCCCTCGAGCCGTTCCGGCGCCTGCAACGGCAAATGGCGCTGATCTCGCTGCTGGGTGCGATCATTTCGGTGTTCGCCAGCGTTTTCATCGCCAGGGGCATCGCGCGGCCGGTGCACGATCTGGCGGGCATCGCGCAGCGTATCGCCGCCGGCGACTATTCGACCGCACCGCCGGTGTCGCGCACCGATGAACTCGGCGATCTCGCCAACGCTTTCCGCAATATGCAGCAGGATATCGCGAGCCGCGAATCCCGCATCATGGATCTTGCCTACCGGGACGGCCTGACACAGTTGCCGAACCGGGCGCTTTACAACGACCGTCTCGACGCGGCGCTCGCCGTCGCCGCGCCCAAGGGCATGCCCGTGGCGGTGCTCCTGATGGACCTCGATCACTTCAAGGACGTCAACGATACGCTCGGCCATCCGATCGGCGACCTGATTCTGCGTGCCGTCTCGTCCCGGCTCGAGCTCATGCTCAAGCGACCGACCGACACCGTCGCGCGCCTCGGCGGCGACGAGTTCGCGATATTGCTGCCGGGCTACGACGCGGCCAGGGCCGAGCGCGTCGCCAAGACCCTGCTGCACGCGCTGGAAATGCCGATGACTCCCCAAGGCCACGTCGTCGACGTGCGCGCCAGCATCGGCATCGCCGTCTATCCCGAGCACGGCAGCGAACGCTCGACGCTGCTCCGGCACGCCGACGCCGCGATGTACGCGGCCAAGCGCAAGAACCTCGGAATCGCCATCTGGGACGAGCGCTACGACCACCACAGCAAGGAGCGCCTGTCGCTGATGAGCGGTTTGCGCAAGGCCGTCGACGAAGACGAGCTCGTTCTGTTCTACCAGCCCAAGATCGCGCTGCGCGGCGGCAGCGAGCTGCACGCCGAGGCGCTGGTCCGCTGGCGGCATCCGACGCGCGGCCTGGTTTCGCCGGTGGAGTTCATCGCCTTCGCCGAGCAGACCGGCTACATACGCGCGATCACGCAGTGGGTGATGGCGCGCGCCATCGCGCAATGTTCCGCCTGGCGCGGCGAGGACCTGCCGATGAACGTCTCGATCAACATCTCGGCGCGCGACCTGGTCGACCTCGAGTTGCCGGACCGCGTCGAGGCGCTGCTGCACAAGCACGGCTGCGCGGCGCAGTGGATCACCCTGGAGATCACCGAAAGCGCGATTCTCGATGATCCGGATCACGCGATCGACAACCTGAGGCGGTTGCATGCCCTGGGATGTCGGCTGGCGATCGACGACTATGGCACCGGCTACTCGTCGCTCGCGTACCTGCGGCGGCTGCCGGTGCACGAGCTCAAGATCGACAAGACGTTCATTCTCGGGATGGCACGCGATACCAGCGATGCGGTGATCGTGCGCTCGACGATCGATCTCGCGCACCACATGGGCCTGCTGGTCGTCGCCGAAGGCGTCGAGGACGAAGCGACGGTCGAGCGCCTGCGGGGATTGAGCTGCGACATGGTCCAGGGCTACCTGCTGAGCCGTCCGCTGGCGGCGGAGGATGTCGTCGCGTGGATGCGCGCCTCGGTCTGGACGCGCGCCGCGCGCGATCCGGGCCTGCTGCGCCGCGTCGTGTAGTTTATGCTGTCGGCCTTGACGCGGGCGTCGCGTCGAGACCGGCATCGATGGCTTCCTATCCACATCTTCTAGCTCCGCTTCCGCTCGGTTTCGCGACGCTCAAGAACCGCGTCCTGATGGGCTCGATGCACACGGGGCTCGAAGAGGCGCCGAACGGCTTCGCCAAGCTCGCCGCTTTCTACGCCGCGCGCGCCAAGGGCGGCGCCGGCCTGATCGTAACCGGAGGAATCGCGCCCAACTTCAGCGGACGAATCGATCCGCGCGCTTTGCAGCTGTCGTTTGCCTGGCAGGTGGCGAAGCACCGCACGGTGACCGAGGCCGTGCACGCCGCCGGCGGCAGGATCGCGATGCAGATCCTGCATGGCGGCCGCTACGCCTACCATCCGCTCGCCGTCGCGCCGTCGGCGAAGAAGTCGCCGATCACGCCGTTTCGTCCGCGCGCGCTCACCGGCTGGGGTGTGCGCCGGACGATCGCTGCCTACGCGCGCTGCGCGGTACTGGCGCAGCGGGCCGGCTACGACGGGGTCGAGATCATGGGCTCGGAGGGATATCTGATCAACCAGTTCGTCGCGCCGCAGACCAATCTGCGCGACGACGACTGGGGCGGCTCGTTTCGCAACCGGATCCGTTTCCCGATCGCCATCGTGCGTCGTACGCGCGAAGCGGTCGGCCCGAACTTCATCATCATCTACCGGCTGTCGATGCTGGACCTGGTCGAAGGCGGCAGCACGTGGGACGAGGTCGTTGCGCTTGCGCAGGCGGTCGAAGCCGCGGGGGCGACGATCATCAACACCGGTATCGGCTGGCACGAGGCTCGCATCCCGACGATAGCGACGATGGTGCCGCGCGCTGCCTTCACCTGGGTGACGCGGCGACTGAAGGGCGCGGTGAAAATTCCGCTGATCGCGACCAACCGCATCAACGATCCCGCCACCGCCGAAGCGGTGCTCGCGCGCGGGGACGCGGACATGGTGTCGATGGCGCGCCCTTTCCTGGCCGATGCCGAATTCGTCGTCAAAGCGGAGCAGGATCGCGCCGACGAGATCAATACCTGCATCGGCTGCAACCAGGCATGTCTGGATCAGATCTTCGAGCGGCAGACGGCAACATGTCTGGTCAACCCGTACGCGTGTCGCGAGACCGAACTCGTGTTCAAGCCGGCTTCCGCCAAGCGCAAGGTCGCCGTCGTCGGCGCCGGCCCGGCCGGCATGGCCTGCGCGATGACCGCCGCCGAGCGCGGACACGAGGTAAGCCTGTTCGATGCCGCTGCGGAGATCGGCGGCCAGTTCAATCTCGCGCGCCGAATTCCGGGCAAGGAGGAATTTGCCGAGACGCTGCGCTATTTTCGCGTCCGGCTCGCCCAGCTTGGCGTCAAGCTAAAGCTCGATCATCGTGCCAGCGTGCAGGACTTGCGCGGCTATGACGACGTGATCCTCGCCTCCGGTGTCGTGCCGAGAACGCCGGCGATTCCTGGCATCACCCACGCCAAGGTGGCGAGTTATGTAGACGTCGTCGAGGGCCGCCACCCGGCAGGACGGCGCGTGGCGATCATCGGAGCAGGCGGCATCGGCTTCGACGTCGCAGAGTTACTCACCGCAGGCGAGCCTGCCGATGGTCATTTGAGCGACGGGCGCGCCGACGATCCTGCGATCGCAGCATTTCGTGACGAATGGGGCATCGACACCGATTACGCTGCTCGCGGCGGCCTCAAGCCCGCGCACGAGCCGATGCCGCCACGGCAGATATGGCTGCTGCAACGCAAGGAAAGCAAAGTCGGCGCGGGCTTGGCCAAGACAACCGGCTGGATTCGGCGCACGCTGCTCAAGCGCCGCGGGGTGGTGATGATCGCGGGCGTCGAGTACGACAGGATAGACGACGCCGGGCTGCATATTCGCGTCGACGGCGAGGCACAGTCGCTCGACGTCGACACCGTCGTCGTCTGCGCCGGACAGGAGCCGCGCCGCGATCTGGTGGCGGACCTCGAGGCGGCTGGCATCCATCCCAAGCTGATCGGCGGGGCGGACCTCGCGGTGGAGCTCGACGCCAAGCGCGCGATCGACCAGGGCACGAGGGTGGCGCTGGCGCTCTGAGTTGTTCGCCGGCGAGCTCAGTAGCCGCCCGGAACCAGTCCGAGTTCGTCCAGCTCGGCGAGAACGTCCGCTCCGTGCAAGGCGGTGTAAGCGACGACGGTCAGCAAAAGCAGAATGACCGCCGACCAGGCGAGATCGCCCCAGGGCCGCCCTTGGCGATCGTGCTCGGGAGATCGCCGCAGCTCGTGGTCGCACAGTGAGTTTGGGCGCGTGCGGTCGCTCTGCGATCTGCGTGGCGCGTTGCCGCGGCGGCGTGCGAACCACGCGAGCAAAGCGGCGGCGGCGGCGAGCCGGACGGAACGCTCAAGCCCATCGGCGATCATCGCGCTCCCGGCTGCCGGCGCATCTCCATGCGTTTTTCATCGCAAGCGGCGTGCCAATTCGACGGCGCTGGCCGAATATGCCAGATAACAGAGACTTGCCGCGATCGTGAACGTGGGTGCCGGGCTGCAGACGCACTATTGCCTTGCAGCAGCCCCTGCTCAGGCACCACTCTTGTGCGGCGAGCAAGGGTCACCGCCGGGCAGAAGTAGCGCGCGACTGGCCACGCACAGCGAGTGTCGACTCACACCGATCAGTTCAGGCAGTTGATCGGTACGCCCTCGCACAGCATGCCATCGGCGAGCTCACTTCCGGGCCAACTGCACGTCTTTATAATTTTTACAATTTAATGGTGATGGCATGCAAAAGATCAGATAATTGATCGATATGTACCAAAATAGGGCCAGAAATATTGGTGTTATCTGTTTGACGCAAAGCGTCATTTTCCGCCATCACAGATCGCGATGGGCAGCATCCTAACAATCGATTGTCAGATGGATTACAAGCCGGTATTGTGAAATGCTGCAATGCAGCAATATCATTGTTTTACCGGAGTATGTAGATCATGACTGAAAGCATTGGAAATAGGGCAATTCTCACCGCGGCCGGACGCAGGCCTATCGGCGTCGCGCTGCAGGGCGGGGGATCGTGGGGCGCCTACACCTGGGGCGTTCTGGACGCACTGCTCGCGAGCCGCCGCGTGGGCATCGCGCAGCTGAGCGGCACGAGCGCCGGTGCCATCAATGCCGCGATAGTCGCCAGCGCCCTGGCCACGGGAACGCCCGCCCAGGCGCGCGACTCGCTGCGCGCGTTCTGGCTGGGCGTCGCCGATCCCGCCTTCGCCGACGTCGTGCGCGCGCTGTGGGGCCCGCTCGGCCGCCACATGCGTCATTCGGTCGGCGACTGGCTGCTGGCCGGCGGCGCGCTGTCGCTGTACGGCGCCAGTCCGCCCAGCCTGAATCCGTTGCGCAGCGCGATCGAAGCCCACGTCGACATCGATGCGATCCGCAGCAAGTCCTCTCCCGCGCTTTACGTGACCGTCACCAACGTCAAGACGGGGCTGCCACGCGTCATTTCGAACGAGGCGATGTCGATCGACGCGCTGCTCGCGTCGGCGTGCCTGCCGGAATTGTTCCAGGCCGTCGAGCTCGACGGCGAAGCGTACTGGGATGGCGGCTATTGCGGCAATCCGACGCTCTGGCCGATGATCCACAACGACGTCGCGGACGACATTATCGTCGTGCAGTTGGTCTCCGATCTGGCCGGTGACGTACCGGCAGACGCGCGATCGATCCGCCGCCGCGTCGGCGAAATCGTCTTCAATTCGAGTCTCGTGGCGGAGATGCAGGCGATTGCCGCGATGCGGAAGCTTGCCGCGCGCGGTAAGGGCCCGGCGAGCGTCTCCGACTTGCGCCTGCACCGGATTGGGCCGCCGCGCCAAGCATTGGCCGTCGATGGGTCGGCAAGCGAACGCTCACTCGCCTGGCTGCAACGTCTGCACACAGAGGGGCTCGCCGCGGGCAAGCAGTTCATGTCGCGCCACGGGGCCGACCTCGGCCTTCGGGAAACGCTGGACGTGGCCAAGGTATTTTCCGACGGACACAAGCCCAGGGTGCGCGCGCCGCTGCAGCAGGTTTCGGCGAGCGTATCGTAAATCGGTGCTGATGGTTGAGCGGCGATGCCGGATCAGCGGCGCTCATCGTGCGGCGCAGTTTCCCACGCCGCCAGGTCCGGTCGCTGCAGATGCCATTCGGTGGCGTGCTGGAACGCCCGGCCGGCGCGGACCAGCGTCGCTTCGGCGAAGGGCGCACCGAGCAATTGCACGGCTACCGGCAGTCCGTCCGCCGACATGCCCGCCGGCAACGACAACGCGCAGATGCCGAGATAATTGGCAACGCGCGTGAAGGTGGCGAGCGGGGTCGCCACCTCGTCGACCTCCTCCACCGGCGTGGCGGTGATCGGCAAGGTCGGTGTCAGCAGGGCGTCGCGGCCGAGCATCCATTCGGCGAAAGCGGCCGCGGCCCGTTTGCGCCGGGCCAGCTCCTCGATATAGTCGGCGGCGCTGATCGCCTTGCCGCCGATCGTTCGCTTGCGCACCCACGGATCGATCGGCAGCTTGGGGTCCTCGATATACGCGCGGTGCAGCGCCCAGGCCTCGGCGGCGATGATCCTGCCGTTGCGCACCATCAGGTCTTCGAAGTCGATCGGGGCGCGAACTTCGTCGACCAGCGCGCCCTGCTCGCGCAGCACAGCGATCGCCTGTTGCAACGCGCGCGCCACGTCGGGCAGGATATCGGAGGGTAGCTGCTCGGCCGGAAGCGCGGTGATGCGCAGCCGGCGCGCGTCGGGGGCGCCGGCGAGCACCGAATCGAGATCGAGCCGGGGCACGACGAGCGTGGCTGGATCGCGCGGATCCGGACCGGCCATCGCCGCCGTCAGCAGCGCCGCATCCTCCACGGTGCGCGCGAGCGGTCCGAGCGAATCGAGCGTCGACGCCAGGGGTACGACCCCGGCCAAGCTGATCGTGCCGTAGGTCGGCTTCAATCCGGTCAAACCGCAAAGCGCCGCGGGTATGCGTATCGAGCCGCCGGTGTCCGAGCCGATCGCGGCAGGCGCGAGTCCCGCGGCGACGGCGACGGCGGAGCCGCTGCTCGAGCCACCGGCGACGCGGTGCATGCGCGTGTCCCACGGATTCCACGGCGCACCCATCGGCTCGTTGCGGCCCCAGCCGCCGAACGCGAATTCGACCATGTGCGTCTTGCCGAGCGGAATCATGCCTGCGGCGAGCAGCCGTTCGACCGCGGTGGCGGTTTCGGTGGCCACGCGCCCCTGCCAGCTCTTCGAGCCCGCCGTCGTCACCCGGCCTTTGACGTGCAACAGATCCTTGAGTGCGATCGGCAGGCCGTGCAGCGGACCGCGCACCAGTCCGGACTTGCGTTCGAGGTCCGCCGCCCGCGCGCAATCGAGCGCGGCTTCGCGATAGACCTCGATGAAGGCATGCGTGCGGCCATCGAGCGCAGCAATGCGATCCAGGCAGGCCGTGACGATGTCGCGCGACGAAGTCTCGCCGGCGCCGAGGCGGCGCGCGAGCTCGGTCAGCGGAAGATAGGGTAGGTCTCTCTCGCTCATGGTCTCGCGCCTTTCGGAAAGTTCGTCGGCAGTCTGGATCATAGCCGGGCTTGACCCATCGAGCGCCCGCCATCCCGGCGAAACATTGGAGACCACGCGGCGGCCGACGTTCCTAGGCTCGCTTCACCGCAAAACCGAAGCTCGCGACCGACAGCACCGCCATCGCGAGCAGCACGAGCAAGCCGGCGACCATCGCCGAGTCTGTGACGGCGAGCGGCGCGAAGGCGAAAGGGGCGATCGCGCGCGCAAACAGCGCCGGCGCGGCGAGGTTGCCGAGCGTGCCGCCATAACCGGCGCGGCCGAACAATTCGGCCGGCACCGTGCCGCGCACGATGGTGACTACACCGTTGCTGCCGCCGAAGAGGACGGCGAACAGCAGCGCAAGCACGACCTGGCCGTTCAGCGCGAGCAGCACCAGGACGGCGGCGACCAGCAATGAGAGGGAGGCGATGCCGACGGCGCGCGCCGCGAAGCGCCGGCCGATCCAGAATTCGAGCAGGCGACCGGTGACCTGCATCGGGCCGAAGAAGGTGCCGACCCACACCGCTGTCGCCAGACTCAATCCCTTGCCTTGCAGGACGGTGATCAGATGCACGGTCAGGACCGAGACGATGAAGCCGTTGAACGCAAATGCGGTGGCCAGCCAGACGAACGCCGCGCGGCGCTTGGCGGCAGGCAGGCTGCCGCGTCCCTCCGCCGAGCCCGCTTTGCCGTGCTCGGTCTCGCCGGTGCTCGGCGGAATGAACAGAAGATGCAGCGGCAGGCAGAGGACAAGCTCCAGCGCCGCGAAAATCAGCAGCGTATCGCGCCAGCCGAACCATTCGAGCCCCTTGAGCGACGCGGGCCAGAACGCGGTGCTCGCGAGACCGCCCATCAGGGTCAGCGCGGTCAATGCCTTGCGATAGCTGGTGCCCGAGTGCTGCGACAGCGTCGCGAAGGCGGCGTCGTACATGGTCATCGCCATCGCGATGCCGGCGAACGACCAGGCGAGATAGAGCGTGATCGTCGAATGCACCTGCGCGATCAGGAAGAGAGCAATCGCGGCGCAGACCGATCCAACGCTCATTACCGCGCGGCCGCCGTGGCGATCGATCGCGCGACCCACGAACGGCGCCGTCAGCGCGGAGATCAGCAGCGCCAGCGAATACGCGCCGAACAGCCATGCCGCCGAAATGCCCAGTTCGGCGCGCAAGCTTGCGCCGAGAACGGCAATCGAGTAGTAGAGCGTGCCCCACGAGACGATCTGCGTAAGCCCAAGCGCCGGCACCAGCCGCCAAGCGGTCGACCGAGTCATCGCCCAATGGTACCGTGAAGGCCGGTCGCTGCGCGGCGCCGCACTTGACGTTGCCGCCGCTGCCCCAATATCCGCTGCTCAGGAGACCACGACCATGCCTACACGCACCCTGCAGCGCGTCATCGCCGCCATTCCCACGTCCGACGGCGCCGGCGTCAAACTCCAGCGCAGCCTCGGGCAATCGAACTGGGCGCGTCTCGATCCGTTCCTGATGCTCGATCATTTTTCGACCGACAATCCCGACGACTACATCGCCGGTTTCCCAGCGCACCCGCATCGCGGCTTCGAGACGGTGACCTATATGCTCGACGGGCACATGCGCCACCAGGATCACCTCGGCAACACCGGAGACCTGAAGGCCGGCGGCGTGCAGTGGATGAGCGCCGGACGCGGGATCATCCATTCCGAAATGCCGCAGCAGGAAGCGGGTCGCATGCGCGGCTTTCAACTCTGGATCAATCTGCCGGCGAAGGAAAAGATGAAGCCTGCCGGCTACCGCGACATCCAGGCGACCGAGATCCCGGTGGTCGAGTTGTCCGGGGGCGGACGCGTCAAGGTCATCGCCGGAATCCTGGACAGCGACGGAAATGAGACCCCGGGCCCGATCCAGGGACTGTCGACCGATCCGCTCTACTTCGACGTCGAGCTTCCGACCGGTGCGACGTTCCGCCATGCACTCCCCGCCGGCCATCACGCCTTCGTCTACCCGTTCGAGGGCTCGGTCGCCGTCGGCGCTGACGGTGCGCGCAAAATCCTCGCCATGCATCACGCAGGTATCTTGTCGGATGGAGACTCGGTTGAATTGACTGGTGGACCCGGTGGCGGCAGGGTCATCCTGCTCGCTGGCCGGCCGCTGCTGGAGCCGATCGTTCAATACGGGCCATTCGTCATGAATACGCGCGAGGAAATCGAACAGGCGGTGCGCGATTACCAGAGCGGCACGCTGACTGCCGTCTAAAGCGCCGCTCGGCGCCCGGGCGCCGGTTGGAAGAAAAACCCCGCAACAGCGGGGTTTTTTTCGTTGCGGTGTCAGCCGTTGGGTTCGTGCTGTCCGATCGCGTTTCGTGCTGTCCGATCGCGTTGTCTATACAGGCGTCGCGCTGCGACTCGTCCTCTCCTGCACGCATTGCCGCAAGGCCTGCCGGTAGCTCTTCTCCTCGGGCGACACGGCCTCGTGTTGTCGAACTATCCGCCGAAATCACTCTCGGCACTATCGGACGGTTTCTGATTCGGATGTAGGAGCGGCGGAGATAGCGGCCCCCCCCACGAGCGCGGGTAGGACGCGCGCCTAGTCTGGGCGCGTCCGAGTCCGGGGTACGAAACAGACCGTGGCTGATGGCGGCGGCAGCGCTTCGCGTCGATCATTGGCTTACGTAGCCAAAGTACTGGTGAAGCCGCAAAGGAGGCGATATGAATCGCGCACTGAACCGAAGCTTGATGCTGATCGCTGCGAGTCTATTCGCAGGCGCCGTCGGCGCCGATGTCACTGGCACGCCGCCGGCCGCGAGCGCGAGCCCAGCCGACCCGCCGCAGGGATTCATCATCGCCCTACCGCAGAACAGCGCGGCGGCAGCCAATGTCGCTGAAGAACCTCCGCGCCTGCCTTCAACCGAGGTGCGCGCTTATCGCGACGAGCCTGTTCCCTGCGATCGCAGCCATGGCACCGCCTCGGAGGCGTGCCGCGCACAACTCGCCGCCAAGTATGTGGAAATGGACAAGCTCTGCCGGATCGTTTCGGGCGCCGAGATTCCGGTCTGCATCAAGAGCGCTTACGCCGCCGACTGAAATAGAGCTCCCATTTTCGGCCTGCTTACAGCCTGCGGCATCGTGATGGTGCTCGACCGGCGCGGGCTGGCGGCTGCGTCGCGCCCCAGCTACCAGCTCAACAGGGACATCTACGACAGGCTACTGGGCTAGCGGACGATCACGCAGTTTGCACCGGTCCACAGCGTGTTCGGCGCCGGCGGCTCGATCGTCACCCGCAGTTCCCTGATCTTGATGCCGTTACGTTGTTCCACTTCCTTGACGATATCGGCGAGCAACGGTCCGACGATGTCGCAAAGCTCTCTTTCGGCGTGTGCGTACGGGGCGAAATTTTCGCTGACGGTCGACATATTCAATCAGTAAGAGTTGATCGGCACGGTCCCGAATTTATGAGCGTTGCGTTATCGCCTGTCAAGTTTGTATGATAGCGAACAATACTTGCCGTCCTGCGTTCGCTGGGCGGCGCGATCACGGTTGCCTGCGACCAACCATTGTCTTGACGTCCTGCATGCGGAACAAGAGCATTCTCGCGTTCGAGCATGCCCACACGCTGCGACGCATGTGGCATCACCGCTACGCTGATGCGGAAACGCTGCGGCAATTTCAGGTGCGAAAGCTCCGCGTGCTGCTTGCGCACTGTCGGACGCACGTTGCAGCTTACCGCGAGCACTGGCAGTCGTCGACGCTCCAGCGATCCGATGTCGTCGCAACGAGGGATATCGAAGCTTTGCCGACGATCAGCAAGAACGATCTGCGCAGCCGCCCGGTGGCCGAGACCCTGGTCGATGGCGCCGATGCGCGCAAGTTGGTGCGGCACACGACCAGCGGGTCATCCGGCAAGCCATTCACGATTTACCGCCGGCCTGGCGAGGAGCATCTGTTGAACCTATTTCGCTTGCGGGCCTCTGCGGGCGCAGGCTTGCGAACCTTCGACCGCATCGCGCGCTTCAGCCAGCTTCCGCTCGACGAAGTGCCGCGCGGTTGGCCCGGGCGGATCCGGCAGGCGCTCAGAATTCACCGGGAGCAACAGTTGGACGGCCTAGCTCCGGCAGACGAGCTTATCGAAAACCTGGCACGACACCGGCCCGATGTCATATGCGGCTACCCGTCGACGCTGGGCCATATCGCGGGACGGATAGAGGGGAAGGCGGATCGGATTCGGCCGCGGCTGGTTGTTTGCGGCGGCGAGGTGCTGGACGCCGCGGCGCGGCGCACGATCGAGGATGCGTTCGGTGCGCCACTCGTCGATTTTTACGGCGCGCACGAATTCAACTTGATCGCATGGCAGTGTCCGGACGGAGACGACTATCACGTCTGTGACGACAACGTGCTGATCGAGATCGTCGGCGAAGACGGGCGTGCAGTGCAACCAGGAGAGATTGGCGAGGTCGTCGCGACGGCGCTGCACTCGTACACTATGCCGTTCGTTCGCTATCGGACCGGCGACCTCGCGATCCGCGGGCCCGACGCGTGCAGCTGCGGGCAGCCGTTTTCGACCTTGCGCGCGATCCAGGGCCGCGCGGTCGACTATTTGCGCCTGCCGGGAGGACGCCGCGTCCATCCCTACGCAATCACCGGGCATCTGGCCGAGAGGGAAGCGGGATGGGTCGCACAGCACCAGGTCGTGCAGACTGCCGACCGCCGGGTGCGCTTGAATATCCGGCCCGGCCGCCTACCGCGATCCGAAGATGTCGAGCGCGTGCGCGGTTTTGTCGCCGGTGTTCTCGGGCCCGACGTGGAGTTCGAGTTGGCGCTGGTCGAGCGCTTTCCACCGCATCCGAGCGGCAAGTTCCATCCCTACGTATCGCTGGTGGAGCAGCGGCTCTAGGCTTTCAGGTTTTCCTTGAAGAAGGCGATCGTGCGCGACCATGCTAGCTTCGCGGCGGCTTCGTCGTAACGCGGTGTCGTATCGTTGTGGAAGCCGTGATACGTTCCCGCGTACATGAACATCTGATACCTGATGCCGTGCGCCTTCAGCGCTGTCTCGAACGCGGGCCAGCCGGCATCGACTCGCGGGTCGAGCGCCGCGTAATGAATAAGCAGGGGCGCCCTAATCTTGGCGGTATCGGCGGCACTGGGTTGGCCGCCGTAAAACGGAACCGCCGCGCCCAGATCGGGCATCCGGGCCGCCAGCGTATTGACGATGTCTCCGCCGTAGCAAAAGCCGACCGCGCCAATCTTGCCCGTGCATTCCGGTCGCGACTTCAGAAAGCCGGCAGCGGCGATCAGGTCTTCAGTCCGTTTTTTCGGGTCGAGCTGGCCAAATAGCTGCGCAGCCTTTTCGTCGTTGCCTGGATAGCCGCCGACGGGTGTTAGTGCGTCGGGAGCGAACGCCACGAAATTCTCTATCGTAAGACGTCGCGCGACGTCCTCGATATACGGGTTCAGGCCGCGATTTTCGTGGTAGACGACGACGCCGGGCCACTTGTCCCTGGAGCTCGCCGGCCGCGCGAAATATCCGCGCATCGTGCCCGAGCCCTGAGGCGAAGGGTAGGTCAAATACTCGGTCTTGATCCGGGCGTCGTCCTTGGCTACCTGCTGGGCCAAGGCGTAGTTCGGAGTGAGACTTTCCAGCATGGCCGCGGCGGTGAAGCCGCCAACCGCGTATCGTGCCGCGCGGTCCAGGAAGTCACGGCGGCTGATCCTGCCGTGTATGTAACCGTCGAAGAGTTTCAGAACGTCCGGAGGGAAATCGGTTGCTTTCTTGCGATCCATTGAACTTGCCCCTTTGGGGCCCTGGACATCGGGGCCAATGCGATTCGTTGTCGAGTGGCGGTCGGTGGTGCAGCTATTGGACAGTAGTCAACCCGTCGCGGTTGCGCTTGAGTCACTCGATCCGTGGTTCGCGCGCCCTGTTGCTGCTTTCAGGGGCTTGTGTTCAGAACCATAAGATTACGTGAAATCGCCCGCCTGACGATGTTGGCAAGGTATTTCGGATTGATGTCGCCGGTAATTACTTCGTGTCGCCACGGCATCTCCAGCGACGGCAGATGGCCGAGTGCGTCGAGCGTCAATTCGGGCTTCTGACCGGCAAGCAGCGGTGACGCCGCTCGCACTTCGGCGCTTTCTGCGGTGACGAGGTTCAGCGTCGGGGCGGTCGTATCGCAGCAGATCGCCGCGTGCGGCTCGTTGACGTAGTCCTGGAAGTTGTCGGAAAGCCAGTGGTAGCGGCGAGCCATCGACGTCTCGTTATGCGCGAATCCGGTTCTGGTCATCGAGGCGCGAAAGTATATCGCCCGACAGTCGAAGCTTCGAAGGCATCGTCGCGCGTCCGTCCGGTCGTCCCGCGCGTCGGATATGCACTATCATGCTCGCTTTGTAAATCCGCAAACCCGCCCAATGTGGGACGTGTCGTTGCAAGGGGCAGTCAAGCCATCCCGCGGGCTGTCGGGTGGATGAGGCGCCGCTGATGAACCGACAGATGCAGCGCATTTTTTGCCTGGACGATTTCGAGGTGGCTGCGCGCAAGCACTTGCCGCGGCCGGTGTTCGGCTACGTCTCCGGAGCCGCCGAAACCAACGCGTCGTTGTCCGACAATCGCAGGGCGTTCAGCGAGCTCGCGTTCATACCGCGCGTGCTAATCGATATCTCCAAGGGCTCGCAGCAGACCTCGCTTTTCGATCAGACCTACGCTGCGCCGTTCGGCATCGCACCGCTCGGTATCAGTGCGCTCTATGCGTATCGCGGCGATCTGGTGTTGGCGCGGGCGGCAATGGCGGCCAAGCTTCCGATGATAATGAGCGGCTCGTCGCTCATCCCGCTGGAGGATGTGGCGCGCGAGTGCAAGGACACGTGGTTCCAGGCCTATCTTCCGGGCGACGTGGCGCAGATCACGGCGCTCATCGAGCGCGTGGCGCGGGCGGGATTCGGGAAGCTGGTGGTGACGGTCGATTCGCAGGTCGCCCCCAACCGCGAGAATTATTTGAGGGCCGGCTTCACCGCGCCGCTTCGCCCGACGGTCCGCCTGGCCTGGGACGGCATCACGCGCCCCCGATGGTTGTTCGGCACGTTCTTACGCACGCTGTTTCGTCACGGCATGCCGCACTTCGAGAACAACTTTGCGACGCGAGGAGCGCCGATCCTGTCGCCGAGCGTCGTTCGCGAATGGTCGGAGCGGGGACAACTCGATTGGACGCACTTCGCGTTGATACGGCGCCTGTGGAAGGGAACGCTGGTCATCAAGGGCATTCTCGACCCCGACGACGCGCGGATAGCCCGTGAAGCCGGCGCCGACGGCATCATCGTCTCCAATCATGGCGGCCGCCAGCTCGACGGCGCGGTGTCCCCGTTGCGCGTGCTGCCGGCCATCGTGGCGGCGTGCCCCGATATTCCGGTGATGATGGACAGCGGCGTTCGCCGCGGTACCGACGTGCTCAAGGCGTTGGCGCTGGGGGCGAAGTTCGTCTTCGTCGGGCGCCCTTTCGGCTATGCGGCCGCCATCGGCGGCGCCGCCGGCGTGAATCGCGCCATAGCCTTGTTGTTCGACGAGATTCAGCGCGATATGGCCATGCTGGGGATTACGCGGCTTTCGGCGCTCGGTCCGCAATGGCTATTGCGGCTCGACGATCGGCATCGCGCGGAATCATCGCACCCGGCAAACCCCGTGTGTTGATCGCAGAATCTCAATGTCCGGTGGCATCTCCCCGCCGGCTCGCTTCGAACAGGAACCAGGTACGCCGCTCGGTTTCATCGATCCAGACCTCGATCAGGCTAGCGGTCGCAATGTCGTGGTGGTCATCGCAAACGTTGTGGGCCTCGCGCAAGCGCGCCGCGAGCGTCTTGTTGTCTTCGCGAAGTTCGGCGAGCATGTCCGACGGCTCGACGTATTCAGCGTCGTTGTCGAGCACGCGCTGGAGGCGAGCGATGTGGCCGATCGACCTGAGTGTCGTGCCTCCTAACTTGCGCACACGCTCGGCGATGGGGTCGGCCATCGCGTAAATCTGGTCGGCCTGCTCGTCGAGCAGCAAATGGTAATCACGGAAATGCGGGCCGCTCAGGTGCCAGTGGAAGTTTTTCGTCTTCAGGTAAAGTGCAAAAACGTCAGCAAGGATGGCGTTCATGGCACCGGCGATGTTTTTTGTTGCCGCCGCGGTCAGGTCCGTTGGCGTGACCAAAGGAGCCTTTTGGCGGCGTTGGAGGTCTTGCTTCTTCAGCTTTGCGACAGTGCGCTTCATGATCCTGGTCCTTATTCGTTGATGAACGTAAGACGGTCGGTGGAATCTGACGCTGCGCCAGCTAAGCAATGATAGTCCGCTGCGTGGCGATACCCAACAAAAGCGCTCAGGCTTCGAGCCAGGCCACGAGATCGGCCTTGAGCTGCGTCAGGTCTTCCTCCCGCGTGTACATCATGTGGCCGGCGTCGTAGTAGTGATGCTGGACGCGGGCCAGGACGTCGGGCGGCGCGTCGAGCTGCGCCAGGGACCAGTCGCTCGCGCTGTACGGCGTTCCGAGGTCGTAACGGCCGCTGCCGACGAAGACCTTGAGATGCGGGTTGCGGCGCAAAGCGCGCGCGAGATCGCGACTCGTCGTAGCGTAACCGTTGCCCTTGGCTTCGCCACGGTTCCAGTTCCAGCCTTTGTGCACATCCATCGACAGCACTTCGTAGCGCGTTTCTGTGCTCATGCCGAGCTGTTCACCGAAGTACGCCATTGCCGCCATCGTGTACGGCGTCGCGATGGCTTCGATGCCCGGGTCGAACTCCCAATCGCGCGTTCGGCTCGCGGCCATCGGACCCGAAGCGCGCGCATCGAGGCGGCCGACGATGCGCCCTTGCGGACGCAACGCCTCGAAGAAGTACGTCATTTCGCTGATCCGCAGGTTCTTTTCCTCGACCAATGCCTGCGGGAGTCCAGTCAGCTCGGCGATGCGGCGGGCGACACGGCTACGGCGCCTGGCGTCCAGGCGCGCGCCAGCGTGCAGCGCGGCGACATATTCCTCGTCGACGAAGGCTTCGGCCGCCGTACGCGCCGCGGTGGGCGACGCGGCGATCGCACCCTTCAGCAGTCCGTGATATTGCGAAACGTTGGCGAACGCGGGCAGGAAAAGCGAATACGGCAGATCGTTCGCAGGTGCGAAGACGATGCTTTGCAGATCCATCGCGCATGAGATGAGGATGAGACCTGAAAGAGCTACCCCCGCGCTTTGCAGTTTGTCGGCGAGTGCAGCGCCGCGCGTCGTACCGTAGCTTTCGCCGGCCAGGTAAACCGGCGAGCCCCAGCGTTTGTGGCGCGTCAGCCAGACCCGCACTACATCCGTCAGCGCGGCGACGTCACCATCGACCGACACCATCTTCTTGCGCGCTTCGAGGCTGGCGGTGGTGGACCAGCCGGTGTGCGGCGGGTCGATGAAGACAAGGTCGAAATGCTCGAACCAGCTATGGGGATTGTCGGCCACCGCATAAGGCGCCGTCGGCATGCTGGCGTCGTTGGGCGTCACGACACGCTTTGGGCCCAAAGCGCCGAGGTGAAGCCAGATCGACGCCGAGCCCGGGCCGCCGTTGAAGGCGAAGCAAACCGGCCGCGTGCGCGGGTCGGCGCCCTTCAGCGCATAGCTGGTCGCCATCACGGCGGCCTCGGGTTCGCCGAGCGCTCCGTCGAAGCCCTCGGCGACGACCGGCAGGAAGGCTGCGCTGACCGTGTATTCGAGCGACTTGGCGCCTAGTGTGATCGAGCCGCTGCTCTCGCTGGCGGCCTGTGCGACGAGTTTGTCGACGCGCTCGCGCATCTTCTTCTCGGATTCCTTGGTGTCGCTGCTGGGCTGGGGCACGTCGGCCATGAAATCTCCCGTAAGAGAAAGAAGCCGCGAATCACGCGGCGAGGAAGGAAGCGAAATTGCGGTGTCGGCGAAAACCTGCAAACGATAACGCCGACAGAGAAGCGTCGGCGTTGGGGATCTGATCGTGCGCGAGTGTCACGGAACAGCGTCCCAACTAAAATTCATTGTGGCGACAGCTTGCGCCAGAAGTAAACAAACTCGCGTGCCGTCATCGCCGCCTTCTCCGCGAGCGTTGAGCCCGAGCCATGCCCACCCTCGATGACCTCGTAGAAAAGGTAGGGCGAACCCATCGCCGCAAGCTTCGCTGCGAACTTGCGCGCGTGCTGCGGCCCCACCCGATCATCCTTGGTCGTCGTCCAGATCAGCGCCTCGGGATATCGAACGCCGGGTCTCAGGTTGTCGTAGGGAGATATGGACGCTAAAAATGCACGCTCATCGGGGTTCGCGACGCTCCCGTACTCACCGACCCAGGAGCTGCCGGCCGCAATGTGCTCATAGCCCAGCATGTCGAGAAGCGGGACCTGCATGTCGACGGCACCCCAGAGTTCGGGGTGCTGGATGAACTGCACTCCCATCAACAGTCCGCCGTTGGACCCTCCTTCGATGCCGAGGCGCGGGGGACTGGTGATGCCCTTGGCGATAATATCGCGTGCCACCGCGGTGAAGTCGTCGAAGATGCGCTGACGATGCGTCTTGAGGCCGGCCTCGTGCCACGCAGGGCCGAACTCGCCGCCACCGCGGATGTTGGCGAGCACGTACGCGCCGCCCCGTTCCAGCCACAGCTTCCCGGTCGCAGGCGCGTAGTACGGTGTTTCGGAAGCGAGAAATCCACCGTAGGCGTTGAGGATCGTCGGTGTGCTGCCATCGTGTTTCATATCGATCGGGCGGACGACGAAGTACGGAATGTGAGTCCCGTCGCTTGACGTCGCTTCGAACTGTTCGACCACGTGATGGGAAGAATCGAATTGCGCCGGCAGGGACTTGACCGCTGCCAGCGCGCCAGTCGCCAGGTCGGCAAGCCACAGGCTCGTCGGCGTCAGGAACCCTGTGGCGCTTACGAATGCGCGGTCGCTGTGGAGGTCCGCATTGATGATTTGAATGGAGACGTTGTCGGGCAGCGCGAGTAGGCGGCGCGACCATTTGCCCCCCGGCCCGGGCGCATAGGCGTAGAGGCGAGCCTTGACGTTATCGAGTATGGAGACCAACAGGTGCCTCCGCGTGGCGCCTGCTTGGGCGAAGGCTTCGCGGGGGCCCGGGGCGTAAACCAACGTCGGCCGCAGGTGTTCTGGTGCCGCGATTGCCGCAGTAAGATCGATCGACACCAGCGATCCTTGCGCGAATGTCGCTCCACCCGCAGTCGTCCAGTCTTCACGGAGGCTGACGACAAGCCGGCCCTCGACCAGCGCAACGATGTCCGCCTTTGACGGCAGCGCCAACCGCTTCGTGCCGCTCGAGCCGAGGAGGTGATACTCGGCTTCGAAGAACGACAAGTAACGCGCGATGATGACGGCGCGGTGGCCAGCGCCGTCGTTGAACGCCAAGGGACTGACCCCCACGTCACTGGCTGTCCCGCGGAACACCTCGACGGCTGCCGACAACGGCTGCCCGCGCTTGATGCGCTTCACGATGAACGGATAGCCGGAGCGAGTGAGTTCGCCCGGCGACCATTCCCGTGCGACCAGGAGCGTATCGTCGCCCTGCCACGCCGAGCCCTGCTTGCCGCGAGGAAGCGAGAAGCCTCCATCGACAAATCGGGCCGAGCGCAGGTCGAACTCGCGCAGGGTCACCGCATCCTCGCCGCCGTCCGACAAGTTGATCATGCAGCGGCGCTCCGCCGGCTCCGCGCAATCCGCGCCGCTCCAGAACCAGTTGGCCTTCTCTTCCTTTGCCAGCGCATCCAGGTCCAGAACGGTCGTCCACGCGGGTTCGGGCTTCCGATAATCGGCGAGGCTTGTCCGCCGCCAGATTCCGCGCACGTGATCGGCGTCCTGCCAACGGTTGAGAACCTGACCACCGAAGAGGTGCGGCTGCGGAATTCTGTCCTTGGCCTCTGCGATGTCCAATGCTTCCTTGAAAAGACCTGGATACCGAGCGTCCTTTTCCAGCACGGCAGCGGTCTTGCTGTTCTCGGTCTTGACCCACTCCATCGCTCGTTCACCGTCGATCTGCTCGAGCCAGACGAACGGATCTTCGCGTGCGGCGCCGGTGTCGGCGGCGACAGCGGCTGCTGCGCAGACGATGATCACGGCGCTCGCGACGGCAGTGACCGGAAAATTGGCGCGCATTTCTATTCGATTGAAATCAAGACGGTTAACTGCGATACCACTAAGTGCAGAGTCGTTGCCGATACGTAGACCATGACGCACTCAAGTGTCACAACATTGGCATCGTTGGGTCAGGCATACTACAGGAACCCTTAATTATATTGAATGCGCTCACCCTCAGCTGACAGCCCCGACGTCGAAACAATTCCCTCTCGCCTGTGAAGGGTTGAACGAACCGAAGATCGTGAACCACCACAGTAGATTCAGTCGTGGTGCAGCTGCATAAGGTCCAGAACCATTATTTCGCCCGGTGCTACCGGGTGACCATCGAAAATTGCGTGTGCTCAAGATGGCAAGGTGAGCGCTCGAGAACATGGAGCGCGTGACAGATTCGCTCCTGTAGATGGGAGCAGTGGGCGCGTTCGAGCTTCGGGAAAACTAGCGATAAGTGCAATAAATTCTATGAATTGTCCTACCATTGCCAGGATGGGGCTGATAGGCTAACTCACTGTTTGAACGCGGTTTACGCGCCGTCGGTCAATCAAGCTTAGCCGGATCATGCTCCATCGTTGGCAGTTTCGCCGATCCACTCGATCCGCAGGTCCAATGGATTGCCAAAGGATTACGCTTTGAATTTCGCAGCCGCAGGTCAACTGCCATACTTTGCGTCCCATATCGTCGGTAATGCGGATGTGGCGATCGTTCAGGGTTGGCGCGGGCGCCGCAAGAAGGCAATTTGGATCGGGTCGCCCTCGTGACGCCGACCACCGTCGTCGCGTCAGGCGTCGTGCTGGTCGAAGACCACGATGCAATCGCAATCATCACAATCAACCGCCCCGAGAAACTCAACGCGCTGAACGCCGAGGTGTTCACGGCGTTGCGGGATGTTCTCGACGCCCTGGAGAAGGACGAATCGATCAAGGTCTTGATTTTTACCGGCAAAGGCGACAAATCATTTGTGGCGGGCGCTGATATCGAACAACTCGCGCGGATGGATACGACGCAAGCGTTCGAACAAATGACTTCCGGTCATCGATTGTTCTTGCGCATCAGCGAATTTCCGAAGCCGACGATTGCAATGGTCAATGGATATGCTCTAGGTGGCGGCTTCGAGCTAGCGCTTTCCTGCGACATGATGGTCGTTTCCGAAAGCGCCGTATTCGGTTTTCCAGAGATCACCCTCGATACCTTGCCGGGCTGGGGTGGGACACAGCTGGCGCCCAGAAAAATGGGCTCGAACCGCGCCAGAGAAATGGTGCTGACCGGCAGACAGTACTCGGCAGCCGAGTGCCGTGAATTTGGGTTCATCAACCGCTTGGTGTCGGCGCCGCAGCTCCGTTCAGCAGCGATAGCGCTCGCGACGTCGCTTGCGCAAAAGAATTCCTTTGCGCTCAGGATGGCTAAGAACGCGTTACAGCAAGCGGACGTGCTTGATCTTTCGGCAGGCATGCGATATGAAGCATTGGCTTATGTGGCGAATTTCAGCGTTCCACATGCCAAGGCAGGACTCAAAGCTTTTGTTGACCGAAAAAAGAATCGTTCAGCCAAGTGAGGGCTCGGGGTCTGCTGGACGACTAGCGGCCGGTTCGCAAGTCGAGGGGTGCAATCGATGATGGGGCAACGGTCCCGTATCGCTTTCGGTGAACGGCAGCGGTTCATGCTGATGCTGATCGCCCCGGCGGTCACGCTGTTGGTGTTATTTCAGGCGGTGCCGATCTTTATCGGGGGCCGTGCAAGCTTTCGAGACTGGATGCTGTTCAACCCCAAGAAGACCTGGGTTGGATTGTCGCACTACAGCACGGTGCTGACCGATCCCGAGTTTTTGCACATCGTATTGCCGAATACCTTCCTGTTTATTTTCGCGAGCGTCACGATCTCGCTCGTCATCGGCTTGGCGCTCGCCGTTGCCTTGAACCGACCTTTTCGGGGTCAGAAGCTGGTGCAGACCGTGTTGCTGCTGCCGCTGATGGTCGCCCCGGTGATCGCGGCCATCATGGTGCGCTGGATGTTCAACGATCAGTTTGGGGTCGTGAACGCGGTGCTCGAGGCAGTAGGCGGCACGGGCCAGCCCTGGCTCGTGCAACGCTGGTCAGCCTTTGCCATCATCGTGCTGACCGACTGCTGGCTCTGGATTCCGTGGTTCACGCTGTTGCTGCTGGCCGGCTTGCAGAGCCTGCCCAAGGAGCCGTTCGAGGCCGCCGCAATCGATGGCACCACGCCCTGGCGCGTGTTTGTCCACCTGACGCTGCCTATGCTTCGTCCGGTCGTCATCGTGTGTGTCGTTATTCGCGCAATCGACGCCTTTCGTACCTTCGACATTGTCTGGGCACTGACGGGCGGCGGACCGGCGCGGCAGACGGAGTTGTTCAGTATCTATGCGTACGAACAGGCCTTCGTGTTTCTCAACTTCGGGCGAGGTTCGGCCGCTGCCATTGTGGGTGCGCTGATTATCCTCGTGCTCGGATTGTTGCTCTATCGGGTCCTCAACCACGTGAGAAAGGTGTCGCAGTGATTGCGACGGGAGACGGATTTTTTGGCTCGATGGCGCCGGGAGCACGCCGGGCCTTCTTCGGAATGGCGCTCGGAGCCGTGTGTTTCCTATTCGCTTTCCCGGTCTTGTGGCTGCTGCTCACGTCGATTCGGCCAGAGTCGGGGGTTTACTATGTATACAGAGGGCTCGAGTTCACGCTGGACAGCTACCTGCAGGTGCTGCGCACCCCGCGACTGGTTCAGGCGTTCATCAATAGCGGCGTGATCGCCTCTCTGGCGACGGTGTTTTCGCTGTTGGTGACGGTGTCCAGCGGTTACATGCTGTCGCGCTTTCGCGGCCCGATTGCGAACAGCTGGTTTGGCGTGATCTACGCATTGCGCTGTGTGCCGTATGTGACATGGGTGCTGCCGCTCTATTTTGTCGAGCAGAGCTACGGCATGTACGATACGTATGCCGGCTTGCTTTTGCCGCACATAGCGGTGCACATTTGCTTTTTTTCCTGGCTGATGAAAGGCTTTTTCGACGGCATCGACGCCTCGATGGAGTCGGCTGCGCTGATCGACGGGTGCACGCGCTGGGGAGCGTTCTACCGCGTCGCGTTGCCGTCGGCAATTCCGGCCATCTCGGCCCTGGCGATATTATGCTGGTTGTTCACCTGGAATGAGTTCCTGTTCGCGTTGATTTTGACCGGGCAAAACACACCGGTCATCACGGTGGTAATGGCCCAGTTCGTGTCGGAAATGGGCATGCAGTGGAACCTGATGGCGGCTACGTCGATGCTGGCCCTTGTACCGGCGTTCCTGCTGACGCTGTTCGGGCAAAAATATGTCATTCGCGGGCTGAAGATTTAAACGCTCCGGCTGGCCCGGGCGGCGGTCCAGCCGACGTTGTTTTAAGGAGTGGCAGTAAAGGGACGTTCACGTAACGCCACGGAGGAAAGTCATGAAGCACACAAGGCAATGGCTGGTGTCCGGGATCGCCGGGCTTGCACTGCTCATATGCGGCGCGGACGCTGTGATGGCGCAGCAGAAGGAATTGCGCATCGCCTATCAACCCAACCCGCTGCAAGAAGCCTCCATCGACATGATGGTCAAATGGGGCCAGGCGAACAATGTCAAGATCACCAAGATCCCGAACTCATACGGCGTCTACGTCGAGAAGATGACCGCATCGCTGACCTCGGGCTCCGACCAATACGACGTTATCTGGCATAACGACGATTGGGGCCAGCTCTGGGCGCACTTGCTCGAGCCGCTCGATGATGTCGCCGGTTTGAAGTACGCGGACAAATGGAGTACGGATCCGATCATCTTCCACAACAAAGAGGGCAAGACCACCGTCGTGCCGATGGGTGAAACGCTTGGCGCCCTTTTTTACCGGACGGACCTAGTCAAGGAAAGTGAGCTGCCCAAGACCTGGGCGGAACTGGTGGCTCTCAGCAAGAAGTTGCAGTCCCAAGGCAAGGTGAAGTTCGGTTTTGTGGGAGGCATGAGCAAGGACGCCGACTGGAACTCCACGCTTTGGACCATATGGAACAACGGCTGCGATGTCATGAAGCCGTTCTTTACTCGCGACAACGCGCAACTCGCCAAGGCTGGTTGGGAGAGTGCCATGAACGAGCCATGCGTGCGCCAGGTGGCCGAATTCTGGTGGGATGCACTCAACAAGGACAAGATCAGTCCGAACGGCATGCCGTCCTATGGGCGCAATGAGGCTAACGCCGTGTTCACGGTGGGCGACGCCGCCTTCACGGTGGCGGATACGACCTACTGGAATGACTTCAACGACCCGGCGAAATCCAAAGTTGCCGGTAAAGTGGGCCTGGCGAAGTTTCCGCTGGGACCGATGGGCAAGAACGTGGAAAACTGGGACGAGATCTGGGGTTGGGCGATTCCGAAGTCGATTCCGGCAGACCGCAAGGCGCTGGCCAAGCAAATGCTCTCGGCAATCATGACCGATGAGGAAGGCCAGATCGCGCTGTGGAAGAAAACCGGGGCGCCTCCGCCGAACGTGACGTTGTGGCCGAAGATCGCCCAGACCGATCCTTTCATGCAAAAACTCAAGGCCTACTACCTCGATCCTCCGCACGTAACTCATTCCGCCTATTACTTTGCCAGCTGGACGGCGGTGCACAAGGCCTATAACGATGCCATGACCGCCGCCGTCACCGGTTCGCGCGAGAACATTCCTAAGGCGTTGGCCGCAGGGGCGGTGGACATTCATAACGCTGCAAAATAAAGCGTAGACGTATGGATAGCGCGGGAGAAATCCCGCGCTTGTCGAGGGGGCGAGAGGTCGTCGACTTTGGGCATTGCATGAGACCAGCACATCTCGGAGCCGACTGTGCCGGTCGGCCACGCGCGCACCGATAGGCAATTCTCCACAGGATGAGCCAGATTGTTCTTAGCAGGGTGAACAAGCATTACGGCAGCATGCAGCATGCCGTGAAGGATATCGACCTGACGATTCGCGAGAGGGAGTTCATTGTCCTGGTTGGTCCATCAGGCTGCGGCAAATCGACGACCCTGCGCATGATTGCCGGTCTGGAAGAGATCACCAGCGGCGAAATACGCATTGGCGACAGGCTGGTGAACAACCTGCCGCCGCGCGACCGCGATGTGGCGATGGTGTTTCAAAACTACGCGCTGTATCAGCACATGACGGTGTACGACAATCTCGCGTTTGGTCTGCGCAACAAGAAAGTGCCGAAAGAGGAGATCAAAGCGGCAATCGATTCCGCAGCTGCCATTCTTGGCCTGGGTGAGCTCATGGACCGTAAGCCGCGCCAGCTTTCCGGGGGGCAGCAGCAGCGCGTCGCGCTGGGTCGCTGTATTGTTCGGAATCCCAAGGTCTTTCTGTTCGACGAACCGCTGTCGAACCTGGACGCCAAGCTGCGTGCGCAGATGCGCATCGAAATCAAGCGCCTGCGCGCGCGGGTCCCGACGACCTCGGTGTTTGTCACGCACGATCAAATCGAGGCGATGACCCTGGGTGACAGGGTCGTCGTCATGAAAGAAGGGCGCATCCAACAATGCGGCACGCCGCTGGAGGTGTACGGCGAGCCCGCCAACAAGTTTGTGGCCGGTTTCATCGGGGCGCACTCGATGAATTTCTTTTCAGTGATCCCTAAAAGCGAGGGAGACGATCTGTTCGTCGCGAACGCGCATTTGCGTGCTCGCGTCGCGGTTAAGCACAGAGCGGCCCTAGCGGCCTGGAAAGATCGCACTGTACTACTGGGAGTACGCCCCGAGCATTTGCAGGTCAATGCCGGTCAACGCGAATCGATCGGCAGCGCAGTGGTCGAGGTGATCGAGCAACTCGGCTCGGAGATTGTTCTGGAGACTCGCGCGGGGGACGTAGTCATCACGGTGGCCGGCGTGGATCCGAGTTCGACATTGGGACCAGGCGACACGATTTCGTTGTCGGCGCCGAGCGAGCGACTGCACTTCTTTGATCCACAGACCGAACGCGCCATTCGGTAGGGTCCTTTTGTTCAGTGCCCCGGTGCAGCGCCTTCGTCAGATGTCGGTAGCCTTGACGACGCCTGTGAGAACCTGCAACGATTCGAACAGGAAATAGGATCCGAAAATGAGTTCGGCCTGGAGCGCAGCGTCGTGCGGGCGTGAGTCTGGCCGCTTGTTGAAACATCCGCCGATGAGCATGCCGCGCGGCCGCGGGTCGGTAGTCGAAGTCGGCGTAAGGTAACCGTTGATCAAAGCGTGAACCGTGCGCTCTGCCGCATCTCTGTAGCGTGCGCGCCGATCGCCGTCCGGTGCAAGTGCTCCGAGCTTCAACAGCGCCGAACATACGATCGCAGTCGCGGCGGTATCGCGTTCCGTGTGCGGGATCGCGGGGTCGTCGAAATCCCAATAGGCCACCAGATCCCCGGGCACCCGGTCAAGCCACCAGTCTGCCGCTTGCATGCTCTGATCCAGCCAGCGTGGCTCATTGGGCCAGCGCGCGAAGGCGATTGCGGAATACAGCATTCCCCAGGCTTGTGCGCGTCCCCACACGCTGGTCGGGCCAATGCCCTTGTGGGTGAAGTGGCGAACCACTTCGCCACTGCGACTGTCGAGTTCGCTCGACTGGATGATCGAACCGTCGTGGCGGCAGTGAATGTCGAGCACACGCGTCGTGTGGCGTATGGCGCAGTCGCGATAGGAGTTGTCGCCCGTCCGGCTCGCCGCCCAGAACAACAACGGCGATGCCTGGAGCGAGTCGATACTGGAGAATGCCTTGCCGATTTCCCCCGCTTCCTCCGCGTCCTTGCCAAGCGGGATCAGCCCCAATCGGAGGTCGAATTGGCGACGCAGCGAGTCCGCGGCCTCGAGCGCGATGGCCTTTCCCGTGGTGTCCCGAAATAGGATCTCACCCAGGGCTGCGCCGCAATAGAATCCAAATCCCTTGAACGCGGTTTCCCGGCTGGCGCGTGGAGCGAGACGCAGGCACCATGTGCGCGCGAGGGCGCGATACT
Source organism: uncultured beta proteobacterium (assembly GCA_963776175.1). Lineage (GTDB taxonomy): Bacteria > Pseudomonadota > Gammaproteobacteria > Burkholderiales > Casimicrobiaceae > PALSA-1003. Next base: position 322,683 of record CAVZLP010000020.1, on the reverse strand, counting down.
TCTCGTCACCCGTCATTGCATGCGCAAGCCACAGCATCCCGGGCCACGCGCCACCGGTCCAGTCGCCATCCGGTGTCGTCGTCCACTCGCCGGTTTGGCCATTCGCCCAATGCGGGAACGCGTCATGCAGCACGCCGGCAGTTTGGTCCACGCGGTAGAGCATGTCTTCCGCCGCGCTGCGCCACTCATCTCGCTTCATTTCGTCTCGCTCGCCGCGGTTCATTCATCTGATTTGGTACCACGGCCTGCCGATCCGGCGGGTATTTCTTCGGCTTCGTTGCGATCGAGCCATTTCATCAGGTGCTCGCCAACCGCGACAAGGGTCGAGCGGTCATTCTTCACCTCGATAGACGCGCGAGTTCTCCGGTGCGTGGCATCTACGTCGGTGATCCGGTAGGTGACGAACACCGTGTCGCCAAAGAAAACGGGAGCCAGAAACCGTATGCGGTCATATCCGAGTGATACCGGCGTCCCGCCCAGCCCTCTTGCAAGCGCCACATCGATCATCCGCGTCGAGGCGGTGGACATGTAACCGACCAGGAGCGCACCGTGCGCGATTCGTTGTCCGTATTTGGAAGTCCGCATGAATGCAGCGCTGACATGATTGCCTGAGAAATCGCCGGTAATTCCCGCGAACAAGTAGACGTCGGTCTCACCCACCGTCTTTTCGAAACTTACCCTATCTCCAACTTGAACAGGTATGGACTGCATCTGGATTCCTTACTTGGATGCGACCAGGATGACGCCGGAATCGCGCAGCTCATCGATTTCGCGCGCACTGAATTCGAGCTCTTCGAGGACCGCCTGCGTTTGTGCGCCAAGCCGTTGGGGCGGCAGCCGCACGCCCGGCGCTTTTCCGTCATAGAAAATCGGGTGACTCACCAGGGTGACCGGGTCGCCATTCTCTCCCGACACCGTGGTGAAACTCTCGAGGTGGCGGACTTGAGGATCCGCGACAACGGCGGCATAGTCGTTCACCGGCGAATGCCAGACATCCTTTTCCTGAAACACCGAAACCCAGTGTGCGGTGGGATTCTTGACGAGATAGCGGGCAAGCAGGTTCGAAATGCGCTCCCGTTCGGCGAAGGCCTTGTCAGTGGCAATGCGCTCCGAGCTAGGCACCCCCAAGATGTCATAGATGACGTCGAGAGAGCCGAGCGATATGGCGATGTGGCCATCGGCTGTGGGGTAGATCCCGTAGGGCGGCGAGAAATACCAGCCGGCGATATGGCCGGGCTGACTGACGTCCTGCGGCCGCCCGCCGTTGAGGTAACACGTGAACGATTCCTGTTGCAGGCTGATCGCGGCTGACAGCAGATTGACATCGACCCGGCATCCTTGGCCGTTGACGTTGCGCCTAAGCAGCGCGGCCAGAATTCCCATTGCATAGAGTGCGGCGCCATGGTGATCCACCGCCGACACCCCGATGGCCCGCGGGCCATCGCCGCGCTTGCCGGTGATTTCCGCAATCCCCGACATGGCCTGGATGATCAGATCTTGCCCTGGCCGGTTGACATACGGACCGTCGGCGCCGAATCCGGAGCCTGCTGCATAGATGATGTCTGGCTTGATCGCCTTCGCGGCGTCGTATCCCAGCCCGAGTTTCGCCATCACGCCCGGGCGAAAATTCTCCGTCAGCACATCGGCCGTCGCGATGAGCTTCCTCACGATGTCTAAGCCTCGAGGATCCTTCAGGTTCAGCGCGACGCTTCGCTTATTCCGATTGCCCAGTAGCTGCAACATCGTGTGACCGTCGACAGTCAGGCTGTCGACACCGCCCCACTTGCGCTGAAACGCGCCCTCGATGGGCTCCACCGATATGACGTCGGCACCAAGATCGCCCAGGTATTGCACACCGAGCGGACCCATCAGGAAATGATTGAAGCTGATCACCCGGATGCCTTCGAGGCCGTACATGTAATACCTCCTGCAACGAGCGACGGTCACGAACAAGCAGGCCGGCGCGATCCTTCAATGATCAAAATACTTTGGTGGACGCAGGACGGAATCGCCCTTCATGCAACAGTTTGCACAGCACCTCGACAAAATAGAAATCGCCGAACATCGTCGCACTGTCAATGCCTTCGTTGTGCGGCTTCGAATAGCATCCGTGCCGAAGCAAGCCGCGGTGGCTGGTCTCACGGGCAAGATAATCGGTGCACAGCGACCCGGTAATCCAGGCACACTTGCGACGATAATCAGCCACACGCTCCTTGTCCGGATGCAGCGTGCTCAAGTCGAACAGCGCCGACGCCACGATTGCGGCAGCGGCGGAGTCCTTGGGATTGCCGACAGTCTTCGGCGCATCAAAATCCCACGCCGGCACGGGATCGTTGCCAAGACGCGCGAAGTAATATGCTACCAGCTCGTCGGCGAGCTCGAGATATCCGATCTTCCTCGTTTCGCGCGCCGATTGCGTGTATCCATAGATGGCCCACGCCTGACCCCGAGACCAGGTGGAATCGTCGGCGTAGCCTTGAAAGGTGTAGCCCCGGACTCGCTCCCCAGTACGCTCGTCGTACTCGACCGCGTGAAAGGTCGAGTGGTCATCGCGCACGAACCAGCGCTGCGAGAATGCCGCGTGCGCATCGGCGATGAGGCGGAAGCTTGCATCGCCGCTCAAATTCGACGCCCAGTACAGCAGCGGCAGATTGGCCATCGTGTCGATCGCTGAACTGCGGCGCCCGCGCGGATCCGTCATCGGTCCCCACGACGAAATGTAAGCGCCGAGCGGCGTCGTGATCAGTCGTTCGCGGAGGCGCGATGCGGCGCGCAGCGCGACCTCGGCGAACCATTCTTGTTGGGTGATGAAGTATGCGGGAATCCCGCTGCTGTCGAAGATGAAGCCGATATCATGCGTATTCGGGTCCTCCGCTCGCTGTGCCACCAAGCGCATCCTCTCGGTCGCCCACAGCAGGAAGCGCGATTCACCGGTGTGGATGTGTGCGGCCAGATGCAGGCCGACCAAAAAGCCGCAATGCCAGTTGCCATGACTCCATGCGTCACCGTTGTAGCCGGCGGACTGTGATGCAGGTGCCGTCATCCAGTGCCCGTCTGGAGCTGTAACTACCGGAAATTCGAGACCCAGGGATTTTTCGTCTTCGGCAAGCTTCTTCGCGAGCAGATCCAAGGCTTCGCCCCCTAGCCGGGTCAGCTCCCCGTCGGCAAAAGACCGGTTCTCTTCTGACACTGTTCCCTCCTGCAAGCCTTTGCGGCCAATGTTGACCATGCCAGGGGATGCATTATGCTGCCGGGCGCGCAGCGCGCCATTGGCGTGCGAACGCGGTAATAGTACAAGGTAGACGTGCGCGGCCGTTAGGACGATTGCCGCGAAAACTGCGACTTTTCGGCAGCGACGCAGCGCGCCGCAATCAACCGACCATGACCTTCTTCGCAAACGTCCGGCGGAACTCGAGGGGCGAGACACCGCTGTGCTGGCGGAAGAATCGACTGAAATAGGCGGGGTCCTGGAATTGCAGCATCGACGCGATCTCGGCGACGGGCGAATCGGAGTGGATCAGCAAGCGTTTCGCCTCAAGCAAAATACGATCGCGGATCAGCTCATTGGCGGTGAATCCGGTCGCCTGCTTCGTTGCTTCCATCAGATGGCGCTCGGTCACTTTGAGCTTTTCCGCATAGTCCCTCGCGCAGTTCAACGTGAGCAGATGCTGCTCCAGCAGCGCCTTGAACTGCCGCGTAAGGAAGAACGCCCGCGACGAGACGACCGAGCGCCCTTGAGGCTCGACGAGCCGGCCCGCCTGCATCAAGAACACGTGCAGATACGAGCGAATGATGTCCTGGTAGCCCGCCTGCTCGGCGCCGTACTCGTCTTCGATCAGTTGGACGATGCGTCGAAGCTGCGACGCCTGCCCCTCGGTCGCATACAGCAATGGTGTCGAGTTGCGGAGGCGGTAAAACGGGATCTCGTGCAGGAGCTCCTTGTTCTGCAGCGTGAGCACGAAGAACTGCGCGCTGAAGTTCATCACATACCCGGTGGTGTCCGGTGGAAGCTCGATGTCGTGCACCTGGTTCGGCGCCATGAAGAAGATCACGTTCGGGCGTACCTGATACTCTGTCGAGTCGATAATATGGCGCCCGCTGCCCTGCGTGACCCAAACGATGTGATAGAAATCGTGCCGATGCGGATAGGGCAGGATAGACATCCGGTACTCGAGCCGGGCGAAGTCGAACTCCACCGACTTCACGGTCGGGCCAAAGGCTGCTATCGAATAGGTCGGAATCCCGTTCGCCGCCGAATCGGCGGTGCAGGTGCGCACGAATTTCATCGCATTAGAATGGCAACGTTGCGTGGGATCATGGCGTCCACGCGGCTGACGGCGAGCAGGTCTATAAAAAAGTACCAGAAATACTCGCTTCCGTCCAAGCATCCAAACAAGGCGCAATGCTAACATCATCAGCTCTGCGGTAGACGGTGACATCGCCTCGATCGGCGCAGCCGTTCGGACGTCGCGTCGTGGCGGTGAATCGCGCCCGGGTCCGCCAGCTTCGGAATCTATGGCCAAACGACCGCACATGGACTGCTACGCGATCGGCGATACAGCCGACTTCGCGAAGACCATTTCGGAGTTCGACGTCTACGGGTTTGCCGGAATTGTCGGCGACTTCTTCGGCGTCCACCTCAACGAGGAATACGCGAAGACAACGCGTTTCGGCAAGCGCATCGCACAGGGTGCGCTTTCGGTCGGCTTCATCTCCACCGTCATGGGCTATATGGCCGCCAAGGCCCCGAATCCTGGCGCGGTATCGTACCGGTACGACATCATGTTCCTCGCGCCGGTGTACATCGGCGATACGGTTACGGCGCGGCTCACGCTGGTCGAAAAGGACGAGGAGCGGAACACGTGCGTATTCGAGGCTGTGGTGACGACGCACGCGGGCGTGGTTGTCGCGAGCGGCCGCACGTGTCTGAAGGTGCTTTGACCCGGCTGATGGAAATCATCGACACCTACACGTTCGCCGCGTCCCGCGATCGCACCCGCTGAGTCGGCGCGTTCGCATCGCGCGGTGCGAAGGAGTTTTGCCCAATGCCGTTCTGGACAACCGATCAACACGCGATGATCCGCGCCTCGGTGCGCCGCTTCGCCGAAAACGAGATCGCGCCGGTGGCCGAAGCGCTATGGGAAGATCAGGCGTTTCCCTACGCGTTCTGGTCCAAGGCGGGCGAGCTCGGTTTCACCGGCCTGCCCTATCCCGAAGCGTGGGGCGGCGGCGGTGGCGACTGGGTGTCGTTCGCAATCGTGCTGGAGGAGCTCGCACGCGTCGATTGTGCTGTGGCTAACGCGGTCATGGCCAACTCGTCGGTCGCGAGCCTGATCAGCAACTTCGGCACCGACGCCCAGCGCGAACGATTCCTGCGCCCGATCCTCGACGGGCGCCAGGTCGGCGCGATCGCGTTGTCGGAGCCGAACGCGGGCTCCGACGCGGCGAACATCGCCACTCGCGCCGATCAGGTCGATGGGCGATGGGTGATAAACGGTGCGAAGACCTTCATCAGCAACTCGGGAACCGACGTTACCGGCCCGATCGTGCTGGCGGCGGTCACCGGACGCAAGCCGGATGGGCGCAAGGAAATCTCCAACTTCATCGTGCCGAACGGCACGCCGGGTTTCACCTATGGGCGCAAGTTGAAGAAGATCGGCTGGCGAGCTTCGAGCACGTACGAACTGTCGTTCCAGGATTGCCGCGTGCCTGGCGATCATCTGCTCGGGCAGCTCGGCGCCGGGATGCGGCAGACACTGTCGACGATCAGCACCGGCCGAATCCTGATCGGCGCAATGGCCCTTGGGATCCTGCAGGGATCGCTCGACCGTTCGCTCGCGTACATGAAGGAGCGGCACGCGTTCGGCAAGGCGCTCGCCGACTTTCAGGCGCTGCAGTTCAAGCTCGCCGACATGGCGGTGCACGCCCATGCGGCGCGACTGATGCTATACGACGCCGCCTCACGCAAGGACGCCGGCGAGCCGTTCGACCAGCAGTCGTCGATGGCCAAGCTCTTCGCGACCGAGCAGGCGATGGCGGCTGCGCACCAGGCGATCCAGATCCATGGCGGGTACGGCATCATGAGCGAGTTCCCCGTCTCGCGCGCGTTCGGCGATGCGAAGGTGCTGGAGATCGTCGAAGGCACCTCCGAAATCCAGCGCATCATCATCTCGCGTTCGTTGCTCGCGTAGTGCCATCCGGAGGCCATGCAATGCTCGAAGGCATCAAGGTACTGAGCTTTACCCATTTCCTGCAGGGGCCGTCCGCGGTACAGATGCTCGCCGACCTGGGCGCAGACGTCGTCAAGGTCGAGCCCCCGACCGGCGCGTGGGAGCGAAGCTGGTCGGGTTTCGACGCGTACCTTGGCGACGTCAGCGTGTTCTTCCTGCTAGGCAACCGTAACCAGCGCAGCATCACACTCGACTTACGCAACGAGCAGGCGAAACAGATCGTCCACCGGCTCGTGCGCGAAACCGACGTGCTGGTGGAAAACTACCGGCCCGGCGTGATGAAGCGCCTCGGACTCGATTATGAGACGCTGAAAGATATCAACCCGAAGCTCGTCTATTGCTCGTGCACCGGGTATGGTGCTGACGGACCACACGCCAAACGCCCCGGACAGGATCTGCTCCTGCAGGCGATGAGTGGACTCGCCACACTATCCGGCAGTGCAGACGCGCCGCCGACACCGACCGGCGCGGCGGTTGTCGACCAGCACGCCGCGGTGCTGGCGGCGTTCGGAGTGCTCGCCGCGCTCTTGCAGCGCACGAAGACCGGGCGCGGTTGCCAGGTCGAGAGCAACCTGCTTAACGCGGCGCTCGACCTGCAGATGGAACCGTTCGACTATTACCTCAACAAGGGACCGCTGTGGAAGCGCTCGTCGCCGAGCATGGGCAGCCGCACGCACGCGGCGCCCTACGGGATCTACCGAACCAGCGACGGCTGGATCGCGATCTCCATTTCGACGATGGACAACGTTGCGGCCGGACTCGAAATGCCCGAGCTCGCGAAATACACGGCAGCCGACCAGGTGGGCCGACGGGAGGAGATCAATCGCATTGTGCATGAGCGCGTCGCGCAACGCACGACGGCGCAATGGATGACATCGTTCGATGCGAGCGGCATCTGGTACGCGCCGGTCAATGAATATCCGGACGTCGAGCGTGATCCGCAGGTCGCATGGAACCGCATGATCATGGAATTCGATCATCCCGATGCCGGCAAGGTACGACTGCTCGCGCATCCGGTGCGCTACGATGGCCAGGTGCCCGCGCTGCGGCGGCGCCCCCCGCGGCTCGGAGAGCACACGCGCGAAGTGCTGCGCGAGTCCGGCTATTCGGACCCGGACATCGATGCAATGGCCAGCGCCGGTGCAGTGGTGCTCAAGCCGCGAGAGGCGTAATCGCCTCCGGTTGATCGAAGAATTGCGCCGGTGGCGACCGGTACAACGACTGCCGGATCAGTGCGGCGAAAGGCGGCGATGGAAGATCTTGCGCTCATGCGACTGGGTTTTATCGGCTCGGGCTCGATCACTTCGGCCATCGTTACCGGTATCCGTGCCGATCGAGGGCTGCGTTGCCCCATCGTCCTGTCGCCGCGCAACGCGCGTGTCGCGGCCGAGCTCGCCACGGCGTTTCCGCAAGTAAGGGTTGCCGAGTCGAACCAGGACGTGCTGGACCACAGCGACGTCGTGTTTCTCGCGGTGCGGCCGCAGGTGGCGCACGAAGTGCTTACGAGCGTCAATTTCCGGCCGGGCCATAGAGTCATCAGCCTCGTCGCGACCTTCTCGCAAGAAAGCATCGCGGCCCTCGTTCGACCGGCGGCAAACGTTACCTGCGCCGTTCCCCTTCCCACGGTTGCCTCCCATCGCGGCCCGACTGCGATCTTTCCGCCGGATCCGATCGCAGCGGCCCTGTTTGGTCGGCTGGGCGTTGCCGTCGAGACGGCGACCGAAAGTGAATTTCAGGCACTCTGGGCGTCCACGGCAATGATGGCGGCGCACTTCACATATCTCGGATCACTCAGCGCATGGCTCGTCGATCATGATGTGCCGTCCTCCCGCGCGCGCGAATACATCGGCATGATGTTCAGTGGCCTCGGAGTCGTCCAGCAGGGAACCGGCGCAACCTTCGCCGAGCTCGCGCAAGAATTCAAGACGAGGGGTGGACTGAACGAACAGTGTGCGGTGCAGCTCGAGGAAGCCGGTGTTTTCGACGCCTGCACGCGCGCACTCGACGCCATACTCAACCGGATACGAGGTAGCGCGTCATCTGGAGACGCATAGGACCCCATACGGAAATCGAACGCTTGCCAAGCGCGAGCGCCACGGCACGACCAAAGGCCGCCGTCCGCCCCGGTGACGACGGGTTTACCCACGAAGGAGCAGCAATCCGCAAACGGCAAGGCCGACGAACAAGCGTCGGCCTCGGGCATCGTCACTGTGCGGCGTAACGTTGCCGCGTCCGGCGGTGACAGCCAGGTCTCGCGAAGCCAGCCATTACCGTCGATGAGAAATTCGCTGGCGGAGATGCGTTGCGCCGAGCCCGAAATGTAAAGCGCCAGGCTGACCGCGAGGTCGTCAGCGCGCGCGGCGCAAGCGCCCGCTGGTGGCGAACGGTCAGTCGCGACCACCATGGTCACGTCCGCGCCGAGGTCGAGGCTGGTCAACACAGCAATCCTTTCTGCAACCCCCGAGTCGCCGAACACGAGATCGATGATGTGCCCGGGGCTCGCGCGCAGCGAGCTCACCGCCCCGCCCGGGCACTCGATCGGGAAATCAGGAACCTGCGCTGGTGTGCCCGCTTTGGTGCGCGCGCCATCCGCGTTGGCGAGGATGAAGTCGACTAGGCTCCAGCGCGTTTGCGCGTCCAGTTTGGCCACAAACCCCGGCATGGGCGTGCCGGGAACGCCATGTCCAATTGTCCAATAGAGATCGCCGGGCAGATGCCCGTAGACGTGGGCAGCGGTGAGATCAGCCGGTGGGACAGGAAGGCTTCTGGCGAGCGGGCCGTCGCCCTTTCCCTCCGGCCCGTGGCAGGCGACGCAGTTCTGTGCGAACGCACGCGCGCCGACCGCTACCGAGTGCGCCGTGTAGCCGGTGGGCGAATTGAAGAAGCTGGTCGGGTACGCCTCTGTGACGAGGACTGCGAAGCGCGAAAGAGCGAACGGGATGATGACAAGGGCAATGGCCGTCGCGCCCACTCTCCAGCGCCGGAGCATGTACCCGGCGACGACGAGGCCGAGCGCAAGCACGACGGCGGCGATCGCGAGCCACAATCCGGCGCGAAACTCCGGCTCGGTGAATGCCGCGCCGTTGTAGCGAACGGAAAACGGCCATTCCGCCTGCTGATGGGCGCCGGGCACGGCGCTGCCCAGCCACGCAACGATGGCGATGACGCCGATGCCAAGCGCTGCCTCGAGCAGACTGTTGCGGCGAAGCATGCGCAACGCCATTCGCGCCCCAGGCGGAACCGAATCGTTCGACTCGAGAGCGAGACGCGGAGTCAATGCCTGGCGATTTACCGCAGCGACGGCGACCATTGCTCCGAACATTGCGACCTTGAGCAGAAGCCACCGCCCATAGTCGGTTCCGACCAGCGCCGGCAGCGACCCCGCGAGATACCAGGTGTTCACGATGCCGGTCGCGAGCAACGCAGCGACGGCGATCAGGCCCATCACCGAAAAGCGCCGCGTCGCCTCGCGGGCGACCTCGTACGCCTCGGCGGTGGCGGCAGCCAGGGCGCGGTGGAAGAGCAGCGCCAGCATCGGCAGGCCGCCGAGCCACGCCCCGGCGGCGAGCAGATGCACGATGTCCGCCGTAAGATGAATTGTATGGTCGCGTCCTACTTCGCCGACCGCATGACCCACCCAGGCAAGCGAGGCGAGAACGAAGTGTCGACAGCGCCAGCGCGATCCACCGCGCCGGCGCCGTGCGCCAGAAGAGCGCGAGCACGAGAAGCACGCACAGCCCGAGCCGCAATGCAAACACCGGCCCGAACTGCGTGTGCCACAGCACCGTCGACAACAGTTCCGGCCGCAGCGCATCCGCGATCGGGCCGCCGCTCATTTGCGCCGCCTGCACGATGAACCACAGCGCACCCGACAGCACGATGATCGGCAACGCGGCCCATGCAACCCGACGCCACGCCGCATCGAGCCACCGCGTCGGCGCAATTGCCGCCGCAAAGCAGAGGTAGCCGGCGAGCGCGATCGTCGACGCAAAGTGGACGAATCGCGCCGCGACCAGCAGCGTCTCGCTCATTTCGCGACCACGAACGTTAGGCTGCCTTCGGTGCGATGCGTGTCGACCGATACGACGTGCCAATGCACGGTGTAGGTCCCCGGCCCCAGCGGCTTCAGGCCCACAGAAAGCGACGTCGGATCGTTCGGATCGAGCGTCACCTTACCGTCGTCGATGCGAACTCCGTTCGCGTCGTCCACTTCGATCCCGCTGAACGCGGGCTCGAGCTGCTGCGTGAACCAGAGCCGCACCCGGTCGGGCGCCGCGCTTACCGTCGAGCCGACCGGAGGCGCGGCGTGATCGAGAAAGGCGTGGCCGAACGCGCAGCCGCTTACGCCGAGCAGAAGCAACGCGAGTCCTCGGCGCAATCGCCTGGTCGGAGACCACGTCAGCGCCCGAGCAACGGCTTGCCGATGCTGTTGGGGAAGAGATCGTCGAGGTAGAAGTGGAGCTGGAGGACACCACCCACGCCGTGACCCTGCCCGCTGCCGTAGGGGATCAACAGCTCGGCACCGACCTGGAAGTACTGTCCCGACCAGATCACGCCTGGCGCGATCACGCCCGGTGGTCGCCGACGCCACGCGGTTGAGCGGCGTGCTGCTGGTGATTTCCACCAGCGGCGTTAATCGATCAAACGGCGGGGCGAGCCCGATGTTGCTTGACCTGGCTTTGCAGGTACTGAAGGCTGTATTCGATGGCCACGCCGAAATTGAACACATTCGGATTAGGCGTGCCGTCGCTCGACGACTTGGTGGGGAAATCGACGCTTACATTGCCGGTGATAGCGAGCGGCCGCAGCCAGCGCATCGAGTCCGGCAGGTCGCCCAGCCCCTTGCCGAAATCGAAGGTCGGCGAGAGCGTGGTGAAGTCGGGTTGGCCGAGCGCCTTGCTGCCGGTGTGCGCCCAGTTCTCCTGCAGGCCGATCAGCCCCATCGCCTCGTGCTTGCCGTCGACGAAGAGCTGGTACTGCTGACCGGTCGTCAGTGAATCCCATCCGGAGACCGACGGCGCACCGCTAGGCCGGACATTGCGCCATTGCTCGGAGAAGGTAACCCCGAAATTCGGGCGTGATGCGTTTGGCGAGATCGATGCCGTAATCGGTCTCGCGCGAGCCGTCGACGTCTGTCGGATTCCAGGTGATCGTCGGCAGCGACCCCTCATCGGCAACGAATGGATCGTCGGTTTGAATCGTGGCGGGGAAGAAGCGCGCGCCGGCGAAGCCGTGCGCGTGCGCCGGGTTGCGCAGATTGCATCGCAAGGACCGCCGCCGCCAATGCGGCGCGGCCCCACGTCGAACGGGACATGGCGATGCTCCATGACGGGTGTTGAAGGACGTGCGCCGATCCTCCCGCGTCGGCGGGAGGACGGTGCACACGCGGAGTCGCTTCAGCCTGCCAGCGGAGGAGCGCGCGCCTGGTACGAGGAAGGGAACGAGACGGGAGGCGGCGGCGCCGATTCAAGATGCGATCAGCGCGTTCGGCGCCGGCGTGCGGCGGCGCGAGAATCGGGTGCGCCACCAGCGCGAATGACTGGCCTGCGGCAAGGATCTGGCAGATCGGACACGTGCAATGGTGGTGGGGATCGAGCGGGCTCGCGCCGTCGGCTACTGCGCGATCCGCAGCGATCGCTCGCCGCCGGCGGGCTTTCGATCGTCAGCGCATCGCCAGAGTCGATGTGCAGCGCGAGCGCCAGAAGCAGCGGCAGCGACGCCTGCACGGCAAGCGCCAACGTCGCGAGCGCAACGGCGACACGACTTCCGAGAGATTTTTCGCGACGCATCAGAGGGCAAACATCCGACTGACCAGCCGCATTCCAACGCTGCCAGAGTGGTAAAGCTCGACACCGCCCGGCAACACGCACGCAGCGCGACATTCGAGTCGCATCACGCGAGCAACGCCGCGTCTCGTGTGCATCAACGCGCTCCTGACGTAGTAGCTGCCGGCCGATTCATCAGAGTTGCTGGAGCGGGGTGACAATACGCTCGCACTCTCAGAAAGCGTGCGTCAGCGCCGCGAACCACGTTCTGCGTCCTCCGAACTGCGGCGCGCCTACGCCGACCCCCGACCCGTCGCGCAGCAGGTAGGTCTTGTCGAACAGATTCGTGATGCCGACCCTGCCTTCGAGATCGCCGACCGGGCTCTCGTTCCACTCGTGGACGAAAGTGACGTTCATCGTGGCGTACGCCGGCAACTTGCCCGAATTCGGCGGCGCGTCGTCGGGCGTGTTGCGCAAGCCGCTGCCGTAGATCATGTCGCCGCTGATGCGGTTGGCGCCGAAGCGATAGGTCAGTCCGCCGGAGAGCGAATAGCGCTGATCGTGGTCGAGGTAGATGAAGTGGTCGGCGATGTAGGCGAGCTCGTCCGGCGCGAACAGCGATTGTCCGGAGACGATGTTCTCGCCCTTGGCCTTGCCGATCGCGAGATTCAGGTATCCGCTCCAGGGCGGCCCTGCATAGGTTGCCGAGAACTCGACGCCCTGCGCTCTGCCCTCGGCGTAGTTGAACGGCGTCAGGATCAGCGCCTGGCCGAACTGGCCTTCGTCGATCAGGTTGGTGATCCGCTTGTAGTAGGCGTCGACCCCCAGGCTCAGGCGCGGCGACAAGGTGTGCGATACGCCCACGTCGAAGTAGTGCGTGCGCTCGGCCTTGACGGTGTCCGAGACACCGACTTCCGGGGCATTGCTGGTTCCGGCGTACAGGTCGATGCTCTTCTGCGCCACCAGTTCCTGCGGCGGCGGCGTGAAATAGCGCGAATAGCCGGCGTGTATCGCGGTCGCGTCGGTCACTTTCCACAGGGCGTTGAGCCGCGGGCTCAGCTGGTGCTCGTTGGTGAACGCGGCAACATGGTCGAAGCGAGCCCGTAGTTGACGGTAAGACGCGGATCGAGGCGCCACTCGTCCTGGACATAGAGACTGCTGAGGTTGCCGCTCTTGTCCGAATCGTCGACGATGGTCAGCGGATCGCTGCTCGATCTGGTTGCCCGCGTCGTCGACCGGAAACACGCCGACGTTGTTGTTGCTCCGCGTCAGCTGATGTGGTATACGCAAACCCGAAACGCGCCGTATGAGCCTCGGCGAGCTTGTACGAGGCGTCGGCCTGCATACCCGTGGCCGAGTTGGACTTGAAGCACATCGGATGCCACGCCGTTGTAGATAAGGTCGCCGCCCTGCGTATCGGGCAGATAGTGCAAGGTCGAATACTGGTAGAACAGCGACGCCTGATAGTCGAACGCGCCGCGGCTTTGCTGCAGCGACATGACCGCATAGTGGTTGGCTTCGCGCTGGCGTTGGTCGAGATCGGATGATGGCCGGGTATTGAGGCCGGAGCCGACGTCGCTGATGCCGGTCAGCGAAAACGCGGGCGTCTGGTCCGGATTGTTCGGTATCTGGAAGCGACCCTGGTAGGTCCCGACCATCAATCCCAGGCGGGTGTTGTCGTTGAGAACGTACGACAGATAGCCGAACGCGCGCGCCTGATCGGTGCGATCGTGAATCGCGTTGGTGGTCGGCGTGGGATTCTCGATGCCGAGCGTGTTGGTCACGAAGTTGCCGGTCAGGTAGTAGCTCAACGGTCCCTTGGATCCGACCAGCTCGACGCTGGGCTGGAAGGCGCTGTGGCCGCCGACCAGCACGCCGACGCTGCCGCCCGGCTCGGCCGTCGTTCCATCCTTGGTCTCGATATCGACGACGCCCGGCGGTGCGCAGCCCGTACTGCGCGGGAAGCGTGCCCGTGACGAAATCGATGCGGTCGACGAACCGGCTATCGACCGACTGGCCGAATCCGCTGATCCCTTCCGGTAGCTGAATGCCGTTGATCCGATATTGCACGTTGGCGTGCTCGTCCCGCACATGCAGGGAGCCCGAGGCTTTGGAGTCCTGCGCGACGCCGGGCAAGCGCAGAAGGACTTCGTTCATCGGTGTATTTTCGCCGGCGCCGTACTCGGCCACCAGTTCCTGGTCCAGCGTGTAGACCGTCGTGCCGACCTTGGGGGATAGCGCGATACGCGCTTCTCTCAAGCGGGTCGCGGTGACCACCAATGAGCTAAGACGATCGCTTGGCAGGACGAACGCGATGACGGCGGCCGCGCCTTCGATCACGTCGACTGGGATAGGACCCGGGGTTGCCGTCGTTCGGTCGCTTTGCACCGTGTAATGACCGGCAGCGATGTTGGCAAACGTCGCCACTCCCTGATCGTTGGTCGCTTGCTGTCCGAGCTGCGCCCCGTTGCCATCGCGAAGCGTCATGACCACGCCAGCCACCGCCTTGCCGCCGGCATCCTTGGCTGTTGCGTTCAGAGTCGCCGCAAGCGCGGGCGTCAGGGCGAAGAAGGCAGCAGAACACACGGCCAACGGCCGTAGATAACGTAGCGCAAGCATCGTCTATCCTTTGCGCGCATAGCAACAGGACACCGTGCCGGGAGGCAACGGCGATCCGTAATAGACAGTGAACGCAGCGGCCGAGAACTGGCCGCGTTACGGCTATACGACGTCGGGAGGGCCGCAGCTCGGCGGCAGGACGACGACGACACCGCGCGCGACTTGCGCTGCGGCCAGGAACCGCTGCCAGAACTGCGCGAGCGTGGCAGGGGGAATAACAACGGGCGGTGCGGGAGGGCCTTCCAGCTTGCCGATGACGGCGGCGCAGACGGCACACGCTTCGTCGGCGTCTGCGCCAATGTGGAGGTGCGTCGCCGCGACCGAGACGAGCACCGCAAAGGCTACGACAGAAGCCGTCGCGATCAGTACTCGATATCGCATATGGCTTGACCAGCGCCGGCGACTGCGATGCGCTTGCGCAATTGGGTTCACGTTAGCTTCAGCAGCCGATGGCTAATATCACTATGCCGATTTCAAGCGTGATCATACATTCATAATTTAATTTATATTTATTAATAAATACATTCATATAATAATTATAAAACAATTATAATTATATTTATAAATATAAACTAATATAATTAAATTATATTTACATTAATTTTTTTAAAATTCTTAAATTAAATTTATTTTATTTTACATATTATTTTTTATTAATTACTTTAAAAATTTAAAAACTTATAAATTTAATATTAATAAATATTTTTTTAATCTTATACATATTATTAAATAATTTAAAAATAATCAAAATATATAATTTAATTTATATATTAATACTTAAAATAAAAATAAAAAACAATATAATAAATACTTATATATCATACTATACTAAATTTAATTAAAAATAAAATACATAACTCCTGCGACCCTTAACAAGAGAGCTGAGCCACCCGCATCCTAAAATCCTGACTTCGCGACAAACGCGCTACTTCAGTTCGTATCGACTCTCCGCGTCCAGCATGCGTAGAGCATTCCACCGATCATTCGTCAGCAACGATAGCTTGCCAGCCATATGATCGCTCGAACGCATACTACCGACGCTTACTCATACCTCACGATCGCCTCGGCCCGCTGGCATGCAGAAAGGCAGACGCGCACGCTGAAAGCAGAAGTGCTTCTGTTGAGCGGTCATGTCCAAAGCATCATAAAGCCATAAACGCGCACGAGCTTCTTATCCAATGCCAGATCTCGTTGCTGAACACGCACCATCTTGCCATTGCGCTTATTTTTTTTTATATTAATTATTATATAATAAATATTTTATTTTATTTTTTTTTATTTATATTTTTTTATAATATTAATTAAATAATATACTTCGAGCAACAAGCCTAAGACCGTGCCGCAGCGCTAGAACCAGCTTTCCAGCAGCAGCAATACAATACGCACTGCTGCCGGCCCAAGCGTACGCATGACCGCGATATCGTATTTCGAGCATAATCCTGAAACATGCATAATATACCGATGCAGATGCAACTATAGCAGAGCACAAACCTCTGATATGTTTCCCAATCCGAAAATAGTAAAAACGCGCTGATTGTATCCGCGACGCAGCCTGAGATATTTCTCTATTATTTGGCGCGAAGTACTCCGCCGCGAGCGACTTGTGTATAACAGTCCATCGTACCTGTTTCTGCCCATCCCTGCACCCGTTTCGTCATCGTCCTCGTCGTCGTAAGTTAGCCACTTGCATCCAATTTCGAGACGATTGCCGAATCCCCCTCGTCGTGATGATATATTCGTGAATCTTCCAGACACTTTCGGTCCCAGTAACGACAAGCCGATCTATAACTGTCCCTGTCGGACGGAGTATGCCGACAACCCGATAGGATTGTCCGCATGCACTTCGCCTCTACAGACAATCCTGCGAACCTGCAAATTGCTGCCGACCCGCAGCGGCTTCGTCGCGCTACCTCGGCACCCAGCACCGCTTCGAGAGCGCTTCCAAAGGCTACCCAACGCCAGGTGCGCGCCATGTGGAAGACAAATCCGTTCCGTACCGACGATCCGAAACCGAGGTACTATCGCCTAGGCTGATCGGAATCACTTGCGCAATCAGTGATTGGCGCGCAGCTTCTCGACTTCGTCGAGTATATTTCCCAGAGCTCATCGACATGAAATACGCCGGCCAAGATCAGCTGCAGCGGGCTACCTTTCGCGCCGACGACGAGATCGATACCGCAGCCTCACGCTGCAGACGTTCGTCCAATTGACGCGAGAGCAGCAGCAGCAAGACATCGTTCCGACCTCGAGCGTCAGCAGAGCGCATTGAGCAGGTTCGTCAATGGGCTGCGCCGGGCATAGCTCAACGCGATCGATTCAGGTTCATGTGCTGTCCTCTGTCGAAGTGAAAGCACATGCTCGAACCTGGAGCGGATGCGCGCGTCGTGCGAGGCGACAGCAAGCGTTGCGCCGGCCGCATCGGCCTGCCGCGTGAGCAGCGACATGACATGCTCAGCCTGCGCATCGTCGAGCGCGGCAGTGGGTTCGTCGGCGAGCAGCAGCGTCGGCTTATTGATTACCGCCCGCGCCACTGCCACCCGCTGCGCCTGACCTTGCGAGAGTTCGTGCGGTAACCGCCGCGAAAGCTGCTCGATCTCAAGAGTTTGCAGCAGCGCCATGCCCTGTTTGCGGTCAACATCTTCGCCAGCCAGATATTGGGCTAGCAGCAGGTTCTCCAGCACGGTCAGGCTGTTGATCAGGTGCAACCGCTGCGGCGCATAGCCGACGGCACGGCACGCCAGGCGTCGAGCGCCGATTCAGGCATCGCAGAGAGTTCCTTCCCGGCCACGGTCACAGGTTCCTGCGCAAGCCGCAGCAAACCGGCAAGGATAGCGAGCAGCGTCGTCTTGCCAGATCCCGACGGTCCAGCAATCAGCGAACGCTCGCCGCGCGCAACGTCCAAGCTGGAAATCTGCAATACCGTGGCCTTGGCGTAGCGGTGCACAAGATTGTGAACGGTGACCATCATGGCTTAACAAACACCGCAACACGGGGAACGCCGTGGTCGGCGCCTGCGCTGGCCGGGGACTCTCCAAGCACTACGAGCGTGACGCCGAAGGCAGTCACTCGACGCGCGGATCAGTACATTCCAACGACCTCTCCGATCGGTTGTGGAGCAGGAACAAACCCATTCCGGCTGTCACTGCGTCAGAGAAGTGTCGGCGGGGCGCGTGCGAGAAAAGGGGGAAGGACCGCAGGGTCTTGTGAGCCCTGCATTGGTGTAACGACGGCGATAGCCGGTGCTGGCGAAAATGCTACTGCCACCGGCGTACCAGATGCGACAGTCGCGACCTGCGCGAACGCTAGACACTCGAGACAGAAATCAGCGGTGGCTGTTTGATCATCCGCGCTGGCGCCTGTGTTGTTCCAGGCGGCGCGAGGATCGCCCGTCAATCGAGATGGGAGATAGCATGCAGTACCGCAGCCTGCTGACTAAGCAGCAGGCCGAAGGCAAGCAAGAAAACCGAAGTCCTACGCCCGAAAGTCATTGACCGGTGCCGTATCGCTGTGGGCTACGCGAGCGATGGGAAGGTGTGGGATTGAACATCGAATTTCGCGGTTTGCCTGACGTTTCCTCGGTGCAAGTTACCGCAACGGCGTAACCCTTGCAAGTCGGGAGCCGGCGAACTCCTGCTCCCTTAAGTCCGACTTAAGTGTTCGCGCGTAAAATGGTGCCCATCGCGCGCGACGGCCCAGCGTAGCGCCACCAGCCATCTCCGGAGGTCCATTCGTGTCAGCCAGACTGCTCGTGCTGTTCCTCGCATTCCTGCTCGCCGGCGGCGCCGCCGCCCAGGGCAAGAAGCGCATCGACAAGGCGGCAGACCTCCCGCGCTTCAGCTACAAGCTCGACGGCAGGATCGAGGACATGGTCCGCGACGATGCCAGGTTCAAGCCGTTCGCCGGCGAGGTGCGCCGCGACCTTGAAAGCGTGCTCGCGCAGTACGACATCGAAGACAAGGCGACGTTGCGCCAGATCCTGGGCGAGCTCGCGCAGCTCGACATGCTCGACGGCAACTACGAGGCCGCGCTGGCGCGCGTCGCGCAGGTCAAGGCGCTCGAGGACAAGCCGGCCGACAAGCTGCTCTCCGGGATCACCACGCGGGCGATCGTCGCCGGCGTGCGCGCCAATCCGGACCGGACCTCGGCTGCGTATCGGGCCGCGGTCGCGCAGTCGATCAAGGGCGAGCTGGCGGCCATGCCCTATGACGTGATCGCCAACGAGGCGAAGGAGATCAAGGCCGGCGCCGAGCTGCTCGGCGAAGGCCGCCTGATCGGCAACGTCCGCGAGGTGCTGCAGCCCTCCGTCGACAAGAACGGCTCGCTGTCGTCCGACCTCGCGCCTGCGCTCGTGCGCATCAAGTACGCGTACCGCTACATCCTGCCGCTGAAGCCGGCGCTGGTCGACGCCTGGACCACCTACCTCGCCGCGCACAAGGTCGACAAGCCGGACATCTGGGCCGCGCGCGCGGTGACGCTGCCTGCCGGCGGCAACTACACGCCCGTGAAGATCGCGGTGTGGGACAGCGGCGTCGACACCAAGCTCTTCCCCGACAACCTCGCGACCGCGAACGGCGGCGTGCCCGTCATCGCGTTCGACCGCTTCTCGGAACCCGCGAAAGGCGAGCTGCAGGAGATCCCGACGCGCTGAAGAGCAAGGTGCCGCAGCTCAAGTCGTACCTCAAGGGCTTCTCCGACCTGCAGTCGAACATCGACAGCCCCGAGGCGAGCGAGATCAAGAGCTACATGTCGACGCTCAAGCCGGACGAGTACAAGGCGTTCGTCGAGGAGATCGGCCTGGCCGGCAACTGGATGCACGGGACGCACGTCGCCGGCATCGCGGTCGCCGGCAATCCGTATGCGCGCCTTGTCGTCGGCCGCATCGAATTCGACTGGCACCTGATCCCCGATCCGTGCCCCACCCGCGAGCTCGCGCTGCGCGACGCGAAGAACGCCCAGTCCTACGTCGACTTCTTCAAGCAGCAGGGCGTGCGCGTCGTGAACATGAGCTGGGGCGGCAGCGTGAAGGGCATCGAGGGCGCGCTCGAGCTCTGCAACATCGGCAAGACGCCCGACGAGCGCAAGGCGATCGCGCGCGACTACTTCGACATCCAGAAGGATGCGCTCACCAAGGCCTTCGCGAGCGCGCCCGACATCCTGTTCGTCACCGCCGCGGGCAACAGCAACCAGGACGCCTCCTTCGTCGAGGACATCCCGGCGGCGCATCGTGCTGCCCAACCTGCTCACCGTCGGCGCGGTCGACAAGGCCGGGGACGAAGCCTCGTTCACGAGCTACGGCCCGACGGTCAAGGTGCACGCCAACGGCTATCAGGTCGAAAGCGTGATCCCGGCGGTGAGAAGCTCGCCGAGTCCGGCACGTCGATGGCCTCACCGCAGGTCGTGAACCTGGCCGCGAAGATCCTCGCGGTCAATCCGAAACTGACGCCGACCCAGGTGATCGCGCTGATCCGCGACAACGCCGACAAGACGCCTGACGGCCGCCGCACGCTGATCAACCCGAAGAAGACGCTTGCTGCTGCACAGGCGCGGAAGGCGGGCTGACACCATCGTCCATTTTGGACGCGAGTGTCCTCCAACGACCGCTTTCAGTTGGCTTCGTTGTACGGCTGCTGTTGGCCGTTGTGAGACACAAGCGATCGGGCGAGTGTGCTTCGTGGACCGGCGCACTATTCGCGCGATCTGACTTCTCCTCCGCACGTCCAGTCTCGCCGGGTTCAACCTGGCGCTCCTAGTAGCGTTTCCCGCGCGTTTGGGGTGTGGGACAGCGTTGCGACCCGCCTGCCGAGCTTGTTACCGCCAGGTGGGCGCGTAGTCTGACTACACATTGAACGTCCTTCCACGCGCCCTCGCTGCGTTTCTGTACGCAAAACGTCTTGAAGGCCACGCTTACAACGGGAGTGTTCACGCGAGCTTGCAATGGGGGCGAGGGCTTCATAGCTCGCTCTAGCGACTCAAACTCCGCCTCGGATGCGCGCTCACCTTTGACCGGGGAACCCAGAACGCGGTCAGCTTCGGCAACCTCTGCGGGGTCACGAGGGTCGTAATCCATCTTATGCTCGGTGCCGTCAGGCAGCACGATGCTGCGCACCATCTCGGTGTTGAAGAGCTTGCTCTTATCGGATTTCACGGCGCGCAGTAGTGAGACGAACTGGTTAATCCTTGTGAATGAATAGAGCGCTCGGACGCGGGCTGTAGTGCTCTCTTTTGTGCCCAGCGAGTAGACGAACGCAGATTGGGTGAAGCGTTCCGCGACATCTCGCGGTGGGCGCCAACGAAAGCAAAGCGTCCCGTGTCGATTCTTGTGCAGGTAGGACTGAAACCGAAAGCCCATCGTCGTCGCCTTGGGTACACCGGCTGGGTACACCGGGCCAAGACAAACGACACCACTGGGAAGAAAGCCTGCTGGACTAGCAGGTTAGAAAGATCATGGTGGAGACGAGGAGGTGGTGGAGACGAGGAGGATCGAACTCCCGACCTCCGCATTGCGAACGCGGCGCTCTCCCAGCTGAGCTACGTCCCCACAGGGGCGAAATTATAGCCGTAGACCCCCTATGAGTAAACCGATGTGCATTAGCTTATAGCTGGCGTCGTCATCTCAATTGTGCCTGGCAGGCCGAAAAGTTACCGGCCGGCCGACAGGGTGTAGGTGGATACGCGGCCCCCCGCTTGATCCATGCGTGCGCGCCACCATGTAAGCTTTGCGCGCTCCGCGCGACAAGTCCCGAACAGGCCAGGTGTCCGATGAGCCATCTTATTGCGATGATCCAGCAGTACGGGCTGGGCTTCGTTTTCCTGAATGTACTCGCGCTGCAGGCCGGATTGCCGGTGCCTGCGTATCCGACCTTGATCGTGGCTGGGGCTTATGCGGCGAGCGGCGGCAACCCGCTATGGGCGCTGGTCGCCGTGGGTATCGCCGCGGCGTTGATCGCAGACACCGCCTGGTACGCGGCGGGCCGCACGTACGGCCTGCGCATCCTGAAAACGCTGTGCCGTGTATCGCTGTCGCAGGATTCGTGCGTGCGTCAGACGGAAACGATTTTCCAGCGCTTCGGACCCGCGTCGATGCTATTCGCCAAATTCGTTCCGGGCTTCGCCTCGGTCGCGACTGCGCTGGCCGGCGCGTTGCGCCTGCGCTACTGGGTTTTCGTGCTGTTCGACGCCGTAGGCGCGGGCCTGTGGGTCGGTGTCGGTCTCGGCCTGGGATACGTCTTCCGCGACGCGATAGGCGACGTGATGGACAAGCTGGCTTCGCTGGGAAAATACGGCTCGATGCTGGTCGTATTCGCTTTTGTCGCATGGATCCTGCTCAAATGGTGGCGCCGTCGTCTATTCATCCGGCAGCTGCGCATGGATCGCGTTTCGGTCGACGAGCTCCGTGGTCTGATCGATGCGAACAAGGTCAGCGCGATCGTCGACGTGCGCTCGCCGCTGACACAGGCGGCGACCGGACGCATACCCGGCGCGCGGACGATCGACATCAAGAACATCGCCCAAGGGATCGACGGCGTGGCCAAGGACGACGAAGTCATCGTGTATTGCGCCTGTCCGAACGAGGCGACGGCAGTCAAGATCGCGCAGCAGTTGAAAAAACTCGGCTTCAAGAGGATTCGTCCGCTGCACGGCGGCATCGACGCCTGGATAGGGGCCGGCAACGCAGTGGAGCGCTAGAGTCCTGCCCGTGCTAGATTTGCGCTTCCGCGGGAAGGAGGCCGAAGGCATGAGCGCCGCCGGACCGCTCCAAGGCGCGAATTGCGCCCCCAAGGGGGCAGCGCAGCGGCGTCAGCCGCAAGCGTGGGAGGACTATGAGCAAGGAGGCGATCCATACCAGCAAGGCGCCGACGGCGCTGGGTCCGTATTCGCAGGCGATTCGCGCCGGCTATACCGTCTACCTCTCGGGCCAGATCGGCATCGATCCTGCGAGCGGCAATCTGCGAGAAGGCGTCGAAGCGCAAACAAGGCAGGTCTTCGCGAATCTTCGTGCGGTCGCCGAAGCCGCCGGCGGTTCGCTCGACGACGTCGTCAAGCTCACGCTACTGCTCGTCGATCTTGCCGACTTCGCCAAAGTGAACGACATCATGGCGAGCTCTTTCAGCGCCCCGTATCCGGCGCGTGCGACCTACCAGGTGGCGGCGTTGCCGAAAGCGGCGCGAATCGAGGTCGAAGGCGTGCTGGAGCTGGGGCGCATCGCCGAGTCGACGTGGCCGGGAGGGCGCTCGTCGCTCCCGGACAGAGCCTGACGTCGAGTGGCCAGGAAAAAGGCGGCAGCGAAGGAGCCCCGTCCGGGAAATACACTGCAGGACAAGCTGGCGCGCATCGGCATCGCGCGCGAGCAGGACTTGGTGCTGCATCTGCCGTTACGCTACGAAGACCAGACGCACCTGTGCCCGCTGTCCGCACTCAAGCCCGGACAGGCCTGGCAGGTCGAGGGCGTCGTCGCCAACACCGAAATTCAATATCGCGGCCGGCGTCAGCTCGTCTGCCTGCTCGACGACGGCGCGGAGCGCGGCGCGCAGCTCGTGTTGCGGTTTTTTCATTTCTATCCGAATCAGCAGAAGGCGCTCGCGCCGGGCAAGCGCGTACGCGCTTTCGGTGAGGTGCGGGACGGACACTTCGGCCTGGAAATGGTGCACCCGAGCTTCCAGATCGTCGCGCCGGGCACGCCACTGCCGGACAGGTTGACGCCGGTCTACCCGACGACGGCAGGGCTTTCGCAGGATGCGCTGCGCAAGCTGGTGCGGCGCGCGCTGCTCTCGGATCCCGCATACTTGAGCGAGACGCTGCCGCCGTGGACGCGCGAGCCGCGCCGGCTCTGGGGCTTCGCGCAAGCGGTGCATTTTCTGCACGAGCCACCACCGGAAGCGGCCAATGCGGCGGCGCAGGCGACGCTCGATCAACGCACGCATCCGGCCTGGACCCGCCTCAAGTTCGACGAGCTCCTGGCGCAGCAGCTATCGCTCAAGATGCATCGCCGCGCCCGTGCCCGGCGCAAGGCCCCGCGCTTGCCCGGCGACGGATCGCTCTCGCGCGAGCTGCTCGCGCGCCTGCCGTTCACGTTGACCAGGGCGCAGCAGCGCGTCGTCGCGGAAATCCGTCGCGATCTCGCGCGCGCCGAGCCGATGCAGCGTCTATTGCAGGGTGACGTCGGCAGCGGCAAGACGATCGTCGCCGCGCTGGCGGCACTGCAGGCGATCGAGTCGGGTTATCAGGTCGCGTTCATGGCGCCGACCGAAATCCTCGCCGAGCAGCACTACCGGAAGCTCGCGGCGTGGCTCGATGGCCTGCCGCTTTCGATCGCGTGGCTTTCCGGCGGACTGCCGGCGAAGGACCGCAAGAAGGCGCTTGCAGCCATTGTCGGCGGCGAGGCGCAGCTCGCGGTCGGTACGCATGCGCTGTTCCAGGAGGAGGTCGTGCTGCCGAAGCTGGGGCTCGCCATCGTCGACGAGCAGCACCGCTTCGGCGTCGCGCAAAGGCTCGCGCTGCGGCAGAAAGGCATCGGCGACGCACACCAGCTGATGATGAGCGCGACCCCGATCCCGCGCACACTGGCGATGAGCTTCTACGCCGATCTCGACGTTTCGGTGATCGACCAGATGCCGCCGGGCCGCACGCCGGTGACGACCAAGCTGGTGAGCCAGCGCCGGCGCGGCGAGATCGTCGAGCGCGTGCGCAAGATCGCCGCCGCCGGGCAGCAGGTTTACTGGGTCTGCCCGCTGATCGAGGAATCGGAAAAGCTCGAGCTGCAGACCGCGGTCGCGCTGCACGCCGAGCTGACCGGGACGCTGAGCGACTTCAGGGTCGGGCTGTTGCACGGGCGAATGAAGCCGGCGGAAAAGGCGGCGACGATGGATGGTTTCGTGCGCGGCGAAGTTGACGTGCTGGTTGCGACGACGGTGATCGAGGTCGGCGTCGATGTGCCCAATGCTTCGATGATGGTGATCGAGCACGCAGAGCGCTTCGGCCTTGCGCAGTTGCACCAGTTGCGAGGCCGTGTCGGCCGCGGCGCGGACGAGAGCGTTTGCGTGCTGCTTTTCGAGGAGCCGATGTCGGATCTCGCGAAGGCGCGGCTCAAGGTCATCTACGAAAACCACGACGGCTTCGAAATCGCCAGGCAGGATTTGCTGATTCGCGGACCGGGCGAGTTTCTAGGTGCGCGCCAGTCAGGCGTCCCGCTGCTGCGCTTTGCCGACCTTGAGCGCGACGTCGCGCTGATCGAGCGCGCGCGGGACGCCGCCGACGAGCTGTTGCGCCGCGAACCCGCGGCCGCGCAGGCGCACCTCGAGCGCTGGCTTGGCGGAAAGCAGGAGTTTTTCAAGGCATGAACGCCGGCGGCTTCCAGCCTGGCGCCCTGGCGCGCGCGCAGGATCTGCTGGATCGGGGCGCGCTCGACGACGCGGACCGCATCGTCCGCGACGTGCTGGCAGCAACGCCGGGCGACGCCGATGCGCTTTGCCTGCGCGGTCTTATTGCCAACCGGCGCCGCGATCACACCGCCGCGATCGAGGCCTTGCTTGCTGCGCTGGAAGTACAGCCCGAGACGCCGCGCGCCTGGCTCGCCCTCGGCAATGCGTATGCGCGCGACGGCCAGCCTGCCGCGGCGGCCGAAGCCTATCGCGAAGCCGTGAAGCGCGAGCCAGGGTGGAACGATGCGCGATTCAATCTCGGCTTGATGCAAAAGCAGCTCGGCGATCGTGCCGCCGCCATCCGCGCCTTTCACGCCGCCTGGACGGGCGATCCGCTGCTGTTCGACGCGGCGAGGCAGTGCGTCGCCACGATTGCGGAATCGGTACGTGCCGGCGATCGCAACGAGGGGGCGCCGCTGCCGGCGTTGCGCTCCGCGGAAGCGCCGGATCTCGCGGTCAGTATCGTCATCTGCTCGATCGACGATGCCCGGCACGACCGCGCCGTCGCGCTGTACCGCAGGCTCTTCGCGGCGGTCCGTCACGAAATCGTCTCGATCCGCAATGCTCGCTCGCTCGCCGAGGCGTACAACTGGGCGCTGCGCCGCTGCGTCGCCGACGTGATCATACTTTCGCACGACGACGTCGACGTCCTCGCTCCCGATTTTGCCGCGCGTCTGTTCGAGCGCCTTCAGGCGTTCGACGTCATCGGCGTCGCAGGCAGCACCCGCATGGAAGGTCCGGCGATCGGCTGGAGTGGGCATCCCCACCTGCGCGGTTGGATCACGCACCACCGGCAGGGTGAGGCCGCATGGCAGGTCGACGTGCTCGATCCGCGCCCCGTGGCGGGCGACATGGCGCTGCTCGATGGCGTCCTGCTCGCCGGCAAGCGCGAGGCGTTTCAGGCGGTGTCTTTCGACGCGGCGAATTTCGACGGCTTCCATATGGCCGACATCGACTGGTCGTATCGTGCGGCGCAGGCCGGATTCAAGCTCGGCGTTGCGGGCGACCTGCTCCTCGTCCACGCTTCCCGCGGCAACTACGACGCGACATGGCAGCACTACGCCGACCGCTTTTGCCGCAAGCACGGCACCGGCCGCTCGCCGGCGCGCCCTTCGTCGTTCTTCGGCGCGACCCTGGACGATGCGCAGCAGGTCCGCTCGTTCTTTGCGTTGCTCGAATCGCTGGATCGCCCCGCCTGATCGTCGGTCGCCCACGCGCGATTCGTTTGGTCGCGCGACCCGGACGTGCGATACTCGCGCGGGATGCATCGTCCACGATTCTGGGAGAAGCGATGAAAAGGCGCATTCGGCGTGCAATTTGCGCATGTCTGTTGTCGTTGCCGATGGCGGCCGCCGGACCATCCGCGGCGCAGTCGACAGCCTTCGTCCGCATCACCGGTGTTCCCGACACGATCACCTGCGCTTCGAGCGGTGTGGACGTGTCGGGCGGCACGCTGGTGGTCAGCTGGAGCGTGCCGGCTTCGGAACTCGATGGGGTGGCCGAAGCACGGGTCAACGGAAACGTCGTCTTTTCGACCCCGGTCGCGATTCCGGGATCGTCCGGAAGCATTCCGGCCACTCTGACCCTATCCTTTCCGCCGACGACATTTCCCTACATATTCAGCGTACGCGTCATTCCGTCGATCGCGGGCCTTCCGCCGGTAGGCTTCAGCTTCTCCTGCCCTGCGGACGGGCCGGGGACCAACTTCAGGATCCTGGATCTGTCGGCAGGAATTCCGACCTTGTCGCACGCCGGTCTCGCGGTCATCGGTATCCTGCTGGCGCTCGCCGGCATGTTCGCGCTGCGTCGGCGCGCGGCGCGCATCGGCTGACGCATCCGGCGCCACGCTCGCCCCGTACCAGGATCGAGGGGACAGGCTCCCGTTCGGCCCCGGACGCGACGCTGGCGGGACGGGCGCCGCCGGCAGTACGGTAAAATAACCGGCTCGATACCGGTACGACATGCCCATCTATACGCTTGGTCTGAACCATGCGACCGCGCCGGTCAAGGTGCGCGAGCAGGTTGCATTCCAGCCTGACACGCTGGGTGCCGCGCTGCGCGACCTGATCGCGCAGCCGAGCGTCAAGGAAGCGGCGATTCTGTCGACCTGCAACCGGACCGAGGTCTATTTCAGCGCGGCGGAAGCCGCGCCGGTCGAGCGCTGGCTGGAGACATTCCACCGGGTGCCCTCGGAGTCGCTCCGTCCGTACGTCTACACGCTGTCGCAGGACCTCGCGGTCTCGCACGCCTTTCGCGTCGCCAGCGGGCTCGATTCGATGGTGCTCGGCGAGCCGCAGATTCTCGGTCAGATGAAGCAGGCGGTACGCAGCGCCGAAGCGGCGGGCGCGCTGGGCCTGATCCTCAACCGCCTTTTCCAGCGCACGTTCGCGGTGGCCAAGGACGTACGAAGCAACACCGACATCGGCAGCGCGTCGATTTCGATGGCCGCGGCGGCGGTCAAGCTCGCCGAGCGCATCTACCCGTCGCTTGCCGACCAGCACCTGCTGCTGATCGGCGCCGGCGAGATGATCGATCTCGCCGCGGCCCACTTCGCCGCCAGGCACCCGAAGTCGATCACCGTCGCCAACCGAACGCTCGAGCGCGGCGGACAGCTGGCCGCGCGCTTCGGGGCCACCGCGATCACGCTGAACGAGCTTCCGGACCGCCTCGCGCAATTCGACATCATCGTGACGTCGACGGCAAGCTCCTTGCCTATCCTGGGCAAAGGCCTGCTCGAGCGCGCGATCAAGTCGCGCCGCCACGCCCCGATGTTCATCGTCGATCTGGCGGTGCCGCGCGACGTCGAGCCCGAAGCCGCCGAACTGGACGACCTTTTTCTCTACAGCGTCGACGATCTGGCCAGCATCGTGAAGGACAATCTGCAGATCCGCGTCGACGCACTGGCGCAGGCCGAGGCGATGATCGCCGAGCAGGCGCAAAGTTTCTTGCGCTGGCTGGATGGACGCACCGTCATTCCGACGCTGACCGCGCTGCAGGGCCATCACGAGAGCCTGCGCGCGGCGGAGGTCGAGCGCGCTCGCAAGCTCCTTGCCGGCGGCGCCGCACCCGAGCAGGTTATCGAACAGCTTGCCCGCGGGCTCACCAACAAATTCCTGCATGCGCCCGCGCAGGCGCTGACCCGTGCCGGCGAGGCCGAGCGCACTCAGCTGCTCGCGATGCTGCATCACATCTATCAGCTGCCGGACGAAGATTAGCTTCGGGTGCGGCTCGCGTCGTCCCGGCGAAGATCGGGATCGAAGTTTCAAACCGCCGGTCACTCGATCCCTGATGCGGCGTTCCGGCCGCCGCGCAAGGCTTTCGACTCGCATGACATGAAACCATCGCTGTCCACCAAGCTGACTCAGCTGACGTCGCGGCTGGAGGAATTGAACGGCCTTCTTGCGGCCGAGGACGTTACTCGCGACCTCGACCGCTATCGCGCGCTGTCGCGCGAGCATGCGGAAATTGCGCCGATCGTCGCGCTGTATCGCGACTGGCTGCAGAGGGAGCGTGACTTCGCGGCGGCTCAGGACATGCTGTCTGATCCGGAGATGAGGTCTTTCGGCGACGACGAGGCGAAGGCCGCACGGGCACGCATGGCCGCGCTCGAAGACGATCTGCAGCGTGCGCTGCTCCCGCGCGATGCCAACGACGAGCGCAACGTTTTCCTGGAAATCCGCGCTGGCACCGGCGGCGACGAATCGGCGTTGTTTGCCGGCGAGCTTTTCCGCATGTACGCGCGCTTCGCCGAGCGCAACAAATGGCAGGTCGAGCTGATTTCCGAAAGCCCCGGCGACATGGGCGGTTACAAGGAAGTGATCGCGCGCATGGTCGGCCAGGGCGTTTATGCGAAGCTCAAATTCGAATCCGGCGGTCATCGCGTGCAGCGCGTGCCCGAGACCGAGGCGCAGGGACGAATCCATACCTCGGCGTGCACGGTCGCGGTCCTGCCCGAAGCAGACCCGGTCGCCGACATCACCATCAGTCCGGCCGACGTGCGCATCGACACGTTCCGAGCGTCCGGCGCGGGCGGCCAGCACGTGAACAAGACCGACTCGGCGGTGCGCATCACCCACCTGCCGACGGGCATCGTCGTCGAATGCCAGGATGATCGCTCGCAGCATCGCAACCGTGCGCAGGCGATGGCGGTGCTGGCGTCGCGCCTGGTCGACCGCGAGCGGCAGGAGCGGCAGCAGAAGGAGGCGGCGACGCGCAAGAGCCTGATCGGCAGCGGTGATCGGTCCGAGCGCATCCGCACTTACAACTTTCCGCAGGGGCGGGTGACCGACCATCGTATCAACCTGACCCTCTACAAGATCGACCAGATCATGGACGGCGACCTGTTCGAGCTGACGCAGGCGCTGGCGCAGGAATTCCAGGCCGAGCAGCTCGCCGCCCTCGGCGATGACGCCGGCGAGACGGTACAATGAAGCGCTTACCGCCAACGTGGCTCGAGACGTTGCGCCTCGAGCTGCGCGAGTTTACGCCGGATGACATCGGCGATCTCGTGCGGCTCGACAGCGACCCCCGTGTGCTGAAATACATCAACGGCGGCAAGCCGATGCCGAAGAGCGAGATCGACGCGGCGATGCGGCGCGTCACCCGCTACTACGCGCTCTATCCGGGGCTGGGCGTATGGCGCGCGTCACTGCGCGCCGGCGGGAAGTTCATCGGTTGGTACTGCCTGAAGTACTGTCCTCCGACGACCGACGTCGAGGTCGGCTATCGCCTGCTGCACGCCCATTGGGGCCACGGCTATGCCACCGAAGGCGCGCGCGCATTGGTCGACTACGCTTTCGACGATCTCGGCGTCGGGCGCGTCATCGGCGTCACGCATCCGGGCAACAAGGCGTCGCAGCACGTGCTGCAGAAAGCCGGATTGCGCGACGAGGGTTGGGGCCGTTACTACGAGCGGCGGCTGCGCCTGTTTGCGTGCGAGCGCGCGGTGAGCGGCCGGCAGTAGTCGTTACCGGCGACGCGCGGATCGCGCGCAGCGCAGTCTGAAGCCGCTGCGATATTGCCGACCGCTACGGCTGGCAGCGGTGCAAGACCGGGCGGATTGGGGACCGCCGCGTGCGCGTGGCTCGCGAGCCACGAGCCGCCGGTCGCGAGAACCAGTCCACCGGTCGCCTTCAGAATATCGCGTCGTGACGGCATGGCTCCTCCTGCGGGATGTTCGGTGCGCTCGTGCCCGCTCGTTGACGGCACGGCGGGCTGCCGACATTATGCGCATCCGCATCGCCTATCGCAAGACGCGCCGGCGCGAGCAGTCCATGAGCACGCCCTTCACCGTTTCCCGAGCGCTGGCTGCGAGCGGCCTCGTCCCCTTCGAGGCGAAGCTCCTGCTTGCGCACGTTCTGGGTCGCGACCGCGCCTGGCTCGCGGCACACGCCGACGAAGCCATGACCGCGGAACAGGCGAAAACCTTCGACACGCTCGCGCGCCGCCGCCGGGATGGCGAGCCGGTAGCCTATCTGATCGGGCGACGCGAATTCTATGGACTCGATCTGGCGATCACGCCTGACGTCCTCATCCCGCGTCCCGAGACCGAATTGCTGGTCGACCTCGCGCTGGCCCGGCTGCCCGCCGATCGCGAAGCACGCGTTCTCGACCTGGGGACCGGATCGGGGGCGGTGGCGCTGGCGATCGCAGCGGCGCGACGCACGGCGCGCGTCGTCGGCACCGACATTTCGGCGGCTGCGCTCGCGCTGGCGGCGCAAAATGCCGCGCGATTGGGCATCGGCAATGTCTCGTTCCGTGCATCCAACTGGTTCGCCACATTGGGGAGCGAGCGTTTCGATCTCATCGCGGGCAATCCGCCGTACGTCGCCGCCGGCGACCCGCATCTCAACGAAGGTGATCTGCGTCACGAGCCGCCAAAGGCGCTGACACCCGGGGCCGACGGCTTGAACGCGATACGCGCGATTGTCGCAGCGGCGCCGGCGCACCTCGTAAGCGGCGGTTGGTTGTTGCTCGAGCACGGTCACGACCAGGCCGACCCGGTCGGCGAGCTGTTTCGCGACGCCGGTTTTGCCGACGTTGGCGCGGCGCGCGATCTCGCCGGCATACTGCGCGTCAGCTACGGACGAATTTGAGCGTAGGCGCGCTGCTAGTTCAGATGCAGCGGGAGTGCGACGCCGTATTTGTCGGCCCACGGTTGCAACGCCGGCAGGATCGCCGGATAGAGGGCGACGCCGTTAGCGACGGCTTGTCGATACCGCTGCAAGCCGCGCTCGCCCGGCAGCCGGACGCGATCGCCGCCGGCACGCGGACGGCTCGCGTGCGCGGTGCCTGCCACATGATCCATTTGCCGCTTGAAAGCGCCCAAGCCGCCGAACGCTTCCGGATCCAGCACCTGGATGAACACCGACGCGCCCCAGCCTTCGGCCTGGTCGGCGCGGCCGTGTCCGGCGAGCCCACCGGTCATCGCCTCGATCAGCAGGCCGAGGCCGAATCCCTTGTGGCCCGCATCCAGTCCGCCGAGCGGCAATAATGCCCCTTTCGGCTCGGTGAAAAGCGCACCCGGATCGCTGGTCGCGTGGCCCTCGTGATCGATCAGCCAGGGTCCCGGCAATGTCCTGCCCGCATCCTTTTCCTGCTTGGCATATCCCATGCTCGTGATCGACATCGAAACGTCGATCAATATCGGATCGCCCGACGTCGGCAATCCCGCGGCGAGCGGATTCGGCGTGATGAACGGTGTCGTGCCGCCGTGCGGCACGACGGCCACCACCGTCGGATCCGAGCATTCGATGATCACCGCCAGGCCCTGGTCGGTGGCGCGCTTGAGATACGCGGCGAGGCACGCGATGTGATGCGAGCGCCGGATGACCACAGTGCCGGTGCCGCACTCGCGTGCCATCGCCGCGGCGCGCTCGAGCGCGCGCAGCGTGAGCCACGGTCCGGGAAGACGTGCGCCGTCCCAGGTTTCCGCGGCCGAGCGTCGCTTGATCACCTTGGGCTCGCCCGATTTCGCCATCGCACCCTTGTCGATCTCCGACAGATAAGGTGCGAGCAGTGCCAGTCCGTGCGTCGTGTGTCCGAGCAGGTCGGCGTCGAGAAGAATGTCGGCGACGTCGCGGCCGATGTCGGTGCGAACGCCCGCACGATCGAGCAGCGCGCGTGCGAAAGCGCGCAAGTCGTCGGCGCGAAAGCGCGTCGCTTGCTGTGTGGTGGTATCCATGCGGGAATAGGCGAAAGGCGAGGTTGACGGCGCGGAGGCAATCGACGACGATTCTAACCCATCGTTTCGATCCCTTCTTCCCGACGTGGCTGCCTCGACGTTGACGATCAGCATCGTCACGTATCGCCCTGACCTTGCGCTGCTGGACCGGACGCTGCACACGCTCGCGGGCTCGCTCGCCGCTGCGCGCGAGCAGGGTCTGCTGCGCGTGGCCAATGTCGCGCTGATCGACAACAGCGAGCAGCGCGACATCGCCGCCAAGGTGATCAGTCTCGCGCAGGAGAATTTTCGCGATTCCGATTTTACGATGAGCTATCTGCACGGCCACGCCAACATCGGGTACGGCGCCGCGCACAACCTGGTCATGCACGGCGGCAACACCCATTTCCATCTGGTGCTCAACCCCGACGTCGAGCTCGACGTCGACGCGTTGCCCGAGGCATTGCGCTATTTCGAAGCGCACCCCGAGGTCGGCGTCATCGCGCCCGCCGTCACCGACGCGACCGGGAAGCGCGAATATCTGTGCAAGCGATACCCGAGCATCGCCGATCTTGCCTTGCGCGGGCTGGCGCCGTCATGGCTGCGCCCGCTGTTTCGCCGGCGACTCGATCGCTACGAAATGCGCGATCTCATCCGGACGGTAGACGCCGGCGCAGTCGTTTCCCCGGTGCCGGTGATGAGCGGCTCGTGCATGCTGCTTCGGCGCAATGCGATCGAGGCCACCGGCGGCTTCGACCCGGGCTACTTTCTCTACTTCGAGGACTTTGACTGGAGCGTGCGGCTTAATCGCGTCACCCAAAGTGTTTACGTGCCCGCCGTTCGCGTTGTCCATCACGGCGGCGGTGCGGCGGGCAAAGGCTGGCGCCACATCGCGTACTTCGTGCGCAGCGCCGTGCGCTTTTTCAACAAGAACGGCTGGCGCTGGTGGTGAGTACGTCGGCCGCATCGCCCTACACGGGTCCGGTGCTGGTCACCGGCGCCGGCGGGTTCATCGGCCGCGCGCTATGCGCGCGATTGGCTGCCGCGCAGATACCGTACGTCGGCGCAGTGCGCGTGCTTGCACCGGGCGAGACTGAATCGCGCGGCATCGTTGCGCTGGGCGATTTTGCGGCGGCCGACTGGACATCGGTGCTGCACGGCGTCGACACCATCGTGCACCTGGCTGGACGCGCGCACGTGCTGACTCGTAGAGACGCGAGCGAGCCGACGCCGTTCGTCGTTGCCAACGTTCACGTGACGCGCCGCTTGCTCGACGCGGCAATGCAAGCCCGCGTGCGGCGCGTCGTGCTCGCGAGCACGATCAAGGTGTACGGCGAAGCCACGTCGCCGGGCAGGCCGTTTCGCGCCGGCGATCCCGCCGCGCCGCAGGACGCGTACGCACACAGCAAGGCCGGCGCCGAGACAGTGTTGTGGCAGGCCTGCCGCTCCGGAGCGATCGAAGGCGTCGTGCTGCGGCTGCCAATGACCTACGGTCCCGGGGTCAAGGGCAATTTCGCGCGACTCCTCGAGGCGATCGCCGCGGAGCGCCGGCTGCCGCTTGCCGGTATCGCCAACCGCCGCACCCTGCTTTACGTCGGCAACGCCGTCAGCGCGATCGAATCGGCGTTGGCAACGCCGTCGCTTGCCGGCGAGACGCTGCCGCTCGCCGATGCCGAGAGCGTGTCGACCAGCGAGCTGGCCCAGCGTCTTGCGCGCGAACTCGGCGTCGTGCCGCGCCTTTTCCACGTGCCTGCTCTCCTGATGCGCACAGGAGGCATGCTGCTGGGCCGGAGCGCGACCATTGCGCGCTTGCTCGGCACGCTGGAGGTCGATGCGGGGCGGTTCCGCGAGCTTGCGCGCTGGCTTCCGCCGTTCACCGTCGACGAAGGTCTGGCCGCTACCGCGGCATGGTGGAAGTTGCGGCATCGGCTCTAGCGGGAAGCGCGTGTGCGCCGCGGCTATAATCGACTTCTTTCAGTCATGAGGTAACGATGACCGCTCGCACCGGAGGGCGCCGCGCCGAAGAGCTGCGTCCGCTATCGATCGCGCGTCACTACAGTCGGCATGCCGAGGGCTCTGCGCTGATCGAGTGCGGCGAGACGCGAGTGCTTTGCACTGCATCGGTCGAGGAGACCGTGCCGCAGTTTCTCAAGGGCAAGGGCCAGGGCTGGCTGACGGCGGAATACGGCATGCTGCCGCGCGCGACTCATACGCGCACAAGGCGCGAGGCCGCCGAAGGCAAGCAGTCGGGGCGCACGCAGGAAATTCAGCGCCTGATCGGCCGGAGTCTGCGCGCGATCGCCGACTTGGCGCAGCTGGGCGAGCGAACGATACGCATCGATTGTGACGTGTTGCAGGCCGACGGCGGCACGCGCTGCGCGTCGATCACCGGCGCCTGCGTCGCGCTTTACGACGCGGTGTCGTGGTGCAAGGCGCAAGGCCTGATGACCGGTTCGCCGCTGAAGGATTTTGTCGCCGCGGTGTCGGTCGGCATCGTCGACGGTGTGCCGATGCTCGATCTCGACTACGCCGAGGATTCGGGCTGCGACACCGACATGAACGTCGTGATGACCGGTGCCGGCGGCTTCGTCGAAATCCAGGGCACCGCGGAGGGTGCGCCGTTTTCGCGCGCGGAAATGGCGGCGCTGGTCGCGTTGGGCGAGGGTGGCGTCACGAGGCTGGTCGCCGCGCAAAAGCTTTCGCTCGGCATCGGCTGAAGCCTTTGCTGTCGTGAACACCGACGGTCCGCCGTGAGCGAATTCCCGCGCCTGGTCATTGCATCGAACAATCCAGGCAAGCTCACCGAGTTCCGGCGCCTGCTGGCGCCGCTGGGCATCGAGACGATCGCGCAGGCCGAGCTCGGCATTGCCGACGCCGACGAGCCGCACGCGAGCTTCGTCGAAAACGCGCTGGCCAAGGCACGTCACGCGAGCCGCCGGGCCGGACTGCCTGCGCTCGCCGACGATTCCGGCATCTGCGTCGAGGCGCTGCGCGGAGCGCCCGGGGTGCAGTCGGCGCGCTATGCCGGCGAGCCGCGCTCGGATCGACGCAACAACGCCAAGCTGATCGCCGATCTCGACGGAGTTGCCGACCGTCGCGCACACTACTACTGCATGCTCGCGCTGATGCGTCACGGCGACGATCCCGAGCCGGTGCTGGCCGAAGGCCGCTGGGACGGCACGATCATCGACACGCCGCGCGGCGACGGCGGCTTCGGCTACGATCCGCACTTTCTCGACTCGGCCACCGGCATGACCGGCGCCGAGCTGCCGCTCGCGCGAAAGAACGAGCTGTCGCATCGCGGCAGGGCGATGCGGGCGCTGCTCGATCGGCTGCGCAGCGTGGCCTAGATGCCGGAGCACATCGTGAATCGGGCAACAGGACTGTCGCTGCAGGCGCCCGCATTTCGCCGCCCTCCCGCCGCTCGCGCTGTACATCCACATCCCCTGGTGCCTTAAGAAGTGCCCGTACTGCGATTTCAATTCGCACGAGCGACGCGGTGAAATTCCCGAATCGCGCTATGTCGAGACGCTGCTCGCCGATCTCGAGTTCGCGCTGCCTTCGATCTGGGGTCGTCGCGTCCACACCGTTTTTTTTGGCGGCGGCACGCCCAGCCTGTTCGCTCCGGAGTCGATCGACCGGATACTGGCCGGCGTGCGCGCGCGTGTCCCGCTGGCCCCGGACGCCGAAATCACGCTCGAGGCCAACCCGGGCACGTTCGAGCGGGCACGCTTTGCCGGCTTCAGGGACGCAGGCATCAACCGGCTGTCGGTCGGCGTGCAGAGCTTCGAGCCGAGATTCCTCCATGCGCTGGGCCGCGTGCACGACGCGGACGAAGCGCGTGCGGCGGCGGCGGCCGCGATCGAGATTTTCGGCAACGTCAATCTCGACCTGATGTACGCGCTTCCCGGACAGACGCTCGCCGACGCGAAGAGCGATCTCGCCGAGGCCTTGAGCTTCTCGCCGCCGCACCTGTCGTTCTACCACTTGACGATTGAGCCGAACACGATGTTCGACCGCTATCCGCCGACGCTGCCCGACGACGAAACGGCCGCGGACATCGAGGATGCGATCGCTGCTGCGCTCGGCGCGGATGGCTACCTGCACTACGAGACGTCGGCGTATGCGAGGCCCGGTCACGAGTGCCGGCATAACGTCAATTACTGGCGCTTCGGCGACTATCTGGGCATCGGCGCGGGCGCCCATTCCAAGCTGTCGTTTCCAGAACGGATCGTGCGCCAGGCGAGGCACAAGCAGCCGCAGCGATATATCGAGGAAGTCGGGCGCGGATCGCCGCTGCTCGAGGATCGTGCGGTCGATCGCGGCGAGATCAGCTTCGAGTTCATGCTCAACGCGCTGCGGCTGACCGAGGGAGTTCCAGTCGCGCTATTCGCGGAGCGCACCGGATTCCCGTTGACGCTCGCGCAAAAGGCATTGGACGAAGCCGAACGGCGCGGCTTGATCGAGCGCGATCACCAGCGCATCCGACCAACGCCGCTGGGACAGCGTTTTCTCAACGACCTTCAGGCGATTTTCCTGCCGGCCGCCGCCACCGCGCCGGCCGCCGCCGCGCCGCGCCCGGTCAAGCTCACGCGTGCCAGACCATGATGCCCGAACCCTATGCGCTGACACTCGCGGAGGCGATCGACGCGCTCTCCAGCGGCGCGCTTAGCTGCACGGCGTTGACCCGGTCGCTGCTGGATCGCATCGACGCCACCGACGCCAACGTCCAGGCATGGGCATGGCTCGATCGCGAGCATGCGCTCGCATCGGCGGGCGCCCAGGACGCGCGGCGCACGTCGGACGGCGCGTCGATGCTTGCCGGCGTTCCGATCGGCGTCAAGGATATCGTCGCCACCGCCGGCATGCCGACGCAGATGGGATCGCCGATTTTCGCCGGCGCGATACCTGCGCGGGACGCCGAATGCATCGTCCGGCTCGACCGCGCGGGCGGCATGGTCCTGGGCAAGACGGTGACGACCGAATTCGCCTTCATGCAGCCGGGGAAGACGCGCAATCCGTGGCACGCTGCCTGCACGCCCGGCGGCTCCTCGTCGGGTTCGGCGGCGGCCGTCGCGCTCGGCCAGGTGCCGGCCGCGATAGGCACGCAGACCAACGGCTCGGTGATCCGGCCCGCCGCCTACTGCGGCATCGTCGGCTTCAAGCCGGGCAGGGACGTGCTGCCGTTCGCCGGCGTTCATCGCTTCAGTCCGACGCTGGACACGCTGGGCGTTTTTGCGCGGACGGTCACCGATTGCGCGTTGCTCGCCCGGGCCCTCGCCGGCGAGAGTGCGATCGCGCTGCCCGGGGTGGCGCTCGGGGCAGCGCCGGCGCTGGGCTGGCTTCCGGAATTTCCATGGGTCGCGACCAGCAGTGAACAACGCGATGCGCTCGATGCCGCGGCGGATGCACTTCGCGCGCCGGTGCACGCGTTACGGCACTCCCGCTGCCGCCGGCATGCCGCGACGCACCGCTGCAGTTACGCCGCATCATGCTGCACGAGGCGGTGGGGCAACTCGGCGCATTGCAGGATCGCGAGCGAGGCAGGATGTCGGCCAAGCTCAATGCGGCGCTCGACGAAGGCCGCACGATCGGCGACGACGCCTATGCCGAAGCGCTGGACCGGCGCGCTGACATCGTCGCGGCGCTCGCCGACTGGCTTGACGGGTTCGACGCGGTGCTGACGCCGCCGGCGCCCGGTGCGGCACCGGAAGATCTGACCCGTACCGGCGATCCTTCCTGCTGCTCGCTTTGGTCGCTCGCCGGCTTCCCCGCGCTGACCGTGCCTATCGCGCTCGCACCGAACGGGCTTCCGTTGGGCATGCAGCTGGCTGCGCCGGCGCTGCGCGAGGACCGGCTGCTTGCGGTCGGGAAGTGGTGCGAGCTGCGGCTGCCGTTTCGCGGCCTGGTTTGATCCGGCGCACACGCCGATGACGCTCTCGCGCCGCGATCTCGAGGAAGGCCGGATGCGTGCAGTGTACGTCGAGGGTCTCGACCCACATCGCGCGCTTTCCGACGACGCGCTCGCCGCATCGCTGGGGGCGGCGCTGGCGCGCCGACCGGCGCACGCCGACTGGTGGGTTTTCGCCTACGGATCGCTGTTGTGGAATCCGCTGTTTCCCTTCACCGAAGCGAGGCCGGCGACCTTGCGCGGCAAGCATCGCCGCTTCTGTCTCTGGTCGCTCGCATCGCGCGGCACGACCAAGGCCCCGGGCCTCGTGTTGGGACTCGATCAGGGCGGGTCATGCCACGGCGTCGTCTATCGTCTGCCGGCGGAATGCGCGTGCGCGGAACTCGCGCTTCTCTGGCGGCGCGAGATGGTCGTCGGTGCCTATCATCCGCGATGGCTGCGCGTGCGCGCCGGCGCGCACGCGCTGATCGCGCTGGCCTTCGTCGTCGATCGCAGGCACCCGCAATACGCGGGCCAGCTGTCGCTGGCGAGGCAAGCCGAGGTTCTGTCCAGCGCTGCCGGGGCTTTCGGCTCGTCGGCCGATTATCTCGAGCGCGCGCGCGTGTCGCTGATCACGCACGGCATCGTCGATCCCTATCTGGAAGGTCTCGCGCTGCGGGTCGCCGCGCATCGAAGACGCTCGGTGCGTCCAGCAGTCCAGGCAACAGCGACTAAAGCGCCACCTCGTCGGCGACGTCCGCCGGGCGGATAGCTCGCGCTCGGTGGCCGAGCGCTGATTCGCGGGCGCTCGCACCCCACTCGCTTCGCGAGTGGGACCTGGCTCGCTGCTCACAGCGCTACGTGCCTCCCGCCATCGACGTTGATCGTCTCGCCGGTGACGTAGGTCGCCTCGAACAACAGGAAATGTACGGCTTTGGCGATGTCGTCGGGCGTGCCCTCGCGCTTGAGCGGCGTATTCGAAATGATACGCTGTCGCGACAGTTCGTCGAACGACTCGTCGTCGGGCCACAGGATCGGACCTGGTGCGACGGCATTGACGCGCACTTCGGGCGCGAGCTCGCGCGCCAGCGACCGCGTCAAACCGACCAGCCCAGCCTTGGCGACGCTATAGACGACGTAGTTCTTCAATGGGCGTTCGGCGTGGATGTCGGTGATGTTGACGATCGCGCCCTGCGTCTTCTTCAGCGCCGGCGCCGCTGCCTGCGCGATGAAAAGCGGCGCCCGCAGATTGGTGCCGATCAGATCGTCCCAATTTTCTCCGGTGATCTCGCCGACCGGCGTCGGGAAGAATGACGACGCGTTGTTGATCAGCGCGTCGAGCTTGCCGAACGTCTGTACCGTCTGGTCGATCAGCGACTGCAGCTTGCCGAGGTCGAGCAGGTCGGCCTGGATCAGCGCGACCGAGTCCTTGCGCTGGTGGTTGAGCTCGGCTTGGAGCAATCGCGCTTCGCCGGCCGATTCGCGATAGTGCAGCATCAGCTTGGCGCCGGCGGCATGCAGGCGCCGGCAAGTCGCCGCGCCGACGCGTTTGGCTCCTCCCGTGATCAAGACCACTTTGCCCTGCACGCGGCGCTCCGGCTACACTCCTCCGAGTCGTCCAATCTATCACATCGATGTCCACCGCTCCACACGGCGATGACGGCGCCGGATTGCCGCCGCCTTCATTCGAAGCGCGTGCGCACGGCGAGCAGGTCTTTGCGCACATCGCTACGGCCATCAGCGAGGCAGGTGGGTGGATCTCGTTCGCCGATTACATGGGCGCGGTGCTGTATGCGCCGGGACTCGGCTATTACTCGGCGGGCGCACGCAAGTTTGGCGCCGCCGGCGATTTCGTCACCGCGCCGGAACTGACGCCTCTGTTCGGTACCGCGCTGGCCGCGGCGGCCGTCGACGTCATCGATCGACTGCCGGACGCCGAGTTGCTCGAACTGGGCCCGGGAACCGGGCGACTCGCCACCGATCTGCTGAATGCGCTGGCGGCACGCGACCGGCTGCCGCAGCGCTATCATCTGCTCGAAGTGAGCGCCGATCTCGCGGCACGGCAGCGGGCATGCCTCCGCGAGCGCGTGCCGGCGTTGTTGCCGCGCGTCGACTGGATCGAGGTTCTCCCTGCGCGTTGGCGTGGCCTGATGATCGCCAACGAAGTCCTCGACGCGGTGCCGCCTCACTTGATCGCGCGGCAGCGCGGCGCGTGGTTCGAGCGCGGCGTCAGCCTAGAGGAGGGTCGTCTTGCGCTCGCCGACCGGCCGCTTCCGCCGGGTGCGCTGCGCGATGCCGCAAAGGCCGTGTTCCCGCTCGAAGGCGACTACGTCAGCGAAATCAATCCTGCCGCACAAGCGCTGGTCTTAAGCCTCGCCGAGCGCTGCGACGCCGGCATGCTGCTCATCATCGACTATGGATTTCCCGCGGCCGAGTACTATCATCCGCAACGCGCGAGCGGCACGCTGGTCGCGCATTACCGACATCGCGTGGTGCACGACCCGCTGTTCCTTCCGGGTCTCAGCGATCTTTCGGCGCACGTCGACTTCAGCGCCATCGCGCGCGCCGGCGTCGCCGGCGGCATGAGCGTCGGCGGGTATGCGACGCAGGCGCGCTTCCTTATCAACTGCGGGATTCTCGACGCGCTGGCGGACTGCGGCGATCCGCAGTCGGCGGCGTATCTGCGCCAGGCCGCCGCCGTGCAGAAGCTTCTCTCGCCCGCCGAGATGGGCGAAGTGTTCAAGGTGCTCGCGCTGGTCCACGGGTTCGACGGCGA
Organism: uncultured beta proteobacterium; assembly: GCA_963776175.1. Taxonomy (GTDB): domain Bacteria; phylum Pseudomonadota; class Gammaproteobacteria; order Burkholderiales; family Casimicrobiaceae; genus PALSA-1003. The sequence goes on along the minus strand of CAVZLP010000020.1, from coordinate 281,823 downwards.
GCCCGTCGGTTTTCGCGACGGCGACCAGGGACACCGTCTGTAGCCAGCGCGTCGATCCTTCAGGCGGCTCGCCGCTCGGCCTGCGCCGCGGCGAGCTTCGAGCGCGCGTCGCGCAGCGCGGTGCGCACGCCTTCCTCGATGACCGGATGATAGAACGGCATGTCGAGCATCTGCTGCACGGTGAGCTTCATCTGCAACGCCCAGGCCAGAAGATGGCCAATATGCTCGGCATCAGGGCCGAGCATTTCCCCACCGAGGAAAGCGCCGTCCTCGATCGCGGCATAGACGTGCAGCAGTCCCTTGTTGCGCAGCATGACGCGGGAGCGGCCCTGGTTGTGGAACGACACTTCGCCCGCCACGTGCGGCACAGGCTGCGCGTCGCGCCAGCCGCCCCCGACGATCGCGATCTGCGGGTCGGTGAAGACGATGGCGATGCCGGCGCGGCGCAAGCCCGGCCGGACGTCGGGATAGTGCGCGGCGTTCTCGCCGGCGATGCGGCCTTCGTCGGCGGCTTCGTGCAGCAGGAGAAGCTCGTTGTTGACGTCGCCGGCGATGAATATCGACGATCGTCCGCATTGCAGGGTCCGGCGGTTGAACAGCGGCACGCCGTGGACGTCGAGCGCGAGCGTGGTCCGCTCCAGACCCATTCCGGACAGGTTCGGACGCCTGCCTGTAGCGGCGAGCAGATAGTCGAAGTTCTCGGTAGTGGTGGTGCCGTCGGGCGCGCGGTACTTCACTGCGATCACATCGCCGTGGCGCACCACCTCGGCGTGCGCATTCGTGTCGAGGTAAAACTCGGCGCCGAATATCCGTCGCGCCGACTCGAGCAGCGCCGGATCGGACAGCGGTCCGACGCCGCCGCCGCGACCGAAGATCTTGACGCGCACCCCCAAACGGTGCAGCGCCTGGCCGATTTCGAGTCCGATCACGCCGGGACCGAAGACCGCGACGCTCTCCGGCAGCGTCGACCACTCGAACACGTCGTCGTTGACGATCATCCTGTCGCCCAGCGCATCCCAGGCGGGAGGATGCGCGGGCGACGACCCGGCGGCGATCACGATGCGCGGCGCGCGGATGGTCAGCGCATCGCCTACCTGCAGCGTATGGTCGTCGACAAATCTGGCGTGGCCGCGAATCTTGTCGGCCGCCGGAAAGGCTTCGACATCGTCGATGACGAAGCCGGCGAAACGGTCGCGCTCGCCCTTGACGCGGTCCATCACGGCCTTGCCGTCGACGGTGATCGGCCCCGCCGGCTGGATGCCGAACGCGGTCAGGCGTGACGACGCGTGCGCCGCTTCCGCCGCCGCGATCAGCAGCTTGCTGGGCATGCAGCCGACTCGTGCGCAGGTCGTGCCGTAGGGACCGCTTTCGATCAGCAGCGCGCGCCGTCCCGCCGCTTTGACGGTCCGGTACGCGGCCATCCCGGCGGTGCCGGCGCCGATGATCGCTACGTCGGTGTCCTGGATCTGCATGTGCACGTTATCCTCCCCGACGACAATCGGCCGGAAACGCGCCTAGCTTACGCTGCGCGCTTCAAATGGCGCTCGAGGTCCTCGGCGTTGCCGATCAGCCGTCCGTTGATGAAAACCTGCGGCACCGTTTGCGCGCCGGTGATCGCGCCGACGACCTTGCTGCGGACCGAGTGGCCGAGCGGAACCTCGGCGTACGCAATGCCGGCTTCGGACAACAGGCGCTTGGCCTTGGCGCAGAACGAACAACCTTCACGGGTCAGGATCGCCACCTGATCGGGTTTTTTCGCCGCCGGGTTGAGATAGGCGAGCATCGTGTCGGCATCCGAGACGACGAACGGGTCGCCCGGCTGGTCCGGCTCGATGAACATCTTCTCGACGACGCCGTCGCGCACCAGCATCGAGTAGCGCCACGAGCGCTGGCCGAAATTGAGATCGCTCTTGTCGACCAGGAGTCCCATCTTGCGGGTGAATTCGCCGTTGCCGTCGGGCAGCAGCGTAACGTTGGCGGCCTCCTGGTCTTTCGCCCATGCTTCCATGACGAACGGATCGTTGACCGAGATGCACACGATAGCATCGATGCCGGCGGCCTTGAATGCCGGCGCGAGCTCGTTGTAGCGAGGCAGGTGGGTCGACGAGCAGGTCGGCGTGAAAGCGCCGGGCAGGGAAAAGACGACGACGTTCTTGCCTGCGAACAGGTCGGCACTGGTCACCGTCGCCCAGTCGCCGTTGCGGCGGACGCGCAGTGAGACTTCGGGTACCTTTTGGCCCTCGTGGCTCGGGAATCGGTGGCGTTGCTCAGACATTTCTTGGGCTCCGAAAGCTTTGGTTGACGAGGGTATGATCGCCGATCGAAGGCGATAGTTCAATTTTATTTATCTGATTATATCGATAGCGAAAGACTATCGACTCGATACCGCGATAAAGGCCAAAGACTCGGCCGTCACGCAACGACGGGCCCGAAGACGACTGGCTTAGTCGGCGCTCCTGCGCAGCCGCACGACGTTTTCGGACGCAGCCCCGCGCCGGCTCGAGTGCAGCGAAGCGAGAAGCTCGCTGACGACCGCGGGCTCGATCGGCTTATGGTCGTCGCGCTGAAGGCATGAATGCGCGCTGCGGCGGCGGTCGAACCTTGTCGAACGATCAGCTGCCGTCAAAACGTCGTGCACTGCATGAAGCCGCGATGGCCGATGCAGTTGGTGCTGACCGGATAGCGGCTGTAGCGGTCGTCCCTGTGGGCGAGCTGCAGCACGCATTCGCGCCAGGGGTCGGTGTCGCTTTTGTAGCCCAGTTTTTCGCAGCCGGGTCCGTAGACCTGGATCATTTGCTCGACGTCACGCTGCACCTGGGCTGCGCGTTCTGCCTCGGTCGCGCAGCCGCCGAGAAGAAGCAAGAGCAGGGACGTGATGAATGCTCGCATGGTCATCTCCGTTCGATGGTATTTGAAAATGCCTGGCGCGCTCGAGTTCCGCGCCACGCGCGAATACTGCGCGAAAGCGCTCATATGGCAAACACTTCCAGCCACCACCCCATTCCGTGACATCCCGTCACCGCAATCGGTTGGGCTCACCGGCACCTTCTTCGAATTGTCGCAATCGCCGTTGTCGCCAGCGACATCGGCGCCCACGCTCAGCGCTTCTTGACGGTCGATCGGCGGTGGGGCAGGGGGGCAGCCGCGAGCAAAGGCACCGGCGCGCGGCCCGGCGCGGGCGCCCGACCTTCGAGCCACGCGCGAAGCGCCGCCAGCGCGCCGTCGGCGAACCCCCAGGTGACGACCGCCGGCGCCGGAACGTCCAGCACCTGGAAAGGATTCCACAGCGCGACGTGCAGCTGCGGCCGCCAGCGCCGCGACCCAGCCCCGTAGCGCGCGCGCTGATTGGAGACGAGCACCGTTGTGCAGGAGTCCTGCGGGAGCTGGTCCCAATCGAGCCTCTGCAAATCGTCGACCTGAACGATCTCGACCGCGTCGAAGCGCTCGAACAGCCAGGCCACCTTCTCGCCCGATGGCCCCGCTTCGGACACGCCGTCGGTTGGGACCTGGCGCTGCGTGACCACGCGAAGCGGCTGATCCCTGTGCGGCGGCCGGGCATCGCCGATCCGCGTCAATGCCAGCGCCCAGGCGCGATGCATCAGTCGTTCGTCCGCGTCGCGGCGCGCCTTCGCGTACCGCGCCGGTCGCACCGGGTATCGCCGCGCCAATGCGTCGAGGCGAGCGCGCGAGCGCTGCAATTCGGCGCGCGCCAGCGAGCCGTCGGCAAGCGCGCCCGCTATCGCCTGCACCGCTGAAGCTTGCTCGTCGTGGCTCCCCAGCGCCATGACCATGTCGGCGCCGGCCTGCAGCGCGAGCACCGCGGCGCGGTCATGGCCGTAGCGCTGGTGAATGGCCTTCATGACCAGCGAATCGGTGATGATCACACCGTCGTAGCCCCAGGCTGTCGCGCAGCAGGCCACCCAGCAGCTTGCGCGACAGCGTCGCCGGGTGCTCGGGGTCGATCCGGGGATAGACAATATGCGCGGTCATCACCGCAGGCGCCTCGCTTTGCAGCGCGCGGAAGGGCTTGAGTTCGAGCGCGCGCAATTCCCGCCTCGACTTGTCGACCACCGGCAGCTCCAGATGCGAATCGATGCGCGTGTCGCCGTGACCCGGAAAATGCTTGATGCAGCATGCGACGCCCTCGCGCAGCGCGCCGCGCATCCAGGCGCCCGCCAGGCGGGCGACGTCGGAGGGATTCGACGAGAAGCTGCGCACGGCGATCACCGGATTGGCCGGGTTGCTGTTCACATCCAGCACCGGAGCGAAATTCCAGTTGAAGCCGAGGCTCCCCACGCCGCGGGCCACGGCGGCGCCGACCTGTTCGGCCAGCGCCGCGTTGTCGGTTGCGCCCAGCGCCATCGCCGCCGGCGGGTGCGGCAGGAACGTGGTGCGGACGACCGCGCCTCCCTCCTGATCGATGCCGATCAGCGCTCTTGGTCCCATGGTCTTGCGCAAGGCGCCGGTCAGGGCGCGCACTTCCGCTTCGCTGCCCAGATTGGCGCGGAAGAGCACGACGGCACGAATCCTGTTCCGACGCAGGAACGCCGCTTGCGCAGTGTCCAGCACCTTGCCCTGGATGCTGACCATCACCAGCGCACCGGGGTCGAGCCTGCCTGCGGAACGTTCGCGCTTCTTCATCGTTGCACGCCGCCCTGGACCGCTTGGCATCCGGCGCTTCATAGGACTGCGCCAGCCGCAGGCGCGAGATCGACCTCTTCACCTTCGACGATCACGCGCTGCAATTTCAATTCGCGGTCGAGCAGCACGAGGTCGGCGTGCGCGCCTTCGACAAGACGACCGCGGTCCGGCAGCCCGAGGTATTCGGCAGCATGGCTCGACACGCGCCGCGATGCGTCTTCCAGACCGAGTCCGATAGTCACCAGATTGCGCAGCGCCTGGTCCATCGTCAGCGTGCTGCCGGCAAGCGTGCCGTCGGCCAGGCGCACGCCGCCGAGGCATTTGGTGACGCGATGGCGTCCCAGCCGGTATTTCCCGTCGGGCATGCCGGTGGCAGCGGTCGAATCGGTGACGCAGAACAGGCAGGGAATGGCTCGCAGGGCGGCACGGATGGCGCCGGGGTGGACGTGCAGCAGATCGGGAATGATTTCGGCGTAGCGTGCGTGCGCCAGCGCCGCGCCGACGATGCCCGGTGCGCGGTGATGCATCCCCGACATGGCGTTGAACAGATGGGTGAAGCCGCCGGCACCGCGTTCGAGCGCGGCGACCCCGTCTTCGTAGCTGCCCAAGGTGTGTCCGATCTGGACCTGGAATCCGGCGGCGCGCAGCGCAACGATGATCTCCAGATTCCCGGGAAGCTCCGGCGCCAGCGTGATCAGCCGGATCGGCGCCAACGTATTCAATTCGCGGATTTCCGCGATCGACGCAGGACGAACGAAGTCGGGCTGCGCACCGAGCTTGCCTGGATTGATGTAAGGGCCTTCCAGGTGCACGCCGAGCACGCGCGCCGCACCGGGCAGGCGACTCGCGCAGGCAGGCGCCAGGGCCCGCATCGCCGCTTCCACTTCGGGCAGCGGTGCGGTCATCGTCGTGGCCAGCAGCGACGTCGTGCCGTGCCGCACGTGCAGCCGTGCGATGCGGTCCACTGCCTCCCCGCCCTCCATCGTGTCGCTGCCGCCGCCGCCGTGCACGTGCGTATCGATGAATCCAGGCAGCACGAGCGACCGCGCTTCGCGCCGCGCCTCCCCTTCGGTTCGCGGCGCTCCCTCGATGCGCAGAATGCGGCCATGCCGATGCTCGAGCACGCCGCGGACGAAGCCATGCGGCGTCAGGATGTCGCCCTCGACGCGGAGCACGTTCACGCCGCGCGCCTCATCTCAGCGACGAAATCGTAGTAGTCGCTGCGGCAATAGGAACGCGTGAGCTCAACCGCCTGCCCGGTGTCCAGATAGCCGACGCGCGTGATGAACAGGACCGCGCGCCCGGTCGGCACCTGGAGCAACTGTGCCAGGCGTGCTTCGGCGTTGAGCGCTCGCAGATGTTGCAGCGCGCGCACCGGCGCTCGTCCCAACGTCGCCAGATAGGCGTAGAGCGATGCACCGACCTGCGAAGGATCGGGCAGCAGCTGCTCGGGCAGCACGCTGACTTCATAGGCCATCACCACCTCGTCGGCCAGGCGCAGGCGCTCGAGGCGCGCGACGCGCGAGCCCGGCGACAGCCCGAGCGAGAGTTGCTCGTCGGGCGCGGCGGCGGTGCAGACGCGCGAGAGCCAGCGTGACGATGGACTGAACCCGCGCTGTTGCAGTTCCTCGGAAAAGCTGGTCAGGCGCGACAACGGCTGCTCGAGCCGCGGCGCGATGTAGTTGCCCGAGCCGCGCCGGCGCACGACCAGCCCCTGCTCGACCAGCCGATCGATCGCCTTGCGCGCAGTCACGCGCGACAGGTTGAGCGATTCCGACAGTGCGCGCTCGGATGGCAGCGCCTCGTCGGGCAGGTAGTCGCGGTTGCGTATCGCCTGGGCGAGCTTCTGCGCGAGCTGCGCATACAGCGGCGATGCGGTGCTTGCGTCGGGGCGGAACTTGAACGGGCGATTTCTCATCGCTCGCTCCCGCTCAATGCCTGACGAACCAGGCGAAGCGCGCCATCGGCCGCGTCGCCCGCCGGCTCGATGCAGCGCGCGCGGATCGAGACGTCGAAACGAGGCAGCAGCTTTTGCCCGATGCTGCCGCAAACCGCCAGCGGCAGCGTGCCCTCGGTATCGAGCGCGGCCGCGATCTCCTCGAGCGAGCGCGCGGCGCGATCGAGCAGATGCGCGGCGAACGGATCCACGGCAGCCGCGTCGAACACCAGCGGTGCGAGCTCGGCATAGGGATTCTGGCCCGGCCGATCGCACCAGCTCAGCAGCGCCTCACGCGTCGTGCCCGCCATGGCGAGGACCGCACCGACCAGCGGACCGACGGGGGCGCGGCCGTCGACGGCACGATGCGTCTCGCGCATCGCGCGCAATCCCAGCCACGCGCCGCTGCCTTCGTCGCCGACGGGAAATCCCCAGCCGCCGACGGCAACGCGAAAGCCGTCGCGGTGCAGTGCTTCGCCGACGCTACCGGTGCCGGCCGCGACGATCGCGCCGGGGCGACCTTCGTGTGCGCCGAGCAAAGTCGTGTAGGCGTCGGTGTCCAACGCGATGTGCGCGAACGGTGGCGCGCGGCGCAGGAAGTCGTCGCAGCGCTGCCGCACGTTGGCGCCGGCTAGCCCGAGGCCCAACGCACATTGGCCCGGTGGCGCCGCCGCAATTCGCGCATCGGCAAACGCGTAATCGACGGCTTGCGCGACATGCTTCCACGCCTGCTCGATGCCTTGACCGAGCGCCGACGGGCCCGAGGAGGCGAAGCCCAACACCGCGCCCTCGGCGGAGGCGAGCCGAGCGCGGGTACGCGTGCCGCCGCCGTCGATGCCTATGTGGTAGCGAATGGCTGTGGGTGGCACGGGGTAGACGGATTCAATATGGGCTCACAGGGGTACGGCTAGCTTAGTATCTAAGATACCAGTTAGTCAATTGGTATGCTACTGGTCTATCTGGATTAGGCACCTGGCAACGGAAGGAGCGAAGCGGCGATTGCCGGACGGCGACGGGCGGGTCGCCGGCCGCTGTTGGCAATACCAGTTTACGGCCCTGGCCCCGAAGCCGCTTCGCCAATCGCGGGCGAAGTCAGGCGAACAGCGTGGCGAGCAGTCCGGCGATGCCGAGCCCGAGCGCCGCCAAGGCATCGCCTGCAATCAGCCCGCCGCCGACCAGCGAAGTCGTGCTCATATCGCTGGGCAGCGCCGCCGGCTTGTCTTTGTCCTTGGGCAGGCTGTTGACGATGCTCGCGAGCACCCCGCCCGCGGCGAACCATGCGGACGTGAGCAGATTGAGGAATCCACCGAACGACGACGCATACGGCGATGGAAGCACCACAGCGTCGAGCAAAAAATCGGTGCCGAATCCAGTGCGGCCGGATTTGACGAACGCTTGATATCCGGCGCGCGACTTGATGTATTTGCGCAGGAACTCGGTCACGAAGCCGATGAGGACGCCGATCCAGATCGCCGTGCGCTGATAGGGCTTGTCGTCGGTCAGGCTGCGCAGTACGCCGACGAACTTGTATGTCATCGCCGACGACCATTGCGCCGGCTGCTTGTCGGCGGGCATCGTCGTCTGGTCGAGACCCAGCACCGGATACGCGCTCATGAAGAGCTTGGCGAACACCACGGCCATGATCGCGCCCATCACGATGCCGGCGACCTGGAAGCGGAACTGGATCGTGCGGTTGGTTCCCAGCCGCCATCCGGTCGAGCGATCCTGCTGCATGTCGCAGGCCTCGGCGGTGGAGACGAGCAGCACCGTCGCGGCCATCATCCCGATGATCGGATCGCGCAAGCCGATGCCCGCCATCAGGACCACGGTGACGACGAACGCGGAGGAAATCGGATTCGAGTCGGTGATGCCGAGGGATATCCCGTTGACCAGCGCGAACACGAATACGAGCAGCACGGCCATCACCAGATAGCCGACCGGCTGGTGCAGCACCTGCGAGCCGACGATGACGATGCAGACGCCCCAGAACACGACCCAGGCGACGAGTCGCCGGGTGTTCGTGCGCTTCCAATCCTCCTGCTCGACCATCTTCTCCGCCGCGACCTGCCGGGAGCGCTGCCAGGCGCGGAAGAGGATCAGCGACACGTCGACGATCGCGGCACCCATGATCATGCCGAGCGCGATCAGGAACGTGATCTTGCGGAACGGCTCGTTCGGCTGGAGCCATCCGATCGAGATGAAATACGGTATCAGCGCCCAGCCGGCAAGCCCGCCGACGATCGCGGCAATGCCGATGCGCGCGCCGACGATCATGCCGGCGCCGAACGTGGACGTCGACAGGTCGATCGCGCCCAGCCACTCGAGCTTGGCGCTTCCGATGCCGCCGGCGACGCCCAGCGCCATGCCGCCGAAGAGCCGCGACACCGATTGCCGGAGCAGGTCGGGATCGGTCAGCGCGCGCAGGATATTCGCGACCGCAAGTCCCGACGGAAACGTGAGTTGCAGGCGGTCGACCAGGATCGGCGTGTAGAGCATGCCTACGCCGACGCCGAACATCCCGATGCACATCATGTAGAGGACGAGCTGCCACATCGGCGGGGCCGGCATTCCCATCCACGTCATCGCCTGGATGACGACCGCCATCGCGCTCATGCCGGCGACCGAAGCCGCCGTCGTCTGGATGTAATTGGCGCCGTGACGTCCTGCCGCGCCGTAGCCGAAGGTGACCGTCGAGCCGAGTATGCCGGCGAGTACCTGCCCGCCGACGAAAAACCCGAGCGAGAAGTTCATGTACGAAGCAGCGACGCCGCCCAGCGGGCCCAGAATCAGGATGCCGACGGCGCCGAGCAGCGCGTAGTACTTCCAGGTGCCGAGCTTGGGCAGCCAGGACCAGCGGGGCGCGGCCTCGGAAAGCGGCATAGGTGTGGTGGCCATGATCCCCCCGCGTCGTTATCGGTCGGGGCCCATCTTAATGGACTTGCTCAGATGACGATACCGGGCGAGGGCCCGAGCGTTCGTCGCTGCCGGATGCGCTGCACACGCGTTCAACGCTTGCCGATCTGCACGAGCTCGTCGGCGACCAGCCACGCGCCGCCGACGCGGCGCAGGGTCGCCTCGCCGTGCAAAGCGTCGAACAGCTTGCTGCTGCCGTCGAACAGGATGACGGCGCGGTCACCGCGGGCATAGCCGCCGACGACGTTGACGCTTTGCATCCGGTAGTGCATGTCGTTCCAGCGGAAGTCGAGATAGTCGGCGAGGTCGCCCTGGCTTTGGTGCTTTGCCAGCAGATCCTTCCCATGAGCATCCGACACCGCCTTGAGTGCGGTGGCGTCGCTTGCCGCCAACGCCTTGTGGTAGGCAAGGAAGGCGTGACCCGGATCGCCGCCGCCCGCGGGCAGCGCTTGGCCCCACGCCTTGGCTGGAATCGGCACGTCGAACTTCACGTCGAAGGCGACCGCGCCGGCTCCGCCGTTGAACGCGATGCTTCCGGAAAGGCGGCCGTTGGCCCCGCGCACCGTCGAATGCACGGTCGAGTCATAGCACCAGCCGCAACCATCGCCCGGCGCGAAATAATATGAATAACCGCGGTATTTGCCGTCGGCATCGAAGTCGAAATAGACGACCTTGACGCGATCGCTGGCGAAAAATTCGTGTACTGCCGCGCCACGATCGTGCCAGTCATCCAAGAGGTCGGCGCGGAATTCCGCGTTCGCCACCGCGACCTTGACGACGCGGTCGTTGCCTCCGCTCGCCTGGTCCCAGTAGCTGTACGCCCCTGCGATCGGTAGTTCGAGCATCCGGCTGGCAAAGTGACCCGACGCCGTTTGCGCCGCAGCGGTGGCGACCAGCGACACGAAGATCGCGGCGCTCGCGCCAAGGCGCCGCATCAGAGCGAAAGCGCGATCGCGCAATTCCGGCATCGCCGCGAGCTGGTGCATCGCGTCCTCCCGATAGCTGCATGGTGCACGGATTCGCCGTCCCGCCGGGCGCGGGCTCCTGCGCCAGCCGGACCGGCCGGAGCTTGCGTCGCGATTTGACCGTAATGGATCGACCTTGCTATGGTCTGCTGAACGCGCTTTCACGAAAGCCAGCGGTGTCCATCCAGTTCCTGAAACAGGCGGCGAAGTCGCCGGAGAGCGAAACTGCCAACGCTCGCACCGTCGCCGAGCAGATGCTCGAGGAAATCGCCCGCAACGGTGAGCACGCGGTACGCGAGTATGCCGCCCGCCTCGATCACTGGACCGGACCGATCGTGGTCATGCCGGACGAGATCGAGCGAAGGACACGCGATATTCCTCCGGCGGTGAGACATGACCTCGAGTTCGCGACGGAGCGCGTCCGCCGCTTCGCGCAGGCTCAGCGCGAATCGATCAGAGAATTTGCGATCGAACTGCAGCCGGGGCTCACGGCCGGCCAACGGCTGATCCCGGTCAACGTGGCCGGCTGTTACGTTCCAACCGGGCGCTATGCACATATCGCCTCGGCTTACATGGCCATCGCCACTGCCAAGGCGGCGGGCGTTCCATTCGTCGTCGCATGCTCGACGCCTTATCGCGGCGATGGAGTTCACCCCGAGGTTCTGTATGCGATGAAGATCGCCGGCGCCGACGCGATTCTGACGCTCGGCGGGGTTCAGGCCATTGCCGCGATGGCGTACGGTCTGTTTACCGGCAGGCCGGCGGACATCATCGTCGGGCCCGGGAACAAGTTCGTCGCGGAAGCCAAGCGGATGCTGTTCGGCAAGGTGGGCATCGATGTTTTCGCGGGGCCGTCGGAGGTCGCCGTGATTGCCGACGACACCGCCGATCCTGCGCTGGTCGCGTCCGACCTGGTCGGCCAGGCGGAACACGGCCACGAATCGCCCGCGTGGCTGATGAGCACGTCGCGCGCGCTGGCGGAGAGGGTGATGCAGCTCGTGCCGGAGCTGATCGGCAGACTCCCGCCGACCGCGCGCGATGCGGCCGGAGCGGCGTGGCGCGATTATGGCGAGGTCGTGCTGGCCTCCTCGCGCGAGGAGATCGCGGAAGTCTCCGATCGCTACGCGCCCGAGCATTTGGAAGTCCATGCCAGGGATCTGGACTGGTGGCTTGCGCGATTGACCTGCTACGGCTCGCTGTTCCTGGGCGAGGAAACCACGGTCGCCTTCGGCGACAAGACTTCCGGCCCCAACCATATCCTTCCGACCAAGGGAGCGGCACGCTATTCGGGCGGCCTGTCGGTGCACAAGTTTCTCAAGACGGTGACCTGGCAGCGCATGACCCGCGAAGCCAATCGCGACATTGCCCAGGTCGCCGCCCGCATCTCCCGGCTCGAAGGCATGGAGGCTCATGCGCGCACCGCCGACGATCGGCTCGCGAAGTATTTTCCGGACGAGCGTTTCGAGCGCGGGGCGCCGGTGCAGAGCTGAGCGCATGTCCGGCACGAACTTGTTCGATCTGTCGGGCCGCGTCGCGTTGGTTACCGGGGCGAGCTCGGGGATCGGGCGGACGATCGCGCTGGCGCTCGCCGAGGCGGGTGCGGCCGTCGTGCTGGTGGCCAGGCGCGCGGACAAGTTAGATGAGGTGCGCAATGATATCGTCAGCGCGGGTGGGCGGGCGACGGCGCTGCCCTTCGACCTCGCCGACCGGCGTTCGCTCAAGGATTGCAGCCTTCGCGCCGCGGAATCCTTCGGAGCACCCGATATACTCGTGTCCGCCGCGGGAACCAACCGCCGCAAACCGATTCTCGACGTGGCCGAGCACGATTGGGACATGACGATGAAGCTCAACCTCGATGCTCCGTTCTTTCTCGCGCAGCGTCTCGCCCCGGCTATGATTGCGCGCGGTTTCGGAAGGATCATCAACATCGCCTCGCTGCAGTCGCTGCGCGCCTTCGAGGATTGCGCACCCTACGGAGCTTCGAAAGGCGCGATCTCGCAGCTCACCCGGGCACAGGCGCAAGCCTGGTCGCGGCACGGCGTGAATGCCAACGCCATCGCACCAGGCTTCTTCGCCACCGAACTTACCGCGCCTGTTGTCCAAGACAAGGCGCGCTGGGCGCAGATGGCCGCACGCACTTTCGCCGGCCGCAACGGCGAGCTCACCGACCTGTGGGGGACGGCGATCTTTCTCGCGAGCCGCGCTTCGGATTACGTTACCGGCCAGACGATCTTCGTCGACGGCGGCTTTTCGGCCGGGTGATTCCGATGAAAGCGTTGGTCTACACGAGCCCCAACGAGATGATCTTTCGCGACGAGCCGCAGCCGGCGCCGTCCGCCGGCGAGGTGCTCATTCGCGTAGACGCCGTGGGTATTTGCGGATCGGACATGCACGCCTATCACGGCCGTGATCCCAGACGCATTCCGCCGTTGATTCTCGGGCACGAGCTGGCAGGGGAAATCCTGTCGGGGCCGGGGACGGGGCGGCGGGTCACGGTGAATCCGCTGATCACTTGCGGCTACTGCGAATTCTGCGTTCAAGGGCGCAATAATCTGTGCGCGAATCGCACGATGATCGGCATGACGCGCGCGGGCGGCTTCGCGCAATACGTCACGACCGCCGCTTCGAGCGTCATCGAGTTGCCCGCCGGCATGTCATCGCGTGTCGCCGCGCTGACCGAGCCCGCCGCGACGGCGCTGCACGCGATCAACAAGGCGGCCGACGCGCTGGCGCGGCCGATCGCCGAATGCGAGGTGCTGATCCTGGGTGGCGGCGCGATCGGCTTGCTCGCCGCGCTGCTCGTGGGCAGCAGGGGATGCCGCCACGTGCGGTTGGGAGAGTCCAACGCGCTGCGGCGGATCTCCGCGCAACGGAACGCAGGCTGCGCGACATACGACCCCGCATCGGATTTCGGACCGGCCGAAAACAGCGTCGACCTGGTCATCGATGCCGTCGGCGCCGATGCAACGAGGAAATCGGCGCTGGCGTCGGTAAAACCGGGCGGCGTGATAATCCATGTCGGTCTCGCCGGCGGAGCGTCGGAAATCGACATGCGCAAGCTCACGCTCGCCGAGATCACCTTGATCGGCGTCTATACCTATACGACGGCCGACCTGCGTGCGGCCGTCGTCGCGCTGCACGAAGGCGCGTTCGGAGACCTGGCATGGGTCGAGGAGCGCTCGCTGGCCGATGGCGCCCGCGCATTTCGCGATCTGGATCAAGGGTCCGCGGCAGCGGCCAAGATCGTGCTGCGGCCGTGAGCAACATCGTTTTCGATCGCGTCGGACGCGATTTCCAGCGCGATGGGAAGAATATCCCCGCGATCGACGACGTGAGCTTCGAAGTGCGAGCCAGGGAGTTCGTCGCCATTGTCGGCCCGTCCGGATGCGGCAAGACCACCTGCCTGCGCATGGCTGCGGGTCTCGAGTTCCCGACGTCCGGATCGGTGACCGTCGGCGGCAAGCCCGTCACGAGCCCGGGACCCGATCGCTCCGTCGTGTTCCAGCAATTCGCCCTGTTCCCGTGGAAGACGGTGACGGAGAACATCGATTTCGGTCTGCGCGCGACGCGTGTACCGGTGCAGGAGCGCCGTTCCCGTGTGGCGCACCACATCGAGCTGATGGGTTTGCAAGGTTACGAGTCCGCGTTCCCGCACCAGCTCTCCGGCGGCATGCAGCAGCGTGTTGCGATCGCAAGAAGCTATGTGCTCGACCCGGGCGTTCTGCTGATGGACGAGCCCTTTGGCTCGCTCGATGCGCAGACGCGGGTCGTGATGCAGGAAGAACTCGTCAAGCTGTCGCGAGCGAGCCCGCGCACCGTTCTTTTCATCACGCATGCGGTGGAGGAGGCGGTCTACCTCGCCGACCGCGTCGTCGTCATGACCCGCCGGCCCGGCCGGATCGGCGAGATCATCGATGTCGCCAAGGTGCGCAAGGCAGAGCATTGGGACCGTCACGAGCGCATCGAGGACGTCATGGACGAGGCGTCGTTCGTCCATTTGCGAACCCAGATATGGCGATTGCTGCGCGATCAGCAGGTGCGCGACGATCGTTGAAGGCGTTTTGCAGGGTCATCCATCACGAGGAGGAACAAGCCATGCTGAAAACCGCACGACACCTGATGCTGGCGGTCGCGGTCGCGATCGTCGCAGATGCAAGCCACGCGCAACCCGTCGAAATCAAGGTCAGCTACCAACCCGCGCTCTACTGGGCGCTGCCCTTCTACGTCGCATCCGAGAAGGGCTGGTGGTCGGAACTGGGGCTGAAAGCGACGTTCAGCACCTTTCCCGCCGGCGTGCCCCAGATTGCGGCGTCGGCGTCGAAGTCCTGGGACGTCGGTGGGACGGGCTCGGTGCCCGCAGTGCTCGGGGCAGCGCGCTACAACCTGCTGACGATCGGGCTTACCAATGACGAGTCGGCGGGTAATGCGCTGGTAGCCGTCGCTGGCAAGGCCGACGGATTCTTGAAAAATCCGCAATCGATCAAGGGTCAGACGATTGTACTCACCGCGAATTCGACCGGCGACTATGCGGTGCAATCGTGTCTCGGCAAGTGGGGTCTCAAAAAAACCGATGTCACCGTGAAGAGCATGGGCCAGGCGGAAATCATTTCCGCGATGTCGTCGAATAATGCCGACCTCGGCGGGCTATGGGCGCCCAACATCTACACGATGGAGGAAAAGGCGGGCGCGAAAGTCATCTGCTCCGGCAAAGACACCGGCACAGCGATTCCAGGTGCGCTGGTCGTGCGCGCGGACTACGCCAAGGAGCAGCCGCAAAACGTGGCGAAGTTTCTGGCCGTCTATCTTCGCGCCTGGAAATGGATGAATGCCCATCGGCCCGAGGCGATCGCGATGATGAAGAAATTCTACGATCTCGGTGGTGTGAGCATATCTCAGGCGTCGATGGAGAAAGAATTCGATACGCGTCCCACGTTCGATCTGGCGGGCCAGCTGAGGGTGATGAGTCGCGCCAGCGGAGCGTCCGATGTCGACAAGTGGATGACTCAGATTTCCGACTTCATGAAAAGCACCGGCACGCTGCCCGAAGTCCCGCAGGCATCGCACTACGTGAGCGACGAGTACCTGCGGATGGTCGATCGCGATCCCAAGCTCAAAGAGTTCGCCAACCGGACCGACTGACGGATGCGCGCCGGCCGCCCCGGACCTTCCCGGCTCGCCGTGGGCGGCGCGACGTTCGCCGCCCTCGTTCTGTTCTGGTACGTCGGCACGTCGGTGACACAGATCATTCCATCGGTCTATTTCCCGACGCCGGCGGAGGTCCTGAAGGCGCTGCGCCAGATTGTCGTCCAGGGATACGCCGACGGCCGCCTGCACGAGCACTTCATCCATAGCTGCAAGCTCGTTTTGATGGGTTTTGTGGTCGCGGTGACCATCGGCGTTCCGCTCGGAATGCTGATGGGTTGGAGTCGCCGTGCCGAGGCGGCGATCAATCCGGTGTTCCTGCTGCTGCGCCCGATCCCGCCGCTTGCCTGGATTCCGCTGGCCATCGTGTGGCTGGGGCTGGGCGATGCCGCGAAGGTGCTGGTCATCTGGTTCGCGGCGTTCGTGCCGGCGGTCATCAACAGCTACGCGGGCGTGCGATCGATCGAACCCTATCTGATCGAAGCCGCGCGCTCGCTGGGGATCCGCCGCGCCATGCTGGTGCGGGAGGTGCTGTTCCCCGGCGCGCTGCCGCTGATATTCACCGGCTTGCGCTTGTCGCTGCAGGCCTGCTGGACCACGCTGGTGGCAGGCGAGCTGATCGGCGCCATCGTCGGCCTGGGCCATGTCCTCTATCAGGCGGGACTCGATATTTTTCCGGCGATGATCGTCGTCGGAATGATAAGCGTCGCGGTCGCCGGCAGTCTGATGACGATTGTGCTGGGCTGGCTGGAAGAGCGGTCGATGCCGTGGCGAAGCAGCATGATTACGCGCACGGGTCTCGCGCCGGGCGAATGGATCGTGCTGAGTTTCGCGGGATTGCTCGCGTTCTTCGGATTGTGGACGCTGGCGTCCGTGAGCGGCATCGTCCCGCGCCTGTTTCTGCCGCCGCCATGGTCGGTCGCGATGAAATTCGCGGAACTGACGCAGGAACCGTTTTCAGGCTACACGCTGCAGCAGCACCTGTTTTCGTCATTCGTCCGCTTCGGGATGGGCTTTGGCCTCGCCGTGATGATCGGAGTGCCGCTGGGGCTGGCCGTCGGGTGGTTTCGCTGGCTCGATGCGATCGTTTCTCCTTTGTTCGATGCACTGCGCTTCGTCGCTCCGATTGCATGGGTGCCCTTCGCGGCGCTGTGGTTCGGTACCGGGATCGGAGGCCCGGTGCTGGTGATATTCACCGGAGCTTTTCCGCCGTGTCTGATCAATGCTCAGCGCGGTGCGCGCTACGTCGATCAGCGCCTGATCGAAGCCGCGGAAACGCTCGGGGCGAGCCATTGGCGAATCATTACCGAGGTGCTTCTGCCCGCGTCGGTACCATCGATCGTCGCTGGGCTGCGAGTCAGCGCGGGGCTGGCGTGGCAGTCTCTGGTCGGGGCCGAATTGATCGTGGCATCGAGCGGAATCGGGTACGTTCTGGTCAAGGGGCAGGCGAGCATCAGCACATCGATCGTCATGTCGGGCATGATCGCTATCGGCATCGTCGGTTTCGCGATCGATGCGCTGCTGCAGAATCTGGAGGCGCATCTGAACTACCGTCGCGGAGGCAACTAGGGGTGCAGTGCCATTTCGCCGAAAGAGGCGCCGTGCTCCCGGGCGCGATCGACCGTGAATAATCCGGCCGACCTGATGCGGCATGTTTCGCCTGGTCCCAGGCGGTGACAGGGATTCACCATTCACACACAAAGGAACCTGCGATGAAAACGCTTCGCCTCCACGTCGTCGCGATATGCGTTGTCATTCTGGCCTGGGGATGCGGCAACGAAGAACCCTCCTCCGGCGCTCAATCCAATGCGACCGCGAAAGCCGCAAAGAAGGTCGTTGAGGACAAGGTGCCGCCGTTTGCCTACCCGGCACCGGTCAAAGGGCACATCAAGGAAGTGAACATCAACGAATTCGACCTGGTCGACGGCGTCGCCTACACGGCTCTGGCCGGCGGGGGTACCGTCGTCTACGTCGCCAGCAAACCCATCGCCTCGCCGATGCTCGTCGACTCGGCTTGCCCGCTTACGCAGGCACGCGCGCTGTCGAAACTGCGCAACGCGAGCTTTGGCGAGGTGACGCTCGATGCCGCGGGGCGATCGAAATATTTCGCCGCCGGCACGCCGTTTGGCGGTGGTCTCACCGACCTGACTCTACGCGACTGGTCGAGCACTCTGAAGACCGATGCCGGCCGTGCCGCCGGCAACGTCACGCACAGGCAGTACGGCAGATTCGAGTTCGACCTGCCGTTGTCGAATCCGAAGTTCGACGAGATAAGCTACGGCGACCGCGAACAAAAGCGGCGGCTGGCAGCCACGACGCCCAAACCGACCGAGCAGGCGATAACCGCCGCGTACGTGGCATTGCGCGATGCGGCGCTGAGGAAGGACCTGAAGGCGACGCTTTCGGCGATGGGATTCGATGCGAAGCAGATCGCTGCGATCCGCGGCATGGACGGCATCGATGCCGATTTCCTGGTTTTCGCCGACCGGTTTCTCACCCCGGGCACGCCCGGCGACCCATGGGCCAGACCCGGCTCGGGCCAGGTGCGAGGCGAAGGCCTGAAAGCGAGCGGCAAGAAGTACTTCAACGACTACTATTTCGACCTCTGCGGGGATCGTCTCGTACTGACCGGTATCGTCGAGCAGTCGCCCTAGCAGCGATTGTTCGACGGGACGTTCTTGCTCTCCGCGCCGTTCATCGCCGACGCGCCGACTCTTCCGGCGGTCGAACGGTGCGGCAGGTCGCGAGCAGCAACAGGTCGTAGACGATCTTGACCGCGCCGGCGATCGCCAGCGGCCAGCCGAAGCTCGACAGTCCGAGCAGGTATCCGGCGAGCAGCGGACTCGTTGCCGAGGCGAGGCTGCGCGGTACCGAGGTGATGCTGGCGGCGGCGGCGCGCTCGCCCGGCGTGACGACAGCCATGACGTACGAGCTCCGCGTGGGCACGTCCATCTGCGACAACGCGCTCCGCACGAGCAGCAGCACGATCACCCAGGCCAGGTCGGGCACGAACGGCATCAGCAGCAGCAGCAGGCTGGACGGCAGGTGGGTGAACACCATCGTGTTGATCAGGCCGATGCGGTTGGCGATGCGCACCGCGACCAGGTACGAGAAGGCCGAGAACACGCCGGTCCAGAAAAAGATCGTGCCGGCGACGGCGGTCGAGAGCTGAAACTTCTCGAACAGCCACAGGGCGAGCATCGACTGCACGATGAATCCGCCGCCGAACGCGTCGAGGCTGAACAACGCGGCGAGCACGTACACGATGCGCTTGGACTGGCGAAGCGGCGCCGCCGGCGCTTCGGCTTCGGTGGCGAGCCCGGCTGGCAGCTTGCGGTAAACCAGCGCCGAGGCGACACCGATCAGCGCGTACAGCACGAACATCGCCTGCGTTGCGGACTGAATCGATACGCCGAGAACCTTCGCCAGCAATTCGGGCACGCCGGCAAACAGCGCACCGGCGGCTCCGACCAGCGCGCCGGCGAGACTGTAGCGCGCAAACACGGCCGTTCGCTGGCTGTCGGGCACGATGCGGGCGAGCACCGATTGCTCGAGAGGCAGGAAGACACTCACGTCGCCGCTCGACGGGTTGAGCGTGCCGACGAACGCCACGACCAGCAGCGGCCAGAATTGCGTGACGGCCGCAAAACCCAGACCGGTCGCGGTCATCAGCGCGGTGGCGGCGAGCAGCAGCGTGCGGTAGCGATAGCGGTAGGCGTGCAGGCCGACGAGCAAGGTCAGCGCGCCGGAGCCGAGCAGAGTACCGGTCGTGATCACGCCGACTTCGAACGGCGACAGGCCCAGCGAAAGCAAATAGACGGGCAGCAGCAGGCTGACATAGCCGTCGCCGAAGGCGCGCAGGCCACGCACCCACAACAAGCGCCGAACGTCCGGCGACATCATCGCGCTCGCTATCGTGCTGCAGCGGCGTTCTTGCAGCGGCCGCGCGCGATGAGGTACCCGCATGCCCGACTCGACGTGGCGGCTCATTTGAGATCCTTGGACTCGTAGGCGAAGTCGTCGAACAAGGTGACGCTGTCGGCCTTGGTCCACACGCCGACGGCGCCGGCTCCGGCGACGTGGGCATCGTCGGTCTCGATGTAGGTCTTGCCGTCGAGCGCGACGCGGATATGTCGGCCGGAAAACTCCACGCGAAGCGCATGCCACTGGTTGCCGGCAACCGGAGCGTCGACGTACTTGATGGTGACTCGTCGACCGGCGTTGGTGTAGTAGAGCGAAACGTTGTTCTCGAGTGCGTTGGCGCGCGCGACGTAGTAATGGCCGCTGTCCTTCCACCGCCATACGAGTCCTCCCGCCTGATCTTCGTCGCCGGCGAGCGGCTTGAAACGGACCTCGACGAATCCATCGGCAACCGACGCACCTTGTCTCACGCACCACGGAAAATCGCCGCGTCCGCTCTGCTTCAATACGTTCGGCTTCGACGGAGCGCTCGCGTCCGTCTCGACGCTCCAACGCGCAGCGCCCTGACCGGTGACGCCGGCGATCCAACCCGCCGGAACCGTGCCGACCGCGTCGGCGTCGAAATTGAATGTTTCTGCCATGGCTATTCCGCTCCAGAGTCCATTGACGAGGATTCCGGTGGCCGCACAAAGCGTCCATCGGGTCATATCGATCATGTCCGGCCGGCGCAACGGGCGCGCCGAAGCGGCACGGCGGCAATCGGCGCCGCCGCGCTGGTCGCAGAAACGTCTGGATTTGGTTCGACTGATGCGTCCAACGTACGCTCCCGCGGGCCGCTGGCCCGACGATCGGAGCAGAACTTGGACGCCGCTTTCGCGTCTTGAAACGGGGAGTCTGCCTACAGTCCCCGGAGTGAACGTACGGTTCATCATAGCGAACTGCGGCTGTCAGTTCAAGGCACGACCCAACCGCGCCTGCTAGCGCCGACGCGTCGAGGAACCGGGGCTATGACGTCGGCACGCTGGGCCGCAGCGCGCTCATTTCGGAGCTTGCGCCGGATCGATGTCGAGGTACCGCCAGATGGTGGACCGGACCGGGTGCGGCTTGTAGTTGCGTATCCACGGCTGCAGCAAGTGGTCCTCGATCCGGTGCTCCATCAGCCGCCAGGGCGCGTACGCGATAACCAGTTCGGTCATCCGGTCGAACAGCCGGGTTCGCTCGGGCGAATCCGGCAAGCGGTATGCGGCGTCATAGAGCTTATCGAATTCCGGCAAGCTGAACCGGGCGTGGTTTTCCTGTCCGACGTTCGGTCCGTAAAGCAGCTGCATGAAATTTTCGGCATCGGGGTAATCCGCGTTCCAGCCGTCGGTGCGCATCGGCATCTTTCCCTGCCGCGCCATCTTGCGCAGCTCCTGCAGAGCGTCCTTCTTGAACACGATCCTGAGGCCGATCGCATCCATGTTCTTCTTCCATTGCTCGTCCTCCTGTCGCGTGAGCGACGTAGGCGCCGACCAGCGCTCGAGCACTAGCGGCTTGCCGTCTGGGGTTTCTCGGTAGCCGTCGCCGTCGCGGTCCTGGTAGCCGAACCTGTCCAGCAACGCACGCGCCGCCGCGGGATCGTAGAGCTGCGCATCGGTTTTGAGTCGCGGGTCGTAGCCGGCGATGTCGGGCGGAATCGGGCTTGTCGCCGGGACGGCACGGCCCTTGAGGATGACACGGATGAATTCGCTCACGTCGTAGCCCATCCCGATTGCCCGGCGAAGCGCGATCTTTTCGGGCGTGTAGCCGCCGACCACCGGGTCCTCCATGTTGAAATAGGTCCAGCGCGTGTTCGGCCGCAGCTGCGCCTCGTGGCGGATGCCCTTGGCCGCGAGGTCGGGCCGCAGCATGCCGTCGGCAAGCGCCTGGTCGACGAATTCCGGCGGAAGCCGCTCGAGGAAATCGAGTTCGCGGTTGGCGAATGCAAGCCACACTGCTTGCCCTTCCTCGATCACCGAGATCTGGATGCGACCGACGAGCGGCAATTTCTTGCCCTTGAGCGCGGCCGCGATCGGCATCGCCTCGGGCGGGACCGGTCCTGCCGGCACATAGGTCGTCTCGCGGAAGCCGGGATTCGCCACCAGCACGATCTTCGCGCTGCGTCGGTACTCGCCGAGCATGTAGGGTCCGGTACCGACCGGGTGCGCGCCGAAATCCCGCCCGTACGCCTCGACGACCTCGCGCGCGACTGCGGCGGTGTTGGGCACGGCGAACACATAGAGGAAGCGCAGGTCAGGCCGTTTCAGCCGGATGCGCAAGCGTGTAGCGATCGACCACCTCGAGTCCGGGAATCGGCGCGTCGTAGTCGAATTTCCCCGACTTGAGCGCTTGCGCGCGCAGCTCGTCCGCGCCGATGATCTTGCCCTCGACCAGCCATAGCCACGGACTCTTGACCGCGGGATCGAGCATGCGCTTGAGCGCGTACGCCTGATCAGCGGCAGTGAGTTCGCGCGGCTTACCCTTGAACGCCGGATCCGGCGTGAAGAAAATTCCTCGCTTGAGCCTGAAGACGTAGGTCGCGCCGCCGTCTTCGACCGTCGGCATCGCCTCGAGCGTCCTCGGCACGAGCTTCACCGGGCGCGCCAGGTAGTCGTAGTCCAGCATCGAGTCGTAGATGTGGTCGATGATGCCGTCGGAGCCCGCATCCGCGGAAAACTGAGGGTCGAAGCTCATTTCTGCGCTGGTCAAGACTACGTGCAGCGTCTTCGCCATGTCGGCGGCGAAAGAAGGCGCTGCAAAAGTGCTAAGCGCGAAAAGGGTCGTCGCGAACGCTCGATGCAGTGCGCGAAGACCGTTCACATATCGCTTCGACTTGCGCATCGGCTCCGGCTCAGCGACCCACGGTGTTTTCCCTGCGTCGACTATAATCGAAGTCCCGCGCTGCCGTCCGATTCGACACGTGACCCCTCATCCAACCGTCCCTACGCGCGTCATCGATTCCCACACCGCCGGTGAACCCACGCGCGTGGTCGTCAGCGGTGGACCCGACTTGGGCGACGGTGACATGGCGGAGCGCCGGAACCGCTTTCGCGAGTCGCACGATGCGTGGCGCAGGGCGATCGTCAACGAGCCGCGCGGCTCGGACGTGCTGGTGGGCGCGCTCTTGTGCACGCCGGTCGACCCGACCAGCACCTGCGGAGTCATCTTCTTCAACAACGTCGGTTACATCGGCATGTGCGGCCACGGCACGATCGGACTGGTCGCAACGCTGGCGTACCTCGGACGAGTGAAGCCGGGCGAGCACCGGATCGAGACCCCCGTCGGCACGGTCACTACGACCTTGCATGCCGACGGCACGGTGACGGTGGCCAACGTACCGTCGTATCGTCACGCGACGCAGGTCGGCGTGGATGTCCCGGGTCGCGGTGTCGTCCACGGTGACG
The DNA here is from genome assembly GCA_963776175.1 of uncultured beta proteobacterium. Taxonomy (GTDB): domain Bacteria; phylum Pseudomonadota; class Gammaproteobacteria; order Burkholderiales; family Casimicrobiaceae; genus PALSA-1003. The sequence continues at coordinate 258,883 of CAVZLP010000020.1, read as the reverse complement.
TCGCGTGGGGCGGCAACTGGTTCTTCCTTTGCGGCGACCATGGCTTGCCGCTCGAAGCGAGCCGCGTTGGGGAGCTTGCCGCGTTCGCGTCAAGCGTGCGTAACGCGCTTCGGCAACAAGGCGTGACCGGACTTGCTGGCGCCGAGATCGATCACATCGAGCTCTTCGGACCCGCGGTCGATCCGGGCAACGACGCCCGCAACTTCGTGCTCTGCCCGGGCGGCGCCTACGACCGCTCGCCCTGCGGCACGGGCACGAGCGCCAAGCTCGCATGCCTCGCCGCCGAGGGCGAGCTGGCGCCTGGGACGCCCCTGGCGGCAGGAAAGCGTGATCGGCAGCGTTTTCACCGGCCGTTACGCGCGTCCGTCGGCGACGCTTCCCGATGTGCCGGCGAACGCCGTACTGCCGCTGATCCACGGCCGAGCGCACGTCACGCTCGATGCGAACCTGATCTTCGACCCCGCGGACGCTTTCACGTGGGGATTGGTTTGACGTTACGGTGATCGGCGCGGCACGTCGCGTGTCCGTCGGCACGGGCGCCTTGGCTTGCGCGTTCGCGGCGTCCGCATGAACCTGCCCGGTTCGTCGCTCCAGTCGCTGCAGGCCACGTCGAAATCGTGCGACGTGCTCGTGATCGGCGCCGGCATCGTCGGCGTAGCGATCGCACTGCGACTGCAACAGGAAGGACGGGAGGTGTTGCTGATCGACCGCGAGCGCGTAGCCGCGCAAGCGAGCCGCGGCAACGCCGGCGCGCTGGCATTCTCGGACGTCCTGCCTCTCGCCTCGCCGGGTATCCTGCGCAGGGCCCCGCGATGGCTGCTCGATCCGCTGGGTCCGCTCGCGATCCGTCCCCGCTACCTGCCACATCTCGCACCGTGGCTGTTCCGCTTCTGGCGCGCGAGCCGGCGCGAGCGCGTGCGCGCCGGCATCGCGGCGCAGGCGGCGATGATGGAGTTGTCCGCCGGCGAAACACCATTGATGCTCGCGGGAGCGGGGGCCAGCCACATGCTGCGCAGTGACGGCGTCCTGCACTTGTACGAGAGCGAAGCCGAACTGCAGGCGTCGCTGTCCGGATGGCAGGCTCGCGCCGACCACGGCATCGCGTTCACGCACTTGCACAGCCCGCGGGCAATCGGCGAGCTACAGCCGGGCTTGAGTCCCGCGCTGGTGGCGGCGACTTTCGTGCCCGGTTGGAAGACCGTCACCGACCCCTTGCTGGTGACGGAAACGCTGGCGCGGCGGTTCGAGCAGCAGGGCGGCTCTATCCGATGCGCGGATGCGGTAGCGCTTTCATCCGGTACCGACGGCGTGACGGTGCGCTTTCGCGACGGTTCGCCGCTGGTCGCGCACCGCGTGATCGTCGCTGCCGGCGCGTGGTCGCACTACCTCGCGCGCACGCTATCCGAACACATTCCGCTCGAGACCGAGCGCGGCTACAACACGACCTTGCCGGTCGGCGCGTTCGACTTGAAGCGCCAGCTTACCTTCGGCGGCCACGGCTTCGTGGTCACGCCGCTCGCCTGTGGCGTGCGCGTAGGTGGCGCGGTGGAGTTCGCCGGGCTCGATGCAGTACCCAATTTCGCACGCGCGAGGGCACTGCTTGCGAAAGCCAAACGCTTCATGCCCGAGCTGCGCACCGAAGGCGGCAGCGAGTGGATGGGTTTTCGTCCCTCGTTGCCGGACTCCTTGCCGGCGATCGGCCCGGCGGCGGTGGATGAGCGCGTGATTTATGCATTCGGCCACGGCCACCTTGGCCTCACGCAGGCCGCCGCGACGGCGAGGCTCGTGGCCGACATCATGTCCGGACGTGCGCCGCCGCTCGACCTAGCGCCTTTTCGTCCTCAGCGATTCAGTTCGGCGCGGACGGAGCGGCGCAATGCGGAACATCGGTTGGTCCGCAGCGACTAGACTTCCCCACGATCGGCCAACCGCAAGGAAAGCTCATGACGACACTCCGAACGCTCGCCACCGTGCGCCATCACGGCATGGATCTGACCGACTACGAATTCACCGTGCCACTCGATCACGACCAGCCTTCGGGCGAGCCGCTGTCGATTTTCGCGCGGGCGGTCAGGAACCGCGAAAATTCGGCCGCGACCCGGCCTTGGCTCGTCTTCCTGCAGGGAGGGCCTGGATTCCCGGGGCCGCGACCGCTCAGCAACAAAGGCTGGCTCAAACGCGCGCTCGAGGACTACCACGTCCTGCTGCTCGATTCGCGCGGCAACGGACGAAGCAGCGTGGTGCTACCGCAAACCCTCGCGCGACGCGGCAATGCGCGAGCGCAGGCCGACTATCTGATGCATTTCCGCGCCGACAGCATCGTACGCGACGCCGAATTGATCCGTCGCCAGCTGGTCGGCGAAGAGGAGCCGTGGAGCGTGCTCGGCCAAAGCTACGGTGGGTTCTGCGCGGTGACTTACCTGTCCGCCCATCCGCACGGCCTGCGCGAAGTCTTCGTCACCGGAGGCTTGCCGCCGCTGGACGGCAGTCCCGACGACTACTACCGGCACACTTACCCCGAGGTCCAGCGCAAGACGCGCAATTTCTTTGCTCGCTACCCGGCGGATCATGACTTGTGCATCCGGATCATGGAGCATCTGCACCGGCACGACGTCGCCTTGCCTGGTGGAGGCCGTCTGACGGTTCGCCGCTTCCAGCAGGTCGGCTTCATGCTCGGCTTCGACGACGGAATGGAGAACCTCCACTACCTGCTCGAGAGCGCCTTCTGTTCCGGGGTGAACGGCGATGAACTGAGCCTGCCGTTTCTGCGCGCATTCGAGAACTCGCAGTCGTTCGAGACCAATCCGATTTTCGCCGTCCTGCACGAGATGTGCTACACGCAGGGAGCCGCTGCACGCTGGTCGGCGGAACGCGTTCGCGGCGAGTTCTCCGCCATGAACTGGGCGCCCGGCCGGCCGCCGTCGTTCACCGGCGAGATGATCTATCCGTGGATGTTCGACGAATATCCGGGCCTGCGGCCGCTGCGCGACGTGGCCGAGTTGCTCGCCGGCGAGGAACGCTGGCCGGCGTTGTACGATCCGGTTCAACTCGCGCGCAATACGGTTCCCTGCGTCGCAGCGATCTACGCCGAGGACATGTTCGTCCCGCGCGCGCTATCGGAGCGGACCGCCGCATCCATCGCCGGCCTCAAGGGCTGGCTGACCAACGAATACGAGCACAATGGTCTGCGCAGCAGCGACGCGGTGTTCGAGCGCCTGCTTTCGTTGCGGCGGGAACTGATCTAGTCGCAGGACTGCCGGCGCCGAGTGAGCGCCACCGTCATGCCGCCCGTCTCAGCCCGACGTCGGGCAACTGCGGCCGCGTCGCCAGCGCGTGCTTCATCATCGCTTCGATGTCGGCGGTTTCCTTCGGGTCGAGCGCGAGCCGCGGCGGACGGGTCCGATGCGTGCCGCGTCCCATGATGTGTTCGCACAACTTGATGCACTGGACGAGGTCGGGACGGGCATCCAGGTGCAGCAGCGGCATGAACCACCGGTAGAGGCTCATCGCCTCGTCATACCGGCCTGCGCTGGCGAGCCGGAACAGCGTCTCGCCTTCGCGCGGGAATGCATTCGACAGGCCCGAGACCCAGCCGACGGCGCCGACCATGATGCTCTCCACGACGACGTCGTCGAGTCCCGCGAACAGCACGAAGCGATCGCCGACCATGTTCCGGAGGTCGGTGAAGCGCCGGGTGTCGCCGGAGGATTCCTTGAAGCAGACGATCGTCTCGCAATCGGCCAGCGAAGCCAGGATTTCGCGGCGTCACGTCGTTCTTGTAGATCGGCGGATTGTTGTAGACCATCACCGGCAGATCGGTCGCCTTGGCCACGCTGCGAAAATGCGCCGCCGTCTCGTGCGGCTTCGACGAATAGACCAGCGCCGGCATCACCATCACGCCGTCGAGGCCGATGCGCGCGGCCTCCTTCGCCATGTCGATCGCGAACGCCGACGTGAATTCGGCGATACCGCTGATCACCGGGACGCGCCCGCGCGCAACCGCCTTGCCTGCCTCCATCACCGCGATCTTTTCGTCCTTGGAGAGCGAACAGTTCTCGCCCACCGTGCCGCAGACGATGAGACCCGACACGCCGTCGCGGATCAGGCCCTCCATCACGCGCGCGGTGGCGTCGACGTCGAGCGACAGATCTTCGCGAAACTGCGTCGTCACTGCCGGAAATACGCCTCTCCAATCAGGTTTCAATCGCCACCTCCCAGGCTGATCACCGGGCCGTCTCGCCGCCTCAGCAGGATGCATCATAGGGAACAAGCAGCGACTCCACAACGGACGGCACTCGTGCCCTCCCCTCGACGGTCCATCAGAACGTCGAGAGAGAGCCCTGTAGGGAATCGAAGGCGGGCGTGCTCGCATGACGATAGAATGAGTCATCGTTCCAAGGATTTGCTGGACCGACCTCGCGTCGAAAGACTCATGCGAATGGACAGGATGCCCCATCGACTCTGCGTAGCCCCGATGATGGACTGGACCGACCGTCACTGCCGCTACTTCCTCAGGCTGATCAGCCCGCGCGCGCGCCTCTACACCGAGATGGTGACGACCGGCGCGATGATGTTCGGCAACGTGCCGCGGCATCTCGACTTCGATCCGGCCGAGCACCCGATCGCATTGCAGCTGGGCGGCAGCGACCCGCAGGCGCTCGCGCACTGCGCTCGGCTGGGCGAGGCCTGGGGCTACGACGAGATCAACCTGAACGTCGGCTGTCCGAGCGAGCGCGTGCAGACGGGGAGCTTCGGCGCCTGCCTGATGGCCGAGCCGGCGCTGGTCGCCGATTGCGTGGCGGCGATGCGCGATGCCGTCGCATTGCCGGTGACGGTCAAGCACCGCACGGGCATCGATGCGGTCGACGAATACGCATTCGTGCGCGACTTCGTCGGCACCGTCGCCGCGGCCGGCGCCGGCGCGTTCATCGTTCACGCCCGGAACGCGATCCTGAAGGGCCTGTCGCCGAAGGAAAACCGCGAGATCCCGCCGCTCAAGTACGAATTCGTGCATCGGCTGAAGCGCGACTTCCCGCAATTGACGATCGTCATCAACGGCGGAATCGCGACCCCGGCGGACATCGCGCGCGAGCTCGCAGCACGTCGACGGCGTGATGCTCGGACGCACTGCCTACCACCACCCGTACCTGCTGGCCGATGCCGACGCGCTCTGCTTCGGTGCCGGGGCGCCGCCGCGCTCGCGCGCCGGAAGTCGTCGCTGCGCTGCTGCCGTATGTCGATGCGCAGCTCGCGAGCGGCGTGCATTTGCGCGCGATCACGCGGCACATCCTCGGCCTGTACCACGGCTCACCGGGCGCGCGCACCTGGCGGCGGATGCTCTCCGACGCCACGCTGCTGAAAACCGGCGGTTCCGGCCTGCTGCTCGCCGCGCTGCGCGAGGTCGAGCCGGAATCGGTCGCCGACGCGGCCTGAAGCTACGCGGGCCGCATGTCGTCCGCGATGTAGGCGCGGACGATGTCGTCGAAATTCGTGTCGGCGGCCATCCCCAGCGCCGGTCCGAGCCGCGGCGCGAAGTTCGGCGGCCAGGTCTGCACGATCTTGTCGATGACCGGGTCGATTCGCCATTTGACGTGCGCCGCCACGGCGTCGCCCGCGACACGGCGCAATGCGTCGACCATCGCGGCAACCGAAATGCGCATTCCGGGCACATTGATCGAGCGCGTCTGTGCCGAACTTGGCGGCCGCCGCGTCATGGCCGACGATCAGATTGTCGATGACCCGGCGCGGCGACGTCACCCACAGCTGCGTCTCGGGTGCGACGGGACAAACCGCATCGATCCCTGACAGCGGCTCGCGAATGACGCCGCTCGCGAAGGAGGACGCGGCCTTGTTCGGCTTGCCGGGCCGCACGGTCACCGTGGGCAGGCGAAGGCTCCGGCCATCGATGAAGCCTTTGCGTGTCATGTCGTAGACCAGCAGCTCTCCGATCGCCTTCTGCGCGCCGTACGAGGTTTGCGGCGTCACCGGCGCATCGTCCGGAACCGGATCGGGCAATTTCCCGCCGAACACTGCGAGCGAGCTGGTGAACACGAACTTCGGCGGCCGGTCCAGCTTGCGGCAGCGTTCGAGCAGCGCGCGCGTCGCATCGAGATTGACCCGCATGCCGATATCGAACTCGGCTTCCGCCTGGCCGCTGACGACGGCAGCGAGATGAAATATCGAATCGGTGTCGGTCGTCACGACACGCTCGATGACCGCAGGATCGGCGAGGTCGCCGGCGACGGCGGTGACACGCGGATCGGTCACGGTCGCCGCTGCCGTATCGAGCAGCACCAGTTGCCGCAAGGGGCGGGTCTTGCCCGCGGCGTCGACCAGGCTCCCGCGCTCGAGCAGCTTGCGGGCGAGACGGTTGCCGAGGAAACCGGCGCCGCCGGTGATCACGATGCGCATTGGGACTCCATGTGACAAGAGTGGAACGACGCCGCGCATGGTGCGAGGCGAGTGCCGCATTATAAGATGGCATTTTTGCGTTGAGGCCGCTTGCGATGCCGAGTCCGATCGAACTCGAGATTTGCGCGGCAATCGAGCGGCGCGGTTGGGCGGTCGAAGCCGCGTTTCTGCCGGAGACCGCGATTGCAGCGCTTCGCACCGAGGCGCACCGGCGAGACGCCGCCGGCGCGTTTCACGTCGCGGGCGTCGGGCGCGGCGCGAACCGCGTCGAGCGCAGCGACATTCGCGGCGATCGCATCCTGTGGCTCGACGAGCACTCGCGGTGCGCCGCCGAGGTGCCGCTATGGGAAGCGCTGGCGTCGTTGCGTGACGCGCTCAATGAGGCCTTCTTCCTCGGGCTGGACTCGTTCGAGGGTCACTACGCGCTCTATCCTCCCGGCGCGTTCTACCGCCGGCATCGAGACAGATTCCGCGACGACGACGCTCGCGTCATCTCATGCGTCCTTTATCTGAACGAAGATTGGTCGGCTCGGGACGGCGGGGCGCTGCGCATGCATCTCGATGACGGCGAGCGCGACATACTGCCGGCTGGCGGGACACTGGCGTGCTTCGTCGCGGAGCAGTTCGAGCACGAGGTCTTGCCCTCCGCGCGCGAGCGCCTGGCGGTGACCGGATGGTTCCGCCGGCGGGCGTAGCAGGTGGCCTTGCGCTGCGGACCGCCGGTGCACGCATGCTAGAATCGAGTCGATCGATCGGGGCCTCGCCACGCTTCGACCGCCGACATCCCCGCCGCACTCCCTGCCGCCCTTTGACTTCGTAAGATGTCCGCCGCGCCCGTCCTGCCGGCACGATTGGTGATCGCGACGCGCCGATCGGCCCTCGCGCTGTGGCAGGCCGAGCACGTGCGTGCGCGCCTGGCGGCGCTCTATCCTTCTTGCGCGATCGAGTTGCTCGGGCTGACGACGCAGGGCGATCGCGTGACGCGACCAGCCGCTCGCCGACATCGGCGGCAAGGGACTGTTCATCAAGGAGCTCGAGCAGGCGATGCGCGACGACCGCGCCGATCTCGCCGTGCATTCGCTCAAGGACGTGCCGATGGACATGCCGGAGGGATTTGCGCTCGCAGCGATCATGGCGCGCGAGGACCCGCGCGACGCGCTGGTGTCGGGACAGTGCCGGGCGCTCGCCGAGCTCGCACCGGCAAGCATCGTCGGCACGTCGAGCTTAAGACGCGAGGCGCAGTTGCGCGAGCGCTATCCGCAGCTTGCCGTCAGACCTCTGCGCGGCAACGTCAACACCCGGCTCGACAAGCTCGACGCCGGGCAGTACGCGGCGATCATTCTCGCCGCCGCGGGATTGCGGCGTCTGGGGCTCGCACAGAGAATCGCGGCGCTGCTGGATCCTGCCGACAGCCTGCCCGCGATCGGGCAGGGCGCGCTGGCGCTCGAGTGCCGGATCGACCGCGCCGACGTGCTCGCGGCGCTCGAGCCGCTTGTCGACACCGCGACGACCCGGGCAACCGCCGCCGAGCGGGCGTTCGGCCGTGTCCTCGCGGGCAACTGCCGTACGCCGCTGGCGGCGTACGCGACGGAGCAGGGGCCGCAACTATGGCTGCGCGGGCTAGTCGCCAGCCGCGATGGCGGACAGGTGCTGCGCGGCGAACGCCTCGCATCGGCAGGCACCGTGGACGCGGCGGCAGCGCTTGGTGCGGCGCTCGGCGCCGAATTCCTGCAACGCGGTGCCGCCGCGATGCTGGCCAGCGCATGAGCGAGGTATGAGCGGACCGCTGCGCGGCGCGGGCATCGTGATCACCCGCCCGGCGCGACAGGCGGGCCTTCTGGCGCAGCAGATCGCCGCCCTGGGCGGTACGCCGCTGATATTTCCGACCATCGCGATTCTTCCGCCCGACGACCGCGGCGCGCTCGACGGCGTGCAGCGCCGGCTCGCGCAGTTCGACTATGCCGTGTTCGTCAGCGCCAACGCCGCGGAATTCGGCGTCGCGAACCCCGCGGCATGGCCTTCGACGCTGAGCGCCTTCGCGCCCGGTCCGGGCACCGCGGCCGCGCTCGCCGCGGCCGGTATCGGCGACGTGCGTCAGCCGCGTACGACCATGGACAGCGAAGGGCTGCTCGCATTGCCGGAGTTCGCCGCTCCCGCCGGCAAGCGCGTCGTGATCTTTCGCGGCGGCGGTGGACGCGAGGTCCTCGGTGAGGCCTTGACCGCGCGAGGTGCGCAGGTCACGTATGTCGACTGCTATCGCCGCGCCCGGCCGCAGAGCGGCGCGGAGGGCCTGGTCGCGGCGTGGCGCGAGCACCGCGTCGATGCGATGACCTTGACCAGCAGCGAAGGGCTCGACAACCTCTGGGAAATGCTCGACGCGTACGGTCGCGGGCAGCTTGCAAGAACGCCGGCCTTTGTCTCGCATCCACGCATCGCCGAGCGCGCGCACGCGCTCAGACTCGCGCGGGTCATCGTCACCGAGCCCACCGACGCCGGGCTCATCGCATCGTTGCTACAATACTTTGACGACAATTCCTAACGGAGCATCGCGTAGACCATGCCAGCCGACATACTCATCACCGCACCGCTGCCGCCTTTTCTCTACGACCCGCTCAAGGCCGGATATCGCTGCCATGACTATCATCAGGCGAGCGACAAGACCGCGTTGCTGGCTGCCGAAGGTGGCGCCATCCGCGGCCTGGTGCAGGGTGGAGGCACGGTGACGGCGACGAAGCTGCTCGATGCGCTGCCCAAACTTGAAATTATCTCGGTGTTCGGCGTCGGCTACGACGGCGTGCCGACAGCCTACTGCCGGCAGCGCGGCATCAAGGTCACGAATACGCCCGACGTGCTGACCGACGACGTTGCCGACGTCGCACTGGCGCTGATATTGATGACCGGACGGGGCTTCGTGCGCCTGAATCGATTCGTGCAGGCCGGCGAGTGGCTGAAGCGCAGCCCCGAGCTCACGACCAAGTTGGGCGGCAGAAAGGTCGGCGTCTTGGGTCTGGGCAGGATCGGCAAGGCGATCGCCGAACGCGTCGCGGCGATGGGCATGAAGGTCGCCTATACGGGGCGCAATCGTCAGAGCGTTCCATACGAGTTCTTCGGCGACCTCAAGGCATTGGCCTCGGCAGTCGACTTCCTGGTAGTCGCCTGTCCCGGGGGCGATGCGACCAGGCACATCGTCAACGCCGAAGTGCTCGCCGCGCTCGGCAAGAAGGGGACGCTGATCAATATCGCGCGCGGCTCGATCGTCGACGAGCCGGCACTGGTCGCTGCACTTCAGGCAGGCACGATCAAGGCGGCAGGACTCGATGTCTTCGCCGACGAGCCCCGCATTCCACCGGGGCTGATGACGATGGACAATGTGGTGCTGCTGCCGCACGTGGGAAGTGCAACGCGCGAAACGCGGCAGGCGATGGGCGACCTGTGCAAGTCGAACCTCGATGCGTGGTTCGCCGACAAGAAGGTGTTGACGCTCATTCCCGAGCTGCGGTAGGCGAGCGCCGGCACGGTTGCGCCGCCGCGCTACTCGGGCGGGACGACCGGCTTCGCAGCCGGCGCGAACAGCACGGCACCCAGCGAGGCGAGCACCAGCGCGAGTGCAACGTATTCGCTCGGTCCCGGGCGCTCGCCCAGGAAAAGGATTCCCGACAGTACGCCGACTACCGGGACCGGCAGCGACGACAGCGAGCTCACGGCGACCGGAAGCGTGCGCGCCATGGTGAACCACGCCCAGTGCGCGACCGTGCCGGCGAGAAAGATGTTGTAGAGCACCGCAAACCAGGCCGTTCCCGACATGTGGCCGAGCGAATCCAGAGGGTGCGGATCGAACAGCGGCACGCAAACCGCTATCGGCAGCCAGCCGATCAGCATCATCCATCCGGTCAAGGTGTTTTGCGGCAGCGGCGGCTTCCAGCGCCGCAACAGCACGGTGCCGAACGCCCATGAGACCGCGGCGGCGACGATGAACAACGTGCCCACCGGCGAGCGCGTAATGTGCCGGACGTCTTCGCCGAGAAGGACCGCCATGCCCAGCATGCCGAGGACGAGGCCTGCGATCTTGCGTCGCGACAACGGCTCGTGCAGCAGAGCCATGCCGAACAGCACCGTCCATACCGGCATCGTGTACGCCAGGATCGCGGACCGGCCGGCGGGCATCTGCTGCACACCGAACAGGATCAGTCCGTTCCATGCCGTGATGTTGAACAGCGCGAGCGCCAGCACCTTGCCCCAAAGTGCGCGTGGAATCGCGATCGAATCGCCCGACAGCCGCGCCGCCAGCAGCAATCCGATCGCCGCGAACGGCAGCGTGGTGCCGCGAAACGTCAGTGGCGCGAGCTCGGTGACGCCAAGCTTCAGCACCGGCCAGTTGCATCCCCAGACCAGCGTCAATATCGCGACCAGCAACAGGCCCGAGGCGGGGACGCGCCGCCCGTCGCCCCGGCGAGCCGACGTCATCGAACGGCCGCGTCTGCAACTGCGATCATGGACGCCGAGCGTCTGGCCGCAGGTCGGCCGCGCCGTCGCCGTATTTGGCTTGGTGCAGCGAGCGCGCCTGCGTGACCCATTGATCGCGCCGGATGCGGCCGGGAAACTCGGGCAGACGCGCGTCGAAGTCGGCGATGTCGCGCTCGCTCCAGCGCGCGATCTGCTGGAAAGTCATGATGCCCAGGTTGTGCAGCATGCGCTCGAGGACCGGACCGATGCCGACGATCAGCTTGAGATCGTCCGGTCCGGCCGCGCCCGACAGGATCGGCGGCGGCGCGTTGTTCTCGATGTCGATCACCAGCTGCCGGTAGCGCGCGTTGTCGCCGCGCACATCGGCGAGCGTACGAAAGAGTCGCATCCGCTCGTCGCGGAAAGCGGCGGCGTGGTAGTGGATCGCATCGGCGTCGGCCAGCGCCTGCCGCAGTCGGGCTGCCTCGCCTTCGCCGCTGCGTATGATCCGCGCCTTTTCCGCGTCGATGCGCTCGGCGTCGGAGGCGGAAGCAGCGCCTGTCAAGTCTGCCGCACCGGGCGCCGTCGAAGCGGCCGGCGCAATGGTCGTACCGGTGCGCTCGCCTGGTAGCGGCGGCCGACGCCGGCGCAATCCGTACGCGTAGCCGGTGAGCGCGGCGATGGCAACCACGACGATGAGTGCGAGGATGAGCATCGGATCGGGAGGCGGAGGCGAGACGAGTGGGGCGCCAGCGGACGTGCAGCATTCTAGTGGAGCGTGACGATCCCGGCCAGCCCGGCGGAAGCGAATGGCGGTCCTGCTACAATCGACGACGTCTGCGCTCGCCTTCACCACCATGCCCGAACCGGCGGCCGACCGCCCCGCTTCCTCCTCCCCGCCGCCCCGAATCCCCGCCGCCGCGCCCGCCTCCACGCGGCTTGTCCTCTGGGCGTGGATTGCCGCGCTGGTGATCGCGGCTGCGATCGCGGCAGCGTGGCTCGATGCGCGCCATGGGCAGCGCGAGTTGCGTGTCGAACTCGCGAAGCGACTCGCCGAAATCGACGCCGCCCAGCAGGCAACGCGAGCTGTCGTCAAGGATGCGCAGGAGAGCCTGCGCGACGCGCAGGCCAAGATTGCGCTGCTGGAAAATCGTCTCGGCGAATCACAGACGCAGCAGGCCGCGCTCGAGGCGCTGTATCGCGAGCTTTCGCCGTCGCGCGACGAATGGGCGCTGACCGAGGTCGAGCAGGTGCTGATGCTCGCCAGCCAGCAGCTGCAACTGGCCGGTAACGTGCGCGGCGCGTTGGCGGCGCTGCAGGTGGCCGACACCAAATTGCAGCGGCTCGACCGTCCTCAATTCGTTCCGCTGCGCCGGGCGCTGGCACGTGACATGGATCGTCTGAAGGCGGTGCCTTATGTCGATGTCGCCGGATTGTCGCTGCGGCTCGATCAGGCGATCGCGCAGATCGACACCCTGCCGCTGGCGATCGACGAACGCCTCGAGCCGCCACCGCCGCCGGCGCCGGCGCAGGGCGAAGCCGGATGGCGCCGGCTCTTGAAGAGCGCCTGGCAGGAGATACGGCAACTGGTCCGCATCGAGAACATCGACCGGCCGCAGGTGCCCTTGCTGCTGCCCCAGGAGCAGTTTTTCCTGCGCGAGAACCTGAAGCTCAGGCTGCTGTCGGCGCGCTTCGCGCTTCTATTCCGCGACCAGGCGAACTTCCGCGCCGACCTCACCACCGCGGACACGTGGCTCACCACGTACTTCGACACGCGATCCAAATCAGTGCAGGCGCTGCAGACGCTGCTCAGACAGCTGAAGGCGACCGACATGTCGACCGAGCTGCCTGGACTGGCTGCGAGTCTCGACGCGGTGCGCGTACTGCAGATCGCGCGCGACAAGCCGCAGCGATAGCGCGACACGGGCCACTAGCGCCAGGTTTTCCGCCAATGCGCTTCCTCTTCTGGTTCTTGCTGCTCGCCGCGGCGGCGGTGGCCGCGGCGTTGGCAGTCAAGCTGAACTCGGGTTATGCGCTGCTGGTTGCGCCCCCATATCGTATCGAGCTTTCGCTCAACCTGCTCCTGCTGATCGCCGTCGTCGGATTCGCGGCACTGTACGGCGCGATCCGCCTGATCGTGCGCACCGTCCGATTGCCGGAAACGGTGCGCGCATGGCGCCGGCGGCAGAAGCTGGAGCGAGCCCGGTCGGCGCAGGACGCCGCCGTCGTCGCGCTGCTCGAGGGACGTTACGGCAAGGCACAGCAGCGCGCACTGGAAGCGCTGGCGATACCCGGTTCCAGCGGACTCAATGCGATCGTCGGCGCGCGCGCCGCGATCGACGTTCGCAGTTTCGATGCTGCCGAAGCGCTGCTCAACCGACCCGATGCGCAGGTGCCGAGCTTGGCGGTCCCGAGGTTGATGCTGCTCGCGGAAATTGCGCTCGAGCACGGCCAGCCGCAGCGCTCGCTGGAGATCCTGCGCGAGCTGCGCCGCGAAGCGGGTATGCACACGGCGGCGCTGCGCCTCGAGCTGCGCTGCCTGCAGGCGGCGCGGCGCTGGACCGATATTGCGCCCCTGCTCGATCAATTGGTCAAGCGAAAGGTGTTCGACAGCACGCAAGCCGAGCACGTGCGCGTGACGGCGCATAGCGAGCAGCTGAAGGCGCTGGCGCACGATGCCGCGGGTCTGCGCGAATACTGGAACCGGTTGCCCGACGCGGCGAAGCGGCATCCGAAAGTCGCGCGCGCCGCGGCGAGAAGCTTCCTGCAGCTCGGCGGCGATCGTGAAGCCGTCGACATCCTCGCGGAGAGTCTCGAGCGCGACTGGAACTCCGAACTGGTCGAGCTCTACGGAGAATGTCGGCCGGCCGACGCCACGCGCCAGCTCGAACAGGCCGAGCGTTGGCTGTTGCGACACAACCAGGATCCGGTGCTATTGCGAGTTCTGGGCACGCTATGCCAGCGACGGCAACTCTGGGGCAAGGCGCAAACCTATTTCGAGGCGAGCCTCGCGCTGGACGACGGGTGGCGCGCGCATCTCGCGCTCGGAGAAATGCTCGGGCATCTCAACCGCGACGACGAGGCGAACGCGCATTTCGTCGCCGCGCTCAAGCTGGCGACCGGCGAATTGCGGCGCCTGTAGCGGACGCGGACCACTTTCGGCGCGGCCTCAGTCGACCAGCTTCCGGCTTTTCAGAAGATTCGCGAGCGCCATCGTGAAGCGAGGCACGTCGGTGCCGTCGATGTGCGAGGTGTCGGGCAGCACGAACGTCGTCATCTCGGGCACATCGCGAAAGTCGATCATCGTCGCCGGCGAGCGCCGGGCGTAGGCATCCCAATAGCGGGCGCGGGGGAAGTTGGCCTCGTCCAGCGCCAGGCTTTCGTCGGCAGCGGGCTCCCGGAAAAAGACGACGCGGCCGCCGCGCTTCTGGATTTTCTCGACCCACGTCGATACGGTGTCCAGGTCGTGAAGCCACGTTTCGGCATCGGTCGGAGGCTCGTCGCGATAGTAGCGGACCAGGTCGGCAATGCGCGATGCGCGGATGCCCGGCAGGTCGGGGCGATGGTAATCGATGAATCCGGCGCGGTCGGATCGCACGACGACATGATCGTTCATCGGGGGTCCCTCGCCGGCGATCCAGCGCTCGACGATATTGGTGATCGCAAACGCCGATCGAACGAACACAAGGTTCTCCTGCAATGCGGTCAGGAGCTCGCGATGGACCCAGCGCGCAAGCGTCCAGCGGTTGCGGTAGTGGTCGAAGTAGCTCTGCTGCATCTCCCAGTGCCGGCGTTGCATGCCTCGTGCATCGACGCCGACGATGGCGAGGCCGATGAACGACGGATCGTCGGCCAGCGCGCGCAGCGCCGCCAGCGGGTATCTGCCATTGACCGCGAGCATCGCGACCGGCCGGCCGCCGAGATGCTGTGAAAGCAGCGCCGGATCGACGCCGAATTCGATGCGAGACGCGCCGAGCAGCGCCACCGCCCGGCTGGAATTCCGGATGCGATCGAGCTGCATCGACCACAGGTCGGCGTCGTCCTGCACGGTGATCAGGTAGCCGCGCTGGCGCAGTAGCGATTCGTACCCGACCGCGAGCAGCGCACAAACCAGCAGCGCGGCAACCCAGGCACAGAGCCATTGTCGGTTCATCGTCAAAACTGGAAATAGATGAATGCTGGATTGAATCCGGGCGAGAACACGACGGCCGCGAGCGCCAGAGCGATGGCAACCGCGCGCGGCGCGACCGGCCAGCGATCCAGCCAGTCCCAGCGGCGAAGACGGCCGAACAGAATATGCGAGCCGACGACGCTTGCACCCAGCACGATCGCGACGATCGCTTCGTTGGACGGAACGAGCGTCGAGCGCGCGCCGGGAGCGAACATCGACGCGAGAATCGACGAGCCCTGGGTGAACGAATGCGCGCGGAAGAACACGGCGGCAATACTGAACATTCCGAAAGTCGCCACAGCGAGCGTGGCACGGCCGAAGCGATTGTCGACCTTGCCGAAGTCCCAGACGTAACGCTTCACCAGGTGCTCGGCGCAGATGAAGACTCCCTGCAGCCCGCCCCAGACGACGAATGTCCATGCCGCGCCATGCCAGAGTCCGACCAGCAGAAATGCGAAAAGCAGGTTGACCTCGCCGCGCACCCGCCCGCGGCGATAGCCGCCGAGCGGAATGAAGACGTAGTCGCGAATCCAGCTCGCCAGCGACATGTGCCAGCGCGTCCACAATTCGGCCATGCCGATCGAGCCGAATGGACTTTCGAAATTCATCGGAAAGCGGAAGCCGAACATCAGCGCAACGCCGATCGCGCAAAGCGAATACCCGGCGAAATCGCAATACGCCTGCAGCGAGAACGACGTCGCGCCGAGCCAGCTTTCGCCGAATCCGGCATGCGCTCCCGCGGCGAACACGCGGTCGACGACGGGCGCGAACACCAGGTCGGCCAGACAGACCTTGAGCGCCAGGCCGAAGACGAACAGCGCCAGGCCTTTGCCGACCTCCGCCGAGCGCCAGGACTTCGGCTCTTCGCATTGCGGCGAAAAGTCACCGTAGCGCAGGATCGGTCCGGCGACCAGGTGCGGGAAGAATGTGACGTACAGGCCGTAATCGAGCAGGCTTTTCGATACGTCGATGCGCCTGCGATAGACGTCGATCACATACGAAAGGCTTTCGAACGTGTAGAACGAGATTCCGACCGGCAACAGGATGCCGAGCGCGACGGGCTCGAAATTGATGCCGAACAAATGCAGCAGGTCGACCGCGTTATCGGAAAAGAACTGCGCGTACTTGAAGAAGCCGAGCGAGCCCAGGTTGATCGCGATCGACGAAGCGAGGATAGCGCGGCGGTAGGGCGCGCGCTGCACGCGATTCATCCAGTGCGACGCCAGCCAGTCGAACCCGGTGGTCGCGATGATCAGCAGCACGAAAAAAGGATTCCACGCCGCGTAGAAAAGGTAGCTGGCCCCCAGCAGGAAAACCTTGCGCGCGGTCCACGAACGCACCGCCCAGTAGCCGCCGAAGATGGCGGCGAGAAAGACGACGAAGGTCAGCGAATCGAACGTCATGGCGGCCCGCCGGTCGGCTCGACAGCGCTTGCCTATGCCGGCGCGTCGGTCTGCGCCGCGTAGGTGAACGAATCGGCGTAAAACGCCTCCGGCGGCAGCTTGCGCAGCTCGGTGAATTCTCGGCGTGCGGCGTCGATCATCGCCGGGCCGCCGCAGGCATAGACCTGGTAGCCGGACAGATCCGTGAAATCGGTCATCACCGCCTTGTGCACGAAGCCGGTCCGGCCCGGCCAGCGATCGTCGGGGAGCGGATCGGACAGCACCGGGATGAAGGTGAAGTTCGGATGCTCGCGTTGCCATTGCGCCGGAAGATCCGGCAGATAGAGATCGGAGCGCGAGCGCACGCCCCAGTAGAGCACCATCTGCCTGTCGACCGCATGATGGAACGCGTGCTCTATTACCGCCTTGATCGGCGCAAAGCCGGTGCCGCCGGCGACGAAGATGATCGGCTTGTCCGAGTCTTCGCGCAAAAAGAAATTGCCCAGCGGGCCCTCGATGCGCAGGATCTCGCGGCCTTTGAACTCGTTGAACAGTTGGCCGCTGAAATGGCCGCCAGGCACGTGTCGGACGTGCAGCTCGAGCAGGGCGTCGTCCTCGGGCGCAGTGGCGATCGAAAAGCTGCGCCGGCGTCCGTCCTTGAGCAGAAAATCGACGTATTGTCCGGCGAGATATTGCAGCCGATCGTTCGCCGGAAGCTTCAATGAGACGATCGCGACGTCGGCGGCGACCTTGTCGATCTTTTCTATCCGGCAGGGAAGCTTGCGGATCCGGATGTCGCCGGCCTTGCGCACCTCGCGCACTTCGACGACGAGGTCGGTCTGCGGTCGGGCGACGCAAAGCAGCGCGTAGCCCTGTCTTTTTTCGGTATCGGTCAGCGTGCCCGGCTGAAAATGGCCGTAGTCGACAACGCCTTCGAGCAGACGGCTCTTGCACGTTCCGCAGGCGCCGTTGCGGCAGCCGTACGGAATCATCAGATCGGCACGCATCGCCGCCGCCAGCACGGTCTCGCCGTCGTCGCAGGCGAACGAATGCTCGCTTGGTTTTATGGTAATCTGATGCGGCATCGGTAGGCTTTAAGCGCGCGGCGTAGAGACGGCGGTGATAAGAGTCTTGTTAATTGGCTGTGGCGACATCGCGCTGCGCACCGCCGATCTGCTGCGCGGCAAGGTGCGGCTTTACGGGCTCACGCGCCGGCGCGACGATATACCGAAGCTGCGCGGCCGCGGCATCGTGCCTATCATCGGCGACCTCGATCGGTATCACAGCCTCGAGCGACTGCGGACGGCGCCGTTTGCGGTGCTGCATTTCGCGCCGCCGCCGGCCGAAGGCCGCGACGATCCGCGAACCGCAAGGCTCGTCGCAGCCCTGACAAAAGCGCGAATTATACCGCAGCGCTTCGTCTACATCAGCACGAGCGGCGTCTACGGCGATTGCGCCGGCGCGCGCGTCAGCGAAACGCGGCCGCGCAAGCCGCAGACGCCGCGCGCACGAAGGCGCGTCGCGGCCGAGGACCGGCTGCGCAGCTGGGCGCGTCGCTACGGCGTCAGCCTTTCGCTGCTGCGCGCGCCGGGTATCTATGCAGAAACTCGCCTGCCGCTCGACCGTATCCGGCAGGGGACGCCGGTATTGCGGCCGGAAGAGGACGTATTCACCAATCACATTCATGCCGATGATCTGGCGCGTGCCGCCGTCGCCGCGGCCTTTCGCGGCAAACCGAACCGGGCGTACAACATCAGCGACGATGCCGAGCTCAAGCTCGGCAGCTGGCTCGACGCGGTCGCCGACGCGTTCCGCCTGCCGCGGCCGCCGCGCGTCTCGTGGGACGAGGCCGAAGCGCGCATTGCGCCGATGCTGCTCTCGTTCATGCACGAATCCAGGCGGCTCGGCAACGCACGGATGAAGCGCGAGTTGCGGGTGCGCCTCAAGTTCCCGACCCCCGAGGTGCTGCTGGCGGATATCGCGCCGCGCGCGCTGAAGAAGCAGCTCGCGCTGCCGCTGGGCGCGCGATGACCGTGGGTGAGCCCGGCTCGGGCGCGGCGGCACCGACCCGCTGGCAGGCGGTCGCTGCACGCATCGACGCCTACGAGCGTCTGATCCGGCTCGACAAGCCGATCGGCACGCTGTTGCTGCTTTGGCCGACCTTGTCCGCCCTGTGGCTTGCGACGTTCGGGTCGCCGTCCTGGGTCGTCGTCGGCATTTTCACGCTCGGTACGCTGCTGATGCGTTCGGCCGGCTGCGCGATCAACGACTATGCCGACCGCAATTTCGACGCGCACGTGGAACGAACCGCCAATCGCCCGCTGGCGCGTGGTGAGATCGCGCCATGGGAAGCGCTTGCCGTCGCCGCCGCGCTCGCCTGCTGCGCATTGCTTCTGGTGCTGCCGCTGAACCGGCAGACGATCCTGCTGTCGCTACCAGCGCTGCTGATCGCCGTCGCCTATCCGTACTGCAAGCGTTTTTTCGCGCTGCCGCAGGCCTTTCTCGGCATCGCGTTCTCATTCGGCATTCCGATGGCGTTCGCATCGGTGTTCCGCGAGGTGACCGCGCTCGGCTGGACGCTTGTTCGCGATCAATCTGTTCTGGGTGATGGCCTACGATACGGAATACGCGATGGTCGACCGCGACGACGACCTGAAGCTGGGCCTCAAGACCTCGGCGATCACGTTCGGCAGGTTCGACGTGCTCGTGGTCATGTTCTGCTACGCGGTGTACCTGGCCGGCTTGACGTGGATCGGCAGCGAACGGCAGATGGGACCGCTGTTCTATATCGGCGTGTTGGCGGCATCGCTGATCGCGTTGTGGCACTACCTGCTGATACGCAAGCGCGAACGCGCGGGCTGCTTTCGCGCGTTTCTCGGCAATCACTGGCTGGGGTTGGCCGTGTTTGCCGGCATCGTCGCCGACTACGTCGTGCGCCTGCACCGCACGCCGTGGTGGCCGAAGTGAGGGCCGCAGCCGCACCGCTGCAGCGCGGCTTGCCCCCGGTTCTCGATGCGGCGACGCGGGTGCTGATACTCGGCAGCTTCCCCGGTGTCGCATCGCTGGCCGCGCGTCAGTACTACGCGCATCCGCGCAATCATTTTTGGCCGCTGATCGGCGCACTCCTCGACTTGCCACTGGCGGAGCTACCCTACGCGCGCCGGCTTTCCGCGCTGCGGGCGCATCGGATCGGTCTGTGGGACAGCGTCGTGCGCTGCGCTCGCGCGGGCAGCGCCGACGCAGCGATCCGCTACGCGGAACTTGCCGAAATCGCGCTCGCGCGTCGCCGCGCGCCGGAGCTCGTGTTGGTCTGCTTCAACGGGCAGACGGCGGCCCGAGTGGCGTCGCTCTGGCGCGAGGCCGGCTACGCTACCCGCGTGCTCCCGTCGTCCAGTCCCGCCTATACGCTGCCGTTTACCGACAAGCTCGCTGCGTGGCGGGAGGCGCTTGGCGAGGCCACACGCGGCCGCCGATCGCGCCCCGTCTTCGAAAAGGATATTGCGGCGCGCCGATGAAACCGCGGGGGCCGATGTCCGGACCGACGAGGTTAACGGCGTGGCTGCGTACCGGCGCGCCGGATGCGCAATGCGGCGGCTCCGGCCAGCCCGAGCAGCATAGCCAGCACGGCCAGGCCGGTCGAGTCTAGCGCCGGGACGGCCGTCAGCAGCGGCGGTGTCTCGCGCCAGCCGCGAAATCTGGCCGGTCGAGCAATTGAACGTCATCGTGCTGGTGAACGTTACGGTGCCGGTCAGGTTCGGGCCCGTGTAGGTCGCGATGCTGATGGTGATCGGCGTGTTCGGCGCGAGACCGCCGCCGAAGCCCAGGATGTGGAAATTGGGGTAATCGTCGTTGAACACGCCGACGTTGGCGCCGGTATTGTCGGTGAACTGTTCGAGCAGGCTCGGATTGACTGCGCTCGACGAGACCCGGACGCTGGCGGAGGTCTGCGCCGTGGTATTGATGAACGTGTTCAAGTCGAACGCCGAACCGTTGCACCGCCCCGCGAGATTGAGCTGCTTGGGCAGGATTTCGATCGAAGGAAGCACTTCGGCCTGGACCACCGCATTGGTCAGCGGCTGCGCGCCATCGGTGCCGGCGTCGGGCGTGGCCATGCCGGCGCCTGCCGACAAGAGGGCAAACGCTCCCAACATCGCCTTAAGCGTCGTCATCGTATTTCGCAAACGGTAATCTCCCGCGGAACCGGCGCCGCGCTGAAGCGATGCGCGCCAAGTCGATCCCAGCATAGTCGCGGGCCTTTGCTCAGGTCCAGCAACGGGCACCGATAGTATCGCCATTCGAATGCAGTGTGGTATCCGCGCGACGCCGACTGTCGCCACATCCCGACAAATCAGGCGTTTTTCCCCTTGTCGCGCACAAAAAGCCGGCATCGCCCTCGCGTGTGCGGCGAACGGTGCAGTGGCGGACACGACGTTGCGCCGAGGCGGGTTTGCTAAGATCGGGCAGCGGCGCAGGTCGCGTCCCGTCATGCGATCATGAAATACAACGATCTTCGCGACTTTGTCGCCCAACTCGAACGCGAGGGCGAGCTCAAGCGCATCGCCGCGGAAATCGACCCGCGCCTGGAGATGACCGAGATCTGCGATCGCGTCCTCAAGGCGGCCGGTCCGGCGCTGCTGTTCGAGGCGCCGAAAGGGCATTCGATCCCGGTGCTGTGCAATCTGTTCGGCACGCCGCGCCGCGTCGCACTGGCGATGGGCGCCGATGCCGGCGAGGATCCGGTCGCGGCGCTGCGCGAAGTCGGCAGGCTGCTCGCCTTCCTCAAGGAGCCGGAGCCGCCGCGAAGCCTCAAGGACGTCTGGCAGAACACGCGGCCGGTATTCATGCAGGTGATGCAGATGGCGCCGAAGGAACGTTCGTCCGCGCCATGCCAGGAGGTGGTGTGGGAGGGCGATCAGGTCGACCTCGCGCGTCTGCCGGTGCAGACCTGCTGGCCGGACGACGTCTCGCCGCTGATTACGTGGGGCCTGACGGTGACGCGCGGCCCGCTGAAGGCGAGACAGAACCTCGGCATCTACCGGCAGCAGGTGCTCTCGCGCAATCGCGTGATCATGCGCTGGCTCAGCACCCGGGGCGGCGCGCTCGATTTTCGCGATCACGCGCGGCAGCATCCGGGCACGCCGTTCCCGGTCGCCGTCGCGCTCGGCGCCGACCCGGCGACGATGCTCGGCGCGGTAACGCCGGTGCCAGACACGCTGTCCGAATATCAGTTCGCCGGATTGCTGCGCGGCGCCAGGACCGAGATCGTCAAATGCTTGAGCCACGCGCTCCATGTGCCTGCGTCGGCCGAAATCGTGCTCGAAGGCCACGTCCGCCCGGACGCATCCGACGCCAGCGGCTTCGAGAGCGCGCGCGAAGGGCCGTTCGGTGATCACACCGGCTATTACAACGAAGTCGAGCGTTTTCCCGTGTTGACGATCGAGCGCATGACCATGCGTCGGGAGCCGATATACCACAGCACCTACACCGGCAAGCCGCCGGACGAGCCGGCGATCCTTGGCGTCGCGTTGAACGAGGTTTTCGTGCCGCTGTTACAAAAGCAGTTTCCGGAAATCGCCGACTTCTACCTGCCGCCGGAGGGCTGCTCGTACCGGATGGCGATCGTCAGCCTCCGCAAGCAATATCCGGGACACGCCAAGCGCGTGATGTTCGGCGTGTGGAGCTTCCTCAAGCAATTCATGTACACCAAGTTCGTCATCGTCACCGACGACGACGTCGATATCCGCCAGTGGAAAGAGGTCGTCTGGGCGATTTCCACGCGGGTCGATCCGGCGCGCGACACGCTGATCGTGGAGAACACGCCGATCGACTACCTCGATTTCGCTTCGCCGGTCGCCGGGCTTGGCGCCAAGATGGGCATCGACGCGACGGCCAAGTGGCCAGGAGAAACGTCACGCCAGTGGGGCCGGCCGATCGCGATGGACGATGCGGTCAGGCGCCGGGTCGACGCGCTCTGGTCGACGCTGGGGCTTTAGACGATCGGCAGCTTCGCCGCGGTCGCGGCCCTGCCACCGAGCTGGCGCGCGAGGCGCTCGGCGTAGCGAAGCACCAGCGCAAGCGCGTCGGTCCGTCCGACATCGTCATGCCGGTTGGAAAACTGGGCCAGGAACGGATCGTCGACCAGCTCGACCGCAGCCGACTCGAAGTTCTGCGGATCGGCGGCGCCGTAATGCGCGGCTATCGCCGTCAATAGCTCCGGCGTCAGCTGCCGGCCGGAGCGCAGCAGTTCGAACGCATCGCGCCAATGGTACGAAAGCTGCTCGGAGCGGCCGGGTTGCATCAGGCAGGACAACCAGCCGACGGCGATCTTGGCGCTGAATTGCGTTGCCGAGCGGACCGGCACGTGCGCGATCGCGCACTCGTCGGGCGGCAGCTGGGCGTGGCGTACAACGGGATACGACTCGGCGCCGACGGCGCGCAGGACAAGGTGGTTGCCCTCGGCGATCAACGTCGGGCTGTGCAGAAAATGGCGCGAAACGATCGCCTTGTTGACCGGAGGCTGCGGCGGCGGGGCCCGGCGCGCGCTCTTCAGCAGCGAGACCGTATCGCGTTCACGCGCGAAGTCCGGAACATAGCACTGCCATGACTGAACCGCATGGACCTCCGGCGGCAGCGGGGCCAGCCGTGCCTCGAGTCGCGCCCGCGACGGCACCTTGAGGAATTCGTCGGCGTCGAGCAGGAATATGTAGTCGGGATCGCAGGCGGAGAACACCTCGCGCGCCAGCCGTGTGATGATCCCGGACTGACGAAAGTCGGCACTTGAGTCGACTGTCGTGCGAAGCGGCAGGCCTTCGGCGGCGAGCGCGGCGAGGATCTCCGCCGTGCCGTCGCTGGAACCATGGTCGACGATCGCGAGCCCGTCGACGACGGTCAGGTTGTGGCGAACGAAGGCCTCGATGATGTCGGCCTCGTCGCGCACCATCGCGACGCCCCAGAACTTCACCGCGGGAGCTTTAGTTGGTCGAGTGGCGCCACTTGCGCGCAATGCGCGTCACCGCGAACGCGATCGACGCCAGGCGCACCCAGCGCGCGTAGCGCTGCAGTCCGAACACTGGCGCGATCGCCTCGACCAGCGCGATGACCGCCGCCGGCTGGGCGACGGCACCACCGATCAAGCCAGCCGGACGCAGCGCGCTGCGCACGTCGCCTGCGTGCAACGAGAATTCCATCCGCTGCAGGCGCAGCTGCGCCACAAGTAGCGATTTCCGTGCCGCCAGTTCATCGAGGTGTGTGCTCATGGCCTGCGCCGCAAAGCCTCGGCGTCCTCTTCGAGCTGCGACAGCGTTGCCGCGAACGGCGAATGCTTTTCCCGCATCCGCTGCCGCAGCCGGATCAGAAAGATGACCGCAAGAACCACGTAGAAGCCGGTGACCGCGCCGACCGCGGTCAGGCGATAGCTGTCCCAGAAATAGGCGATGATGAAAACCGACGCGAACAGCAGCGCGAACAGCGCGACCAGAACCGTCGAAAGCACCAGCAGCAACACCTCCTTGGCGCGCTCGCGCTCTTCGGTGAACTCCACGCTGGCGAGCTCGAGCCGCGTGTGCAGCATCGCGAGCGCGGTCGCGCCCAGCTGCGAAAGCGCGCTGCCCAGTCCAGCGGCAGGTCTGGCGTGCGGATCAGCCACCGGGTTCTAGCGGCGGCTCAACGCGAGCCCGGCCAGGAAGCCGACCGCCGCCGCGATGCCGATTGCCTGCCAGGGATTGTCGCGCACGTAGTCGTCGGTCACCCGCGCGGCGGCCTTGGCGCTTTCGCTCGCGTCCTCGTGCAGGTCGTGCAACCTTATCTTGGCCGATCGCAACTTCGCCTCGACCTGGCCGCGCAAGTCATTGGCCTTTTCACCCGACTCCTTCGCCGCCTGTTTCAGCAGGGATTCCGCTTCGGCCAGCACGTCGGTGAAATCCTTGACGAGCGCTTCGCGGCTGCGTTCGAATTTTGCTGCAGTCATGATCACCTCCAGGCAATGAGCGCATCGGCCGCGGTTGGCGCGAGCCGGATCTGCCGCTCGACGGGTATTATAGCGCTGCGCTAAGTCGCGCCGAACCGCTCCGGGAGTACCGTCAAATGAGCCGACTCGAGCTGCCCGCCCTCGACCCGACCACAGTAGCCGAGAAACGCGGCTCTGGATATCCGGAGCCATTTCGGACTCGCATGGGCGATCGCGCCAAGCGGCGCCTGGGGGATGCTTGCGGCCTGACCAAATTCGGCGTCAACCTGGTGACCTTGGGCGTCGGAGGACAATCGGCTCTGCGTCACTGGCACACGCTGGAGGACGAATTCGTCTACATCCTTACCGGCGAGGTGATCCTGGTCACCGACACCGGCGAGCAGACGCTCGGGCCGGGCATGTGCGCCGGTTATCCGGCAGGCAAGCGCGATGCACACCATTTCATCAATCGCGGCAGCGTGCCGGCGACCTATCTCGAGATCGGCAATCGCATCGACGGCGACAACAGTTTCTACCCCGATGACGACCTGATGTGGTGCGACGCCGGCGCCGGCGAGTTCGGCGCGCACAAGGACGGCCGCCGCTATGCCGAGTAAGCGCCGCCGGGTGATGCGCCGCGCGGCACCTTATACGGCGAGCTGATTTCGCCGCGTTCAACCCGTTCGGGAGGAATAGCAAACATGAGCGAGTCTTCCGCACCACCAAGTACGCCAGCCAATGCCAGCGGTCCTTCGCAGTCGCTGATTTCGACGACGCTGCTGGTCTATGCGCTGTTCGGCGTTGCGGCGGTCGCCGGACTCGTCTCGGCGGGGTTGCTGAGCACTCCGCTGCTGGGACTGATCGGCCTCATCGGGCTGATCCTGGCCTACGTGAAGCGCGGCGAAGCCGCCGGAACATGGCTGCAATCGCATTACCGGTGGCTGATCCGCACCTTCTGGTTCTCGGTACTGTGGAACATCGTGGGCTGGCTGGCCGTGGTGACCTTGATCGGAATACCGATTGCAATCGGCATCTGGATTGCAACGACGATCTGGGTCATGTACCGGCTGATACGCGGCTACGTGCTGTTCAACGACAGCAAGCCCGTACCGGGCATGTAGCCGGGGGTCAGCGCGCGGCGCGGCGGACTACGTCGTGGCCATGGTCGTACACCCATTGCACCAGCAGGTCGAGTGGGGCCTGCGCGCGCAGCGCGTTGCGGTGGTTGACAAAGCAGACGACGACAAATTGCCGCCCGGCGGGATCGAACACATAGCCGGCGATGGCGCGCACGCCTTCCAGCGTCCCGGTTTTTAGAAACGCCTGATCGGCGACTTGGTCGGTCAGGAAGCGCCTCCTGACGGTGCCGTCGGTTGCGGCGACCGCCAGCGAGCTCACGTATTCGTCGCGCACGTCGCTGCCGTCGGCGGTGATCAACAGCCGCGCCATGCTCCTCGCGGAAATTCGTGCGCGGCGCGACAGGCCCGAACCGTTGTCGAGCACCAACTCGGGGAAGCGAAGCTTGTTGCGTGCAAGCCAGCGCTCGACGGCGCGCGCCGCGTTGGCCGCAGTCGCCGGCGGCGGACGAAAGGTCGTCGCCAAGGTCAGGAAGAGCTGCCGCGCCATCACATTGTTCGACAGCTTGTTGATGTCGCGCACGGCATCGTACAGCGGCGGCGATTGCAGGACTGCGATCGGCTTCGCGCCCGGCGGCACGCGACCTTCGCGCACAGATCCGGCGAAGCTGCCGCCGGCGTCGGACCACATGCGCGTGAAGGCGCCGAGCACATAGTGCGGAGCGTCGAGCAGCGCGATGAACCATTCGCGCTCACCGCACGCGGAAGGATAGTCCCCACCGAAGCTCACGTCGGCGCCGTCGTCGCGGGCATCGAACGCGGCCACCAGTCGGGCTTTCCAATCGCCGCATTCGCCTTCGACCAGACGAGGCGCGCCGTGCACCGCGACATTGGCCAGTGCCGGCTCGGCGCGAACATCGACGGCATTGCCGGCGGCATTGGGAGCGAACACGAAACGCACGCTCTTGAAATTGACCAGCAGAGCATCGGGCCCGACGTTGTACGGACGCAGCGGCTCGGCATCGAATGCACCGGGGTCGTAGGGCGTGGGCGCGAAATAGCTGCGATCGACGACGAGATCGCCGCGTATCGTGGAGAGCCCGGTCGCCCGAAGCCGCGCGATCAACTCCTCGAATTGCTCGACGGTGATCTTTGGATCGCCGTAGCCTTTGAGCACCAGATTGCCCTGCAACACGCCGTCGTCGATGCTGCCGTCGGCGTACGCTTCGGTCTTCCAGCGGTATTCCGGCCGGAGCAGCTCGAGGCCGGCGAGCGTGGTCACCAGTTTCATCGTCGAAGCCGGGCTCATCGGCCGCAAGGGCTGGTGCGAAAGCACCGGCTGCGCCCTGCCCAGCTCCTGCACGTAGGCGCTCACGGCGCCGAGCGGGATGTGCTGCTCGACGAACGCGCGCGCGACCGGCGACGGCAACCCCGCACCGGCCATTCCGGAAAGCGACAGGGCGAGCGCGGCGAGCGCCGGGCGCAGAAGAGTGCGTATCAGGCGCATGCGACGATGTCCAGCGTGCGCGCTGCCAGGAGCGCCATGTCGTCGTCGGAGAGGCAATACGGCGGCATCCAGTACAAGGTGCGTCCGATCGGACGCAGCAGCATCTCGCGCTGCAGCGCCGCGGTAAAGCACCACGAGGCGAAGTCCTCGCGCCGGCTGTCGACTTCGAATGCCCAGATCATGCCGAGCTGGCGAAACCCGCTGACTTTGGGATGCGCGGCAAGGGGCTGTGCCAGCGCAGCGAGCGTCGCCGCTCGAGAGCGGTTGGCGACGATCACGTCCTCGTCACGAAAGAGGTCCAGCACGGCCAGCGCGGCGCGACACGCGAGGGCGTTGCCGGTATACGAATGCGAATGCAGAAAGCCGCGCGCAAGCTCGTCGTCGTAGAACGCGGCGTAGATCTCGTCGGTCGTCAGCACCACCGATAGCGGAAGATAACCGCCGGTCAATGCCCTTCGAGAGGCACAGGAAATCGGGCTCGATGCCGGCCTGTTCGCAGGCGAACATCGTGCCGGTGCGCCCGAAGCCGGTCATGATCTCGTCGGCGATCAGGTGGACGCCGTAACGCGTGCATAGCGAGCGCGCACGCTCGAGGTACAGCGGATCGTAGATCGCCATCCCGGCCGCACCCTGCACCAGCGGCTCGACGATGAGCGCGGCGATCGTCCGGTGATGGAGGGCCAGATGCGCTTCCAGCGCATCCGCCGCCGCGAGCGCACGGTCCGCCGCCGTCTGGCCGTCTTGCGCGAGCCGCGCGTCGGGCGACGGCAAGGACGCGTGCTGCCGCAGCAGCGGCGCGTACGCGTCGCGAAACAGCGCAACATCGGTGACCGACAGCGCACCGAGCGTTTCGCCGTGATAGCCGTGCTCGAGCGCGATAAACCCGGTCTTGCCGGACTCGCCGCGATTGCGCCAGTAGTGAAAGCTCATTTTCAGCGCGATCTCCACCGCCGAGGCGCCGTCCGAGCCGTAGAAGCAGTGGCCGAGAGCGCCCGGCGCCAGCGAGGCGAGACGCTCGGAGAGCTCGACGACGGGACGCTGCGTGAAGCCGGCGAGCATCACGTGCTCCAGGTCGTCGAGCTGGGACGCGATCGCCGCATTGATCTTCGGATGCGCGTGACCGAACAGGTTGACCCACCACGAGCTGACCGCGTCGAGATAGCGTCTGCCGTCGAAATCGTAGAGCCACGCGCCGCGGCCGCGGGCGATCGGCACCAGCGGCAGCCTTTCGTGCCGCTTCATCTGCGTGCACGGATGCCAGACTGCGGCGCGGCTGCGGATGAGCCAGTCGGCATTCCCCGCAGGCGCGCCGACCGGTGTCGACTGCAACTTGGCCATCATGATGATCGGCTCATTATAGCGGCGCAGGCCCCCGGGCGTGCCTCGCGTTGACACGGTGCTGCCGATCGCATTACAAGAGGTGGGGCATGGATGATCTCGAGCCAATCGCACAGGACGGCGGAGAGCAATACGGCCGGATGGCAATCGCACTGCACTGGCTGACCGCGATGCTGCTCGTCGGCAGCTTTACCGTGGGCCTGTCGATGGTCGGCCTTCCGCTCGGCCGCCAGAAACTGCAGTGGTATGCCTGGCACAAGTGGATCGGCATCACCGTATTCCTGGTGACCTTCCTCCGCCTGGCTTGGCGCGTGGGCCATGCCGCTCCGCTTCCGCTGGCGACGATGCCGGCATGGCAGCGACGGGCATCGGTGCTGGTCCATGGCGCACTCTATGTCCTGCTACTGATCATTCCCCTGTCGGGGTGGATCTACAGCTCGTCGACCGGCGTCCAGGTCGTCTACCTGGGTCTTTTTCCGCTGCCCGACCTGGTGCCGAAGGACCGCGTGCTGGCGCGCGCGCTGCTGGCGGTGCATCTGACGTTGAACTTCACCTTGTTTTCGCTGGTCTGTATCCATATCGCGGCAGCGCTCAAACACCATTTCATCGACCGCGATACCGTGCTGACGCGTATGCTGCCGCCGTGGCGGTCGGCGATCCAGGGGAAAGGTCCACGTTAATGCGACTGCGCTCGTTTATTCCCTCGCTCGGGATGATGTTGCTCGCCGCCGGCCAGGCCGGCGCCGAGGGCGTGCTGATCGACAAAAGCGAGATTCGGTTCGTATCCAAACAGATGGGCGTCAATGTCGAAGGTACATTCCGCCGCTGGAAGGCCAACATCGTGTTCATGCCGGGGGATCTGGCGCATTCGAAGGCCGATTTCGATATCGAGCTCGGCAGCATCGACCTGGCCAGCGACGAAGCCGAAACCGAGGTCAAGCGATCATCCTGGTTCGACATCGCCAGGTATCCGATCGCCAAATTCGTCTCGAGCTCGGTCAAGTCTTTGGGCGGCGGCAAATACGAGGTCGCCGGCAAGCTGACGCTGAAGGGCATCGCCCACGATGCCATCGTGCCCTTCGAGCTGGGCAAGGACGGCTCGGGCAACAGCGTCGCCGAGGGCGCGTTCACGATCAAGCGGCTCGACTACCGTATCGGCGATGCCGACTGGGCCGATGTCGACACTGTCGCCAACGAGGTCAGCGTGCGGGTGCGCATGGTGCTGCCGCCGGTCAAATAGCACCGGGCCTTGCAGGCATGGAATAATCGCAGCGCGGCGACTGTTGTCTCGATCGGCCGCGCGTCGTCTTCCCGTTCGAAACCGAGGAGTCATTTCATGCCCAGACAGTCCGGCGCGATAGCCATTGCGCTGCTGCTCGCGACCACCGCAGGCGCCGCTGCCGCCGCCGAGGAAAATTACGTTACCGACCCGGTGCATTCGGAGCCGGCGTACGAGATCAAGCACACGATTTTCTCGACGCAGCGCGGCGAATTCACCAAGTCGACCGCGAAAATCATGCTCGACCGCGAAGCGAAGAAGGGCAGCATCGACGTGACCATAGACACGACGTCGGTCCGGTCGCACGACCCGCGGCTCGACAGCATCTTGAAGGGCGAGGACTATTTCAACGTCGCCAAGTACCCGACGATGACGTTCAAGTCGACAGGCATGCATTTCGATGGCGATCGACTCACCGGGGTCGACGGTGAACTGACGATGATCGGCGTCACCAAACCGGTCACGCTCAAGGTCGCCGATTTTCAGTGCGGCGAGAATCCATTCAACAAGAAGCCGATGTGCGGGGCAGAAGTGACGACGACAATCAAGCGCTCCGACTGGGGAATGAAAACCGGCATCGGGCGCTCATCGGGCGACGAGGTGCGAATCACGATTCCGATCGAGGCATACCGGGAGTAGTTTTTCCGAGATATGAATGGGGCCTTCCTCACGATGCGTCGATTCGGGCTGTTCGGCCGCGCAGCCGCAACTTTGCTGCTCGGGCTTGCGACGCTGATCGCGCAGATCCCGCCGGCTGCGGCGGGCGCGGCGCTCGCACCGGAGGTCTATCGCGTTGATCCCGAGCTGACCAACGCGCAGTTCGCCGTCAGCCACATGGGCTTGTCGCTGCAGCGCGGCCATTTCGGGCGCACTCGCGGCACGATCGTGCTCGATCCCGAGGCGCATACCGGCCGGATCGACTTCGTCGTCGATGCATCGTCGGTAGACACCGGCTGGGCGGCGCGCGATGCGTTTTTGCGCGGCGAGGATATGTTCGATACCCGGCACTATCCGGTGGTGCGCTTCCGTTCGACTCAGCTCACCTTCGATAGCGCGCGGCTGATCGGTGTCGCCGGCGAGCTTACGATGCACAACGTCACCCGTGCGGTCGAATTGCACGTCGCCCGGCTCGATTGCGGCAAGGACCCGGACAGCGGCCGCGAAGGCTGCGGCGCGGAGGTCGACACCGTCATCAGGCGCTCCGATTTCGGCATGAACTACGCGCTGGGCATGGTCGGCGACGATATCGGTTTGTCGTTCCAGGTGACGGCGTTCCGGGTTCCGCCCGACGGCGAGGCCGACCAGCCGTAGCGACTATCGGTCGGCCGAACGAACGATCGAGCTCGGCCGGTCGCCGAAGCTAACGCGCGGCGGCCAGCCGTCGTCGAAATCGATCGGTCGCAGCGACCAGTTCCCGCGCGATGCCCGGCTCGCGCGCCGAGTGACCGGCGTCGCCGACGACGATGTAGTCGGCTTCGGGCCAGGCGCGGTGCAGCTCATCGGCGGAGAAGATTGGGCAGACGAGATCGTAGCGACCCTGGACGATCGTGCAGGGCAGATGGCGGATGCGGTCGATGGCGGCCAGCAGCGCGTTGTCCGGCAGAAAGATCCGATTGACGAAGTAGTGGGCCTCGATGCGCGCGATCGCCAACGCCACCGCATCCTCGTCGAAATGCGACACCAGGTCGGGGTCGGGCAGCAAGGTCGAGCAGGAGCCTTCGTACCGGCTCCAGCGATGTGCGGCAGGCAGGTGCACCGCCGGATCGGGATCGATCAGGCGGCGGTGGTAGCCGGCGAGCAGGTCGTCGCGCTCGTCCGCCGGCAGGTATTCGGCGAAGCTTCGCCACGCTTCGGGCTGCATGAAGCGCATTTGATAGAGAAACCAGCGAATTTCCTGCGGCCGACACAGGAAGATGCCGCGCAGCACGAGCCCCAGCACGCGTTCGGTATGCGCTTCGGCATAAGCCAGCGCGAGGGTCGAGCCCCACGAGCCACCGAACAGCAGCCAGCGCTCGATGCCCAGGTGTGCGCGCAGCCGCTCGACGTCGGCGACGAGCAGGGGCGTCGTGTTATCGCGCAATTCCCCCAGCGGCGTCGACTGGCCGGCACCGCGCTGGTCGTAGACGACGATCCGGTAATACGCAGGATCGTAGAAGCGCCGGTGGTCGGGCGAGCTGCCGCCGCCGGGACCTCCGTGCAGGAAGACGACGGGCACGCCGCGCGGATTGCCCGACTCCTCCCAGTACATCGTGTGCAAGGCGTCGAGCGCCAGCCGCCCGGTCCGGGTCGCGGCCAGCGCAGGGTAGAGGAATGCGTCGCGCGACAGCCCGCGCGTGGCGTCGTTGCCGATCACGGTCGCGCCGGGCTAGCGTCCCTTTTTGAATGGGACGATTTTCTGGCGCTGCTCGCCGAGGCCCTGGATGCCCAAGGTGACGACGTCGCCGGCCTTCAGGTATTGCGGCGTCGGCTTCATCCCCAGCCCTACGCCGGGCGGCGTGCCGGTCGTGATGACATCGCCGGGCAATAGCGTCATATAGCGCGACACGTCGGCGACCAGGGCGGCGATGCCGAAGATCATCGTCCGGGTGTTGCCGGTCTGCCGGCGCACGCCGTTGACGTCGAGCCACATGTCGAGTTTCTGCGGGTCGCGGATCTCGTCGGTGGTCACCAGGTACGGTCCGATAGGGCCGAAAGTGTCGCAGCCCTTGCCCTTGTTCCATTGCGAGGCGCTGCGCTTCATCTGGAACTCGCGTTCCGAGACGTCGTTGACGATGCAGTAACCAGCGACGTATTTCAACGCGTCCTTTTCCGCCACATGACGCGCGGTACGCGAGATGACGACGCCTAGCTCGACTTCCCAGTCGGTGCTCACCGAATCCTGCGGCAGCATCACGTTGTCGTTCGGGCCGACGATACAGGTCTGCGACTTGAAGAACACGATCGGATGCTCGGGAATCGGCGCACCGGTTTCTTTGGCGTGATCGATGTAGTTGAGCCCGATGGCGACGAATTTCGACGGGGTGGCGACGCAAGGACCGAAGCGGGGCTTGCCCTTGACCAGGGGCAGCCGCTTGGTGTCGAGCTTGGCCAGTTCCTTGAGCTTGGCTGGAGCGAGCGTCGTTGCGTCGACGTCGCGAATCTTCTTCGACAAGTCGCGCAGCTTGCCGTCGGCGTCGATCAGTCCGGGTTTTTCCTTGCCCGCGGGGCCGTAGCGTACGAGTTTCATTGTCTGTTTCCCATCGAAGTTCGCCCTTCGGCTGGCTCAGGACGAACGATTGAGCGATCCGCCATTCGTGCCGAGCCTTATCGAAGCACGGACGGCGCTGCGAAGCCTTAAGTCATATGGTCATGCCGCCGTCGACCGGATAGACGGTCCCGGTTGCAAACGCCGATTCGTCCGACGCGAGAAACACCACCACCGGAGCGATCTCCTCGGGCGTGGCGAGCCGGCCCATCGGCTGGCGCGCGATGAAGTTGCGGCGCGCTTCCACGGGATCGGGAAAGGCGGCGATTCGCTCGTGCAGCGACGGGGTATCGACGGTACCCGGCGCGATCGCGTTGCAGCGTATCCCCCTTGCAACGAAATCGGCTGCGACCGACTTGGTCAGCCCGACGACCGCGGCCTTGCTCGCCCCGTAGGCGAACCGATTCGGAATGCCTTTGAGCGAGCCTGCGACCGAAGCCATGTTGATGATGCTGGCAGTTCCCCCGGTCTTGGCGCAATGGTCGAGCATTCTGGGCAGCGCGGACTGGATCGTGATGTACATGGCGCGCACGTTGAGGTCGAAGCTCTTCGCCCAATCCTTCGGCGTGCAGTCGAGCACGCTGCCGTGATGGACGTAGCCGGCGCAGTTGAACAGCACGTCGAGCGGCGGCAGCGCGTCGATGGCCGCGCGCACCGCGGCATCGTCGAGCACGTCCAGCATTCGGGTGCTGATGTTGGCAACGCCGCGGTATTGTTCGAGCAATACCGGGTTGACGTCGGTCGCCCAGACGGAGGCACCTTCCTTCGCCATCGCCAGCGCCGCGGCACGTCCGATGCCCTGTCCGGCCGCGGTGATGAGTGCCAATTTACCCGCGAGTCGTCCGCTCAAGCGAAATCTCCTGTTGTGGAGGCTCAGTTTAGCAAAGCGGGTGGAAAATTGGTAAGACCACTTGACCAAATTGGTGTATTTTGCTTAGCTAGGCTGCCCTAAGCGACCTTGCTCGCGTCGCGCGGGCAAAGCCCCGCGGCCCCGACCATGCCCATCCAGAGTATCGAGCCCCGCCGGTTATATCGCCAGATCGCCGATCAGATCCGCTCGCTTGTCCGGTCCGGCGAATATACGGCCGGGCAGAGACTGCCGCCCGAGCGCGATCTGGCCCGGCAGCTCGGCGTGTCGAGGCCGTCGGTGCGCGAGGCCTTGATCGCGTTGGAAGTCGAGGGCCTGGTCGAAGTGCGCATCGGCTCGGGCATTTACGTGGTCGGCGGGGGCAACAGCCACGGGGACGAAGTGCAGGCTGCGTCGGGGCCGTTCGAGCTCCTGCGTGCGCGGTGGATCATCGAGGGCGAATGCGCGGCGCTAGCTGCCAAGTCGGCGAAAAAAGAGCACATCGTGGCGATCGAGGATGCGCTTCTCCAGATGCAGCGGATCATGGAGACGGACAAGGTTCAGCCGCTTGCCGCCGACCGGTTGTTCCACCTGCGCGTCGCGGAGGCCACCGGAAACGGTGCGCTGGTCGCGGTGCTGAAAATGCTCTGGGAAGAGCGGATGGGGCCGCTGTTCTCGCAGCTCGAACATCATTACGACACTCCGGAACTGTGGGTCGCCGCCCTTGCCGAACACCGCAACGTGCTGAAGGCGATCGTCGCGCGCGACGCCGACGCGGCGCGCGCTGCAATGCAGAAGCACCTGAACAAGGCCTACAAGCGCTTCAACACCGGCTGGGATACGCGCCAGTAGTCGCGCGACCGGCCCGACGGAGAAAGATCATGCTGACCTGCCGCATCCACGCCAAGGAAGACCTGCGCATCGAGCCCGCCGAGCTGCCGGAGGTCGGCGCCGGCCAAGTGCTGATCCGCCTCGGCGCCGGAGGCATCTGCGGTTCCGACCTGCACTACTACTACGAAGGGCGCAATGGCAGCTTCGTGATTCGCGAGCCGCTGATCCCCGGGCACGAGGCCTCGGGCATCGTCGCCAAGATCGGCCCCGGTGTCACGCGCGTCAAGCCGGGCGATCAGATCGCGGTCAGCCCGTCGCATGCGTGCGGGCAATGCGACTACTGCCGCGAGGGACGCGAGCAGCTCTGCCGCAACATGCGCTTTCTGGGCAGTGCCAGCCTTTTCCCGCACGCGCAGGGCATGTTCTGCGAGTATTTCGTGATGGGCGAGCGGCAATGCTATCCGGTGGCCGCCGACGTCTCGCTGGGCGAGATCGCGTTCGCCGAGCCGCTTGCGGTGGCGCTGCACGCGGTCAATCGGGGTCCGGAGCTGCTCGGAAAGTCGGTGCTTATAACCGGCGCAGGGACGATCGGCTGCCTGACGGTGATCGCGGCGCGCCTGGCGGGGGCGAAGCACGTCGCGGTCTCCGACATCCTCGACCGGCCGCTCGCCACCGCGAAGCGGGTCGGCGCCGATCGCACGATACGCGCCGACCGGGAGGCGGACGCGCTGGCGGCGCCGCAATACGACGTCGCGTTCGAGGTCTCCGGCAGCTTCGCCGCGCTGAAGGCTTGCGTCGCCGCGGCGAAGCGCGGCGGCACGATTGTGCAGGTCGGAACCATTCCCCACGAGCCGATGCCGTTCGTCGTCAACGAGATCATGGCCAAGGAACTGGATCTCAAGGGTGCGTTCCGCTGGGGGATCGAGTTCGACTGGGCGGTCGATTACCTGTCGTCGCGCCGCGTCGACGTGAAGCCCTTGCTGTCCGGCCAGTTTCCTCTGCAGGAAGCAGTCAAGGCGTTCGAGCTGGCGAAAGACAAGACAAAGAGCACCAAGGTCCAGGTCGTCGCGGCCTGAACGCCGCACTTTACGTCACAACGATAAAACACTGGAGGACGCACCATGCGTTGGATCGGCAGATTTGCCCTGCTCGTCGGCGATCGTCGCTATCGGCGTCGGGCGCGGCGCTCGCGCAGCAGACCAAGCTCAAATGGGCGCACGTCTACGAGACCTCGGAGCCGTATCACACGTGGTCGGTGTGGGCCGCCGGCGAGATCGAGAAGCGCACCAACGGCAAGTACCACATCGACGTGTTCCCGGCGTCGAGCCTCGGCAAGGAGTCCGACATCAACCAGGGCCTGACGCTGGGCACGGTCGACATGATCATCTCCGGGCTGTCGTTCGCGGCGCGCACGATGCCGCGCATCGGCGTCGGCTACTACCCGTACACGTTCCGCGACGGCGATCACCTGATCAAGTGGGCGCAGAGCCCGCGTTCAAGGAGATGACCGACGAATACCGCAACAAGACCGGCATCCAGATCACGGCGATGACCTACTACGGCGCGCGCCATACGACGTCGAACAGGCCGTTCACCGACTGCGCCGGCATGAAGGGGCTGAAGATGCGCGTGCCGGACGTGCCGGCGTACCTCGCGCTGCCGAAATCCTGCGGCGCCAATCCGACGCCGATCGCCTTTGCCGAGGTCTATCTGGCGCTGCAGAACGGCACCGTCGACGCGCAGGAGAATCCGCTGACGACGATCGAGGCGAAGAAGTTCTACGAGGTCCAGAAGTACATCATCCTGACCGGCCACATCGTCGATTCGCTGGCCACTGCAGGTCGCTCCGCACGTCTGGAACAAGCTCTCCGACCAGGAGAAGAAGATCTTCACCGACGTGACGCAGGAAGCGGCCGCCAAGGCGACCGCGCAGATCCAGAAACGCGAAGGCGAGCTGGCCGACGAGTTCCGCAAGAAGGGCCTGACCGTGCACGGCGGTCGACAAGAAATCGTTCCAGGACGCGATGCTGAAGAACGTCACCTTCGAGTCGATGGGCTACCTCAAGGCCGACTGGGACAAGATCCAGGCCGATCAAGTGAGGCTGGAGCGTCCTGCGAGACGGTGACGAGGCGAGAAGATGATCGCGATACCGACGAGCGGCGAATCCGATGAACGAGCCGGCGATCGACGCGCTGCCGCGGCCGTTGGCGGCCGACGAGCACGTCCTCGACGAGACCGGCCATTTCAACATCCACGACGCGCCGATCGATCTGTCGCATCTATACGGTCGAGGCGTGGATCGCGTTCGCGCTTCTTCTGGGTGCTCGCGCTCGACATCTTCTACCAGTTCTTCACCCGTTACGCGCTCAACGACTCGGCGTCGTGGACCGAGGAGATCGCGCGCTATCTGCTGATCTGCGTCGGTGTTCATCGCGATTGCCGCCTCGGTGCGCAACCAATCGTCACATCCACGTCGACTTCTTCTACCGCTTGCTGCCGAAGCCGGTGTGCCGGGCGATGTCGACGCTGGTCGACGTCGTCCGCGTCGCTGTTCTTCGCCTACGCGGTCGTGCTGACGCTGGCAGATGATGCAGAAGATGGGCAACTACAAGCATGACGATCGTCGACCTGCCGATGAACCTCGTCTACGGCGTCTGCGCTGTTCGGCTTCGCCTGCGCGGCGCTGCGATCGGTGCAGGTCGCTGGTCGCGCATTGGCGGCGGGGCTACAGCGCGCTCGAGCGGCCCGAGACGCTGATCGAGGAGAGCGTGTGATCGCGGCGCATATCGGGACGCGGCATGACGCCGGCGCTGCTCGGCTCGTTCCTGGCGATGATGGCGGGCGGCGTCCCGGTCGCCATCGCCATGGCCGGCTCGGCGCTCGTGTATCATCCTGCTGACCGGCGATCTGCCGCCGTTCGTCGTCGTCCACCGGATGGTCAGCGGCATCGACAGCTTTCCGCTGCTGGCGGTGCCGTTCTTCATCCTCGCCGGCAACCTGATGAACAACGCCGGCATCACCAACCGCATCTACAACTTCGCGCTGGCGCTCGTCGGCTGGCTGCAAGGGCGGATTGGGCCACGTCAACATCATCGGCTCGGTGATCTTCGCCGGCATGTCGGGCACCGCGATCGCCGATGCCGCGGGCTTGGCACGATCGAGATCAAGGCGATGAAGGATCAAGGCTACGACCTCGGATTCTCGGTCGGCGTCACCGCGGCGTCCGCGACGCTGGGACCGATCATCCCGCCGTCGCTGCCGTTCGTGATCTACGGAATGATGGCCAACGTCTCGGTCGGCCAGCTCTTCGTCGCCGGCATCGTTCCGGGCGTCGTCATGGCCGGTCCTGATGATGACGACGGTCGCCTATTACGCGCACAAGTACCACTGGGGCGGCGACATCGAGTTCGAGTGGGCGCGCGTCGGCAAGGCGCGTGGGCGAGCTTGCGATCGTCATCGGCTTTCCGCTGGTGATGTGGGCGCGTGATCGCGGCCGGCGTGCCGTTCAATCTCGCCGTTCGGTCGTCGGCCTCGCCGCGCTGCTCGCCGCCGACTGGAAATTCAAATTCGATGCGGTGCTGCCGATCATGACGCCGGTGCTGCTGATCGGCGGCATGACGACGGGCGTGTTCACGCCGACCGAAGGCGCGATCGCGCCTGCGTCTGGGCGCTGTTCCTCGGGCTCGTCTGGTACCGCACGCTGACCTGGAAGATGCTGGTCAAGGTCTCGATGGACACGATCGAGACCACGGCGACGGTGATGTTCATCGTCGCCGCCGCGTCGATCTTCGGCTGGATGCTCACCGCCACCAAGGTCACCGACGCCGTTGCGGTCTGGGTCCTGTCCTTCACGCACAGCCCATGGGTGTTCCTGCTTGCTGGCCAACCTGCTGATGCTGTTCGTCGGCTGCTTTCTCGAGCCGACCGCCGCGATCCTGATCCTGGTCCCGGTGCTGATGCCGGTCGTGCACGCAGCTCGGCATCGACCCGGTGCACTTCGGCCTGGTCATGGTGCTCAATCTGATGATCGGCCTGCTGCATCCGCCGATGGGCATGGTGCTGTTCGTGCTGGCGCGCGTCGCCAACCTGTCGATCGAGAAGACGACGATGGCGATCCTGCCGTGGCTGGTGCCGCTGCTGCTCGAGCCTCGTGCTCATCACCTACGTGCCGTCGATTTCGCTGTGGCTGCCGCACCTGTTCTACTGACGAACCGCCGGCCATCGACGCGTCTAACGATGACCTCGAGGCGCACTCTGCGGGAGCTGACCCATGCTGACCAAGACTTCCTTCACGATACGCCTGCATCCCGCCGACGACGTCGTCATCGCCAGGCAGCAGCTCGTCTCGGGCACCGTCGCTGCTCGACGAGAAAGTCACGATCTCCGGGCTGATCCCGCCGGGGCACAAGGTCGCCACGCGCGCCATTGCAGTGGGCGAACCGGTCAAGCGCTACAACCAGATCATCGGCTTCGCCAAGCGCCCGATCGCGGCGCGGCGAGCACGTGCACCTGCACAATCTCGCGATGGGCGATTTCGCCCGCGACTACGCGATCGGCGCGGACGTGAAGCCCACGCAATTCGTCGAGCCGGCGGCGACGTTCATGGGCATCGTCCGGCCCGACGGCCGCGTCGCAACGCGAAACTACATCGGTATCCTGTCGACGGTGAACTGCTCGGCGACCGTCGCGCATGGCATCGCCGACGCGTTCAAGGGCGAGGCACTGGCCGCGGTTCCCCAACGTCGACGGCGTGGTCGCGCTGACGCACGGCAGCGGCTGCGGCATGGACGTGCAGGGCGAGAGCATGCAGGTGCTGCGGCGTACGCTGGGCGGCTACGCGCGCCACGCCAACTTCGCCGGCGTGCTGATCGTCGGCCTCGGCTGCGAAGCCAACCAGATCAACGCGCTGCTCGGCGCGGAAAGCCTGCAGGAAGGTCCGCTGCTGCGCACGTTCAGCATCCAGGACACGGGGGGTACCGGCGAAGTCGATCGCGAAGGGCGTCGCGATGGTCGAGGAGATGCTGCCGCACGCGAACGGCGTGGCGCGCGAGCGCGTTCCGGCGAGCCACCTCGTGCTCGGCCTGCAGTGCGGCGGCTCGGACGGCTACTCGGGAATCACGGCGAATCCCGCGCTGGGCGCGGCGGTCGACCTGACTGGTGAGGCACGGCGGCACGGCGATACTGTCCGAGACGCCGGAGATCTACGGCGCCGAACACCTGCTGACGCGCCGCGCGGTATCGAAGGAAGTCGGCGACAAGCTGATCGGGCGCATCAAGTGGTGGGAGGAATACACGGCGCGCAACAAGGGCGAGATGAACAACAATCCGTCGCCGGGCAACAAGGCCGGCGGGCTGACGACGATACTCGAGAAGTCGCTGGGCGCGGTAGCGAAGGGCGGCACGACCAATCTGGTCGCCGTCTACGAGTACGCGGAGCCGGTGACTGCCAAGGGGTTCGTGTACATGGACACGCCGGGCTACGATCCGGTGTCCGCGACGGGCCAGGTCGCAGGCGGTGCCAACATGATCTGCTTCACGACCGGTCGCGGCTCGGCGTACGGCTGCGCGCCGTCGCCGTCGCTGAAGCTCGCGACCAACACCGCGTTGTGGAACCGGCAGGAAGAGGACATCGACATCAACTGCGGCGAGATCGTCGACGGAACGGCGTCGGTCGACGAGATGGGCGAGCGATTCTTCCGCATGATCCTCGACACCGCGTCGGGGCAGAAGAGCAAGAGCGAACTGCACGGATACGGACAGAACGAATTCGTGCCTTGGTATCTGGGTGCTGTCATGTGATGCCGGCTTGATTGACAGCGAAACAGCTTGACCTTACGCTGCCACGGCCAGCTGCGGGACGCGGCAGACTCGAAAATCAAGGTATCGAAGGAGGAGCGCAATGAAGAAAATCGTCGCCGGCATTGTCGCCGGCTGTGCACTGGCCTTTGCGGGGCAAGCGCTGGCGCAGGAAACGCTCAACGTCTGGTGGAACAAGGGTTTCTACAAGTCCGAGGACGACGCATTGCTCGCGGCGATCAAGAAGTTCGAGGACAAGACCAAGGTCAAGGTCGAGCTCTCGCAATATCCGGTGCAGGACACGATTCCGAAAACGGTCGCGGCGCTCGACGCGGGGACACCACCCGATGTCTCCTATGGCGACGTGTACGATTTCCAGGTCACCGGCAAGTGGGCCTTCGACGGCAAGCTCGAGGATCTCACCGACATCCTGACGCCGATGAAGGCGCAGTTCCTGCCCAACACGCTCGAGACGACGTACCTGTACGACGACCAGACCAAGAAGCGCGCGTACTACGCGTTTCCGCTGAAGCAGCAGACGATGCATATCCAGTATTGGATCGACATGCTGAACACCGCGGGCTTCAAGGAATCCGACATTCCGACCGACTGGAAGGGCTACTGGTCGTTCTGGTGCGACAAGGTGCAGCCGGCATACCGGCAGAAGACCGGAACTCGCAACTACGCTACCGGCTTTCCGATGGGCGTCGATTCGAGCGACTCGTTCTTCTCGTTCCTGACGTTCATGGACGCGTACAACGTGAAGCTCGTCGACGACAACGGCAAATTGCTGGTCGACGATCCCAAGGTCAAGCAGGGGCTCATCAACGCGCTGCGCGACTACACCGAGCCGTACGTCAAGGGCTGCACGCCGCCGTCGTCGACGTCGTGGAAGGACCCGGACAACAACGTCGCGTTCCACAACAAGACGATCATCATGACCCACAACGCGACGATCTCGATCGCCGCGAA
This sequence comes from uncultured beta proteobacterium, assembly GCA_963776175.1. Lineage (GTDB taxonomy): Bacteria > Pseudomonadota > Gammaproteobacteria > Burkholderiales > Casimicrobiaceae > PALSA-1003. The sequence goes on along the minus strand of CAVZLP010000020.1, from coordinate 217,640 downwards.
ATGGCTCGACGACATGAACAACGAAACGCTTTCCGCCGAACAGCGCGCGCAAGCGAAGAAGAACTACCAGGAATTGATCGCGACGGCGGGCTTCCCCAACAAGCCCGACGGCTCGAAGATGGTCTACCGGGCGGCGGTAAAGACCGGAGTGATATTCGAGAACGCGAAGAACAAAAAGCGCGCGAAGGAATTCGTGGCGTTCATGCTGCAGGAGCAGAACCTGACGCCGTACGTCGAAGGCTCGCTGGGCCGTTGGTACCCGGTGACCAAGACGGCCGCGGAAAGCGCGTTCTGGAAGGCCGACCGCCATCGCCAGTCGGTGTACAACCAGTTTCATGCCGGCACGGTGACGTTCGAGTTCACCAAGAACTACAAGTTCACGATTCTGAACAACGAGAACGTGTGGGCGAAGGCGATGAATCGAGTCGTCAACGAGAAGGTGCCGGTGGACAAGGCGGTCGACGAAATGATCGCTCGCATCAAGGCAGTCGCTGGTTGAGGCATTGCCACCCTCTCCCGAATCGGGAGAGGGCTGGCGCGAGCGGGGGCGAAGATTCCGCTCGCGCCAGCCCTTTTCCTCGCGGCGACGGGATCAGATAAACGTGTCCACGATCGCACTCCCACGCGCCGAGCCCGCGCTTCCCACGGGTCCGGCAAGGAAAGGCATGTCGCCCTGGCAGACGTGGGGCCTGATTCTGCTCACTCCGTACGTGCTGGTGTTCCTGGTGTTCGTGCTCTACCCGATCGGGTACGGCCTCTGGCTCGCGCGCCATCCGGCGAGTTACGTCAAGCTGGTCGACGATCCGATCTTCACGCGTTCGGTGCTGAACACGCTGGTCTTCCTGATCGTCGGCATCAACATCAAGATGGTGATCGCGCTGTTCCTGTCGGGATTCTTCGTGCAGGCGCGATGGTGGATCAAATGGCTTTCGTTGCTGTTCATTCTCCCGTGGGCGGTGCCGTCGATTCCGACCATCTTGTCGATACGGTTCATGCTCAACCCCGAGTGGGGCATCATCAACAGCCTGATTTTCAGGTTTACCGGCGCGGATGGCCCGAACTGGCTCAACGATCCGACGATCGCGCTCGCGATGGCGATCATCGTGCATATCTGGAAATCGCTGCCGTTCTGGACGCTCATATTGATCGCCGGACGCCTGGCGATACCCGCCGAGCACTATGAGGCTGCGTCGGTCGACGGTGCGTCGACCTGGCAGAAGTTCCGCTTCATCACCTGGCCGTCGATGCGGACGCTGTATCTGACGTCCACAATCCTGTCGATGATCTGGACGCTCGGCGATTTCAACAGCGTCTATCTGTTGACCGGTGGCGGCCCCGCCGATCTGACGCACGTGCTCGCGACGCTCGGCATCCGGTACCTGCGACTCGATCAGGTAGACCTGGCGATGGCGTCGATTGTCTGCGCGATGCCGCTGGTGCTGCCGCTGGTCTATTTCATGATGAAGCGCTTGTCGAAGTGAAGCTCAAGGACGTCACCGCCGAAGCGAAGCTGCTGCTGATCGGCATTCCGGTGCTGCTCTGGACGATGCTGCCGATCTATCACCTGTTTCTGTTCTCGATCTCGCCGAAGGAATCGGCGTTCGCCGGCAAGCTCTGGCCCGATCATCCGACGCTGCACAACTTCGAGGTCGTCTTCCGGGAGCAGCACTACTACCTGAATCATTTCTGGCTGCAGTTGTGGAACTCGCTGTTGATCGCCGTCACCGTCGGCGCGCTGACGCTGCTGGTCGCGACCGGGCGCCGCGTTCGCTATCAGCCGGCTCAAGGTCAAGGGCGGCAGGCTGGTGATGAACCTTGCGCTGTTCACCTATTTCATCCCGGCGGCGTTTCTCGCGGTGCCGATGTACAAGACGATGGGGAACTACGGCCTGCTGAACAACCAGTGGGCGCTGATCCTGGCGATGGTCACGATCGCCTCCCCGTATTCGATCTGGGTGCTGAAGCAGGCCTCCGACAAGCTCCCGTACGAGCTCGACGAAGCGGCGAGGATCGACGGTGCATCGCCGCTGCAGCTCTTCCGGCTGGTGTACGTGCCGCTGATGATGCCCTCGCTGGTGGCCATCGGCACATACGCGCTGCTTCTGGCCTGGAACGAATACCTGTACGCGTTCCTGCTGCTTTCGAATGAAAAGCAGATAACGCTGGGCGTCGCCTTGGGTAACTTTCTGGCCGCCGACGATTCGCCCTGGGAGCTCTTGATGACCGTCGGCCTGATTTATGCGCTGCCTCCTGCCGCGATCTACTATGCATTCAAACGCTACATGGTTGGCGGATTGACCGCCGGCGCCGTGAAGAGTTAACGACGAGGAACCGCTGGGGCTCACGCTTCCTGGAGACAACAGTCATGGCATCGGTATCGTTTCACGACATCGAAAAAAGCTTTGGATCGACCAAGGTCATCCACGGCATCGGCTTCGACATCAAGGACGGCGAGTTCATGGTTTTGGTCGGGCCCTCCGGCTGCGGCAAGTCGACCTTGCTGCGGATGCTGGCGGGACTCGAGGAGATCTCGGCAGGGACGATCGCGATCGACAGCAAGGTGGTCAACGACGTCGAGTCGAAGGATCGCGACATCGCGATGGTGTTCCAGAGCTATGCGCTCTACCCGCACATGACGGTCGCCGCCAACATGGCGTTCAGTCTGAAGCTGCGCAAGGCCGACGCGAAGACGATCGAAGAGCGCGTCGCCAGGGCGGCGAAGATCCTGAACCTCGATCCTTATCTGCACCGCTATCCGCGCGAGCTGTCGGGCGGGCAGCGGCAGCGAGTGGCGATGGGACGCGCGATCGTGCGCGATCCCAAGGTTTTCCTGTTCGACGAGCCGCTGTCGAACCTCGACGCCAAGCTGCGCGTCGCGATGCGGGCCGAGATCAAGGCGCTGCACCAGCGGCTCAAGACGACGACCGTATACGTGACGCACGACCAGGTCGAGGCGATGACGATGGCCGATCGCATCGTGGTGATGCACGACGGCCGCATAGAGCAGATAGGAACGCCGCTCGACCTCTACGACCGGCCCGACAACCTGTTCGTCGCGCAATTCATCGGCTCCCCGGCGATGAACATCGTCAACGGCAGGTTGCGACGCGGCGGCGGCGGCGCGTTCATCGAGGCCGATGGCGGCCTGCGCTGGCCGCTTCGTTCGACGGCAGGCGTCGACGGACAGGCGGTCGCCTATGGCATCCGGCCCGAGCATCTGTCGCTTGCGGATGGCGGTGTCGCCGATGCGGTGCCCGCGGAGATCACCGTGGTCGAGCCGACCGGCGCCGAAACCGAACTCCTGGTTCAGGCCGGCGAAACGCAGATCGTACTCGTCACGCACGGGCGGCCGCAGGTCAAGCCGGGTGACCGGATCGGCCTCTCCGTCGACCCGGCGATGGTGCATGTATTCGATCAAGCGACCGGACAGCGGCTTGCCGCTTAGGCCGCGCGGCTAGGCCGCCCCCGCAACGCGTTTCCAACGACCGACCGGACAACAGACAAGCATGGCAAAGAAACCTCGAAAATCAGCAACGCCGCTTCGCTCCACCAAGTGGTTCGGCCGTCACGACCGCGACGCGCTGGTGCATCGCTCGTGGATGAAAAATCAGGGCATCCCGCACGACCAGTTCGACGGTCGCCCGGTGATCGGCATCTGCAACACTTGGTCGCAGGCAACGCCGTGCAACGCGCATTTTCGCGAGCTGGCGGAACACGTCCGCTCGGGCGTGCTCGACTCCGGCGGGTTCCCGATCGAATTCCCGGTGATGAGCCTCGGTGAAACGCTGATGCGACCGACGACGATGCTGTTCCGAAACCAGGTCGCGATGGACGTCGAGGAATCGATTCGTGCCAATCCGTTCGACGGCGTCGTGCTGATGATGGGTTGCGACAAGACGACGCCTGCGCTGCTGATGGGCGCTGCGTCCTGCGACCTGCCCACGATAGGCATCTCCGGCGGCCCGATGTTGAACGGCAAGTTCCGCGGCGAGGACATCGGCTCCGGCACGCACGTGTGGAAATTCACCGAGATGCTCAAGACCGGTGCGATGAAGGAATCGGAGATGGTCGAAGTCGAATCGTGCATGTCGCGCTCGGCCGGCCACTGCATGACGATGGGCACCGCTTCGACGATGGCGTCGATGGTCGAAGCACTGGGTATCGGGCTGCCGACCAACGCCGCGATTCCGGCGGTCGACTCGCGGCGCAAGGTGCTGGCGCGCATGGCCGGACGCCGCATCGTCGAAATGGTGCGCGAGGATCTGCGCATGTCGAAGATCCTCACCAAGGACGCGTTCGAAAACGCGATCATGGTCAACGGCGCGATCGGCGGATCGACCAACGCGGTCGTCCACTTGCTGGCCATCGCCGGACGCGTCGGCGTAAGGCTATCGCTCGACGATTGGGACCGGCTTGGGCGCGACATGCCCTGCCTGGTCAATCTGATGCCTTCCGGCAAGTACCTGATGGAGGATTTCTACTACGCCGGCGGCCTGCCGGTCGTCATCAAGGCGATCGCGAAGTTCTTGCACAAGAAGGCGCTGACGGCGAATGGCCGCACGATCTGGGACAACGTCAAGGACGCGGTCAACTACAACGAGGCGGTGATCACGCCGCTGGGGCGGCCGTTCAAGCCGCAGGGAGGCATCGCGGTGCTGCGCGGCAACCTGGCGCCGGACGGCGCGGTGCTGAAGCCTTCGGCGGCGAGCCCCAAGCTGCTCAAGCACAAGGGCAGGGCCGTGGTGTTCGAAGACATCGACGATCTGCACAGGCGCATCGACGATCCGGGGCTCGACGTGCGCGAATCCGACATTCTGGTACTCAAGAATTGTGGGCCCAAGGGTTACCCCGGGTTCCCCGAGGTAGGCAACTTCGCGCTGCCGGCCAAGCTCCTGAAAAAAGGCGTGACCGATATGGTCCGCATATCGGACGCGCGCATGTCGGGTACCGCGTATGGGACGGTCGTGCTGCACACCGCGCCCGAAGCGGCGGCCGGCGGGCCGCTGGCGCTGGTCGAAAACGGCGACACGATCGAGCTCGACGTCGCGAAGCGCCGCATTCACCTCGAAGTATCCGACACCGAGCTCGCGCGGCGAAAAGCGAAATGGAGGGCGCCGCGGCCGCACGCCGAGCGCGGCTGGGTGAAGCTTTACTGCGAAACCGTGCAGCAGGCCGACCAGGGCGTCGACCTGGAGTTCCTGGTCGGGAAGTCGGGCGCCAAGGTAGGTCGACCCAGTCACTAGCGCTGGCGGCGCGCGGTCGTATCGCGCCGGTATAGTTCACGCGAAAGGGCCGATTGCCCCTACAATGATGGCAGACGTGGCGTCGGCGTCGCACCGGAGCGCCTTTCGGCTGCGGTGCGGCACCGAACTCGCCGTAACGCGACCCTACGGGAGGTTTACCCTTGGCAAAACCCAACTATCAGTACCAGAAACGGCAAAAGGAACTGGAGAAGAAGAAAAAGCAGGAAGAAAAGCGCAAGCGCAAGCTGGAGAAAACGGAATCTGAGGCAGCCATAGAGGGCGCCGTGCCTCCGGTCGAAGGCGAAACGCCCCCCGCTTGAAGCTTAAGCGGCGTGGCGTGTGGTAAGCGCGAGCTTGACGCCGAGGACCACGAACACGGCGCCGGCGATTCGATGCAGGGCGTGCATGCGGCCGGGGAGACCGGTCATGCACCGGCCGATCCCCGCAGACGACCACGCCACGAACAGGTTCCACACCAGGCCGGTCGTATTGAAAACCGTGCCGAGGAGCAGAAACGCGGCCAGCCGATGCGTCGCCGCCGGGTCGACGAATTGCGGCAGAAAGGCCAGGAAGAACAACGCGACCTTCGGGTTCAGGACATTGGTGAGCATGCCCTGCACGAAGATGCGCGAGAGCGGTGCCGCCCGCAGCGGCGCGGCGGTAAATCGCAGCCCGGTTCGGTCAGAGGTGCGGCGAAGACAGGCGCAGGGGCGCTTCAGAACTTGCCGTACTTGTGGTAGGCCTCGACCGGGTCCATGCCGCCGATCAGCGCACGGCGCATCTCGCTCTCGGTCGCGACGACGGCTTCGGTACGGGTTACTACCTCTTCGACCAAGCCGCGAGGCACGATGACGACGCCGTCACGGTCACCGAGCATGTAGTCTCCGGTCGCAATCGTCACTTCGCCGATGACGATGGGCTCGCCGTAGTGGTCCGACATCCAGCGCTCGACGATATCGGCCGGCGTAAGGAATGCGCAGAAGACCGGGAACCCTTGCGCCAACACCAGGTCGGTGTCGCGCGAGCCGCCGTCGACGACGTAGCCCAGCACACCTCGCGCCTGCAGCGTCTGCGCGGAAAGCTCGCCCATCAATGCGACCTCGTGATTGTTCGGCTGGCAGACGATCACGTGGCCAGGGGGCGCCCGCGACAACAGCGTGCACCACGACAAGAGCGTCTCGTCGCGCGAGCGCGCGCGGTCGATGCGGCCGGAGACCGTCCAGACGGGGCCGGCGAGTCGCGTGCCTGACGCGATCGCCTTGATCGCTGGTGGCAGGACACACCGCTCGTGCCCCATCATCCGCAGCACGTCGTGCACCGCACCCGTGTAGCACTGCGCGAGCCTCTCGGTCAGCTCGTCCGGCGGCCCGGCCGCACGATGCAAGGCCATTCAAAACAGCGTCAGTTGGGCACGCTGCGCCGCGCTCACCGGCGGCTTGAAGTGCGAGGTGTCCATCGGCGCGCGTTCGCGGTTGAGGCCGAGCCGGCGCGCCGCGATGTCGAAGCGGCGGGCGATCAGGTCGGCGAACTGTCCCTGCCCGCGCATGCGCGAGCCGAATTCCGGGTCGTTATCGCGCCCGCCGCGTACTTGCTGCACGATGCTCATTACGTGGTCGGCGCGCAACGGGTAGTGTTGCGCGAGCCAATCGCGAAACAGCGTCTTGACCTCGAACGGCAGGCGCAGCATCGTCCACCCGGCGTAAGCCGCGCCATTCGCCGCCGCTGCTTCGAGGATCGCTTCCATGTCCTTGTCGGTCAGCTGCGGAATGATCGGCGCGGTCATCACGCCGACCGGGATGCCTGCTTCGGCCAGCGTCTTGATCGCGGAGAGCCTCCGCTGCGGCGCGGCGGCGCGCGGCTCGAGCTTGCGCGCCAGCTCGCGGTCGAGCGTCGTGACCGAGACGTAGACGCGCGCGAGATTCTTCGCCGCCATCGGCGCGAGAATGTCGATGTCGCGCTCGACCAGCGCCGACTTGGTGACGATGGACACCGGATGCTCGCACGCAGCCAGCACTTCGAGGATCTGCCGCGTGATCTTCCATTCGCGCTCGATCGGCTGGTATGGATCGGTGTTGGTGCCCATCGCGATGGCATCGCACACGTACCCCGGCTTCGCGAGCTCCGCTTCGAGCATCGACGCAGCATCGGGCTTGGCGAATAGCTTCGTCTCGAAATCGAGCCCCGGCGACAGATCGAGATAAGCGTGCGTCGGGCGGGCGTAACAATAGACGCAGCCGTGTTCGCAACCCTGGTACGGATTGATCGACTGCGTGAACGGAATGTCCGGGGAATCGTTCCGCGCAATGATCGTACGCGCACGCTGCAAGGTCACCGTCGTCTTGAGCGGCGGCGGTGCGTCGTCGTCGCCGCCCGGCGGCGTCCAGCCGTCGTCCACCGCTTCGCGCGCATCGCGTCGAAAACGGTTCCCGGGATTGAAGGTGGCGCCGCGTCCCTTGATCGGCGTCGTCGGTTCTCCGCTCAATGCCGCCTCATCCGACCAGCTTCGCGTCCATCGTGATCGTCGCGTTGATCACCCGCGACAGCGGACAGTTGGCTTTGGCGCCGGCCGCGATCTCGGCGAATTTCGCGGCGTCGATCTTGGGCACGCGCGCCCGCGTCGTCAAATGCACCGCGGTAATCGTCCAGGCTTCGCCGACCTTGTCCAGCGTTACAGCGGCCTCGCTGTCGATCGCCTCGGCCGTGAATCCGGCGTTGTTGAGCGCGAACGAAAGCGCCATCGTGAAGCAGCCGACGTGCGCCGCGCCGAGCAACTCCTCCGGGTTGGTTCCCTTTCCGTCGCCGAAGCGCGCGTTGAAACCATAAGGTGCGTCCTTCAGAACGCCGGACTGCGTCGATATCGTGCCTTGACCTTCCTTGACGGTGCCCTGCCAGCGGGCGGATGCCTTGCGCTGCATGATTTCCTCCGGGTGTTCCCTACGATGATATTTTGTTGTATCAGACCATTTTGAGTATGCAGTGTATGCCGAGCGACGGAATCGGCCAAGAGGCGTTGCGCTGATGGAGTCGCGATGCGCTACCATACGGCGGGCAAGATCCTTCGCGACCCGCCTGCGATGACCAAGCCGAAGACGATCCATTTCGACACGCTGACCTTGCACGCCGGCGCCGCGCCCCGACCCGGTGACCGGCGCCCGTGCGACGCCGATCTATCAGAGCGCTTCGTTCGTCTTTCCGGACACCGACCATGCCGCGGCGCTGTTCAACATGGAGCGCGCAGGACACGTCTACTCGCGCATCGCCAATCCGACCTGCGCAGTGCTGGAGGAGCGCATCGCCGCGCTCGAAGGCGGCGTCGGCGCCATCGCGGTGGCGAGCGGCCAGGCGGCGCTGCATCTGGCGATCGCCACCTTGCTGGGCGCCGGCTCGCACATCGTCGCCTCGCGCGCGCTGTACGGCGGCTCGCACAATCTGCTCGACTACACGCTGCCGCGCTTCGGCATCGAGACGACGTTCGTCGATCCGCGCGATGTCGATGCCTGGCGCGCGGCGATCCGCCCCGAAACGCGGCTGCTGTTCGGCGAGACGCTCGGCAATCCCGGGCTCGACGTGCTCGACGTGCCGCGCGTCGCAGCGCTGGCGCACGAGCATGGGCTTCCGCTGCTGGTCGATTCGACCTTCACGACGCCCTACCTGATGCGCCCGTTCGAGCACGGCGCGGATCTGGTCTACCACTCGGCGACCAAGTTCCTGTCCGGTCATGGCGTCGTGATCGGCGGCGTGCTGGTCGACAGCGGCCAGTTCGACTGGGACAAGCCGGGGGCGAGCGCCGGCAAATTCCCGACGTTGACCGAGCCGTACGCGGGCTTCCACGACATGGTGTTCGCCGAGGAATCGACCACGGCCGCCTTCCTGCTGCGCGCGCGGCGCGAGGGTATTCGCGACTTCGGCGCGTGCATGGCGCCGATGACCGCGTTCCAGATCCTGCAGGGGATCGAGACGCTGCCCCTGCGCATGCAGCGCCATGTCGACAACACGCGGCAGGTCGTTGCGTTCCTGGACGCGCATCCGCTGGTCGAGTCGGTGGCCTATCCCGAGCTTCCCGGCCATCCCGATCATGCGCTGGCGCAGCGGCTGCTGCCGCGCGGCTGCGGCGCGGTGTTCAGTTTCGCAATTCGCGGCACGCGCGCGCAGGGACGGCAATTCATCGAGTCGCTGCAGGCTGTTCTCGCATCTCGCCAACGTCGGCGACGCCAAGTCGCTGGTCATCCATCCGGCGAGCACGACGCACTTCCGGATGTCCGCCGCCGAGCTTCACGCGTCGGGCATCACCGAAGGCACGATCCGGCTGTCGATCGGTCTCGAGCATCCCGACGATCTGGTCGAGGACCTGTCGCGCGCGCTCTACGCCGCCGGCAAGGCCTGAAGTCGTCCCTGCTACCGAGCAGCGCAGCGGCGCCCAAGTCGTGTACGTCACCGTCGAGGGCGACTCCTGCCTATGTCTATACCGGCACGCGCGCCTTCGATCGCGCGCAGCCGACGATTGTGTTCGTGCACGGCGCAGCTAACGACCACAGCGTCTGGGCGCTGCAGGCGCGGTATTTCGCCCATCACGGCAGTAATGTTCTTTCGGTGGACTTGCCCGGCCATGGCAGGAGCGGCGGGGGCGCACGGAATTCGATCGCGTCGATCGCCGACTGGCTGATCACCTTGCTCGACGCGTTGGGCGTCGATCGCGCCGTGCTGGTCGGCCACAGCATGGGCGCATTGGCGGCGCTCGACATGACGGCACGACATCCGGAGCGCGTCCGGGCGCTCGCGCTCCTCGGGCCGGCTGCGCCGATGTTGGTCAGCGATGTTCTGCTAAGCGCCGCGCAAGCCGGCGACCATCTGGCGTATGAATTGATGACCGGCTGGACATTCTCCGCGGTCAGCCATCTCGGCGGCAATCGGCAGCCCGGCGTCTGGATGACGACCAATGCGTTGCGGCTGATGGAACGCTCGCGACCCGGCGTGTTGCATGCCGACCTCGCCGCTTGCCATCATTATGCAGACGGGCTCGCGGCGGCCGGCACAGTCCGTTGTCCGGTGCTGCTCGTATTCGGTCAGCGCGATCTTATGGTTCCACCCAAGAACTCGATACCGCTGCAGGACGCGTTGGCGAGCAAGCGTGTCGTGACGGTTCCGGAATGCGGCCACAACATGATGGCCGAAGCGCCCGACGTGGTGCTCGACGCGCTACGGGAATTTATCGGAAGCTTGGCGTGACGGCTACGCGGCGGCGCGCCACTTGATCGAGCAGCCGATGCTCGCGGTCTGCTGCGCCGGTCCGCGTCCGGTGCGCGAGACCTCGAGCATTGCCTCGTAGAGCTCGCGCGGCGCATCGGGCTTCGGCGCGCGCCCGGCGTCGTCCAGCCGGCCGCGATACTGCAATTCGAGCGCGGCGTTGAACCCGAAGAAATCGGGCGTGCAGATCGCGCCGTACTCCTTCGCCACCTTCTGCGTCTCGTCCCAAAGATAGGGAAACGGAAAGCGCATGCGCGCGGCCAGCGCCTTCATGTTGTCGAACGAATCCTCGGGATAATCGGCCGCATCGTTGCTGCAGATCGCGACGCTCCCGATGCCGTGGACGCGCAGCTCGCCGGCGTCGCGCACCAGCTTGTCGAGCACTGCCTTGACATACGGACAGTGATTGCAGATGAACATGACCAGCAATCCCTTGTCGCCTCGCACCGAGTCGCGCCGGTAGCGCTTGCCGTCGGTGCCTCCGAGTTCGAAATCAGGCGCGGGCCAACCGAAGTTGCATACCGGCTGCACGGCGGCCATGTCGGTTCTCCTGTCCAATGCTGTGGCAAAATGCTAGCACGATCGCGACCACGCGAGGCACCAGTCAGATGACGCCGCGCTTCCACTGCCCGCTGCCGTTGGCCGAGGGCGCCGAGATCGCGCTCCCCGATGCCGCCGCGCATCATGCGGCGCGCGTCCTGCGCCTTGCCGCGGGCGACGCCATCACGCTATTCGGCGGCGATGACGGAGAATTCGCCGCGCGCATTCTGCGCATCGAGCCGCGCGGCGTGCACGTGCGGATCGGGTCGGCGCATGCGGCCGACCGCGAATCGCCATTGGCGTTGACCTTGGTGCAGGGGCTCGCCGCCGCCGATCGGATGGATTACGCGATCCAGAAGGCGGTCGAGCTCGGCGTGCACGCGATTCAACCGGTCGCGACCGAGCGCAGCGTCGCGCGTCTCGACGCGGCGCGCGCGGCCAAGCGGGCGATTCATTGGCGTCAGATCGCCATCGCGGCCTGTGAGCAATGCGGGCGCAACCACCTGCCGCGCTTGCATCCGCTGCTCGGCTTCGACGCGTGGCTCGCCGCCTCGTCCGAGGCGTCCTTGCGGCTACTGCTTGCGCCGGACGGCGAGCTCACGTTCGCCAGCTCGCGCCACCGGCCGGGTCGGTCGAGATTCTGGTGGGTCCCGAAGGCGGCATGACACCGGACGAAACCGCCGCCGCGCTGCGCCACGGCTTTCGCGCGCTGCGACTGGGGCCGCGGATTCTGCGCACCGACACCGCAGGTCCCGCGGCGGTGGCGGCGCTCAACGCCCAGTGGGGCGACTGGCGTTAGCCGATGGCGATGCGGATGATCGATCGCACTACGCGGGCGGTGAGCGCAGTGTCGGTCGTGCTGCTCGCCGCCTGCGCAGGCCCGGGGGCGGTGGCGCCGGGAGACGATCCAATACGTGCCGCCTACGTCGTTCTGGGCGAAGGCGGTTCGTCGATCGTTCGCGTGATCACGACCGATCCTGCCTGTCCCTCGGTCGATGTCGGTGGACAGAGGCTCGTCATGACTATCCGGGCGGTGCCCGAGACGATGCCGCTCAGGCCCACGCGCAGCCCAGCGGCGGAATCGAAGCCTTCGGCGTTCCCGGTGCTCGTATGCGAGCGGGTGCTTCCCGCGGGTGCGATACGCGCGAGCGTAGGCGGACATTTGTTGCCTTTGCTACGGCATGACGCCCGACGGATCGTCGTCATCGGCGATACCGGCTGCCTCGTGCATGACGCCGACGGTGCGATCCAGGCGTGCAACGACGCGGCGGCGTGGCCTTTCGCCCGCGTCGCAGCGGCGGCCGCGGCGAAGAAACCGGACCTGGTCATCCATGTGGGTGACTATCACTACCGCGAACATGCTTGCCCTGGCGACAACCCCAAGTGCCGCGGCAGTCCGTGGGGCTATGGCTGGGACGCATGGAACGCCGACTTTTTCGTACCGGCGCGCGATCTGCTCGCCGCCGCACCGTGGGTCTTCGTGCGCGGCAATCACGAATCCTGCGTTCGGGCCGGCCAAGGCTGGTGGCGCTTTCTCGATCCGCGGCCGCTGGTCAATGGGCGCGATTGCAACGACGCGGCCAACGACCTCCGCGGCGACTACAGCGACCCCTACGCGGTGCCGTTATCCGCGGATACGCAGCTGGTCGTGTTCGATTCCTCCAGTGCAGGTGTCGCACCGCTGCGCCGGGACAATCCGATGTATGAGATCTACGCCACGCAATTGCGGCGCGCGCTGGAGATCGCGCGCGGCGCAGCGCACAATTTTTTTGTCGATCACCACCCGATCCTGGGGTTCGCAACCGACAGTAGTCGGCGGCCCGCGGGCGTATACCCGGGCAACGCGGCGCTGCAATCGGTGCTCGTGGCAAGCAACGGGCCGTTGCTGTTTCCGTCCGGGATCGACGCGCTGATCGCCGGACACGATCATCTGTTCGAGGCAGTAAGCTTCGCGAGCGGTCAGCCGCCGCAGTTGATTTCCGGCAATGGCGGCACGTGGCTCGACGAGCCGTTGCCGCACCCGCTGCCGCCGGGTGCGACGCCGGCGCCCGGCGCCGTCGTCTCGGCGATCACCTCAGCTGCGACTTTCGGTTTTTTCACCTTGCAGCGGGACGAGGCCACGGCCGCCGCGTGGCACGTCGAGGCGTGGAATCGCGACGGGAGATTACTGACCCGCTGCGCGCTCTTCGAGCGCAGGATCGCTTGCACACCCGAGGAGCAGTAGTGAAACGCATGATCATGGTCGTCTGCCTGACCGCCGCTTGGGACGCCTTCGCGCAGGCACCGGATCCGCCGCGTTTTTCGACCGCGCAGCCCGGCGCCGTGCCCGCCGCCTGGCAAACGGTGCTCCTTTCGGCGAGCAAGCAGCCGACCGAGTACACGCTGGTCGCCGACGATGGCGTGGTCGTCTTGCGAGCGAGCGCACGCAGTTCTGCGTCGATCCTCGCCTGGCGCGCCGATTTCGATCCGCGCGCCTTTCCGCTGCTTTCGTGGCGCTGGAAGGTTATGCGGCCGATCGCCGGCGCCGATACGCGCGAGCGCCGAAGCGAGGACTCGCCGGCGCGCGTGATGGTCTCGTTCTCCGGCAACCCCGGATCGCTGCGGGCCACCGACCGTGCCGCCGGGGCGCTCGCCGAGGCGATCTCCGGTCACGCGCTGCCGTACGCCGTCCTGATGTATATCTGGGGCGCGAAGGTGGCCCCGGAATCGACGACGATCAGCGCGCTCACGTCGCGCATACGCATGATCGCGGTGGCCAGCGACGAGGAAGGGACCGGGCGCTGGCAGAGCTACCGCCGCAATCTCGCCGAAGACTTCCGTCGCGTCTTCGGCGAGGAGCCCGGCCACGTGACTGCGATCGAGCTGATGACCGACACCGACAATACCGGCGGCGTCGCCGAAACTTTCTACGGCGACCTGCGACTTTCGCCGCCTTAGTCAGGCATCGATCAGCGCTTGGGATCGGCGGCCACCAGGATGCTGCAGCGCACGCGCTCGATCAGGATCGCGTCCACCGAGCCGCGCCACCAGCGCAGAGCGAACGATTTGCTGCGCGGATGACCGAGTATCAAGAGGTCGATGCCCAGCTCGGCCACCAGCTTGGTGAGCACATCGACCGGCTCGCCGACGACCAGATGATCGATGACCTTCAGCCCTTTGGCGGCGAGCAGCTCGTGTGCCGTCTTGAGATCCGCCTCCATGTGCTCCCGCTCGTCGGCGAGCGCGACTTCGGGAACATACTCGCCGGCGAGCAGGTACGCCGAAGGGTAATGGACGACCGCGGCGAGATGCACTTCGACCGACGCGTCGGGCGCGATCCGCACCGCTTCGTCGAGCGCCAGGCGCGATTCCGGAGCGCCGTTGTAGGCGACGAGAATCCTGCGGTACATGACGGCCTCCTAGAGCAGGACGGATTAATTGTTGTCCGGACGATGCCTGCGGATCGACCAGGCGGCCGCAGTCGCGGCCGCAAACGCAATCGTAACCACCCAGAAGCATTCTTGAAAGGCCGTTACCGCGCCAGCCGCGCCGTGCACGCCCAGCCGCCATTCGAGCAGCACCGCCAGCAGATTGACGCCGATGGCGCCGCCCAGCTGGCGGACGAAATTGACCGATGAGGCGGCGTACGCGATGTAGCGCTCGTCGAGTGCCTGTACCGCGGCCACACTGAGCGCCGGGATGATCATGCCCAGGCCGATGCGGCCGATCAGGAGCCAGATGCCCAGGACGGCAAAGCCTGTGCTGCGGCCGGCGAAGGCCAGCAACAGGCTGGACAGGGCGAACAGCGCGAGCCCGGCGATGACGATGCGACGCGGCTCGATGCGATCGGTCCAGCGGCCCGCCAGAGCGATCGTCACCGCGAGACCGAGACCCGGAACGATCAGCAAGGCGCCGGCGCGCGAGGGCGAATAGCCGGCGACATCCTGGACGAACACCGGGATCAGGTAGGTCGTGCCGAAAAGTCCCAGGCCATAGGCCAATGCGACCAGCGCCGTGGCGCGGAAACCGCCGCCGGCGAAAAGCCGGAGCGCGAGCAGTGGCGCACCGGCACGAAATTCCCACGTAATAAAGGCGGCGAGGAGGACCAGCGTCAGCACCCCGATGACCGCCAGCGGGATCGATCCCCAGCCGGCGCGATGCCCGACTACAGGCACATTGAGCAGTGCGGCGAGCGTGGCCGCGAGCAGTGCGAACCCAACCCAGTCGAAGCGCGTCCCGGGTCCACCGCCACGCGGGCCGGGCAGAAAGCGCCAGCCCAGCACGAGGCCCGCGACACAGAAGGGAAGCGGCAGCAAAAAGATCGAGCGCCAGCCGAAGCTCTCGAGCAGTATGCCGCCGATGCTGGGCCCGATCGCGGGCACCAGCACGATGCCGAGGCCGAAAAGCCCCATCGCGCTGCCGCGTCGCTCGGGCGGAAACACGTCGAACAAAGCGATCATCGCCAGCGGCTGCAGGATGCCGGCTGCTCCGCCCTGCAGCACGCGCGAGACGATCAGCGCGTCGGGGCTCCAGCTCGCCGCGCCGAGTGCGGACGAGCCGAGAAAGATCGCGAGCGCGGCGATGAACGTGCGGCGCTGGCCATGCGTTTCGACCAGCCACGCGGTGGCCAGCATCGTGGTCGTCATCGCGCCGAGAAAGCCGGCCGCGACCCATTGCAGCGAATCGTGGCCGACGTGGAACTCGGCGATCAGCGCAGGAAAGGCGACGTTGACGATCGTCGCGGCCATGATCGTCGAGACCGTGCCCAGCATCACCGTTGCGATGATCCAGGCCCGCTCGCGCGGCGTGATGCGAAGCCCTGGCGTTGTCATCGTGCGCGGCGTCGTGGAAACTCGCTCGCGCCGGTGGCTCACGCCGCCGCGGGTACGGCCTTCCCGGCCAGCAGCAAGGCAAGCGAGCGCAATTCGTCCCAGGCGTTGCCGCGGCCGATGCCTTTGGCCAGCGCGTCGAGGCGAGCGAGTCGGGTCAGCAGGCGCGGAATCGCGGCCGGCGCGACGCGCTGCGCGGCGCGCTCCATCGCCGCCTGGCGCTTGCCCCAGACGCGCGCCGAGCGGACCGCGGCGCCGATCGGCGTACCGCCGGCCGCGGCAGCGAGCACGGCGGCGAGCGCGTGGATGTCCTCGCTGAGTTGCCACAGCAACAGCGGAAGGCCTTCGCCCGCGGATTCGAGCGAGGCGAGTATCCGGCAGGCGCGCGCCGCGTCACCGGCGAGCCACGCTTCGGAAAGTTGAAAGACGTCGAAGCGCGCGACGTCGGCGACCGCCTGCTCGACTGCCGCCGGATCGAGCTCGCCTTCCGGCAACAAGAGCCCGAGCTTTTGCACTTCCTGCTGCGCCGCGAGCAGGTTGCCTTCGGTCGTGTCGGCGAGAAACTGCAGCGTGTCGGTCGGCTGCGCGCTGCTTCTGCCGCGCGAGCCGCGCCGCGATCCATTGCGGCAGCTCGTCCCGCTCGAGCGGATAGACCGCGATCGTGACGCCCGCTTGCTCCAGCGCCGAAAACCACGCCGAACCCGTGGCGGCGCGATCGAGACGGGGCAGCGTGATCAGCATCAGCGCATCGGCGCTCGGATGTTTGGCGCAATCCTCCAGCACGCGCGCGCCTTCGAGTCCCGGTTTGCCGCTCGGCAGCCGAAGGTCGATCAGCTTGCGGCTGCCGAACAGGCCCAGGTTGCGGTTGGCCGCGGCCAGCGCATCCCATTTGAAGCCGGTTTCGGCGACCAGGACTTCGCGATCCTCGTAGCCGGCGGCGCGCGCCGCGGCGCGAATCTGGTCGCCGGCTTCGATCGCCAGCAGCGGCTCGTCGCCGTGCACGACATAGAGCGGGGCGAGGCCGCGGGCGAGATGTGCGGCCAGCTGGGCGGGACGGACCTGCATCGGTGCGATGGTCTGACGCGAGGTGAATCGGCTATGCGGCCGGCTTCCGCGCCGCCTGCAGGCGGCGCACGATCTGCTGTACGGCGTCGGTCTGCATTTCGCGCCAAAGCCTTTGCTCCTGCGCTTCCTTGGCCAGTGCCTCGGTGTCGCTGTAGGTGTAGCTGCGGCGCACCAGCACTTCGGATGTCGGCAGCCAGTCGTTGCCTTCGTTGTCGTGAACGCGGACGAGCACGCGCTTGATCAGCAGGAATTCGCTGACCTTGCCTCCGCCGGACAGCGACAGGATCTGCTTGTTGTCCTCGACGCTGACGATATCCAGCACGACCTGTGCCGCCGGCGCCGTAGCGACGAGCTTGGCCGATCCGATGCCGGCGAGCGAGCGCTTGAGCTCGATGGTGATCGGCAGCGCCGGCGGCGCGCTCAGGAACACGCGTATCGAAGGCGTAGTGCGCTTCGCCGCGCAAGTGGAATCCGCACGCGGCGAGCCCGCTCGCGCAAACGATCGACACGATCCACCGCGCGCAGCGGCTAGACGACGACATTGACCAGCCGGCCCGGTACGACGACGATCTTTTTCGGCATCGCGCCGTTGGCGTGCTTCTGCACTTCGGGACTCGCGGCTGCCGCACGCTCGATCGCCGCGCGATCCGCAGTGGACGGCACGGTGAGCTTGCCGCGCAGCTTGCCGTTGACCTGCAGAACCAGTTCGATTTCATCCTGAGCGAGCGCCAGTGCATCGACCTTGGGCCATTGCGCGTCAAGGATGTCGCCGCGAATCGCGGCGAATCCCAGGTCCTCCCACAGCACGTGCGTGATGTGCGGCACGACCGGATTCAGGATGCGCAGCAGCAGCGACAGGCCTTCGCGGGCGAGCTCGACGCTCGCAGGCGAACCGTCGAACGGCGCGTCCTCGAGTGCGTTGAGCATTTTCATGCCCGCGGATACGACCGTGTTGTACTGGATGCGCTGGTAGTCGTAGTCCGCCTGCTTCAGCTGCAGATGGAGCTCGCGGCGCACCGCGCGGAGCTCCGGCGGCGCGCCGCGCCAGTCCACCGTCTGCGGCGGCCGCGCCAGCGCGTCGGCGCGTCCTTGCGCATAAGCCCACAGCTTCTTCAGGAAGCGATACGAGCCTTCGACGCCGTCGTCCGACCACAGCGCGCTCGCTTCCGGCGGGCCGACGAACATGACGAACAGTCGCGCGGTATCCGCTCCATAGCGGGCGATTATCTCCTCCGGGTCGACGCCGTTTCTCTTGCTTTTCGACATCGTGCCTATCCCGCCGTAGTCGACCGGCAGCCCGTCGACTTTCGCCGTCGCGCCGACGATGCGCCCTTCGGCGTCGCGCTGCACGTCGACTTCCTCAGGCGAAAAATAATCGATGCCGCCCTGGTCCCCGCGCCGCGAGAAGCTGTGGTTGAGCACCATGCCTTGCGTCATCAGCCGCGTGAACGGCTCGTCGAAGCGGACGAGTCCCATGTCGCGCATCACCTTGGTCCAGAACCGCGCGTAGAGCAGATGCAGAATCGCGTGCTCGATGCCGCCGATATACTGGTCCATCGGCATCCAGTACTCGTTGCGCGCGTCGACCATCGTCGCCGCGTCGGGGCATGCGTAGCGCATGTAGTACCAGGACGAATCGACGAACACGTCCATCGTGTCGGTTTCGCGCTGCGCGGGTTTGCCGCAGCGCGGACACTTGCAGTTGACGAAGTCGGCCCGTTTTTTCAGCGGATTACCCGTGCCGTCGGGCACGCAGTCTTCCGGCAGGATCACGGGCAGGTCGGCCTCCGGGACCGGCACGTCCCCGCAACTCTCGCAGTGGACGATCGGGATCGGCGTGCCCCAGTAGCGCTGGCGCGAAATGCCCCAGTCGCGCAGGCGATACGTCACCTTTTTTTCGCCGAGGCCCTTGGCCTCGAGGTCGGCGGCGACCGCATCGACCGCGTGCGCATAGTCGAGTCCGTCGTACTTGCCCGAGTTGACGCAGCGTCCGCGCGTCTTGTCGGCGTACCAGGCCTGCCACACGTCGGTCGAGAACGTTTCGCCGGCAACGCCGATCACCTGCTTGATCGGCAGAGCATATTTTTTTGCGAACTCCAGATCGCGCTCGTCGTGTGCCGGCACGCCCATCAGGGCGCCGTCGCCGTAGGCCATCAGCACGTAGTTGGCGACCCACAGGGGAACGCGATCGCCGCTCAGCGGATGCACGACGAAGAGTCCCGTCGGCACGCCCTTTTTTTCCATCGTCGCGAGCTCGGCTTCGACGACGCTGCCGCGCTTGCACTCGGCGATAAACGAAGCCAGCGCCGGATTTTCCTTTGCCGCGTGCTCCGCCAGCGGGTGCTCGGGCGCCACCGCGCAGAAAGTCACGCCCATGATCGTGTCGGCCCGCGTCGTGAACACGTACATGCGGCCGTCGCCGATCGGCTTGCCGTCCTCGCCCCGGATGTCGTGCATGAACGCGAAGCGGACTCCTTCGCTCCTGCCGATCCAGTTGGCCTGCATCGTGCGCACGCGCTCCGGCCAGCCGTCCATGCGGTCGAGGTTGTCGAGCAGTTCCTCGGCGTAATCGGTGATGCGCAGGTAGTACATCGGGATCTCGCGCTTTTCGACGAGCGCGTCGGAGCGCCAGCCGCGGCCGTCGATCACCTGCTCGTTGGCGAGCACCGTCTGGTCGACCGGGTCCCAGTTGACCACGCCGGTCTTCTTGTACGCGATGCCCTTTTCCAGCATCTTGAGGAACAGCCACTGGTTCCAGCGGTAGTACTCGGGCTTGCAGGTCGTGACCTCGCGCGACCAGTCGATCGCGAGGCTTACGGCTTGCATCTGCTGCTTCATTGTCGCGATGTTGTCGTAGGTCCACTTCGCGGGAGGGACGCCGCTCTTGATCGCGGCGTTCTCAGCGGGCAGGCCGAACGCGTCCCAGCCCATCGGCATCAACGCGTTGTAGCCGTTCACGCGCAAATGCCGGTACATCATGTCGTTGATCACGTAGTTGCGGACGTGCCCCATATGCAGGATGCCGGAAGGATAGGGCAGCATCGACACGCAGTAGAACTTGGGCCGCGTCGGGTCCTCGCCGACGCGATAGGCGTCGGTTTGCTGCCAGTGCGACTTGGCGCGGCGCTCGACGTCGGCTGGGCGGTAGGCTTGCATCGCGGTTTTGAAGCTTCGCCGGAATTATACCGGCAGCCGCCTGTTATCCCGTCAGACCGGCAGCGGACCGAACAGTGCGATGACCCCCATCAGCGCAAACAGCGCGGCAGCGACCATGCGCACAAGCTTGAACGGAATGCGGCGCGCGCCGGCGTTGCCGAGCAGCACGACCGGCACGTCGGCGATCAGCATGCCGAGTGTCGTGCCCGCGACGACCGCGGCGATATTGCCGAATTGCGCGGCCAGCACGGCGGTGGCGATCTGCGTCTTGTCGCCCATTTCGGCGAGAAAGAATGCGCCTGCAGTCAGCGCGAACGCACCGAGGTTCCCGGCGGCGACCTTGTTCGTGTCTTCGGCCTCGTCGGCCTTCAACGCCCACAGGGCGACGCCGAAGAACGACGCTGCGACCAGCCAGCGCAGCCACGCCAGAGGCAGCGCATGCCGCACCCAGTCGCCCACGAAAGCGGCGAGCGTATGGTTGGCCAGCGTTGCGACCAGGATGCCGAAAACGATCGGCACCGGCCGGCGAAGGCGCACGGCGAGCATCAATGCGAGCAGCTGGGTCTTGTCGCCGATTTCGCCGACGGCAACGACGATGATCGATGCGAAGAGGGCTTCCACGGAGTGCAGAGGGTCTTGGGAGAACCGTCGACGGGCAGCGCCATCGGTCGGGCGGGAGCGCCCGCTCGCCGCCTCGCAGGGCGAAGCGAGGCGCGAGAGACAGGCGCGACTGGTAAAATTGTACCGTATCGGAACCGGCCGGCGCTGTCGCGGCCCAATGCGCAGATTGTGATGCCACGCCTACGACTTCTGGTCAGCTTGATCACCGCCGCGGTCTTCGCTGCCGCGACCTCGCTCGCGCACGCCGCTCCGGTGCGGACCGCGCACGTCGAGGCCGAGCTGGTGCCCGAGCGCGCAGCCTTCGTCCCCGGCGAGCCGCTGACCGTGGCGCTGCGGCTGGCGATGGACCGCGGTTGGCACACCTATTGGCAGAACCCGGGGGATTCCGGGCTGCCGACCACGCTTGCGTGGAAGCTCCCGCCGGGCATGAGCGCCGGGCCGATACAGTGGCCTGCCCCGCAGGCCTTGCCCGTGGGTCCGCTGGTCAACTACGGCTACGAAGGCGAAGTGCTGCTGCTGACCGACATCGTGAGCACCGGCGATGTCGCTGGCGCGTCGACGGTCACGCTGGCCGCGCGCGCCGATTGGCTGGTGTGCAAGGAAATCTGCATTCCCGAAGGCGCCGACCTGACGTTGAGCCTGCCGGTCGCGACCGCAGGGAGCACGGCCGCGACGCCGCCGGCGGAGTCGCGATGGAGCGCGGCGATCGCAAAGACACGCGCGTCGTTTCCGCGCGCGCTGCAGGGTTGGAACGTCAGCGCCAAGGCGCGCGGCTCGACCGTCGATCTGGTCTTGACGCCTGCGCCCGGCGCCGCTACGCCGGCCGACCTCGGCAAGCTCCATTTCTTTGCATACAGCGCGGGCCAGATCGAACCGAGCGGCGCACAGCAGCTGACGCGCGATGGCGCGGGCTGGACGCTCGCGCTGCCGGTTGCCGTGCAGCGGGCAGGTGAGTTCACGCGGGTCGCCGGCGTGCTCGAGTCGACGGCGGGACTCGGCGGCAACGAGCGCGCAGCGCAGGTCGACGTTCCGCTCACCGGGACGGTTATCGCGGCGGCGCCGCCAACAGAACTCTCGCTGCAGCCGCTGCCGCTCGCGCCCGCACAAAGCGCGCTGTCGCTGATCGCTGCGATCGCCTTCGCCTTGATCGGCGGCGTGCTGTTGAACCTGATGCCCTGCGTGTTCCCGGTGCTGTCGCTCAAAGTCCTGGGCTTCGCCGCGCACGGCGGCAATCGCGCGACGATGCACAGGCACGGGCTCGCATTCGCGTCGGGGGTCATCGTGTCGTTCTGGCTGCTCGCGACGGTGCTCTTGGCACTGCGCGCGGCCGGAACGCAGCTCGGCTGGGGTTTCCAGCTGCAGTCGCCGGCGGTCGTCGCGGGTCTTGCGCTGCTGTTCTTCGTGCTCGCGCTGAATCTGTCGGGCCTGTTCGAGATCAGACTGTTGCTGCCGTCGTCGCTTGCCGGCTGGAACGCGAAAAATCCGTACGTCAACGATGCCTTGTCGGGAGTGCTCGCCGTCGTCGTCGCGTCGCCCTGCTCGGCGCCGTTCATGGGCGCCGCGCTGGGTTACGCGCTGACGAGCACCGTCGCCTCGACATGGATCGTCTTCACCATGCTCGGCGTCGGTATGGCGCTGCCGTATCTGACGCTCGCCTATTTTCCCGCGTGGCGCTCGAAGCTGCCGAAGCCCGGGGCCTGGATGCTGCGCCTGAAGCAGCTGCTCGCGTTTCCGCTCTACGCGACCGTGATCTGGCTGGCCTGGGTGCTCGGCGCGCAGCTCGACAACGACGCGGTCGCTCGACTCGCTGCGACGCTGTTGATGGTCGCGCTGGCGCTCTGGGCGTGGCAGACGATGCGCGCCGGCGGCGCGCGTGCCTGGGGCGCTGCAGCGATCGCGAGCCTTGCCGCAGCGTTGATCGTCGGCTGGCCGGTGGTCTGCCGGTGTGGCGAGCGAAGGTGCGAAGCCATCGCTCGCGGCGTCGGAACCCTGGCAGGATTACACGCCGCAGCGCGTCGCGCAGCTCGTCGCTGCGGGTCAGCCGGTATTCGTCGATTTCACCGCCGCCTGGTGCGTTACCTGCCAGGTCAACAAGCGTCTGGTCCTGAACACCGATGCCGTGCGCCAGGCGTTCGCGCAAGGCAAGGTCGCGCTGGTGCGCGCCGACTGGACGCGTCGCGATCCGGTGATCGGCGCCGCGCTCGCCGCGCTGGGACGGGACGGCGTGCCGGTCTACGTCCTCTACCGGCCGGACAAGGCACCGCTGCTTCTGTCGGAGCTTCTGAGCAAGCAGGAAGTGCTCGCCGCGATCGGCACGCTGCAGTCGAGCTAGCGTCCCGCCGCGACGAGATCGGCCGGCGCATTGCCGGGGCCGGCGTCCGCTGGCGTTTTCCAGGGCCTGCGGTATGCTTGCTCTCGCAGGCAAACCACTCCGGGGAGACCATGATGCCGAGCGTTCAACGCCTTTGTCGCATTTCGCTGGCCAGCATCGCCGCGCTGCTCGGTGCGTGCGCAACGATGCCCGCGCCGACGCCTATGTCGGCATCGACGCCGGCGCGCCAGCTCATGTTGATCGGCGACGACGAGAAATACACCCTGGACGACGCCGGCAAGGTAGTCAACAAGGCACCGGGCCGCGACGAGGTGCTGATCGTCGATATCGGCAGCGAGCCGCTGGCGCCGACGATCGTCGGCCGGTTGCCGCTGATGAACACGATCATCGGGCCGCCGACCAATCTGCAGATCACGCCCGACGGCAAGCTCGCGCTGGTGGCCAACTCGATGGACTGGGTGGCCGACGGCGCCGGCTGGAAGGCCGTCCCGGACAACAAGCTCTACGTCATCGACCTCTCGTCCAATCCGCCGAAGCTGGTCGACACGGTTCTGGTCGGCAAGCAGCCGTCGGGGCTTTCGATAAGGCAGAGCGGCGACCTGGCGCTGGTCGCCAACCGCGCCGACAGCTCGATCTCCGTGCTCAAGATCAACGGCAGGTCGGTGAAGGTGATCGACACAGTGCCGATGGGCGAGATCGTCACGCACGTTGCCATTACGGCAGACGGCAAGCATGCCGTCGCGTCGAAATTCAACGGCCACAAGGCCGCGCTGCTCGATATCGACGGGGACAAGGTGACCTACGGCAAGCGTGACCTGCCTGTCGGATGGTGGCCGTACAACCTCGATGTCACCCCCGACGGCAAGCTCGCGCTCACCGCCGACAATGGATTCTCGGGCGCGTCTGACGGCAACGTCGACACGGTCAGCGTCATCGATCTCGAGGCGAATCCGCCGCGCGTGATCGACAAGGTGGTGGTCGGCGACGGGCCGGAAGGTTTTGCGATCAGCCCGACCGGCAAGATCGCGGTCGCGCTGATCATTGGCGGGTCGAGCGCGGACAAGAAGGCTTTTTTCTACAACCGCAACGGCAGCGTCGTCGCGTTGAAGATCGACGGGAAGAAGGTAACGAGGCTGAACGAGATTGAAGTACGCGGCCTGCCTGAGGGCGTGGTGTTCAGCGACGATGGCCAGTACATCTACGTCGGCAATTTTCTCGACAGCGACGTCTCGATCCTGAAGGTCGACGGCGATCGCATCGTCGACACCGGCAGACGCATGAGCCTGCCGGGTCATCCGGCTTCGATGCGCGGCCGGGCGCGTTAGGCGCGTGTCCGAATCCCGCGGCCGCTGCGGCCGGCTGGCTGCACTCGCCGGCGGCCTGTGCATAGCGGCCTGCGGGCCTCCGGCCGACCGGCCGCTGCAAGGCTATGTCGAAGGCGAATACGTGCGCGTCGCGGCACCGTTCGCAGGCACACTGCAGAAGCTCGCGGTGCAGCGCGGCGCCGAGGTCGCTGCCGGCGCGCCGCTGTTCGCGCTGGAAAGCGAAAACGAAATCGCGGCACGGCGCCAAGCCGAGCAGCAGCTGCAGGCAGCCCAAGCCAGGCTTGAGAATCTGAAGACCGGCAAGCGTCCGCCCGAGGTCGCGACGGTTGCCGAGCAGTTGCGCCAGGCGCAGGCGGCGCGCGAGTTATCCGCGGCGAACTTTCGCCGGCAAGAATCGCTGTTCAAGTCAGGCTTCATAAGCAAGGCCGCGCTGGACGACGTGCGCACGCAATTGCAACGCGACGAAGCCGCGGTCGCGCAATTGCAGGCGTCCGTCGCGACGGCGAAGCTCCCCGCCCGTCCGGACGAGATCCGAGCTGCCGAGGCCGACGCTGCCGCCGCGCGCGATGCGCTGGCGCAAGCCGACTGGCGGCTGTCGCAGCGCGCTGTTGCGGCGCCCACGGCGGCGCACGTCAGCGACACGTACTACGTCGTCGGTGACTGGGTTCCGGCTGGAGGAGTCGTCACGAGCCTGCTGCCTGCGGCCAACGTCAAGATCCGTTTCTTCGTTCCCGAAACCGAGTTGGGGCGGATCAAGCCGGGACAATCGGTCAATTTCAATTGCGACGGCTGCGGCGCCATGATGAGTGCCACGGTAAACTTCGTGTCCGACCGCGCCGAGTTCACGCCGCCGGTGCTTTACTCGAAGGAAAATCGGGCGAAGCTGGTCTACCTGGTCGAAGCGAAGCCTGCGGCGGACGTGGCGGGGAAGCTCAACGCCGGGCAGCCGGTGGATGTGGCGCTGCCCAAGTCCAATTAGACTCCATCGACCGATTTGGGAGCGCCGAGTTGAGCAAGAGACCCACCACGGCAAACGTGTCCGAAGCGTTCGAACCCTTCCACATCGACCAGGTGCCGTGGGAGGAAGCCGCCCGGGGCTCGCGCTTCGGCATGCGCTTCCAGCATTTGAGCTCGTTCGGCGGCGCCTCACAAATCAGCGTATCGATGGAAGTCCTGCCGCCGGGCAAACAGGCGAATCAGTTGCACTATCACATGCTCGAAGAAGAGCACGTGTTCGTGCTCGAAGGCAGCGTCACGCTGGAGCTCGGATCGAAGACCTACGAGCTTTCCGCCGGCCACTACGTGTGCTTTCCCGCCGGCCAGAAAGTCGGCCACTCGCTGACCAATCGCACGGGAGAACCGTGTCGCTATCTGGTCTTCGGCAATCCGCAGGCGAACGATGTCGTGGTCTTTCCCGACGCCGGCCGCGTCAGCGTCAAGCTGACCGGCGAGAGCTATCACAGGTCACCGACGATGGAGTACTGGGAAGGCGTCGATGCCGAGCGCAAGCCCTGATCGTCGACGCAGGTAGCGCCGTTTCGAACCTAACTCGCCGGGCTCGCTCGGTTGCCGGACTTTCATGAACGCAGACGTCACCATTACAGGCACCTTCTGCTTCGTCGACATCGCCGGATACACGGCGTTGACCGACACGCACGGAGAGCAGGCGGCGGCCGATTTGCTGGACGAATTCGGTGAGTTGGTACGCTCGTCGGTCGAGCCGCGCGGGCGATTGCAGTCGATGACCGGCGACTGCGCGTTTCTGGTGTTCGCCGAGCCGTTGGCTGCGATCGATGCGCTGGCGATGCTCTACCGTTCGATCGCCAATCGCCGGCATTTTCCGATCGTGCGCGCGGGCCTGCACCATGGCTCTGCGCTGGTCCGGGGCAACGTCCACTTCGGTTCGACCGTCAATGTTGCGGCGCGGGTCGCGGCGCAGGCGGTCGGCGGCGAGGTCCTCTGCACCAGGCAGGTTGCCGACGCGTTGGTCGCGGCGCACCTCCCCGATATCGATATCGAGCATCGCGGCTCGGTCCTGCTGAGGAACCTGCCGGAGCCGGTGGACCTGTACGAACTTGCGCTCCCCGGTTGCGCTCGCGAGTACGCAATCGATCCGGTCTGCAAGATGCAGGTCGACAAACGCCGCGCCGCCGGCGATCTCCACTACGAAAAGCGAACCTACTGGTTCTGTTCGTTGGCGTGCGTCGAGCGCTTTGCCAAGCAGCCTTCCTCGTACGTCGCGACGCCTCAGCAGTGACCTCCAACGCGCACGGCGCGACCGAGAGCGACGTCGTCATTGACGTACGCGGGGTGAATAAGTACTTCGGTGCCAATCACGCGGTCAAGGACCTGACGTTGACTGTGCGGCGCGGCGAGATCTTCGGCTTCCTGGGGCCTAACGGCAGCGGCAAGACGACGTCGATCCGCATGCTTTGCGGACTGCTCACGCCGGACAGCGGCGAAGGGACGTGCCTCGGCTACGACATCATCCGGCAGACCAAGGAGATCAAGCGCCACGTCGGCTACATGACGCAGCGTTTTTCGTTCTGGGAAGACCTGACGATCCGCGAGAACCTGCGTTTTGTCGCGCGCATGTACGGCATGGCCGATGGCGCGGCGCGGGTCGAGCAGGCGTTGGCGAACCTGGGCCTCGCCGCGCGCGCGGACCAGCTTGCCGGCGCGCTGTCCGGCGGCTGGAAGCAACGGCTCGCGCTCGCCGCCTGCCTGCTGCACGATCCGCAGCTGCTGCTGCTCGACGAGCCGACCGCCGGCGTCGATCCAAAGGCGCGACGCGATTTCTGGGAGGAGCTTCACACGCTGGCGGCGCGCGGCATCACCGTGCTGGTCAGCACGCATTACATGGACGAAGCCGAGCGCTGTCACAAGCTCGGCTACATCCTGTATGGCGAGCTGCTGGTGCAAGGCACGGCACAGGAAGTGATCGCCAGCCAGTCGCT
Source organism: uncultured beta proteobacterium (assembly GCA_963776175.1). Lineage (GTDB taxonomy): Bacteria > Pseudomonadota > Gammaproteobacteria > Burkholderiales > Casimicrobiaceae > PALSA-1003. The sequence continues at coordinate 190,349 of CAVZLP010000020.1, read as the reverse complement.
GACCACCTGGGAAGTCACCGGCCCCGAGCTGCCGGCTCTGGCCGAGCGGCTGCGGAATACTCCGGCGGTCGAGCAGGTGGCGGCGTTCGGCAACGCGCTGCACGTCACCGGCTCGAATCGCGATGCGCTCAAGGTCGCGCTCGCGCCGATGATGCGCGAAGCGGACCGAAGCTGGCGTGAAGTCGCACCGGGGCTCGAGGATGTGTTCATCCACCTGATGCGCGACGCGGGCGAAGCGCCGACGAGGGGTGAAGCTTCGACGACCATAACGCCGAAGGCGCGGGCGAAATGAACGGCGCCTTTTTCTCGTTCTCGCGCTGGCTGGGCATCGTCGGCAAGGAGTTCATCCAGCTCAAGCGCGACCGGCTGACATTCGCCATGATCGTCGGCATTCCTGTCGTCCAGCTGGTGATGTTCGGTTACGCGATCAATTCGGATCCGAAGCGACTGCCGACGGCGCTCCTGGTGGCGGATCGCAGCGAATTTTCGCGCAGCATTCTCGCCGGGCTGGAGAACAGCCGCTATTTCGAGTTCATCGGCGAGGCCCGGAGCGAAGATGACGCCGACCGGATGCTCGCGACGGGCGAGGCGCAGTTCGTCGTGACCATACCGGCAGATTTTTCGCGGCGACTGGTCCGCGGCGAGCATCCGGCGATCCTGGTCGAAGCCGACGCCACCGATCCGACGGCCACCGGCAACGCCATCGCCGCGGTCAATCAACTCGCGCAGACCGTCCTCAACCACGAGCTCACCGGATCGCTCGCCCCGCTCGCCGCGACGGCCGCTCCGTTCAGCGTCGTCGTGCATCCCCGCTACAACCCCGAGGCGATCACGCAATACAACATCGTTCCCGGCCTGATGGGCGTCATCCTGACGATGACAATGGTGATGATGACCAGCCTCGCGATCACGCGCGAGCGCGAGCGCGGCACGATGGAGAACCTGCTTGCGACGCCGGCGACGGTGCTCGAGGTGATGACCGGCAAGATCGTGCCTTACATCCTGATCGGGCTCGTCCAGGTGTCGATCGTCCTGGGCCTGGCCCGTCTGCTATTCGGCGTGCCTATCCAGGGCAGTGTCGCGCTGCTCTATCTGGCGGTGCTCTTGTTCATCGCCGCGAACCTGATGCTGGGATTGACGTTTTCGTCGGTCGCGGCCAATCAGCTGCAGGCGATGCAGATGACTTTTTTCTTCTTCCTGCCGTCGATGCTGCTGTCGGGATTCATGTTTCCCTTTCGAGGCATGCCCGGCTGGGCGCAGGTGATCGGCCAGGTGCTGCCGTTGACCCACTTTCTGCGCATCGTGCGAGGCGTCCTGCTCAAGGCCAACGGTTGGACGGAAATCTGGCCGGACGTCTGGCCGATCATCGTGTTCGGCCTGGTGATCATCGCCATCGGGCTCAGAACCTTCCGCAGCACGCTCGATTAGCGCGCCATTGCGCCGCAGCTTGACCGTTCGCGGCGACGCGGCTTATTGTGATCCGGAGCTTCCGCAATGACCGAACCCGTCCACGATACGATGCGAGCTGCCGACTCCGGCGCTTATCGTCACGGCGACAGCGGCACGAGCTTTCCGCCGCGCTACGACGGTCCGCGGATGCTGTCGCAGGCGTTGACTCGTCTCGCGCGGAGCGACGTGGCCTTCACCCGCGACGGCCCGCGCGCCGACGTCGAATATCGCGATCTGGGTTGGGCGGCCGCGAGCGGCGGCGCGATCGGCGCCAAGCATATCCGTGCGATCCGCCCGTTCGAGGCAGAGACCGGATGGCACTGGCACGACATGGCCGGTCATTTCATCTACGTGCTCAAGGGCTGGATCCGGTTTCGCTACGCAGGCATCGATGAACCGGTGACGGTCGCTGCCGGCGCGTCGCTGTCGCAGCCGGCCGGCGTCGCGCACAATGTCATCGCACGCTCCGATGACCTGGAGCTGATCGAAATCAATCTTCCTGCCGGCTACGGCACCTGGTTATTGCCCGCCGAACCCGGCACGGACGCAGGATCGCGGGCGTGAGCCTCGATCCGATCGCGCCGCTCGCGTCGGCGACAGCGGGACCGGCAACTGCCGCCACCGCCGACGCGCTCGCGGTCGCGGCGCCGCCGCCAACCAAGGTGCGCGATCGCGTTTCCGCGGTGCTGTTTCCGATCGCGACCTTTACCGTGCTGCTGCTGGCATGGCAGTTTCTGGTGCGGCTTTTCGGCGTGCCGGAGTACATCCTGCCGGTGCCCACCGAGTTCCTGCACAAGCTCGTCGAGTCGCGCGCACTTATCTGGCAGCACACGCTGGTCACGGCAAGCGAAGTCCTGCTCGGTTTTCTTTTTGCCGCCGCGATCGGCGTTCCGCTGGGATTGATGATCGTTTCGTTCAAATGGCTGGAACGTTCGCTGTACCCGCTGATCGTCTTCTTCCAGCTGATTCCAAAGATCGCGGTCGCTCCGCTGTTCGTCGTCTGGTTCGGGTTCGGGCCGTTTCCGAAGGTCCTGCTGACGTTCATGCTCTGCTTTTTCCCGACGCTCGTCGCCAGCATGACGGGCTTTCGCGCCCTCGACGAACGGGTGCTGTACCTGACCCGGTCGATGGGGGCCACCGCCGGGCAGACCTTCCGCTATATCCGCCTTCCGTCGGCGCTGATTCATATCTTCGGAGGCTTCAAGGTGTCGATCGTCTTCGCCGCGACCGGGGCGATCGTCGCCGAGTTCGTTGGCTCGAACTCGGGCCTCGGGTACCTGCTGCTGCGCGCCACGAGCTACCTCGACATGCCGCTGATCTTCGCGGTACTTGTGGCGCTGGCTGTCATCGGAATCGTGTTCAGCTACGCCGTACAGCTGCTCGAGCGCCTGTGCATGCCCTGGCAGCGCGGAAGTTGAGTCGTTCCAGCATTTGTCGATTTCAAAGGGGTGGAGGAGATGATGATGAAAAGAGTACTTGTTGCCGCGGCAGTCGCGATCGTTGCCAGCGTCGCGTTTCCGGCCGCGGCGCAGCAGCCCAAAGCCATGAAGCTGACCCTCAACTTCCTTGCCGGCGGCCCTCAAGCCGGGTTCATGCTGGCCAAGAAGCTGGGCTACTACAAGGATGTCGGCATCGATCTGACGATCGAGGAGGGGAAGGGTTCGGCGACGACGGCGCAACAGGTCGCGACAGGCCAGACCGACGTCGGTTTTGCCGACGCGCCGGCGGCGATGCAGATCCGCTCGAAGGGTGCCCCAGTCAAGATCATCGCGCCGATACTGCAGACCAACGGCTTCGCGATCATTTCGATCGAAGGTTCCGGAATAAAGTCGCCGAAGGACCTGGTCGGCAAGAAGCTGGCCGTACAGCCGGGGACCGCGCAGACGACGCTGCTCGACGCGATCCTCGCCGAGAACAAGCTCGACAAGGGGCGGCTCGACATCGTCAACATCGATCCGGCGGCGCTGGTCGGTGCGCTGCTGGAAAAGAAGGTCGATGCGATCCTTGCCGGCGCGGACTTCCAGAGCGTCCAGATGCGCGATCGCGGCTTCAAGGTCAACGACATCCTCTATCGCGACGTTGGCGTGCCGACGGTCGGATTGGCCATTATCGCCCGCGACGACCGGTTGAAGGAAAGTCCCGATCTCTATCGGAACTTCGTCGCCGCGAGCCTCAAGGGCTGGGACGAGGCGCGCCGGAACCCCGACGCGGCGGCTGCGGCAGTCACCGAGCAGTTTCCATCTGCGGGCAAGGATCAGATACTGAAGCAGCTCAACGTCGACCTGATGCTGGTCTGCGCTCCCGGCGCGCCATCGCTCGGACGGGTGCCCGACAAGAACTGGCAGACGACGTTCGATTTGTTGACGATGTATCTCAATCTGCCGAAGGACAAGCCAATCGGCGACTATTACAGCAACGATTTCCTGCCGGCGAACGCGCCCAAGTGCTGACGGTGCAAGGCCCGGCGGCAATCGAGAGGAATCCGCCCGCGGTAGCGGGCGGCGCTTCGATCATCGGCCGCGGCGTCGGCAAGCAGTTTGCGGGCAAGGCCGGGATGTTCACGGCGCTCGAGGACGTGACGTTCGACATACGCGGCGGTGAGTTCGTGAGCCTCATCGGACCTTCGGGCTGCGGTAAGAGCACGCTGATGCTGATCACTGCAGGACTCGTCCCGGCGACCAGCGGCGAGCTGGTGGTCGGCGGCGAGTTATTGCGGCGACCGCTGACCGACGTCGGCATCGTTTTTCAGGACCACCTGCTGCTCGAGTTTCGAAGCGCGCTGGACAATGTTCTATTGCAGGCGCAGGTTCGCAGGCTCCCCCTCGCGTCGGCGCAAGCCGAGGCGGCCCGTATTTTGGAAAAGTTGGGCATCCCCCAGCCCGCCCGCGACCGGTACCCGCGGCAATTGTCGGGCGGAATGCGGCAGCGGGTGTCGATCGCGCGCGCCCTGATCCACCGGCCGTCGATCCTGCTGATGGACGAGCCGTTCGGTGCGCTCGACGCGATCACGCGAACCCAGATCAGGCACGACCTCGAGCTCCTGTGGATGGAGACGCGCAAGACCGTACTTTTCATCACGCACAGCATCGAAGAGGCGATCGGTCTGTCCGACCGCGTGCTGGTGATGTCGCCGAACCCCGGTCGCATCGTCGACGAGATCGCGATCGACCTGCCGCGTCCGCGCCCGGCGGTCCTGGGCGAGGACGCGAGCTTCAACGCCTACGCGGAGCGCATCCATCGGGCATTTCTCCGGATGGGTGTCATCAAGTATTGAAAATGCGGACGCTGGTGACCGGAGGCGCCGGCTTTCTGGGCCATGCGTTTGCGCTGCGCGCGCGCGGCGCCGGCCACGAGGTGACCACCGTCGACCTCGGCGCCGATGCCGACATCCGCTGCGATGTCGCGGATGAACCGGGCCTCGGCGTCGCGATGGCAAAAGCAAGACCCGAGGTCGTCGTGCACCTCGCGGCCTTGCTGACCGATGCGGCAGCCGAAGATCCGGCAGCCGCGGTGCGGGTCAACGTCGGGGGCACCGCGTCGGTATTCGCGGCATCGCGCGCGGCCGCCGTGCGGCGCATCGTATACGCGAGCTCGGTGGCCGCGGTCGGGCCCTGCGCCGAAGGCAGCGGCGACGACGTGGCGCTGCGCCCGCAGACCGTGTACGGCGCGACCAAGGCCGCCGGCGAACACCTGGCGCGCTCGCTTTGCGTGTTGCCCGGATATCCGGCGTGCGTCGCGCTGCGCTTCGGCTGGGTGTATGGCCCGGGCCGGAAGCGCGGCTGGCGTGTTGCGCAGGAAGTCGTCGAGCGATTCGCCCGCGGCGACCGGTGCGTTTCCTACCCGGACTATTCCGATCCCATCGACTGGACCTATGTCGACGATGCGGCGGAAGTGCTGTTGCGGGCGCTGACTGCATCGCTGCCACGGTACGCGGCGTTCAACGTCGTCGGCGACCGGCGTCCGATGCGTGACGCCGTCGCGTATCTGCAGAGCCTGTATCCGGAAGCGCAAGCAGAGCCCCAGACGGCCACGGCACCGGCCAGCGGCTGGGGCCTGAAGAACGATGGCCTCGAAGCGGCGCTGGGTTTCGCGCCGGCAATGCGTTTGGAGGATGGTATCGATGCGGTGCTGGGTGCGCTCGCACCCCATCGGCGTGTCTGCGCCGCGCGATAGGCTAGGCGACCGTCCGACCCCATACGCCGCGAGCTCCCGACTCGCCGCGCTTGATCAAGGCGCCTTCGAGCGCGCGTGCTGCAGCTGGTAGATCGAGGTATCGATCGACGGCGCCGACCCGCCGAGAAGCGCGCGCACATCGGCCGCCAGCGATTCCCCGGCGTCGCGGACGTCGGTTTCCGACGTGCCCTCGATCAGAACGATGCAGCCGGGAATCGCCGTCGCATCGGCGCGCGCTTTTTTTTCCGCGGTCTCGATCCGGCTCTTCGCTTCATCGGCGACGCACAGGTGCACGCCGGCGACGCCCTTGCGCTCTGCGAGCGGCGGCAAGAGCCGCATGCGCAGCGTCTCGAGCGTACGGGCACGATCGGCCGCGACGAGCTCGAAGCGCTGCGTCAGCATGAACCCGCCCTGGCCGACACCTTGGCTGTACGCGACCCGACAGATCGACCGCGAGACGCGGCGAAACGAGGGTACGACGCGCCGCGTCCACGCGGTGGGAGCGTTGAGCCGGTCGAGATAATCCTTGCCGCCCAGCACTTCGGCGCTTTCGGCTTCGTACAGGTTGAAGTACGCGGGCGCGCCGGCGACGGCGATGTAGCGCCTGCCGCGCAGGAAGCCCGGTATGCCGACGCGCTCGGGCATGTGCTCACGGTTGTGCCACTGATAGAACTCGTCGGTGGCCTCAGGCGCGAGATCGTGCCAGATGCAGACGGCGCCCAGTCCCGCCAGGCTCATCGCTTACGCGGCAGCGGAGAACTGCACGTTCAGCGTGCCGAAGTCGCCGTAGCGAACGATCAGCGCTGTCTCCAGCGGAACGTCGACGGCGCCGCAATACGATCCGGTCGTGACGATCTGTCCCGCCTTGAGCCACACCCCTTCGCCATAGCCGCCGCCGGCGAGAAAATTGGCCAGCCAGTACAGCGGCTTCAGCGGGTGTCCGTCCGGATGCTTGCCCTCGCGGGTCAACAACGTCCCGTCGTCGCCGTCGATGACGACCGGAAACGCATCGAGTGAAAGTCCGACCGTATTGGATAGCACCGGCCCCACGAATAGTCCCTGGTTGGCGATGCTGTCGGCCAGCAACTCGGCAAACGTGATCGCCGCTGGGTCGGCGTAGCGCGGGCCCATCAGCTCCAGCACCAGTCTCGCTTCGCCGATCGCCGCGCGGACGTCGGCTTCGTCGTAGGGCGTCGCGCGCGCCGGCAGATCGCGCGCGAGAACGAACGCGATCTCGGGCTCGACGCGCGCCTTGCCGGCGATCGGCGTGATCGGGCATGGGCCCACGCTGACGATCGTCGGCGCGAAAATCGCCGCCGCGGGAATTTTTCGTTCCGGCGTCGGCACCGAGCATTTCCAGCCGCCAATAGCCAACCCGAGCATTTGCCCGACACGGCGCTGTATGGCAAGGCCTGCGTCGGCGTCTGCGGGGCGGCACGAGGCGGGCAGCCTTGCGCCAGGGCGGCGCGCGGTTCGGGCGGCGACGAGCTGCCGGGCGGCGGCTTCGATCGGTGGTGCGTCCATCGGCGGGGTCTTTCGCTCTGGTCCTACGGCTGGGCGCCACGAAGGGCCGGCGCATCCCATCGTATAATTGCGCTCACAGCGCCTGTCAACCCGGCGTCCCGCCGTTTGGCCGATCGCGCACCACGCTTTGCGCTGACTCCATGGTCACATACGATTTCACCGGCCGCACGGCCATCGTCACCGGAGGCGCTGGCGGTTTCGGACGCGCGATCGCGGCACGCCTGCATGCATCGGGAGCATCGGTCGCGCTGTGGGACCGCGACGCCGCCGGCGTCGCGGCGGCGGCGCGATTGCTGGGCGAGCGCGCGCTCGGGCTCGCCGTCGACACGACCGACGAAGCCGCCGTCACGACGGCCGCGCGCGCGGTTCTCAAGCGCTTCGATCGCATCGATTTCCTGATCAACAATGCCGGGATTCTCGGCCCGGTTGCCAATACCTGGGAGCACAGCACCGACGATTTTCGCCGCGTGCTCGACATCAACCTGACGGGGACATTCATCTGCTGTCGCGTCATCGTGCCGCTGCTGCTCGCCAATGCGCCCGACCCCAAGACCGGCCAGCGCGGGCACATCGTCAACGTCTCGTCGATCCAGGCGAAGGAGGGCATGCCGCGCGCGGCCGCCTACGCGGCATCGAAGGCCGGCATCGTGTCGCTGACCAAGACGCTCGGCAAGGAGCTGGCCGAATCGGGCATTCCGGTGAACACGGTGACACCGGCGATCGTCGCGACGCCGATGACAAAAGGCATATCGCCGGAGCGCGAGAAGGAGATTGTCGCGCGCATTCCGATGCGGCGATTCGGGACGGTCGAGGAGATCGCCGCGCAGATCGCCTGGCTTTGCTCGGAGGACTGCTCGTTCGCGACCGGCGCGGTGTTCGATCTCTCCGGCGGCCGCGCGACCTACTAGCGGCCGCTTCCCTTGGGACTTAGCGCAAGCCGCGCCGCTCCAGGGAGCCTCGCCGGACAGCGGCTAACGCAGCGCCAGCGACAACGCGACCGGCACGAAGACGATCGAGGCGGCATTGCCGATCAGCACGATCGAGGCCACCTTGCCGGGCTCCTGGTTGTATTGCTCGGCGACCATGAAGTTGAGCACCGCCGGCGGCAGGCAGCCGAACAGGATCAGCAGTCCTTGCTGCGTCGCGTCCAGGCCGAACGCCAGCGATAGGAGCGCCGCCATCGCTATTCCCGTCAACGGGCAGACCAGCGCGCCGATGACGCCGAGGTTCCAGCCGCCCCAGCTGACGGTCGCCATGCGCACGCCCAGCGAAATCAGCATCAGCGGGATCATCGCGTCGCCGGTCATGCGGATGGCGAGCATCAGCCAATCGGGCGCCGGCGGCTGGACGAGCGCGAACGCGAAGCCGACGAAGGTTGCAATCACCATCGGATTCCTGAAGATCGGCCAGAACGCCGCGCGGCGGTTGACGATGTGCACGCCCAGCGTGAAATGAAGCAGGTTGGAGATCGTGAACAGCGCGACCATCGCCGAAAGCCCCGGCTGGCCGAACGCCAGTGCCGCCAGCGGCAGTCCCATGTTGCCGCAGTTGTTGAACATCATCGGCGGCACGAACGTACGCGGGTCCTCGTGCAGCAGCCGCGCGAATGGCCACGCCAGCAGTCCCGAGCCGATCACGACTCCGATGGCGCCGACGATGAGCACTCGATTGGCAGCCAGATCGAAGTCCTTGCTTGCCAGTGCGCTGAAAATCAGTGCTGGCGCCAACACGTTCACGTTAATGCGATTGACCCACGTCATGTCCGGATTGGTGCGACGGGCGTAGAAATAGCCCAGCAGGATGACGCTGAATACCGGCAGGATGATCCCGAAGATGCGCTCGAGCATGATTCAGGCTCTGTCGCGGAACACGTCCCGTCTCAGGCGAGCGCGCACCGGCCCGGGCGCCGTCAAAGGATGTATTGCGCCAGGTTGTCGTCCTTGACGATGCCGGCAAGACGCTCGTCGACGTACGTGGCGTCGATGGTGATCGTGTGGCCATCGAGCTTGGCGGCGCTGAACGACACCTCGTCCAATAGCCGCTCCATCACCGTGTACAGGCGCCGCGCGCCGATGTTCTCCTGTTTTTCGTTGACCGCGTAGGCGATCTCGGCCAGCCGGCGGATGCCGTCCGGCTGAAAATCGAGATCGACGTGCTCGGTCGCGAGCAGCGCCTGGTACTGGCGTGTCAGGCAGGCGTCGGTCGCGGTCAGGATCTGCTCGAAATCGTCGACCGACAGCGATGCGAGCTCGACGCGGATCGGAAAGCGCCCTTGCAGCTCGGGGATCAGGTCCGACGGCTTGGACAGATGAAATGCGCCACTGGCGATGAACAGGATGTGGTCGGTCTTGATCATCCCGTATTTGGTCGCGACCGTCGTGCCCTCGACCAGCGGCAGCAGATCGCGCTGCACGCCCTGGCGCGAGACGTCGGCGCCCTGCATTTCCTGGCGGCTGGCGATCTTGTCGATCTCGTCCAGGAACACGATGCCGTTCTGCTCGACGTTGTTGAGAGCCTTGGTCTTGAGGTCGTCGTCGTTGATCAGCTTGGCCGCTTCCTCGTCGATCAGCGCCTTGAGCGCCTCTCTCACGTTCATTTTCTTGAGCTTGCGCTTGCCGCCGGACATTTGCTGAAACATGCCCTGGATCTGGCTGGTCAGGTCTTCCATGCCGGGCGGTGCGAGAATCTCCATCTGCGTCGGCAGCACCGCGATCTCGACCTCGACCTCCTTGTCATCGAGCTTGCCCTCGCGCAGCATCTTGCGGAATTTCTGGCGCGCGGCCGAATCGGTCGGCTGCATGTCGTGGAAGTTCACTTCGCGCGCCGGCGGCAGGAGCGCGTCGAGCACGCGCTCTTCGGCGGCGTCGGCGGCGCGATCGCGCACCTTGCGCGCCTCCGACTCGCGCGTCTGCTTGATCGCGGTCTCGGCCAGGTCGCGAATAATCGTGTCGACGTCGCGGCCGACGTAGCCGACCTCCGTGAACTTGGTTGCCTCGACCTTGATGAACGGTGCGTCGGCAAGCTTCGCCAGCCGACGCGCGATCTCGGTCTTACCGACGCCGGTCGGTCCGATCATCAGGATGTTCTTCGGCGTGATTTCCTGCCGCAGCGGATCGGCGACCTGCTGGCGCCGCCAGCGATTGCGCAGCGCGATAGCGACGGCGCGCTTGGCCGCGTCCTGGCCGACGATGTGCTTGTTCAGCTCGTGTACGATTTCCTGCGGAGTCATCGACGACATGGCGGGGCTCGCAAGCAACTCGCTAAAAAGAAACGGCCGCCCACTTGGGGCGGCCGCATCATTTTACCTGTTTCAGCGCACGACGCCGTTGCCGGACGCCTGCTCAGGGTGCGAAAAGGGTTCGCGCAATGCCCCGGCTGCGCCGGCCCGTCGGTGATCGCGCCTCCGTGCGGAACGCATTGGTCGGGCGGCAGGGGATTGCCGACGCGTCGCTCTGCCGCGCGTTTGGCAAGGCATGGCGCTTCGCTTATGATGCGACGGACAGCACAGCCGCGGCCTGTTTTCGTGACGGGCAAGAGCCGACGGCGCTCCAGGAGATCTCATGAAACACATCCACGAGAAAGGCGATTGCAGCTCGGGCGATGGCATGAGCGCGGGCGGGCACTTCAATCCGACGGCCAAGCCGCACGGCAATCCCGGACCGGCCGAACACCACGCCGGCGACATGCCGGCGGTCGTCGCCGACGCATCGGGCAACGCGACGCTGCAAGCCGAGCTCGCCCCGATGAGCGTCGGCGCCGGCGTCACCGATGTCGTCGGCAAGGCAGTCATCGTGCACAAGGACGCCGACGATTACACGACGCAGCCGACCGGCAATTCCGGCGCCCGCGTCGCCTGCGGTGTGATCCGCAAGCCTTGATGCGGATTGCGCCTTCGCATCTAGCGCCGCGCGCGTTCGGCCCGCCGCTGGCCGCCGTGATCCTGGCTGCCTGCGGCACGGTCAATCTGCCGAAGATGAGCGATATCGTTCCCCCTACCGGCAATCAAGCGGTGGCTCAGCTCGTGCCCAAGAACGGAAGTGGCACCAGTGGCACGATCATGTTCACCCAGCGCGGCGACAAGGTCGCGGTGCTGGCGCAGGTGTTCAACATCGCGGGCGGACCGCACAGCCTCTACATCCATGAGACCGGCAACTGCAGCTCGCCGAACGCGGCCAGCGCGGGACTGGTCTGGAACGCCAAGGGCGCGCCGCCCGGCGCGCGCCGATCGGGCGAGTTACCCAATATCGTCGTGCGGCACGAGGAGGACGCAACCCTCGAGGTTCAGGTGGCCGGCCTGTCGGTGGGCACTGGAGCGGCGAACGACGTCATCGGACATTCGGTCGTCGTACATGGCAAGGTCGATCCCGATCCCAAGCCGGAATACGGCGTGATCAACGACTGGCTCGCCTGCGGCGTCATCGAGCGGTTCTAAGGCCGCCGGCGTAATCGAGTGGCGGCGATCGCCGCAGTGGAACGCAGCAATCGACAAGGATGGCCATGGGATTTCTCGCCGGCAAGAAAATCCTGATAACCGGCTTGCTGTCCAGCCGTTCGATCGCCTACGGCATCGCGCATGCCTGCAAGCGCGAAGGCGCAGTCCTCGCGTTCACCTACGTCAACGACGATCTGAAAGAACGCGTGGTCAAGCTGGCTGCCGACTTCGGCACCGCGCCAGTGCTGCCCTGCGACGTGACGCACGACGACCAGATCGCTGCGCTCTTCAGCGCCGTCGAGCGCGAATGGGGTGGGCTGGACGGATTGCTGCACTCGATCGCATTCGCGCCGCGCGAAGCGCTCGCCGGCGACTTCCTCAACGCCGTGTCGCGCGAGGCGTTCGCGATTGCGCACGATGTGAGCTCGTACAGCTTCGCCGCGCTGGCCAAGGGCGCCCGGCCGCTGATGCAAGGCAGGCACGGCGCGCTGCTGACGCTCACCTACCTGGGCGCGGTGCGGGCGCTGCCGAATTACAACGTGATGGGGCTCGCCAAAGCGAGCCTCGAGGCCAACGTACGCTATCTCGCGCAATGCCTCGGCCCGGAGGCGATTCGCGTCAACGCCATATCGGCCGGGCCGATCAAGACACTCGCTGCGGCCGGCATCGGCGGCTTTTCGAACATCCTTCATTTTGTCGCGAAGACCGCGCCGCTGCGGCGCAATGTCACGATCGAGGAAGTGGGCAACGTGGCCGCTTTTCTGCTGTCCGATCTGGCCAGCGCGGTTACCGGCGAGATCACCTATGTCGATTGCGGATTCTCGACCGTTGCCGCGGGGATGGGCGAGGAGTGAGGGCGATTCGCGAGCGAGCCTGCACGACAGCTTCGGTCGGTTCCGCGGCGCGTAGTCCGCGATGGCGGTGAGCCGGCAGTCCGCAGCGGAGTCCGCCGCGGACGCCGCGCCGTCCGGCCTGAAGGATCGCTACGACGCGGTAATCATCGGCGGCGGTCACAACGGGCTGGTATGCGCCTGTTATCTTGCCGGCGCCGGATTGTCGGTCGCAGTGTTCGAGCGGCGCGGTGTCGTCGGTGGCGCCGCGGTGACCGAGGAATTCCATCCGGGCTTCCGCAATTCGACGGCGAGCTATACGGTCAGCCTGCTGCATCCGAAAGTCATCCACGAATTGTGCCTGAAGGAGCATGGCTTGAAGATAGTCGAGCGGCCGATGGCGAACTTTCTGCCGCTGCCCGGCGGCCGGTACCTCAAGGTCGGCGGCGCTTCCGTGGACGGGCGCGGCGGGACGCAGGCCGAAGTCGCGCGGTTCTCGCACAAGGACGCGGCGGCGCTGCCCGCGTACTACGCGATGCTCGAACGCGTCGCCGACGTGCTGCGCGCGCTGCTATTGGAAACGCCGCCGAACGTCGGCGGGGGCGTGCACGAGCTGTTTCAGGCGTGGAAGGTCGGGGGAAGGCTCAAGCGGTTGCCGATGGGACAGCGGCGCGACGTCCTCGACCTGTTCACCAAAAGCGCAGGCGACATTCTCGACCGCTGGTTCGAGTCCGACGCGATCAAGGCGGCGCTCGGCTTCGATGCGGTCGTCGGCAACTTCGCGAGCCCGTACACGCCCGGCTCGGCGTACGTGCTGCTGCACCACGTCTTCGGCGAGGTGAACGGCAAGCGCGGACAGTGGGGTCACGCGCTCGGCGGCATGGGCGCGATCACGCAGGCGATGGCGCGCGAAGCGATGGAACGCGGCGTCGAAATCTTCACCGACGAGGCGGTCACCCGTGTGCTGACCAAGGACGGCAGCGCGATCGGCATCGTGCTGGCCGATGGTACCGAAATCGCGGCGCAACGCGTCGTCGCCAACGTCAATCCCAAGCTCCTGTACCTTAAGCTGATCGATGCCGCGGCGCTGGACGGCGACTTCCGGCAACGCATCGAAAATTACCGCTGCGCGTCGGCGACGTTTCGCATCAATGTCGCCCTCGATGCCGTGCCCGAGTTCAGCTGCCTGCCCGGCGACGGCGCGCACCTGCGCTCGGGCATCATCATCGCGCCCTCCCTCGCATATATGGAGCGCGCCTATTTCGATGCGCGTCAGTACGGCTGGTCGCGCGAGCCCATCGTCGAGCTGCTGATCCCCTCGCTGGTCGATCCGACGCTCGCGCCGCCGGGCAAGCACGTCGCAAGCTTGTTCTGCCAGCATGCCAATCCGGCGTTGCCGAACGGCGTCTCGTGGGACGCCGCGAGGGAAGAAGTCGCCGACCTGATGATCGCGACGGTGAATCGCCACGCGCCGAATTTCGCCGCCAGCGTGATCGCCCGCCGCGTGCTGTCGCCGCTCGATCTCGAGCGCGAGTTCGGCTTGATCGGCGGCGACATCTTCCACGGCGCGCTGTCGCTCGACCAGCTGTTCTCGGCGCGACCCGTCCTCGGCCACGGTCACTATCGGGGCCCTTTGAAAGGCTTGTACATGTGCGGCGCGGGCACCCATCCCGGGGGCGGCGTGACCGGCGTGCCGGGGCACAACGCCGCGCGCGAAATCCTGCGCGACTGGCGCCGGCGCCGGCATGGATGAATGGATGGGATCAGGGACGGACTTGGAAGAACCGCGCAAAAAGGCGACGCCCCGCGAGGCGGGGCGTCAGAGGTACTGCTGTGAAAGTCGAAGTCAGCCGATAAGCCGGGTTCTGTTACGGGGCGCGCCGTGACGCGCCCTATGGCCGTCATTCGTCTAGGCGCCGCGTTGCCGCGGCGCTCGAGCCACCTACCCGCGGACTCGGCGAGCAGCGTCATCGTCCGCTTACTTGGTGTTGCTCCGGATGGAGGTTGCCGCGTTTCACCCGCTCCCGGCACGGTTTGACCCGAACCGGGGGCGACTCGTCTCTGTGGCCCTGTTCCTCGCCTTCATCGCCGCTCTCACGAACGACTTATAGCGTCTGGGCGTTACCCAGCATCCTGCTCTTCGGAGCCCGGACTTTCCTCTGCCAACGCGGGCTTGCGCCCGAGCGGACAGCGACGGTCTGGCCAACTTCGGTGCTCAGTTTAGCACGCTGAAAACCTTCAGTCAGCGACGCGCCAGGAGAGCGTCTCGCCGGCGCGCAACGGAACGACCGTCTCGGCGCCGAACGGATAACTCGGCGGCACCGTCCAGGACTTGCGCTCCAGCGTGATCGCGCCCGCATTGCGGGGCAGACCGTAGAAATCCGCGCCGTGGAAGCTGGCGAAGGCTTCGAGCCGGTCGAGCCTGCCGGCCGCATCGAACACTTCGGCATAGAGCTCGATGGCCAGCGGCGCCGAATAACATCCGGCGCAGCCGCAGGCGCTCTCCTTGGCGTGCTTCGCGTGCGGCGCCGAATCGGTGCCGAGGAAATATTTGGCATTGCCGCCGGTGGCCGCGTCGACCAGCGCCTGCCGATGCGACTCTCGCTTGAGAACCGGCAGGCAGTAGGCGTGCGGCCGCAGCCCGCCCGCGAACAGCGCATTGCGCGACCACAACAGATGCTGCGGCGTGATCGTCGCGCCGACGTGCGCCGGTGCGGCGGCGACGAACTGGGCCGCCTCGCGTGTGGTGATGTGCTCGACCACGAGCTTGAGCGCGGGGAAGTCGCGCACGATGCGCGCGAGGACCCGTTCGACACAGACGCGTTCGCGGTCGAACACATCGACCTCGGGGTCGGTGACTTCGCCGTGCACCAGCAGCGGCAATCCGCGCTTTTCCATTGCGGCGAGCGCCGGATAGACTCGCGCCAGCGCGGTGACCCCGGATGCCGAGTTAGTGGTCGCGCCGGCCGGGTAGTACTTGACACCGATGATGAAGCCGGCAGCGCGAGCGCGTTCGATTTCGACCGGGCTCGTGTTGTCGGTAAGGTACAAGGTCAAGAGCGGCGTGAAACGCGATCCCGCCGGCAGCGCCGCGACGACGCGATCGCGATAGGCCGCCGCGGCGGCCACGGTGGTGATCGGAGGATCGAGATTCGGCATCAGCACCGCGCGCCCGAAGATGCGAGCCGTTGCGCCCACGACAGAGCGCATCGGATCGCCATCGCGCAGGTGGACGTGCCAGTCGTCGGGACGGGTGATCTTCAGCATGTCAGGCATTGTTTTTGCATGCATTATACGGGCTGCCCGTCCGTTCGCCGGGCCGCCGAACCGGGCGCATTCACCTTGGCTTGCAGTGGCCGGTTCGCGATATAATGCGCGGTTTAGTGCGGTGGCCCATCGGGGCTCGACGGCCCGGCGAGGTCCGCCGGTGGCGGGGCCGGGATGCGCAGGCAGATTGATGCCGTGCCGGGTCCATCGTGCGAGGCGATCCGGTGCGGGAGCATAAGGCGGGGGAAGGTGGAAACGTGGCAACAAAAAGCGTAGCGAAAAAGGTCAGGGTGCTGACCGAGCCTGATCTTCTCAAGGCGAGCGACAAGGAATACATGAGCGAGGAACAGCTGACGTTTTTCCGCCAGCGGCTGCTCGAGCTTCGCGCGCAACTGCTGAACAATGCCGACGACACCGGCCAACACCTGCGCGAGAACGAGGTGACGACCGACCCTTCGGATCGCGCGACGCTCGAGGAGGAATACACGCTCGAGCTGCGCACCCGCGACCGGGAGCGCAAGTTGCTAAAGAAAATAGAGAAGTCGCTGAAGATGATCGACGACGGCACCTACGGCTATTGCGAGGAGACCGGCGAACCGATCGGCATTCCGCGCCTCCTGGCACGGCCGACGGCGACGCTCTCGCTCGAGGCACAGGAGCGCCGCGAGCGGGTGCAAAAGCTCTACGGCGATTGATCGTTCGCCCGCGCCGACGGCGGCGGGCAGCGCCCGACAGCCGCGGCCTCCAGGCGCCGTTCCGGCGCTTTCCGCCGCGGCCGGTAAATTCTACAAACCGAAGATCGCGCGGTGCGACCATCCTCCCGCCATGAAGAACAGCAGCGGGATCGATAGCGCCGTATTGGTGCGCGACGCCAGAAAAGCCACGCGGCGGGCCTTGTTCTTTTCCTCGTCGGTCGCGGGCTTCATGCCGAGTATCTTCTGCTGATTCGGCCAGATCAGCGCCCACACGTTGAACAGCATGATCGTGCCGAGCCAGGCGCCGACGCCGATGCCGGCCATGCCATGGCGCAGCGTGAACGCGTCGACGAATTGATTGCCGAGCAGCGCGGCGCCCGCCAGCCACGTCACGACGGCCGACCAGCGAAAGAACAGCAACGCCCGCGGCGCGACGTGCTTGGTGATGCCGGCATTCGTGCCGTCCGCGGTCGCCGCCTTGAGCGCAGCGACCTGCACGAAGTTGAAGTAGTACAGCAGGCCGATCCACATGACGCCGGCCATGAAATGCAGCCATCTTGCGAGTGCGGGAACGTAATCCATGGGGGCCTCGGCTCAGAGTGGAATGCTTTTGACGACGTAGTACAGGATTGCGGTCAGGACCAACCCGGAGATGATCGTGCCCCACAGCGAATCGAGCGGATTTTTCATTGCGTTGCTCCCATGATGTGGCCGCCTGGTTGCGAACCGAAGCGACAGGCGGCCGGTGCGGAAACTTTAGCGCGTCGAAGCTGTCGTCTACGATTGTAGCAAGCGGCAGCGGATCAAGCCATCTTGATCCGGGCGGGCCGGCGGCCGGCGATGGGAGGGGCCGGGGCGCCATTGCCTCCCACCGTCCACTCACAACCAAAGAGGACTCCATGGCACGACCGTTCACACTCCCTCCATTGCCGTACGCCGAAGACGCGCTGTCGCCGGTGATTTCTTCGCAGACGCTCGGATTTCACTATGGCAAGCATCACAGGACCTACGTCGAGACATTGAACAAGCTGGTCGCCGGCACCGAGTTCGAGGGTCAGCCGCTCGAAGCTATCATCGCCGCGACCGCCGGCAAGGCCAACTCGACGGCGATATTCAACAACGCCGCGCAGAGCTGGAACCATGCGTTCTACTGGCAATGCATGAAGCCCAAGGGCGGCGGCAAGCCACAGGGCGCGATGGCGGCACGGATCGATGCGGCCTTCGGGAGCTACGACGATTTCAAAAAGGTCTTCGCCGAAGCCGCAGTCACACAATTCGGCAGCGGTTGGGCATGGCTGGTTGTCGAGAACGATTCGCTCAAGGTGGTCAAGACCGGAAACGCCGATGTCCCGTTCGTCAAGGGACAGACGCCGCTGCTGACGATCGATGTCTGGGAGCACGCCTATTACCTGGACTACCAGAACCGGCGCCCCGATCACGTCAACGCAGTGATCGACAAACTGCTCAATTGGCAATTCGCCGCGGACAATCTGGCCAACGTCGGAGCGGTCAAGGGCGCGCAACCAGCAATGGCCCGCTGAATCGCGCCTCCTCGCCCGGGGCGCCCGCTTGTTGGCGGGTGGCGATCGGCCCATAATCGGGGCCTTTCGGCCACCCGGCGCACGACCCCGGACTGCGATGGCGTTCAACCTGTTTCCCAAATCCCCGGCCAAGGGCAAAGCTGCCGATGCGAAGCCCCGGCCGGACGCCGGCGCGCGCCCCGATGCGCGCTCCCCGCCCGGGTCTGCCCGGGCGCTTGCGGCGACGATGAAAGTCAGGCCGGCGGCGCCATCTCGAGGCGAGCAGCGTTCCGCTGCGGCCGAGAACGAGCGCGAGATCACCGTCACCGGCCCGCCGAGCCTGATCGAATGGACTCCCGGGCTCAACCAGAAGATCCAGGTCGCCGAAGCCAATCCCGGCCTATGCGCAGTGCTCGAGAACGCGGCGCTTTTGTACGCCAATGGGCAAGCCGCCCATGCCCGTCTCGTGCTCGAGGACGGCATCGCCAACGACAATGACGCCAAGGTTTCGCCGCTCGCCTGGCTCGCTCTTTTCGATCTGCTGCAGCGTTCCGGCGACCATGCCGAGTACGACCGCCTGTCGCTGCAGTATGTCGTCGCCTTCGAGCGTTCCGCGCCGTCGCGGGAGGAACTGGGCACCCAGGCGCGCCAGGGTGCGCGTCCGGTGGCGGCGGGTTATGTCGGCCTGACCGGGAAGCTCAACGCCGGCCATGCCCCGCAGATCGCGAATCTCCTCGCCGCCTCGCAAAAACAGACGCAGCTCCGTCTCGACCTGGGGTCGCTGACGGGCGCCGACAACGCGGGCGCGACACTCTTGGCCGACGCGCTGGCGCAGTTGCGCAAGCGCCGCTATCCGCTTGTGCTGCAACATCCGGAAAAAATCCGCGCCGCGCTCGAGCACTCGGTCGTGCAGGGTCGCGACGCCGGAGAAGGTTACTGGATTCTATTGCTCGAATTGCTGCAGTGGCAGAACGATCACAAGGTATTCGAGGATCGCGCGGTCGATTTCGCCGTTGCGTTCGAAGTATCGCCGCCGTCCTGGGAGCCGCCGCCTTCGATGCTGCCCGCGGACGCCGGGGGCGACGCGCCCGCGGCGGCCGACAATCCCGAAATGCTCGTCTGGCACGGAACGCTCGCCGGCTCGTCGGATCCGCAGCTCGCCAAACTCGGGATGTTCGGCGAAGGACGGCATGCGATCCCGATCGATATGGGCGGAATCGACCGCATCGATTTCGTCTGTGCCGGAGCGCTTTTCAACGCCATCAGCCGCGCCGAGACACAACGCAAGTCGGTTCAGATCGTCGGCGCGTCGCCGATCATCCGGGCGCTGCTTCTGCTGATCGGCATCTCGCCGCGGCACTTCGTCAAGAAAGCAACCTAGACACCGGCTCTCGCAGGTCGTTGCCGCGCCCAATTCGCCGCGCTCGCGGGGCGGCACCGCGCGGCGCGCCGATTTCGCAGCGTCCAATGATGGATCTCTTTCACGGCACGACGATTCTCTCCGTACGCCGCGGCACCAGGGTCGCGCTGGGCGGCGACGGCCAGGTCACGCTCGGCAACGTCGTGATCAAGGCGACTGCGCGCAAGGTTCGGCGCATATACAACGATCGCGTGCTCGCCGGATTTGCGGGCGCGACGGCCGATGCGTTCACCTTGTTCGAGCGCTTCGAGGCCAAACTCGACAAGCACCAGGGACAGCTGCAGCGCGCGGCGGTCGAGCTGGCGAAGGACTGGCGCTCCGATCGCATCCTGCGCCGGCTCGAGGCGATGCTGGCGGTGGCCGACGCCACGTCGTCGCTGGTGATCACCGGGACCGGCGACGTTCTCGAGCCCGAGTACGGCATCGTCGCGATCGGCTCCGGCGGAGCCTACGCGCAGGCCGCCGCGCGGGCGCTGCTCGAGCACACCGAACTGCCGGCCGACGACATCGTCAAGCAGGCGCTGACCATCGCCGGCGACATCTGCATCTACACCAATCAGAACCACGTCATCGAGGTGCTCGCGTGAGAGCGGATGCCGACACGCGCGACGTGATCATCGTCGGCGCGGGCCTGGTCGGTCTCGCGCTGGCGGCAGCACTGGCGCGCGCCGGCTTGAGCGTCACGATCGTCGATCGCGGCAACGTCGCCGCGGCGCCCTTCGGCGCCGACGGCGAAGGCTGGGATCAGCGGGTCTACGCGATCAGTCCCGGCAGCGCCTCGTTCCTGCACAGCCTCGGCGCGTGGCAGCTGCTGCCAGTCGAGCGCATCGCACCGATCGAATCGATGGATGTGCGCGGCGATGCCGGCGGGCGAATCGAGTTTTCCGCCTACGAGCTGGGCGAGCGCGCGCTGGCGTGGATCGTCGAGAACCGCGAACTCAACGCAGCACTGGTCGAGGCGTCGCGCGGTGTGCCTGGGCTCGACATCGTCGCGCCCTGCGTCCCGGTGGCGATCGCCTGGCATGCCGGTGCCGCCGAGTTGCGGCTGGACGACGGACGAACAATATCGTCCCGCCTGATCGTCGGCGCCGACGGCATGCAATCCTGGACACGACGAGAGGCGGGCATGCGCGGCGCCCCGCGCGCCTATGGCCAGTCCGGCGTCGTGGCCAACTTCGAAACCGAGCGCGCGCATCGCGGCCGCGCCTTGCAATGGTTTCTTCCCGACAACAGCGTGCTGGCGTGGCTGCCGTTACCGGGCAGGCGCATCTCCATCGTCTGGTCGGCGCCGACGGAACTTGCCACCGAGTTGATGGCGCTGGACGCCGCGGATCTCGCCGCACGTGTCGCCGAAGCCGGCGGTCACGAACTGGGTGCGTTGACGGCGATCACGCCGGCGGCCGCGTTCGAGCTTTCGTTCCTGAAATTGCCTGCGGTCGTCGGCGACAGGCTCGCATTGGTCGGCGATGCCGCCCATGGCGTGCACCCGCTCGCGGGCCAAGGCGTCAATCTCGGCTTCGGCGATGCCGCGGCGCTCGCGGCAATACTCGGAGCGCGCGGCCCTGTCACCGATGCCGGTGCCGCGATCCTGCTCGAGCGCTACGCCCACCGCCGTGCGGGGCCGGTGCTCGCGATGCAGACGGTCACCGACGGGCTGGTCCGGCTATTCGATGTGCGCGCCTCGTGGCTGCGCGTACTGCGCAACCGGGGCATGGTCGCGGTCGGTGCGATCGGTCCGCTGAAGAGGCTGCTGGCGCAACCCGCACTACGGTAAACTGATCGGACCAAGGAGTACGCAATGTCATTCTTAAAATTTCTGGTGGCGGTCGCGGCCTGCGCGCTGCTCGGCGCGCTTTCCGCGTCAGCGCAGACACAGGATGCCGCGCCGCAGGGCGACGCTACTACGGCCGAGCTCATCGCCGTCAAGCAGCTGATCGAGGCCAAGTTTCCGGGCGCCGCGGTCACCAACGTCGCACGCTCCCCGTATTTCGGCCTGTACGAGGCGCAGTTTGACGATCGGATGATTTACACCGATGCGAAGGTCAGCTACGTGATGGTCGGCTCGATCTTCGATGCGGAGACCAAGCAGAATCTGACCGATGCGCGGCTGCGTCAGTTGAACCGCGTCGTCTGGGACCAGTTGCCGCTCGATCTTGCGATCAAGAAGGTCAAGGGCAATGGCGCACGCAAGCTGGCGATCTTCTCCGATGCCGATTGCCCGTACTGCAAGCGGCTCGAAGCCGAGATGAAGACGCTCGACAACGTCACCATCTACACGTTCCTGTTCCCGATCGACCAGCTGCACCCCGACGCGGCGCGCAAGTCGGCGCTGATCTGGTGTGCCCCCGACAGAAGCAAGGCGTGGGACGAATGGTTCGCGTCGGGCAAATTGCCGAACAACAAAGGCGACTGCGCGACGCCGATCGCGAAAACCGCGCAGCTCGGCCAGAAGTACCGCGTCAGCGCGACCCCGACGCTGGTGTTCGCCGACGGCACGATGGTGCCGGGCGCGCTGCCGCTGGACCAACTCGAGAGCGAGCTCAAGCAGGCCGAGGTAGCGGGCAGGAAACCTGCGGCAGCCAAGCGTTAGCGGCGGCGACGACAGGCGAAGCACGGAGGCGGCATGGCGCTGATGGATTTCATCAAGAAACAGTTCATCGACATCATCGAATGGAGCGACGACTCGCGCGACACGCTGTCGTATCGCTTTCCGGACGAGGACAAGGAAATCAAGCGCGGAGCCCAGCTGATCGTCCGCGAATCGCAGATCGCGCAATTCATCTATCTCGGCCAGTTCGGCGATACCTTCGCGCCGGGCAAATATGCGCTGACCACCGACAACATCCCGGTGTTGAGCGATCTGAAGGGATGGAAGTACGGGTTCGAATCGCCGTTCAAGGCCGACGTCTACTATGTGGTCACGAGGCTGTTCACCGGCAACAAATGGGGCACGGCCAATCCGGTGATGATGCGAGACCAGGATTTCGGCATCGTCCGCCTGCGTGCATTCGGGATCTACGACTTCCACATCACCGATCCGAAGTTGTTTCTGAAGGAAGTCGCCGGCACCGACGACCATTTTCGTCTCGACGAGTTCAGCGACACGATGCGCTCGCGCATCGTCAGCGTCTTCTCCGAGGCGCTGGCGCAGTCGAAAATTCCTGCGCTCGACGTCGCGGCGCGCTACGCAGAGCTCGGCAACGCACTGCTGCCGCTGATCAATCCGCAGACCACCGCCAAATACGGTCTCGAGATCACCAGTTTCGTCGTCGAGAACGTTTCGGTGCCGCCCGAGGTCGAGCAGGCGATCGACAAGCGGTCGAGCATGGCCGCGGTCGGAAGTCTGAACGACTATGTCAAGTTCCAGATGGCGCAGGGACTCGAGAAAGGCAACGGCGGACCGGGCGGCATGGCGGCGGAAATGGCGGTCGGCATGGCGATGGCGCAGCAGATGATGAATCAGTCGGGGGGAATCATGGGGCCGCAGACGACGCCGGGTGTCGCCGCGACCGCCGCAGCGACGCCCGGCCAGGAGCCGCAATTGTTCACGCCGGCGCAGGTCGCGCAGCTCCTCGGTGTCGCCGAATCCGACGTGCTGTCCAGTCTCGAAAAAGGCGATCTGAAGGGTAAGCAGATCGGCACGCAATGGCGCGTCACGCGCACCGCGGTCGATCAGTTCCTGCACTCCTGATTATTCTCAACGACGAGGCAAGGTCCGATGGCAGCGACCCGACGTGACGTGCGTGCCTTGCGCGCGCTATTGGCGCTCGGTGTGGGTGTGCTCTGCGCCGGCCAGCTCGCAGCGCAGGATCCGCGTGCCAGCCTCGTGCAGGAGACGGCGCGGGCGTGGTTGGCCGATACCGACCGTGGCGATGCCGCGCAGAGCTGGAATAACGCCGGCAAGCAGTTCCGCAATGCGATCACGGTCGATCGCTGGGCGGAATCGCTCAAGCAGGTGCGCACGCCGCTGGGCGCGGTGTCGCAGCGCGCCCTCCTGAAGACCGAGTTCCGGAAAAGCTTTCCCGGCGCGCCCGACGGCGAGTATGCGATAGTGATCTTTCGCACCACATTCGCGAAAAAGCTCGATGGCCGCGAAACGCTGACGCTGGAGCACGAGCCGGATGCCGCGTGGCGCGTCATCGGATACCTGATTCGCTGAAGTGAAGTCGGCTAGCGTGCTCGACCACGGCCGGTTCGCGCATGGCTGACGCGGCGCCGTCCGGCGCCCCTGGCGACGCGGCGCAACGGATCGCACAGGAGAAATTCGCTTGCCCCGCGTGCGGCGCCGAGGCGGTCTGGAATCCTGCGCGGCAGGCGCTGGTCTGCCCCTTCTGTGGCACGACTTCGCCCGCAACGATCGATCATTCCGGTGCCATCGTCGAGCACGATCTCGTCGCGGCGCTGCGCGGCATCGGCGACGACAAGCGCGGCTGGCACGCGGAGAAACGCTACGTCAAGTGCCGCAGCTGCCAGGCGATATCGGTCATGGACGTTAGCCGGCAGGCGCAGCGCTGCGAATTCTGCGGCTCGGCCGAACTCGTTCCCTACGAGCAGGTCAAGGATGCCTTTCGCCCGGAGAGCGTCCTGCCTTTCACGATCGGCGAAGACAGGGCGCGCGACGGCGTCCGTGCCTGGTACGGCAGGCTGTGGCTCGCGCCGAACGCGCTCAAGCGCGGCGCGCTGACCGACACGGTCAAGGGCGTCTATCTGCCGTACTGGACGTTCGATGCCAAGGCCGACGCCTCGTGGACCGCGGAGGCCGGCCACTACTACTACACGACCGAAACCTACACCGACGGCAGCGGGCGCACCCAGACGCGCGAAGTGCGCCAGATACGCTGGGAACCGGCGGCAGGTCGTCTGCAGCACGCTTTCGACGACGATCTCGTTTGCGCCTCGGTCGGCGTGCATCCGGGGCTGCTGCGCGGGGTCGAGCCGTTTCCCACTGGCGAACTCAAGCCCTACGACGCCGCGTACGTCGCCGGCTGGGTGGTCGAGCGCTACCAGATCGATCTGGTCAGCGCTGCGAAGGCGGCACGCGATGCGATGGACGAGGAGCTGCGACGCCTGTGCGCCGCGCAGATTCCTGGCGACACCTATCGCAATCTCGACGTGCGCGCCGCCTATTCGGGGCAAACCTTCAAACACATACTCGCGCCGATCTGGCTGCTGACCTACAATTTCGGCTCGCGCGGCTTCCAGGCGGTCATGAACGGCGTTACCGGTGCGATCCAGGGCGAATATCCGAAGAGCTGGGTGAAGCTCACGCTGCTGGGTATCGCGATCCTGATCGCAGTGATCGTCGTGCTTTCGCTCGGCACGCACCGCTGACGGTCCCGGTGCCTGGCAAATCTATCCGATGAATATGCGGGGGTTCACGTGAAAGCGGCGATTATCACCGGCGTATCGCGGGGCCTGGGCGAATCGCTGGCCGCGGCACTGCTCGCGCGCGGATTCGCGGTGACCGGCGTCGGCCGCACCAGCGCCGAGCGCCTGGTCGGCGAACAATACCGCTTCGCGCGCTGCGACCTCGCCCAGTTGGCGGCGATCGAGCCGACGCTCGCGCCGGTGTTCGGCGAGATCGCCGCGGCGCGCCCGCGCTCGATTTGCCTGATCAACAACGCCGCCGTCGCAGGACCGGTGGGAGCGCTGGGCACGTTCGACGCCGCTTCGATCGCCGAGGCGCTGGCGGTGAATCTCGTCGCGCCGCTCGCGCTGGCCAATCTGTTTTGCCGTGTCTTTGCCGGAGGCTCGGCGCAATGCCTGGTGATCAATATTTCGTCCGGGGCGGCTGAGCGCGCGCTGCCTGGCAGCGGCCCGTATTCGATCGCCAAGGCCGGGCTGGAAATGCTGACGCGGCAGATCGTCGCCGACCAGAAAGCTCCGGCCTTTCGAGCGATCTCGGTGCGACCCGGCATCATCGACACCGGCATGCAGGCCTACATGCGATCGCGGTCGCGCGAGGCGTTCGCCAACGTCGACATGTTCCGGGAGTTTCATGCGACCGGACAACTGGTCCCGCCCGCTGTCGTCGCGGCCAAGATCGTCGACAGGCTGGTGCTCGGCGAAGTCGAGAATGGCCGCAGTTACAACTACAAGGACCTGTGATGCATCGGCCGGTCCCAAGTCGCGGTGCTCATCGCCGCAGCCTTTCGACCCGGTAGTCGAGGACACTTCCGCCGGCGCCTGCTTCCCACATCAGGCAGTAGGTTTGATCGCGATCGGCGGCCAATTCGCCGGATTCGCCTTGCGTGCTCGCGCTGGAAACCGGTTCGATGACGGCGTTACCGTCGTGAAAATGGATGTTGAACGCGAGGGGTGCGGTCGACCTGAACAGGTAGCCGATGCGCTGGCCGATCTGTAGTTCAACACACTCCTCGTACGCGCCGTAGGGCGAGATCTCGAGTCCGACCACGACCTTGGGCACGTCCAGGCGATCGGGCGCGGTCGCGCAGGCGGTGAGGCCCAACGCAGAGGCCACCGCGATGGCGAGCGGTCGGCAGCGAACGCTCAATGGCTGCGCCTTCGCATGCGACGCCAGTCCTCGGCCAGCATCGCGAAGCGCTCGTGATCGCGCCAGCGCCCGGCGATCTTTACATACCGGCGCGAAAAGCCTTCGTGCGTGAATCCTGCGCGCCGTACCAGCGACACCGAGGGCCGATTGGTCGGCTGCACATTGGCTTCGACGCGATGCAGCTTGAGCTTGCCGAACGCGAGCGCCAGCACGAGGCTCAGCCCTTCGGACATGTAGCCCTGGCCGGCGTGCGGAGCGAACGCGTAGTAACCCAGGTAGCTGCTCTCGAATGCGCCGCGGACGATCTCGCTCAAGTTGAACACGCCGATCAGCGCATCGTCGTCGAGCTTGCACACCACGATGCCGACGTGCGACGCGCTTGCCGGGTCGCGTGACTTCGGCCCGGCGAACCGGCGCAGGTACGCGGCAAAGCCCGCCTTGGTCGTCGGCGCCTGCACCCATCCTCGATGCAACCGGTCGGAAAGACGCGCGCCGGCAATGAATGCCGCGGCATCGCGCGGACCCGGGCGGCGCAGGTAGACTCGCGGCCCGACGGCAAGCGCATTCTTCGGGGCTGGCATAATGCGCATCTTACCGCGAGGGTGCGCTGGCAATGAGCCATTGGATCGAAGGCAAGGTGACCGGCAAGCGGCAGTGGACCGACAGGCTGTTTTCGCTGCAGGTTGCCGCGCCCTCCCTTACGTTCGTCGCTGGGCAGTTCGCGCGGCTTGCGTTGCCCGCGCCACCCGGGTCGAAGGAACCGATGCTCGGACGGCCTTACTCCTTCGTCAATCCTCCCGAACGCGCGCCGCACGAATTCTATTTCAACGTGCTGCCCGAGGGCCCGCTGTCGCCACGGCTCGCCGCGCTCGAGCCCGGCGCGCCGCTTTGGCTGCTTGAGCGCGCGAATGGATTTTTCAGCATGCCCGAGGTGCCTTCCGCCGCCGTGCTGTGGTGCCTGGCCACGGGCACCGGCATAGGCCCGTTCCTGTCGATCCTGCGCACCGCCGATCCCTGGGAAAAGTTCGAGCGCGTGGTGCTCGTGCATGCGGTCCGCTTCGCGCAGGACCTTTCGTACCGCGAGGTGATCGCCGACATCGCGACCGCGCGCGCGGGCAGGTTCGCGTTCGCGCCGTTCGTCAGCCGCGAGCCCGATCGCAGCGCCCTGTCCGGGCGCATTCCGGATGCGATCCGCGACGGCCGCCTCGAAGCCTGGACCGGTCTGCCGTTGACCGCGGAAAACGCGCACGCAATGCTGTGCGGCAATCCCGACATGGTGCGCGACACGCAGGGTGTATTGGAATTGCGCGGCATGCGACGACACCGCCGTCGCGAGCCCGGCCACTACACGGTCGAGACTTACTGGTAGCGGCTTCTGACGGAACTTCTAGTTAGTCAGGTTGTGCACGACGATTTCCGCGACGTCGGTCGACAACGTCGGCGCGACGGAGATCCGCTCGAGCGCGGCGTGCTGTAGCGAGCCGCGGGCGACGTCGAACCGCCGCCAGCGGTTGAATGCGCCGACGAGCCGCGCGGCGACCTGCGGATTGGTGCGGTCGATCGTGAGCACCTGGTCGGCGACGAATCCGTATGCACTGCCGTCCGCAGCGTGGAAAGCCGGCAGATTCGACAGCGCGAAAGCGCCGACCAGCGAACGGATCCGGTTGGGATTGCGCGCGTCGTACGCCGGGTGCGACAGCAGCGCGCGCACGCGCTCCAGCGTGCCGGGCCGGCACGAGGTCGCCTGCAGCGCCAGCCACTTGTCCATCACCAGCGGATTATCGCGCCAGCGCGACTCGAATCGTGATAGGGCGATGCTGCGCGCCTCGGCGGTGGTGTCGTTCAGCGCGGCGAGTGCGGCCATGGCGTCGGTCATGTTGTCGGCGGCGTCGAACTGCGCCAGCGCGAGCGCGTGCGACGCCGCATCGTCGCGCGCCGTCAGGTACGCCAGGCAGACGTTCTTCAGCGAACGTTGCGCGACTTGCGCTGGGGTCGCCGAGTACGCGCCGCTTACCCGATGCAATGCGAACGTGCGCTCGAATTCGGTGGAGAGGTCTCGCGCCAGTGCCGCCATCGTCGCCATCCTTACGCGATGCAGCGCGTCGATGTCGATCGGCGCCTGCTGATCGGCGAGGATGCTTAGCCGCGGTAACCGAAGGGCGAGTGCGAGCAGCGCCGGATCGCTGGTCCGGTCTTTGAGCAGCGCGCGGACCACGTCGAGCACCGCCGGCGACAACGCGAACGCGGCGCCAGACTTGCTGCGCTCGGCTTCGCCCAGAATCGCGCGCGAATAAGTGCGCTGCGCGGCGTCCCAGCGGCACACCGGGTCGGAGTCGTGCGCGGCGAGGAGCACGAGATCGTCCTCGTCGTAGTCATAGTCGACCTTGACCGGGGCGGAGAACCCGCGCAGCAGCGAAGGCACCGGAGGCTCGCGGACGCCGGTGAAGCGGAACGACTCGGCTGCCTTTCGCAAATGCAGCACCGCGGTAGTCGAAGAAGCGATGCGCGCCGCGGCGTCATCGCCGATGTGCAACGGCAGGTCGCTTCCGTCGCGGCTGACGAGTCCCACCGCCAGCGGTATGTGCAACGGCCGCTTGTTCGGCTGTCCGGGTGTCGGCGCGCACGATTGCTCGACGCCGAGAGTGTACGTCTGCGCCGCCACGTCGTAGCTGCCGCGGACCTTCAGCGTCGGCGTGCCCGCCTGGCTGTACCAGAAGCGGAACTGAGCGAGATCGACGCCGGACGCATCCTGCATCGCCTGCACGAAATCGTCGCAGGTGACCGCCTGGCCGTCATGGCGTTCGAAGTACAGATCCATGCCCCGACGGAACGCCTGCGGGCCGAGCAGCGTGTGCTGCATGCGGATTAACTCCGCACCCTTTTCGTAGACGGTGGCCGTGTAGAAGTTGTTGATCTCGGCGTAGCTGTCCGGACGTACTGGATGCGCCATGGGGCCGGCGTCCTCGGCGAATTGCTGTGCTCGCAGGAAATCGACCGCTTCGATCCGCTCGACCGCGCGCGAGCCGACGTCGCTCGAATATTCCTGATCGCGGAACACGGTGAGGCCTTCCTTCAGCGACAGCTGGAACCAGTCGCGGCACGTCACGCGGTTGCCGCTCCAATTGTGAAAGTATTCGTGGGCGATGACTCCCTCGATACTCGAATAGTCGGCGTCGGTCGCCGTTTCCGGATTGGCCAGCAGCAACTTGCTGTTGAATATGTTGAGGCCCTTGTTCTCCATCGCGCCCATGTTGAAATCATCGGCGCAGAAAATCATGAACGTGTCGAGGTCGTATTCTCTGCCGTAGCGTTCCTCGTCCCAGCGCATCGCACGCTTGAGCGCCGCCATCGCGTGGGCGCATTTGGCAAGGTTGGCCGAGGTCGAGAAAATACGCAGTGCGACCTTGCGGCCCGACGCGGTGATGAACTCGTCATCGAGCGAAGCCAGGTCGCCGGCGACCAGCGCGAACAGGTACGAGGGTTTCGGATACGGATCGTGCCACCGCGCGTAGTGCCGGTGGGCGTCTCCGGGCACGACGCCCCGATCGATCAGGTTGCCGTTCGACAGCAGTACCGGGTAGCGCCTGCTGTCGGCGACAATGGTCACCGTGTACCGCGCCAGCATGTCCGGCCGGTCTGGAAAGAACGCGATGCGGCGAAAACCTTCCGCTTCGCATTGCGTGCAAAACACGCCCGACGACAGGTACAGGCCTTCGAGCGCGCTGTTTGAGGCCGGGTCGCATTCGGAGACGATGTGCAGTACACCAGCGTCGGGCAGTGCCGGAAAAGTGATGCCGGTCGGACCAAGCGAGTACTCGCCGGCCGACAGCGGCCGGCCGTCGAGTTCGATGTCGATCAGCTTCAGTTGCTCGCCACAGAGCAGCAGCGACGCCCCGTGTTCAGCGGCCGGATTTCTGCGGTAGGCGAACCGGGCGAAGACCCGCGTGGCGCCGGGATCGAGCTCGAAGCGGAGCTCGACGTCATCGACGAGGTGCGAAGGCGGGCGATAGGCGAGCCGTTGTACGACCGGCGGCGCCGCGTCGCGAGGTAGCATCAGCGCTTAACCTCCAGCAGTTCGACGTCGAAGACCAACGTCGCTCCCGGTGGAATGACGCCGCCAGCGCCGCGGCTGCCGTACCCCATGTCGGGCGGGATGATTAGCGTGCGCTGTCCACCGACCTTCATGCCGGCGACCCCTTCATCCCAGCCGCGTATCACACGGCCTCCGCCGAGCGGAAAGACGAAGGGCTCGTTGCGATCACGTGATGAATCGAATTTGGTTCCCTTGTGGTCGGGAGCGGTTGGCGCATAAAGCCACCCAGTGTAGTGAACAACCACCGATTCGCCTTTGACCGCTTCCGCGCCGGTGCCGACCTTGTTGTCGATCTTTTGTAATTCATTCAATTTGGCATCCATCTTGCTAGATGTGGTTGAGGGGTCGATCGTGCCCGTTTGTGCGAGCGCGAGGCAGCTAGTGAGCAACAGTGCGGCAGCCGAAAACAGCAGCCGCATGTGCCTCGTGGAATATGAGACGCTTGGCAAGTAGACCTCCGGGATGAGCGCGACGGACAAAAGGCGCGCTACGATTTCGACGAGGCGACAATTTTACTCCAACGCGATGCTGCTTTTTGCGCGGCCGACGGATTTCGGCTATAAATCAGGGTCCCTCCGCAACTCGGCAATCAGGGCGACGGGGCTGCAATGAGCGCGATGTCCGGCATGGGCGGTGGGCAGAACTCAGGGCAGACCCCACGTCGTCACGCTGGCTCAATGAAAGCGATGTTTGGATTTTTGACCCCACACGGCAGGGAATCCGCCGATCCGCTGCAAAGCTCGAAGGCTGCCGCCGCATGGCTGAGGCAGCTGCCGGCGCTCGATGTCATCGGGCGGCAGCAGCACGTCATCCGCGCGCTCGACGCGGTGCGTGGAACGCAGCGGCCGATCGACTTGAACCGCATCAACGCCATCGAATTCGTCGACGCCGCGCTCGGCGCCGATCGCCGCCAGCTGATCAAGCAGTACATCGAAAACGTCGAGAATTCGCCGAAGCTGGCCGATCGAATCTGGCAGGCGCTGTGGGAGATGAGTCAGGCGTTCACGCTCGTCTATCAGCAGGCGCTCGAGAGCGCGCTGCCGCAGGCGAGCAATGCGCGCTGGCGCGCGGCGCTGCCGCTGCTGTTCGTTCGCTTTGTTCATTTCCAGGGGACCGACGCCAAGCTTCGCGTTTTCCGGTACGAGCGCTGGATTCCGGCCAAATGGATCGAGTTGCATCAGGCGTACCTCCGTGCGTGCGAGATGCAGTGCGATCGGGAAGCGGTAGTGCTCCCCGCTGCGGGGTCGGCGGCGCAGCACTGGACGGTCGAGCAGGAGTATCTGTACGTGCTTCTTGTGCACCAGCTCAACACCGGCAATCTCAACCCGACCGAAATCGACTGGGCGAGCTCGCAGCTGCGCGCCTGGACTCGCCGCCTGGCGCTCGAGCAGATACCCCGATCGCTGGAAGGATTTTTCGTCGATCTGGCTGGACGTGAAGGCCTGGTGAAGCGAACGGGCAACGATCGCGGCTCGGTACTGCGCTACCTCGACACGACGCCGCTGGCCGACGGACTCGAGCGCGCTATTACTGCGCTGCGCGATGCCGAGCTGACCGATCAGGGCCCGGTCGCCGCGATCAATCAGCAGCGCCTGACGGTATTGCGCAAGATCCAGCCGGCTGTTTCGCCGACCTCGCAGGCCGAGCTGCGGCGCGACCCCCGTGTCCCCGTCGCGGTGTCGGCCCGGGTGCGCATCGGTCTCTCGCGCATCTGCCAGGACCTGGGCGCACAGGCCGCGGGTGAAAACAGCGGTGACGTCGGCGCGGGAACCGAGCAAATCGAAGTGTTTGCGGTGGCGGGCGCGCCGCGGGTCAGGCGCAAGCCTTCGGAGGACGATTCGCTTGCAGTCAGCCTTTCATCCTGGACCGACCCGACCTGGGAAATCAAGGACCGCAGCGTTGCCGGCCTGTGCATCTCGGCGACCGGAGGCATCGGCCAGAGTCTGACCTTGGGAGCGCTGGTCGCGGTGCGCCAGTCCGACATCGCCGGTTGGCTGCTCGGCGTCGTGCGGCGTCTGAACAAGGTCTCGAACGAGGAAGTCGAAGCCGGCGTCAATATCATCGCGGAACGCGTCGTCGCAGTGACCCTGGCGGCGAAACGGCGCGCCAACGAGGACATGGGCTACGTCATCAACGGGCTCGATTTGTCGACGATGGGCGAGCGCTTCGAGGGTCTCTACCTGCCTCCGCCCTCGCGGCCCGACAAGCCGCTGGCGATGAAGACGATTATCGTGCCGACGTCCGAATATGCCGAAGGACGCAATGTCCTGCTGACCACGGCGCGCTCGGTCTACACGGTGTCGATGCGACATCTGGTCGAGCAGCGGCCCGACTGGAGCTGGGCGACGATTCAACTCGTCGACAAGAAGGCGAGAGAAGAATAGTCAAACCGGCGGCGACGCCTAATCGAGCGGCCGGAACCTGAGGCTCAGGTTGCGCTGAAACAAGTCCGGCGAATCGGGCCGCGGCAGCGGCGAGGACTTGATGATCGCGCGCTGCACCGCTTCGTCGTAGGCGCGATTGCCGCTGGACTTCTTGAGCTGCGCATCGATGATCTCGCCGGTCGGCAATTGGACGACATCGAAGATCGCCTCCGGATTGCCGGCGATCTCGGGCGGCACGACGACGTAGCCTTTGATCTTGGCCTGGATGCGTCGTTTGTAGTCATCGAACGCACGCGCCTTTGCCGCATCCGCGGCGTGCGCGGCCGCGGCCTGCTCGCGCGCTGCAAGCGCCATCAGCGCATCGGCCTCGCGTGTCTGTCGCTCGCGCACTTCGGCCAGCCGCTTTTCCTCGGCCTTCTTCTTTTCCGCGTCGATACGCTCTTTTTCCTTGCGCTCGCGATCCGCCTGCTCTTTCTTGCGCTGCTGCTCCTGTTTTTCCTTCAGTGCGATCTCAGCCTTGGTTGGCGGCGGCGGCTCGGCTTTGGGGACGGGCTTCGGCGGCTCGGGCGGCGGCTTCGGTGGCTCCGGGGCAGGTTTCGGCGGCTCGGGCTTCGGCGGCTCAGGTTCCGCCTTCGGCGGTTGCGGCGCCGGCGCCGCTTCCTTTGGCGGCGCATAAAGCTCGACGCTGACCGGCTCGGGCTCGCGATTCTGCCAGTTCACGCTGAAGATCAGGAATACGACGAAGGCGAGATGCACGGCAACGGCGAGGATCGCGGCAATCCACTTGCCGACCGACCAGCCGGACGCCGGGCGCGACGGAGGCACGGTCGATCAGCCCGGCTGCCGGCGCGCGAGCAGGCCCACTTTGCTCACCTTGTTCCGTTGCAGCATGTCGATCACTTCGATTACGGCTTCGTAGCGCACATCCTTGTCGGCGTTAATCACCACGGCCTGCGCCGGCTCTTTCTGCTGCCGCGCCTGTATGTGCGCGATCAGCTCGTCGCGCGACACGCGGATCGGCGACGCCGAGCCTTCCTTCAGGAAAAGCGCCTGGTCACGATTGATCCGTATCTCGATCGGCGCGACCGGCGTCGTCAGCGCGCTCCCTACGCTGGGCAGCGTGATCTCGCCCGGGGTGATCAGCGGCGCGGTGATCATGAAGATCACCAGCAACACCAGCATCACGTCGATATAGGGAACGACGTTGATCTGGTTGATCGCTTTGCGGGGGCGGCGCATCGCGTCACCCCTGTCGCTGCAGGATGTTGGAGAATTCCTCGATGAAGGTCTCGAAGCGCGTCGCCAGCCGGTCGACGTCGTGCGTGTAGCGGTTGTACGCGACGACCGCGGGAATCGCGGCGAACAGGCCCAGCGCTGTCGCGATCAGCGCTTCGGCGATGCCCGGCGCGACCTGCGCTAGCGTCGCCTGGATGACGCTCTGCAAGCCGCGAAAAGCGTTCATGATTCCCCACACGGTGCCGAACAGCCCGATGTAAGGGCTGACCGAGCCGACCGTCGCGAGGCCTGCGAGATTCGCTTCCAACGCGTCGATTTCGCGCTGGTACGATGCGCGCATCGCGCGGCGCGCGCTGTCCATTGTCGCCGCCGATGAAGATCCCTGCTTGCGGTGCTTGGAGAACTCGCGGAACCCGGCGGAGAAAACCCGCTCCAGCGCGCCGCCGTCGCGTGCCTGGCTCGCCCGCTGATACAGTGCGTTCAAGTCGCCGCCCTTCCAGAACTCGTCCTCGAAAGCGTCGGTGCTTGCCTCGGCTCGCCGCAGCGCGAACATCTTCAGGAAGATTTGCCACCACGACCACAGCGACAACAGCAACAGCAGCGCCATGACTGCCTGCACGACGACGCTGGCATGCGCGACCATCGCGACGAATGAGAGATCAGGATGCAAGTTCAAGCGTCGTTATCCTCATGATAAACGCGGACCGGCCGGCGAAAGGTCGAGCCTTCGAGTCGCTCATTCGGTGAAGAGTTCACCGGCAGCCGTCGGGGGCGCCAGGCCGAAGTGGCGGTACGACAGCGCGGTGGCGACTCGGCCGCGGTTGGTCCGCTGCATGAAGCCCTGCTGGATCAGGAACGGCTCGAGCACGTCCTCGATCGTGTCGCGCTCCTCGCCGATCGCGGCCGCGAGGTTGTCGACGCCGACCGGGCCGCCGCCGAACTTGTCGAGCACGCAGCGCAAGAGCTTCCGGTCCATTACATCGAGCCCCATCGCGTCGACGTCAAGCATCTGCAGTGCGAGATCGGCGACTGCACAGGTGATGTTGCCGGCGGCGCGAACCTCGGCGAAATCGCGGACGCGGCGCAGCAGACGATTGGCAATACGCGGAGTGCCGCGCGACCGCCGCGCGATCTCCAGCGCGCCGTCCGCTTCGATAGGGATCTCGAGCAGCCGCGCCGAACGGGTGACGATGCGGGTCAGCTCCTCCGGCGTATAGAACTCCAGCCGCGCGACGATACCGAAGCGATCGCGCAATGGATTGGTCAGCATCCCGGCGCGCGTGGTCGCGCCGACCAGCGTGAAGGGCTGCAGATCCAGCTTGACCGAGCGTGCGGCGGGCCCTTCGCCGATCATGATGTCGATCTTGAAGTCCTCGAGCGCCGGATAGAGGATTTCCTCGACGACCGGCGAAAGCCGGTGAATCTCGTCGATGAAAAGCACGTCGTGCGGCTCGAGGTTGGTCAGGAGCGCCGCCAGGTCTCCTGCGCGCTCGAGCACGGGCCCCGAAGTCTGCCGCAGGTTGACGCCGAGCTCGTGCGCAATGATGTGCGAGAGCGTGGTCTTGCCAAGGCCGGGGGGGCCGAAAAGCAGCACGTGGTCGAGCGCTTCCTTGCGCTTTTTCGCCGCCTCGATGAAGATCGAAAGCTGGCCCCGAATTTTCTCCTGGCCGATGTACTCTTCCAGCGCGCGCGGGCGCAGCGTGCGCTCGAGCACTTCTTCCTGCGGGCTCACCGGCGCCGCGGCGATCAGGCGATCGGTTTCGATCATGCGTCTATTATGCCCGCAGTGCCCGCGGCCTTCTTCCGGGTCGACAAGAGCGTCCTCACGACTTGGCCAGCAGCTTCAAGGCCTGCCTGATGCCGTCGCCGACGGCGATGCCTTCGGGCAGCTCTCTGACCGCGTGGGCCGCTTCCTTGTCGCTGTAGCCCAGCGACAGGAGTGCGTTCAATACGTCGGCGGCGACGGGCGCCGGGCGATGCACGCCGACAGCGGTCGTCAAATCGGCGCCGAGCTTGTCCTTGAGCTCGAGCAGCAGGCGCTCTGCTGTCTTCTTGCCGATGCCGGGAATCTTGGTCAGCCGCCCGCTGTCCTGCATGCTGACCGCCTGCGCGAGCTCGGCAACCGACAGTCCGGACAGGACGGCAAGCGCGATGCGCGCGCCGACGCCGCTGATCCGGATCAGCTGACGGAACGCGCGGCGTTCGTTTTCGGAACCGAATCCGAACAACAGATGCGCGTCCTCGCGCACGACCAGGTGAGTGAACAGCGTCAGCTTGTCGCCGATGTTGGGCAGGTTGTAGAACGTGCTCATCGGCACGTCGACTTCATACGCGACGCCCTGCACGTCGAGCAGGATCTGCGGCGGGTTCTTCTCCAGCAGCGTCCCGGCGAGCCTGCCGATCATCGTGTCGCCACCGCCGCCGCCGTGTGCGCGAGTTCGTCCGGCGGGCCGGCGGCGTCGGACAAATGGGGTAGGCGGATGCCGCGCATGGCGCGAATTATCGCATGCACGGAAGCCAGCACCGTTGGCGGGCGCCGCGCCTCATGGCTCGATGGCGCGCAAATGCGCGGCGACGGCCGAAAGCGAGCCCAGTACCAGTGGGTTGTGCGCAAGCAGCTCCGCGCTCGGTGGATGCAGATCGGGCACCATCACCGGGGTCATGCCGGCCGCTGCTGCGGCTATGATGCCTGGCTCCGAGTCTTCCAGCACGATGCAGTCGCGTGCCGGAACGTCGAGCCGTGCCGCGGCGGCGATGAAAATGTCGGGCGCGGGCTTGCCTCGCGCGACTTCGTCGCCGCCGACCAGCGCAGCAAAGCGATGCAGCAGACCGACCCGATCGAGCTTGGCGCGCGCGCGTTCGCGTCGCGTCGAGGTCGCAACCGCCCTAGCGATGCCGCGTTCGTCGAGCAGATCGAGGATCTCGGTGAGCCCGGGCTTGAGTGAAATGCCTTCGGCGGCGACGATCGCGTCGTAGTCGGCCGCCCAGGTGCTGGTCAACTGATCGACCGGATAGTCGGGCCCGTGGCGAGCGCGGATCAGCGCAATGCAATCGCCGAAGTTGCGTCCGATCATCTGTCGGCAGAGCTCGAGATCGAACTCGCGGCCCAGGGTGCGCGCGGCGCTTTCCCATGCGCGCAGTGCCGGGGCCTCGGTGTCGAGCATCAGGCCGTCCATGTCGAAGATGACGGCCTGCGGCCAGCGCGCGATCAAAGTATTCGACCTCGCCGCACGCGATAACCGCCGCGGCGCAGGCCACCGATGCCCGCGCCGCCATGGGCGTGACAGATCGCGCAGGCGAGCGCGTCGGCCGCGTCGGCGGACGGCACCGCCGGCAGCGCGAGCAGGCGCCTGACCATCTCCTGCACCTGCTCCTTTGCAGCCTTGCCGTGGCCGACGACCGCCTGCTTGATCTGCAGCGCCGTGTACTCGCTGACTGGAAGCTCGGCAAGGACGGCCGCGGAGATCGCCGCGCCGCGCGCCTGGCCGAGCAGCAGGGTCGACTGCGGATTGACGTTGACAAAGACTTTTTCGACCGCGACCTCGGTCGGGAGATGAGCGCCGATGACGCTGGCGAGATCGCGCACGATGAGCTTGAGGCGATCGGGTAGCTCGCCCGACGTATTGCGTATGCAGCCGCTGGCCACATATTGGAGGCGGTTGCCTGTGCAGATGATCACTCCAAAGCCTGTCACCCGAAGACCAGGATCAATACCCAGTATCCGTCGCGCTTCATTCTTCGGCCTCTTTTCCAGCGTCGTCCATGCGTCCGTGGCGTGTCGCTGCGCGGCCCTTCGCTCTGAAGCCCCCCTCATTCCTCGATGACCGCGGTCGTATAGACGTCCTGCACGTCGTCGAGCGCTTCGAGCGCGTCGAGCAATTTCTGCATTCTGACCGCATCCTCGCCCTTGCATTCGACTTCCACCGTCGGCTTCATCGTCACCTCGGCGAGGTCTGACTTGAGGCCCGCGTCGACGAGCGCTTGCCTGACTTTCAACAGGTCGTGCGGCGCGGTGATCACCTCCGACGAGCCGTCGTCGTGGCTGACGACGTCCTCGGCGCCGGCATCGAGCGCGAGCTCGATCAGCCTGTTTTCATCGGTGCCTGGTGCGAACAGGATTTGGCCGCAATGCCTGAACAGGAACGCCACTGAACCATCGGTGCCGAGATTGCCGCCGTTTTTCGAAAAGGCATGGCGCACGTCGGCGACGGTGCGAGTTCGATTGTCGGTCAGACAGTCGACGATCACGGCGGCGCCGTTGATGCCGTAGCCTTCGTAGCGGATCTCCTCATAGCTCGCATCGTCGGCGCCGCCCGAGCCGCGCTTGATCGCGCGCTCGATCGTGTCCTTCGGCATGTTGTTGTCCATCGCCTTGTCGACCGCGAGCCGCAGGCGCGGATTGGTCGAGGCGTCGGCGCCGCCGAGCTTGGAGGCGACGGTGATTTCGCGGATCAGTCGCGTGAAGATCTTGCCGCGCTTGGCGTCGGTGGCAGCCTTCTTGTGCTTGATGTTCGCCCACTTGCTGTGGCCTGCCATGATGCGTTCCCGCCGTGCTGCCCGAGCGCAAATTATAGCAGCGGGGGTGCGGCCGTACCGGCGCGATGCCGGCGCCGTTTAAAGCAGATCCTGCTGTTTGAGAAACTGCGCGATCGCCTTGAGCCGCACTTCGCTGTCGTTGATTTCGAGCATGCTTTGCTTGATCTTCGCCGGAAGCGGGAGCAGTTCGGCGAGTCGGTAGCCGACCCAGGAGGCGTCGTCCAGCGCCGGCTCACCAGCGAAATTTTCGCGGCCAACGCGGTTGATCATCAGCTCGAGCAGTCCCGCGAGCGGCTGATGGATCTCCGGCAGCGGAACCTTGGGCTCGGGGAGAATCGAGGTCACCTGCGCCAGAACGAGGCCGTTGTCGGCGGTGCGATGCGATTGCACCTGGAATCTGGTGCCGCCCTCGGTCTTGAGCTGCAGGATGCCGAGCTGCGGCATGTCCCACGATGTGATTCTCGCCAGCGTGCCGATCAGCGCGAACTCCGGAGTGTCCGTGGCGCCGCGCCGCGCGACTTCCTCGCCTCGCGTCAACAGGCACACGCCGAAAGGCTTGTCGTCCTCGATGCAGCGCTTGGTCATGTCGATGTAGCGCTGCTCGAAAACCTTCAGCGGCAGCAGGCCGCCCGGGAACAGCACGGCCTTCAGCGGAAACAGCGGCAGCGTCAGCGACTCGCGCGACGGCGCGGCGCGCCGGAAGGGCAGCATGCCCGGCCCTTAGGCGCGTTCGAAGCGCGGCGGCGCGACGCGCGCCGTACCCCAGCGGGGTCCCAGCGCATGCTCGATGCCGAGATGGTCGAGAACGCGTGCGACGACGAAGTCGACGATGTCCTCGATCGTGCGCGGATGCCCGTAAAAGCCCGGCGACGGAGGCAGGATGATCGCGCCGGCTCGCGCGAGCTTGAGCATGTTCTCGAGGTGTATCGCCGACAGCGGCGTCTCGCGCGGCACCAGCACGAGCGGCCGCCGTTCCTTGAGCATTACATCGGCGGCGCGTTCGATCAGATTGTCGGCGAGTCCAGCCGCCAGCGCGCCAAGCGTCCCCATGCTGCAAGGGCACACCGCCATCGCATCAGCCGGGTTAGACCCCGACGCCACGGGGCTCATCCAGTCCTCGCGGCCGAAAACCGTCAGCTGCCCGGGCTCTGCCTTGTACCGCTCGGCGAAGTAGCTCGCCGCAGCGGCAGGCTGCGTGGGCAGCGTGAGCTCGAGCTCCTGTCTGGCCACGACCTGCGCCGCCGGCGAATAGAGCAGGAACACGCGGGCGTGCGCAGCGATCAGGCATTCGAGCAGCCGCAGGCCGTAGGGCAGTCCCGACGCACCCGTGAAGGCGACGGTGACGGTTTTCGGTTCTGTCATTGGACGATTCTAGCGTATTGCGCACATCGTCGGCCAAGCCGGGCGCTGCATCGCACTGCGGCGCTTCCCGGCGGCGGTTCAGCCGATCTCGCGATGGCGCGTATGCACTTGATAGCGGCCGGTGAATGCCTGCGCGAGCCGCTCGGCAAGGTAGACCGATCGATGCCGGCCGCCGGTGCACCCTATCGCAACCGTCAGGTAGTTGCGATTGTCGCGCGCGTAGTCCGGTAGCCAGCTCGCGACGAAATGGTAGATGTCCGTGTACATGCGTTCCACCTCGGGATGGCTCTCGAGGTAGACGATCACGGCGGCGTCCTTGCCGCTGAGCGCCGCGAGCTCGGGCTCGTAATGCGGGTTCGGCAGGCAGCGCACGTCGAATACGAGGTCGGCGTCGAGCGGGACGCCATGCTTGAACCCAAACGACTGGAACAGCAAGGTCATCCGCGTGGGATCGACGCTGATGAAATCCTTGACCCATCGGCGCAGCGCCGCCGCAGGAAGATCGCTGGTGTCGAAGCTGTAGCCGAGCGAGCGGATGTCGGCCAGACGCGCGCGTTCGAACTCGATCGCCTCGCGCAGCGTCCGCTCGTCGCTGGAGAAAGGATGCCGGCGGCGCGTTTCCGAAAAGCGTTTGACCAGCGTCTCGGTCTTGGCGTCGAGATAGAGAAAGCGCAGCTTCCAGCCGTCGGCCCGCGCGGCGTCGATCGCCGCCTGCAGCCCGACGAGGGCGGGATCGGTCTTGACGTCGAGAGCGATCGCGACGCGATCCTGCTGCGCTCGCTTCAGGTGGTCGAGCAGCCCGCCGAGCTGCGTCGACGGCAGATTCGATACCGCGTAGTAGCCGCTGTCCTCGAGTGCCGCAAGCGCGACGCTCTTGCCCGAGCCCGAGACGCCACCGATCAGGACCAGGTCCATGGCATCGCGTCAGCCTCCGTCTTCCATCAGTTTCTGCTGCCGCTCGATGAACTCCTTGGTGCTGTCGATGCCGCGCTGGTTGAGAACGAAATTTCGCACCGCCGCCTCGACCAGCACCGCGAGATTGCGGCCAGCTGCGACCGGGATCGTCACCTTGCGGATCGGCACGCCCAGGATCTCCTGGTACGTGGCGCTGACCTGCAGCCGGTCGAGTTCGGAGAACTGCTCGTTGCTGTGATCCTCCAGGTGCACCATCAGCTTGAGGAGCTTGCGCGGGCGCACCGCGGTCTCGCCGAAAATCGTGCGGATGTTGAGCACGCCGATGCCACGCACCTCGAGGAAGTCCTTCAGCACCGCCGGGCAGCGCCCCTCCAGCGTGTCCGGCGAAATGCGGTACAGCTCGACGATGTCGTCGGCGACCAGGCCATTGCCGCGCGAAATGAGTTCGAGTGCGAGCTCGCTCTTTCCGATCGCGGACGCTCCGGTTATCAGGACGCCCATCTCGAGCACGTCGAGAAACACGCCGTGCAGCGACGTGGATTCGGCGAGCATACGCGACAGATAGAGACGGATCACGTCGACGACGTGCGGCGAGGGCTGCGGCGAGGTCAGCAGCGCCATGTGGTGCCGGTTGCACGCGTCGAGCAGATATTTCGGGATTTCTTCGCCGTTGGCGACGATGATAGCCGCGAGGTCGGTGGTGAACAAACGCGAGATCGCCTGCTGAAGCGCATCTTCGGGAAGACTGCGCAGATAACTCGCCTCGGCGGCGCCGATCATCTGCACGCGGAACGGGTGGATGAAATTCATGTGACCGACCTGACCGATCGTAGGCTTCAGCGCGGCCTCCCCGGTCAGGACGCGGTTGCCGCCCTGCCGGCCGGCTAGCCAGTTCATGCCCAGCCGCTCCTGATTGTCGGCGATCAAGCGCTCGATGCTCACCTGCCGCATGGCGCCGCTTTGGTTCATAAGGGCTCTGGCTCCCACGCCGCAAATACCTGGTGCACTTCGGCGGCATTGGCCGCCATCGCGACCTGTTCGCGGAAGGACCGTTCACCGAACATCTGCGCGAGCTCGGACAACAATTCGCAGATGCTCCTCGGTGGCGTGTTCGGGAACGAGCAGGACGAACACCTGCTCGACCGGTTTGCCGTCCGGCGCGTCGAACGGAATCGGCTGCTGCGGCCGCACGAACGCACCCATCGCCTGCTTGAGTCCCTTGATGCGGCCGTGGGGAATGGCAATACCCTGCCCAAGCCCCGTGGACCCCAGTCGCTCGCGCGCGAACAGGCTGTCGAACACGACCGAGCGTGCGATCTGTGACTGCGACTCGAAAAGCGCTCCGATCTGCTCGAACAGGCGCTTCTTGCTGGTCGCTTCGAGGTTGAGCGCGATGTTCGCTTCCGGCAGAAGCTGCGCGATCTGGTTCATCGTCTGGGATCGGTGGTCGACGGAATCCTCAAGCGGCGCTTAAGAGCGCCGCTTAAGCCGGACGCGATTATACGCTGCGCAACAGCTTATTGAGCGCGCGTCTTGCCGGGCACCAGGGTGCCCGTCGTGCGCTTGACCGCGCCGGGCTCGTGGCGCTGCCCGTTCTTCTTTTCCTTGTGCCGCAGGACCTGCCGGTCGAG
The DNA here is from genome assembly GCA_963776175.1 of uncultured beta proteobacterium. Taxonomy (GTDB): domain Bacteria; phylum Pseudomonadota; class Gammaproteobacteria; order Burkholderiales; family Casimicrobiaceae; genus PALSA-1003. The sequence continues at coordinate 148,368 of CAVZLP010000020.1, read as the reverse complement.
CTTGTCGGCGAGTGCGTCGATCGCCGCGTACATGTCGGGATCGATGCACTCGACATGGATGTCCTTGCCGCGTATGTGCAGATTGGCGGTCACCTGCTGCCTGAGTTTGTCGACGGACAACACCACGTTGACGTCGATCACATGATCGAAATGCCGCGTGACTCGGTCGAGCTTCGCTGTCACGTAATCGCGGATCGCGGGAGTGATCAGAAGGTGATGTCCGCTCAGGCTCAGGTTCATCCAGCTCTCCTTCGCATTGGCGCCCGGCCCTAAATGGCCTTGCGCAGATTGACCGGAGGTATCTGCAACGCTTCCCGATACTTGGCCACCGTGCGGCGCGCGACGACGATGCCCTGGTCCCCCAGCAGGTCTGCGATGCGGCTGTCGGTCAGCGGCGAATTCGGATCCTCGGCGCCGATCAGCTGCTTGATCAGCGCGCGAATGGCGGTAGCCGACGCAGCGCCGCCGGTGTCGGTGGCGACGTGGCTGCCGAAAAAATACTTGAGTTCGTAGGTGCCGCGCATCGTCAGCATGTACTTCTGCGCGGTGACGCGCGAGATCGTCGACTCGTGGAGGTTCAGAATTTCGGCGATTTCACGCAGGACCATCGGACGCATCGCGACTTCGCCATGATCGAAGAAATGCCGTTGTCGATCGACGATGGCCTGCGACACGCGCAGAATGGTCTCGAAGCGCTGTTGCACGTTCCGGATCAGCCATTTCGCCTCCTGCAGCTGGGCCGCGAGCTGCTGGTTCGACGAGCCTCTGTTGCGCGTGAGGATATCGGCGTAGATGCGATTGAGCCGCAGCTTGGGCATTGCGGCCTCGTTGAGCGCCGCGACCCACCGACCCCTTACCTTTCTTACGACCACGTCCGGAATCACATAGTTCGCCTCGGTCTTGGAAAATTCACCGCCGGGGCGTGGATGCAGGCTGGTGATCAGCGTGCGCACCGCGCGCAGGCCCGTGTCGTCGATATGCAGCAGCCGCTTCAGCTTCCCGAAATCGCGCGCGGCCAGCAGCGGCAGATGATGCTCGACCAGCTTGAGCGCCTCCGACAGAAACGGCGTCGTCGCGGGCATCACCTTGAGCTGCAGCGCCAGGCACTCGGCGGCGTCGCGGGCACCGACGCCTGCGGGCTCGAAATTCTGCAGGTGCTTGAGTGCGATCGACAGTTCGTCGGCGTCGATGCCGAGTTCTTCGGGAAACAGCTCGAGAATCTCCTCCAGCGAAGCCGTCAGGTAGCCGTCGTCGTTCAGCGCGTCGATCAGCGCCGACACGATCTGGCGATCGCGCAGCGGAAGGTTCAGCTCCGCGAGTTGCGAATTGAGGTGGTCGCGCAGCGAGCTGGTGGCGACCTGCTGCGGTGAAAAATTGTCGTCGTCGTCGTCGCTGCCGCCGGTCGAGCTTCCCCAGTCGCCGTCGCCGGCGGCGCTGGTCATCGAATCGAAATCCGATTGCAGCGTGCCGTCGGGACGCTCCAGCGGCTCGTCGACGGTTGCCGACGTCGCCGCCGACTGCGCGAATTCCGGCGGCGGAGGCACGTGTTCGTCGTCGTCGGCTTTTTCCAGCAGCGGGTTTTCCTGCAGCAGCCGTTCGACTTCGGCGTTGAGCTCCAGGGTCGACAATTGCAGCAATCGGATCGATTGCTGCAATTGCGGCGTCAGCGTCAGGTGTTGACTGAGCTTGAGCTGGAGCGTCGGCTTCATCGCGGTTTCGCGCCAGCGCAGCCGGCGCTGCAGCGCATCGACCCCACGGTCTCCGTGTCCGCAGCATGGTTGTCGCCGCGGCGGATGAGCCGATGCCGCGGCGTGGGAACGGACGCGGCGAGGCCGCCGGCGGTGCGGTGCGGCCGCGTGGCCGGCAGGGACCTACACCTGCCCGGGGCTATCGTCGTCATGGCTAAAGCCGGAAATGCTCTCCTAGGTAAACCTTCCTGACGTTTTCATTATAAACAATTTCGTCGGGCGTTCCCGAGGCCAACACCCGGCCTTCGTTGATGATGTAGGCGCGATCGCAGATGCCCAGCGTCTCGCGCACGTTGTGATCGGTGATCATCACGCCGATTTCGCGCTCCTTCAGAAAGCCGATGATCTTCTGGATGTCGAGCACCGCGATCGGATCGATGCCGGCAAACGGCTCGTCGAGCAGAATGAAGCGCGGTCTCGTCGCCAGAGCACGCGCGATCTCCACGCGCCTTCGCTCGCCGCCGGAAAGGCTGACGGCGGACGCGTCGCGCAAGTGCGAGATCGACAGGTCTTCGAGCAGCGCGTCGAGGCGGTTGGCGATTTCATCACCGTCGATGCCCTGCAGCTCGAGGATCGCCTGCACGTTGTCGGCCACAGAAAGCTTGCGGAAAATTGACGCCTCCTGCGGCAGGTACGACAGGCCCAGGCGGGCGCGCGCGTGAATCGGCATGCGCGTGAGGTCGTCTCCGTCGAGCTCGATCGTGCCGCCGTCGGCGGCGACCAGCCCGACGATCATGTAGAAACAGGTGGTCTTGCCCGCGCCGTTGGGCCCCAGCAGCCCGACGACCTCGCCGCTGCCCACCGCCAGTGAAACATCGTGCACGACGATGCGCGATTTGTACCGTTTGTTGAGTGCGGCGACCGCTAGCGTGCTCATTGCATTCGCCCGCGGCTCACTTGCCGGCGGGCGGGCCGATCTTGTCGTCAGGCTTCAGAGGCAGCGCCGGATTCGATTTGGGGTTGGCGGGAGGAGGTGCCGAAGCCGTCCCCTTGGCGTTCTTGCTGTCCTTGGCGTCCTTCGATTCCGGTTGGAATACGCCTCGAACCCGCGCGCCGAGCGGAACTTCGCCGGTGGCGGTCGGCCCGCTGTCCGGGCGACCTTCGGCCTTGAACGCCTCGGTCGCCGCGTCGTACGAAATGTAGTTGCTGCGGATCTGGTCGCTGCCTTTTTTCAAGAGCGCGTTGTCGAACAGCTCGACAAAGCGCTTCTGCCCGTCGTAGACGATGCGTTGCGCAAAGCCCTCGTAATACTCGTCGACACCATCGCGCTTCTCGCGGAACGTCACCGGATTGCCGTAGGCGATCGCGGATAGCGAGTTGTCGGGGTTCTGGTGGAACGTGATGCGATCGGCGTGAATCGACAGCGTGCCCTGCGTGACGACGACGTTGCCGGCGAGCTCCCCATTCTTGGTCTCGGCGTTGCCGCCGCCGGTGTCGCCCTGGAAGTTGATCGGCTTGTCACGGTCGGCCTTTTCCGCCATCGCCGGCGGCGCGACAATGACGAGGCAGAACAGGGCGCAGCAAGCCCGCGCCCGGCCCCGGGCGAGCAGCGTGCGCATCGTGTGATCGATCATTGGCCTATTTCTGCTGGGGCTCGATTTGTCCGCTGACACGGGATCGAAGCTTGACCGTCTTGCTCTTGTTGTCGTATTCCATCCCTGTTGCGTTGATTATCCCACGGGGGTCTGCGATCGTCACCGCCTTGTCGGTCACGATCTTGTCCTCTTTCGGTAGGACGAGCAGGTATTCGCTGGTGATCGTCGTGGGTCCGTCGTGCGCAGTATCCGACGAGGCGTCGCGCACGCCTTTGACGTGGCCGGTGAAAGCCACGTGCTCGCGATCGCCGCTGACGCTCGCCTTGTCGGCAGTAACCGTCAGGCGCGGCTTGCCCGGATCGTTGAACGTGATCTGCGGGCCTTCGAGGTCGGTCGAATCGTCGTCGGGATAGTGCCGCGCAACTCGGGCGATCAGCGCCTGGTGGATGCGGCCCTTGTCGTCGAGGCTGGCCGCCTTGAAATTTTCGATGTACAGATCGGGGTCGTGCCTCCCCGAGCCGTCGAATTTCGGTGGCGGCGCACGCACCTGCGCATCGAGCCAGTAGGTCATCGCCGCCAACGCGCCGAGCAGCAGCGCGGGCGACCACGCGACAATCCGGTCGAGCAGCGGCTGGCGAACCTTCATTGCGCGAACGCCTTCAACATCGGCTCCAGCGCCCCTTGCGCGCCAAGGATAAGCTCGCACAGTTCGCGCACAGCGCCCGCGCCGCCGTCGGCGCGAGTCACGTAGTGCGCGGCGCGGCGCAGCGCCGCCGGCGCGTGCGGCACGGTCACGCCCAGTCCGCAGCGCATGATCACCGGCAGATCCGGCATGTCGTCGCCGATGTGCGCGCAGTCCTGCCCGTCGAGGCCGAGTTGCCGCCGCAGCCGTTCCCAGGCGGCGAACTTGTCGTCGGCGCCCAGGACCACGTGCGCGACCGCCAGGTCTTCCGCTCGCCTGGTCACTGCCGGCGCGCGACTGCCAGAAATCCAGGCGACGGTCACACCCGCCTCCTGGAGCATTTTCAGACCGAAACCGTCGAGCGTCGAGAAGGCCTTGAGCTGGCTGCCGTCGGCTGCGTAGTAGATCTTGCCGTCGGTCAGCACGCCGTCGACGTCGCAGGACAGGAGTCGCACCCGGCGCGCCCGAATGTCGACGTCGGCCGGCGTCATACGACCTTGGCGCGGAAAAGGTCGTGCATGTGCAATGCGCCGACGAGCTTGCGCTCGCCATCGACGACAAGGAGCTGACTGACCTTCGGCGGCGTTTCCATCAACTCGACGCAGTCTATCGCCAGCAGGTCCGCGGCGATCGTCCGGGGATTGCGGGTCATCAGCTCGGCGACCCGCGCGGCGCCGAAGTCGCGCACGCGGCCGAGGCTGCGACGCAAATCCCCATCGGTGAAGATGCCGGCGACGCGCCGCTCGGCGTCGACGACTGCGGTCATGCCCATGCCCTTGCCGCTCATCTCGACGACCGCGTCGGCGAGCGACGCGTCCGCCGCCACCATCGGCAGGTCGGCGCCGACGCGCATGACGTCGCGGACGCGTGTCAGCAGCCGTCGGCCCAGCATGCCACCCGGATGCGACCGGGCGAAATCCTCGACCGAAAAGCCGCGAGCGTCGAGCACTGTCAGGGCCAGCGCGTCGCCCAGTGCCAGCGCCGCGGTCGTGCTCGCCGTCGGCGCGAGACCGAGCGGACAGGCTTCAGCATCGACGCTGGCGTCGAGATGAATGTCGGCCGCCTGAGCGAGCGACGACTGCTCGTTGCCGGTCAGCGCGATCAGCTTGGCCCCCTGCCGCTTAAGGTGCGGGATCAGCAACAGCAGCTCGTCGGTCTCACCGGAGTTCGACAGCAGCAGCACGATATCGTCGGTGGTGATCATGCCCAGATCGCCGTGCCCCGCCTCGGCGGCATGGACGAAGAACGCCGGCGTGCCGGTCGAGGCGAGCGTCGCCGCGAGTTTGCGCGCAATGTGGCCCGACTTGCCGATACCGGTGACGACGACACGGCCGCGACAGCCGAAGATCGAGCTTGCCGCGGCGACGAAGGCATCACCGAGGCGATGTTGCAGCACATCGATCGCCATCGCCTCGGTCGCCAATACGCTTCGGGCCAGCGCGAGCGCCCGGCCGCTGTCGACGCCGGGCGCGGAAGCGGGCGCGGCCGGGGCGTGTGCGCGGATCGGCGTCGGCATGCGGCCAGTATACCGTCACTTAGAAAGCGGTTGCTCTGTGCTACATTCGCACGGCGCTCCCGCGGTGCCGCGGCCGGCGGCAGGGCGCTTCGTCGTCTCGCGCGGCCACCGGCGCGCACGCAAAAAAGATGACCCACACCCTGCAACTAATACTGCTGTTGCTCGCCGCATCCGTCGTCGCGGTGGTCCTCTGCCGGCTAGCGCGGCTGCCGCCGATCCTCGGCTACCTGGCGATCGGGATTGCGGTCGGACCGCATGCGCTGGGCTGGGTCCCGGACGATGAGAATGTCCGCGACCTGGCCGAATTCGGCGTCGTATTCCTGATGTTCTCGATCGGCCTCGAATTCAGCCTTGCGCAGCTCAAGACGATGCGCCGTGCGGTGTTTGGACTGGGGCTCGCGCAGGTCGCCATCACGACGCTGGTGGCCATGATCGGCCTGCATTTTCTGCGCTTCAGCTGGCTTGCCGGATTTGCGCTCGGCGGGGCACTGGCGATGAGTTCGACCGCCATCGTGTCGAAATTGCTGGCCGAGCGCTCCGAGCTCAATTCGCCGCACGGGCGCGACATCATGGGCATCCTGCTGTTCCAGGATCTGGCGGTGGTCGCCTTTCTGATCGCGGTTCCGACGCTGGCCGAGGGTGGGGCGGACCTGTGGAAGCCCCTGGCCATCGCCGCCGGGAAGGCCGCGGTCGCTCTCGCGGCGATCCTGTTCTTCGGACAGAAGCTGATGCACGGGTGGTTCTTCATCGTCGCCCGGCTGCGCTCGTCGGAATTGTTCATGCTCAACGTGCTGCTGGTGACTCTCGGGCTGGCGGCGCTGACCGAGCTCGCCGGGCTGTCGTTCGCTCTGGGCGCTTTTCTCGCGGGCATGTTGATCGCGGAGACCGAGTACCGCTACCAGGTCGAGGAAGACATCAAGCCGTTTCGCGATGTCCTTCTCGGTCTGTTCTTCGTCAGCGTAGGGATGTATCTGAATCTCGGCGTCGTCGCCGAGAATGTGGGCTGGGTGCTGATGCTTCTGGTCGGCCCGGTGCTGGCCAAGCTGGTGCTGATCGTCGTTCTCGCCCGGGCGTTTCGCTCACCTGTAGCGACGGCGCTGCGTACCGGGTTCTATCTCGCGCAAGCCGGCGAGTTCGCGATCGTGCTGTTGGCGCTGAGCACCGATCTCCACATCCTGGATTCGACCTTTCCGCAACTTGTTCTTGCCGCGATGGTCCTGTCGATGCTGGCGGCGCCGTTCATGATCCAGCTGGCTGAGCCTCTGGTCCGCCGGATGACGGCCAACGACTGGCTGGCCCGCGCCGCGCAGGTCACGCAGATCGCGGCGCGCACGATCTCCCGCCAGGATCACGTGATCGTCTGCGGCTATGGTCGCACCGGCCAGAACCTCGCGCGCTTGCTCGAGATAGAGGCCATCCCGTTTCTCGCCCTGGATTCCGACCCCCAACGGGTCGCCGAAGCGGCCGTCGGCGGGGGCAACGTCGTTTACGCCGACGCGGGCCGCAGGGAGGCTTTGATCGCGGCCGGACTGCAAAAGGCGCGCGCCGTAGTGATTGCGTTCGCGGACAACGAGCTTGCGATGAAAATCCTGCACCAGGTGCAGCATGCGCGCCCCGAAGTTCCCGTTATCGTGCGCACGTTCGATGACACCGATCTCGATCGCCTGTTGAAGTCGGGGGCTGCCGAGGTCGTGCCCGAAGTGCTCGAAGGGAGCCTGATGCTAGCATCGCATACGCTGCTGCTGCTTGGCGTGCCGCTCAACCGGGTGCTGGCGCGAATCCGCACCGTGCGCGAGGAGCGCTACAGCATCTTCCGCGGTTTTTATCACGGCGTGAGTGACGCCGCCGACGCCGAGGACAATCTTCAGCCGCGCTTGCATTCGGTGCTGCTCAACGAACGCTCGACCGCGGTCGGCAAATCGCTCACGGAAATCGACTTGAACGGGCGCGTGGAGATCACCAGCGTGCGCCGGCTCGGTGCACGTGCCGCCGCACCGGCGTCCGACTACCGATTCGAAGCGGGCGACATCCTGGTGCTGCTCGGCAAGCCCGGCGATATCGCGTTCGCCGAGCGGCGATTGCTTCGCGGCTGACGCGCTTATACGAGCGGCCGTTCGTCGTTGTTGCGTTGCGGCGAACGGGCTACAATCAACATCCTTCCCAGGATTTTCCACCGTTCCGATGCCGGTCGCCGCTACCGCGGATAAGCATGCCAGCCTGAGCGCGACGCGAAGGCTCGACCCCGCCGCGGCGGCGATCGAGCTCAACGACGTCTGGTTCGGCTACGAGCGCCGACAGGTGCTGCGCGGCATCACGATGACCGTGCCGCGCGGCAAGATCGTCGCGATCATGGGCGGCAGCGGCTGCGGCAAGACGACGATCCTGCGCCTGATCGGAGGCCAGCTGAGGCCGAAAAAGGGCAGGGTGCTGGTCGGCGGGCAATCTGTTCCCGACCTCGAGCCCGATGCGCTTTACGCGCTGCGCCGCAAGTTCGGGATGCTCTTTCAGTTCGGCGCGCTGTTCACCGACATGACGGTGTTCGAGAACATCGCGTTCCCGATGCGCGAGCACACCGACCTCCCGGAACCGATGATTCGTGACCTCGTCCTGATGAAGCTCGATGCCGTCGGATTGCGCGGTGCCGCGCAGCTGATGCCGTCCGAATTGTCAGGCGGAATGGGCCGTCGCGTCGCGCTCGCTCGCGCGATCGCGCTCGACCCGATGCTGGTCATGTACGACGAGCCGTTCGCCGGCCTCGATCCGATTTCGCTCGCCGTCGTCGGGCAGTTGATCCGGCGGCTCAACGACGCGCTCGGAATCACGTCGATCGTCGTGACGCACGACGTTTACGAATCTCTGAAAATCGTCGATTACCTGTATTTCGTTTCCGACGGAAAGATAGTCGCGAGCGGCACGCCCGACGAAGTGCGTGCGTCGAACGATCCGTTCGTCCGCCAGTTCGTCGACGGCGAGCCCGACGGGCCGGTGCGCTTCCACTACCCGGCGCCGCCTTACCACAAAGCGCTGCTTGCCGATGTCGAGTGATGCGATAGGCGATATCGCACAGGTGCTGCGCCGCATCGGCGGCACGGTGACCGGCGGCGTCGCGCGCCTGGGATACATGGCCCGTTTCCTCGGCGCCATCCTCTGGCACACGCCGGTGGCTTTGCGCCGGCTGCACCTGACGGTGCGCGAGATCTATTTCTCCGGCGTGCTGTCGCTGGTGATCATCCTGATGTCGGGCCTTTTCGTCGGCATGGTGCTGGCGCTGCAAGGCTATGAAGTGCTGCGGCGCTATGGCGCGCAGGAGCAGCTGGGCCTGGTCGTCGCGCTGTCGCTGGTGAGGGAACTCGCACCGGTGATCGGCGGTCTGTTGTTTGCGAGCCGAGCCGGTTCCGCGATCACCGCCGAGATCGGACTGATGAAGGCGACCGAGCAGCTGTCGGCGATGGAGATGATGGCGGTCGATCCGATCGCGCGCGTTATCGCGCCGCGGTTCTGGGCCGGGGTGATCTCGATGCCGCTGCTCGTGGCGCTGTTCTCGGCGTTCGGCATTTTCGGCGGCTACCTGATCGGCGTGCGCATGATCGGCATCGACGCCGGCGCTTTCTGGGGACAGATGCAGGCCGGCGTCAGTTTCTGGCCGGATATCACCAACGGCATCGTCAAGAGCATCGTCTTCGGCGCCGCGGTGTCGCTGATCGCCGTCCTCGAAGGTTACGATGCGAAGCCGACTGCGGAAGGGGTGTCGAGTGCGACGACGAGGACCGTCGTCGTTTCCTCGTTGGCGATACTCGCGCTCGATTTCGTGCTGACGGCGTTCATGTTCAGGGGAGTCGGTTTATGAACCGTGCCGCGATCGACCTTTGGGTCGGCGTGTTCGTTGCGATCGGGCTGGGAGCGATACTGTTCCTGGCGCTGAAGGTCGGCAATCTGCTGACGCTGGACCGGACACCCAGTTATCACATTGAGGCGAACTTCGACAATATCGGCGGACTGAAGCTCCGCTCGCCGGTGAAGGCGGCCGGTGTCGTCGTCGGCCGTGTCGAGTCGATCAAGCTCGATCCGAAGACGTATGCGGCGGTCGTCACGATGCGCATCGATCGCGACTACGCGTTCAGTAAGGACACGATCGCGTCGATCAACACGTCGGGACTGCTCGGCGAAGTCTACATCGGGCTCGATGCCGGCGGCGACACGGCGATGCTGCAAGACGGCGACCGGATCGCCAAGACGCAATCGGCAGTGGTCATCGAGAAATTGATTAGTCAGTTCCTGTTCGACAAGGCAGCAGAGGGGGGCGCCAGCAAATGAATTCGTCCGCTAGCAGCATCGCTTCGACGCTCGCCATCGCCTGCGCTCTGCTGGCGGGGTGTGCAGCGACACCGTCGCGTGTTGATCCTTTCGAGCCATGGAACCGCGCGATGTACTCGGTGCACGAGGTGGTCGACGGCAACCTGATTAAGCCGATCGCCGAGGGCTACGTCAGGTCTGCGCCGGTGCCGGTGCGCACCGGCGTGTCGAATTTCTTCGGCAACATCGACGACTTGTTCACCGGGATCAACCACACGCTGCAGGGGAAGAGGGAGCGCGCCGGCGACGATTTCGGACGGGTGCTGCTCAATTCGACCTTCGGCATCGCGGGCATTTTCGACCTCGCGTCCGAGATGGGAATCGCCAAGGACAAGACCGACTTCGGCATTACGTTCGGAAAGTGGGGCGCGCCGCAGGGGCCGTATCTTTTCATACCGCTGTTCGGGCCGACGACGGTGCGCGACGGTACCGGCGCTCTGGTGCGCATTTACGCCAGCCCGATCGGCTATATCAACGATGTTCCATTGCGAAATTTCGTCTACGGCCTGAATTATCTGGATACCCGGGCGCAACTGCTGAGCGCCGAAGGCGTGCTTGAAGCGGCGGCGATCGACAAGTATCGCTATCTGCGCAACGCCTATCTTAAGGCGCGGCGCTATCAGGTCTACGAGGGCAAGCCGCCGCCGGAAGAAGAAGACGAATGACGAAGCGACAGTTGCTCTGCCGCGGAGTCGCACAGATTGCCGGCTCGGCTCGCACGGCATGACTATTCAACGAGGTTCACGATGATCCACAGGTGGGTATCGATATTGTTCGCCGCTTCGCTGGCGCTGACCGCGCAGGCGCAGGAGGCACCGGATGTTCTGGTCAAGCGCGTCGCCGAAGACGTCCTGCAGACGATACGCAGCGACAAGGATCTGCAGGCCGGTAACCAGGCAAAGGTCAAGCAGTTGATCGAGAGCAAGCTGGCGCCGAATTTCGACTTCACGCACATGACCGCGCTGGCAATGGGGCGGAACTGGCGCAGCGCGACACCCGAGCAGCAGAAAACCCTGACCGACGAATTCCGCACGCTGCTGGTGCGAACCTACTCCGGCGCGCTGACCAACTATCGCGACAACACGATGGACTACGCGCCGCTGCGGATGAACGCCGGCGACACCGAGGTCACCGTGCGCACCTCCGTGCGGCGGCCAGGTCAGGCGCCGGTCCAGATCGATTACAGCATGGCCAAGGCTTCGGACGGCTGGAAGGCGTACGACGTCATCGTTGCCGGGGTGAGCCTGGTGACCAACTACCGGGACGAATTCAACGATGCAGTCAAGCGTTCGGGGATCGACGGCGTGATCAAGATGCTGGTCGACAAGAACAAGGGGCCGACTCCGAAGTGACCAACAGCGCGCACCCCGTGGCGCCGGTGGGAGCGGTCGCGCAGGTGCTGCGCGCGGATGACGGTCGCTGGGTGGTCGCCGGTCCGCTGACGATCAACAACGTCGCGGGCGTGCTTGCCTCGAGCGTCGGCGTGCCGCTGCCGCAGACCGGCCGCGTCGACCTGAAAGACGTCGATCCGGTCGATTCCGCGGGCGTGGCGCTAATGCTCGAATGGAAGCGCCGGGCTGCCGCCGAGGGCAAGGCGCTGGCGTTCGACAACATCCCGGCGAGCATGGCCTCGCTCGCCGAACTCTACGGCGTCGACGGACTGCTTACTTCCGCCTGAACACCTTGGTCCTGATGACTGCGCGATCGCGTGCTAAGCGGCGAGTGCGCACCCTCGAGCGTCCCGCCGTCGCGCGGCCGCAGCGCACGATGTGCTTCGACCGCCGCGACGCGCGCGCATGAGCGCCGCCGGACCGCTCCAAGGCGCGAATTCGCCCCCACTGGGCAGCGCGGCGGCGCTAGCCGCAAGCGTGGGGGGACCATGAGCGCCGCCGTCGACATCGTTGACGTCGCGCGCCGCTTCGGTCCGGTGCAAGCGCTGGCCGGCGTGGATCTCGCCGTCGAGCAGGGTGAATTCTTCGGCCTGCTCGGCCCCAACGGCGCCGGCAAGACCACGCTGATCTCGATTCTCGCCGGGCTCACGCGCGCCGACCGGGGGATGGCCCGCGTGCTGGGGCACGACGTGGTCACCGACTATGCGCGAGCCCGGCGTCTGCTGGGCGTCGTGCCGCAGGAACTCGTGTTCGATCCGTTTTTCACCGTGCGCGAGACCTTGCGCATCCAGGCCGGATATTTCGGCATTCGCGACCAGGACGAGTGGATCGACGAAATCCTGCACCACTTGGGCTTGGCCTCGCGTGCGAACACCAACATGCGCGCGCTGTCCGGTGGGATGAAGCGCCGCATGCTGATCGGCCAGGCGTTGGTGCACAAGCCGCCGGTGATCGTCCTCGACGAGCCAACCGCCGGGGTCGACGTCGAGCTGCGGCAAAGCCTGTGGTCGTTCATCCGCAAGCTCAACGGCGACGGACACACGATCATCCTGACGACGCACTATCTCGAAGAAGCGGAAGCTCTGTGCGGACGCATCGCGATGCTCAAGGCAGGCAGGATCGTCGCGCTCGATACCACGCAGAAGCTGCTGTCGACCTTCGCCGGGCTCACCGTCCGCCTGACCGTTGCCGATCCGCTGCCCGGCGCGTGGCCGGGCCGGGTGCTTCGCCGCGACGGGCAGACCTACCTCTTGACGCTGGCGGACTACGCCGAGCTAGAGAGCATGCTGGCGGCACTGCGCGAAGCGCGGATCACCATCCTCGAGCTTTCGCTGCAGGAGGCCGACCTCGAGCAGGTGTTCCTTCGCATCATGGCGCGGCAGGAATGAAGGCGATCGACGAGTCTTCGCAGATGGCGGCCGCGCCGGCACGCCTGCTGCCGGCACGCGGAGCGGGCTGGCTGACGCTGCTCTACAAGGAGCTGCTGCGTTTCTGGAAGGTAAGCTTCCAGACGATACTGGCGCCGGTGCTGACGGCGCTGCTCTACCTCCTGATCTTTTCGCACGTGCTCGAGTCGCACGTGTCGGTCTTCGGTGGGCGCGTCTCCTACACCGCGTTCCTGATCCCCGGACTGGTGATGATGGCCGTGCTGCAGAACGCTTTCGCCAACAGCTCGTCGTCGATGATCCAGTCGAAAATCACCGGCAACCTCATCTTCGTCCTGTTGACGCCGCTCTCGCCGCTCGACATGTTCGCCGCCTACGTGCTGGGCGCGATGGTGCGCGGCCTGGTCGTCGGTTTGGGCGTGTTCGTCGTCACGCTGGCGTTCGCACCGATCGCGCCGGCGTATCCGTTATGGGCGCTGGCCTTCGCACTGCTGGGCAGCGCGATCCTCGGCGTTCTCGGACTGATTGCCGGCATCTGGTCCGACAAGTTCGATCAACTGGCGGCGTTCCAGAACTTCGTCATCATGCCGCTGACGTTCCTGTCCGGCGTGTTCTACTCGATCCATTCGTTGCCGCCGTTCTGGCAGACGCTGTCGCATTTCAATCCGTTCTTCTATATGATCGACGGGTTCCGTTACGGCTTTTTCGGCCTGTCGGACGTCGCGCCCACGACGAGCCTCGCGATCGTCGTCTTCTTCTGCGCGGTATTGAGCGCAGTAACGCTGGTTCTGCTCAAGCGCGGCTACAAACTTCGGCCCTGATATGGCAGTGATTACTCCGGAAGACATCAAGCGCACGATCGAGTCGGGGCTCGCCTGCGAGCACGTGGCGGTCGACGGCGACGGCCGGCACTTCCAGGCGCTGATCGTCAGCGCGCAGTTCGCCGGCTTGAGCAAGGTGCGGCAGCATCAGCTCGTCTACGGCGTGCTGGGCGAGCGCATGCGCGAGGAGATTCACGCGCTGTCGATGCAGACGCTGACGCCAGCGCAGTGGCGTCCGTCCGAGAGCTAGCACCGATGGACAAGCTGGCGATCACGGGCGGGCTTCCGCTGCACGGCGAAGTGCGGGTTTCCGGCGCCAAGAATGCGGCGCTGCCCATTCTGTGCGCCGCGCTGCTGACCGCCGAGCCCCTGGTGCTGAAGAACGTGCCGAAGCTCAACGACGTGCGTACGATGCGCTCGCTGCTCGCGCAGATGGGCGTACGCGCGGAGGCCGATGACGATGCTCTGACGCTCTCTGCCGCCGACATCGATTGGCCGCTCGCGCCCTACGAGATGGTGAAGACGATGCGCGCGTCTATCCTCGCGCTCGGCCCGCTGCTCGCGCGCTGCGGCGAAGCGAGGGTATCGCTGCCTGGCGGCTGCGCGATCGGACTGCGCCCGGTCGACCAGCACATCAAGGGACTGCAGGCGATGGGGGCGGAGATCGATCTCGATCACGGCTATATCGATGCGAAAGCGAAGCGGCTGTCCGGCGCCCATTTCGTTTTCGACGTGGTGACGGTGACCGGCACCGAAAACCTGATGATGGCCGCGACCCTTGCGTCCGGCACGACCGTGCTGGACAACGCGGCGCGCGAACCCGAAGTGGTGGATCTCGCCGACTGTCTGAACGCCATGGGCGCCAAAATCTCGGGCGCCGGCACCGACCGCATCGTGATCGAGGGGGTATCGCGCCTGTCGGGCGCCACGCACTCGATCATGCCCGATCGCATTGAGACCGGAACCTTCCTGGTCGCCGCAGCGGCGACCGGCGGGGATGTGGCGCTGGCCGGCGCGCGTCCCGATACGCTGGGTGCCGTCCTCGACAAGCTCGCGGAAGCGGGCGTGGCCGCGACGATCGATGGCAGCACGATCCGGATCAAACGTAACGGCAGGCTCAAGTCGGTGTCGATGCGCACCGCGCCGTACCCGGGGTTCCCGACCGACATGCAGGCGCAGCTGATGGCGCTGATGACCGTGGCCGACGACGCGGCGATGATCACCGAAACGATATTCGAGAACCGGATGATGCACGTGCAGGAGCTCAAGCGCCTGGGTGCGGCAATCGAGGTCGAGGGCAATACCGCGATCGTCCGCGGTGCGCAAAAACTGACCGCAGCGAGCGTCATGGCCACCGATCTACGCGCGTCGGCGGGCCTGGTGATCGCCGGCCTGATCGCCGAAGGCGAAACGGTGATCGATCGCATCTACCACCTCGACCGCGGCTACGAGCGCATCGAGGACAAACTCTCGGCGCTCGGCGCGCGCATCCGTCGCCTCAGCTGACCGGTCGCCGGGGACGCGGGGGCAGTGCGCTAGAATGCGTCTTTTCCGCCTGCCATGTTTCCGCTCACCATCGCGCTCTCCCGGGGGCGCATCTTCGATGAGACGCTGCCGCTGCTGGCTGCGGCCGGTATCGCTCCGGAAGAAAATCCGGAGACTTCGCGCAAGCTGATTCTGGCCAGCAATCGCGCCGACCTGCGTTTTGTCATCGTGCGAGCGTCCGACGTACCGACCTACGTCCAGCACGGCGCGGCGGACTTGGGCGTCGCCGGAAAGGATGTGCTCCTCGAGCACGGCGGCGAGGGCCTCTATCAGCCGGTCGACCTTGCGATCGGCCGCTGCCGTCTGGTGGTCGCGGCGCGCCGGGACTTCGATTACGCCAGCGCCGTACAGCGCGGGGGGCGACTCAAGGTCGCCACCAAGTATGTCGGCGCGGCGCGCGAGCATTTCGCCGCCAAGGGGATTCACGTCGATCTGATCAAGCTTTACGGGTCGATGGAGCTGGCGCCGCTGGTGGGCTTGGCCGACCTGATCGTCGACCTGGTCAGCACCGGCAACACGCTGCAAGCCAACGATCTGGTGGTCGTCGAGGAGATCCGACCGATCAGCGCGCGACTGATCGTCAATCCCGCCGCGCTCAAGCTCAAGCGCGACGCCGTCCAGCCGATCCTCGACGCCGTCGCTGCGGCGGCCCGGCGCGATGCCTGAGATCCGCCGCCTCGACACTTCGGACGCGCGCTTCGCTTCGGCGCTGGCGAAGCTGACCGCGCGCGACACGGCGAACGACGATGCGATCGATGCGTCGGTCGCCAGCATCATCGCCGACGTGCGCGCCCGCGGCGATGCCGCGGTGCTCGAATACACCGCCTTGTTCGACCGGGTCAAGGCGACGTCGGTCGCGTCCCTCGAGCTGCCGGCGGCCGAATTGAAGGCAGCGCACGACACGCTGCCCGTCGACCAGAAAGATGCGCTGGCGCAGGCCGCCGAGCGCATCCGCGCCTACCACTCGCGGCAGGGCGCCGAATCGTGGTCGTTCACCGAGCCCGACGGGACACGTCTGGGCTTGCGCGTCACGCCGCTCGAGCGGGTCGGCGTCTACGTTCCCGGCGGCAAGGCCGCGTATCCGTCATCGGTACTGATGAACGTGCTGCCGGCCAGGGTCGCCGGCGTCAGCCAGATCGTGATGGTCGTGCCGACGCCCAACGGCGCCAAAAACGCCCTGGTGCTCGCCGCCGCGCACCTGGCGGGGGTCACCCGGACCTATACGATCGGCGGCGCGCAGGCCATCGCTGCGCTTGCGTTCGGCACGGCTACGATTGCGCAGGTCGACAAGATCGTCGGACCGGGCAACGCCTATGTCGCCGCGGCCAAGCGGCGCGTGTTCGGCTTTGTCGGTATCGACATGGTCGCCGGGCCCTCGGAGGTGCTGGTCATCGCCGACGGCAGCGCCAATCCGGACTGGGTGGCGATGGATCTGTTCGCGCAGGCCGAGCACGACGAGGCTGCCCAGGCGCTCCTGCTCTCGCCGGACGCCGCCTTGCTGGATAAGGTCGCTGCCAGCATCGCGAAGCTCCTGCCGACGATGCCGCGCGAAAAGATCATTGCGGCCTCGCTCGGTCAACGCGGCGCGCTGATCCGCGTGCGCGATCTCGCCGAAGCCTGTTCGCTCGCCAATGCCATCGCTCCCGAGCATCTCGAGCTCGCGGTTGCCGCGCCCGACGATTTGCTTCCGCAGATCCGTAACGCGGGCGCGATATTCGTCGGGCATCACAGCTCCGAAGCGCTGGGCGACTATTGCGCCGGCCCGAACCACGTGCTGCCGACCGCACGCAGCGCGCGCTATTCGTCGCCGCTCGGCGTCTACGACTTTCAGAAGAGGACCAGCGTGATCGCCGTGTCGCGTGCGGGCGCCCGGACGCTGGGCGCGATCGCGGCCACGCTGGCGCGCGGCGAAGGGCTCCCGGCGCACGCCGCCAGCGCCCAGTACCGGGTCGAATCATGAGCGACCGGCCGTCCGGACTGGATGCAGCGGCCATCGTGGCCGCCCTCGTGCGGCCGGAGCTGTGCGCCTTGTCGGCGTACACGGTCGCTCCGGCGGAGGGCATGATCAAGCTCGACGCGATGGAGAACCCCTTTTCGCTGCCCGACGCGGTCCGGACCCGGCTCGGCTCGGCGCTCGCGAAGGTCGCCGTGAACCGCTACCCCGACATCTCCGCCGACCGGGTCAAGCACGCGCTGTCGCGCGCGTTCAACATCCCGCGCACCCTGGATTTGCTGCTCGGCAATGGCTCCGACGAGCTGATCCAGGTGATCACGTCGGCGCTGGCCCGTCCCGGCGCGGCGATGCTCTCGCCGGATCCGTCGTTTGTGATGTATCGGCTGAACGCGGTTCACGCAGGCATGCGCTTCGTCGGCGTGTCGCTCGCAGGCGACTTGACCCTCGACCGCGACGCGATGCTGGCCGCGGTCGAGCGCGAACGTCCGGCGCTGACCTTCCTCGCCTATCCGAACAATCCGACCGGTAACCTCTTCGCCGCGGACGATGTCGCGGCGATCATCCGCGCCTCGCCCGGACTGGTCGTGGTCGACGAAGCCTACGCCGCGTTCGCCGACGCGAGTTTCCTGCCTCGCATCGCCGAATTTCCGAACCTGCTTGTCCTGCGCACGCTGTCAAAAGTCGGCATGGCCGGCATTCGCTTGGGCTACGCGATCGCGGCGCCCGAGTGGATCGCGCAGTTGAACAAGCTCAGGCAGCCGTATAATGTGAACGCATTGACGCAGGCGGCCGCCGTAGCCCTGCTCGCGGACCCCGGCTGGATGGCCGAGCAGGCCGCGACGATACGAAGCGAGCGAACGCGGCTCGCCGCGGCGGTGGCGCGATTGCCCGGCGTGACCGTTTTTGAAACGCAGACCAATTTCCTGCTGGCGCGCGTGCCCGATGCCGACCGGCTGTACGACGGACTCAAGCAACGCCGCATTCTGGTGAAAAATGTACACGGTTGGCATCCGCTGCTGGCGAACTGCCTGCGAATCACCGTCGGCACGCCGCTGGAGAACGAAGCGCTCCTCGCCGCACTGACCGGACTCTTGCCAGGCTCATGAGCAATTCCGTCACCGCCGTATCCGCCGCCACCGGCAGTCCCTCGCGCCGGGCGCGTGTCGAGCGGGCGACCCGCGAGACGCGGATCGCCGTCAGCGTGGACCTCGACGGCAGCGGTCGCGCCGAGCTCGCCACCGGCATCCCGTTTCTCGACCACATGCTCGATCAGGTGGCGCGCCACGGCATGATCGACCTGACCGTCGACGCCAAGGGCGACCTGCACATCGACGGGCATCACACCGTTGAGGACGTCGGCATCACCTTCGGACAGGCGCTCAAGCAGGCGTTGGGCGACAAGGCGGGCCTGGTGCGGTACGGATACGCGTATGTCCCGCTCGACGAGGCCTTGTCGCGGGTCGTCGTCGACTTGTCGGGCCGGCCGGGGCTCGAGTATCACGTCGAGTTCACGCGGCCGATGATCGGCGCCTTCGACGTCGATCTGACGCACGAATTCTTCCAGGGCTTCGTCAATCACGCGCTGGTGAGCCTGCACATCGACAACCTGCGCGGCGACAACGCCCACCACCAGGCGGAGACGGTTTTCAAGGCGTTTGCCCGCGCGCTGCGCATGGCGATCGGCCGCGACCCGCGTGCCGCCGGCGTGGTCCCTTCGACCAAGGGGACGCTCTAGTCGGTTGACAGGCAACGGCTGCTTTGC
Source organism: uncultured beta proteobacterium (assembly GCA_963776175.1). Classification (GTDB taxonomy): domain Bacteria; phylum Pseudomonadota; class Gammaproteobacteria; order Burkholderiales; family Casimicrobiaceae; genus PALSA-1003. The sequence goes on along the minus strand of CAVZLP010000020.1, from coordinate 129,676 downwards.
TGGCCTTTTGTTAGCTGACCCGCTGCCCGATGCCCGACATCGCCGTCGTCGACTATGGAATGGGCAACTTGCGCTCGGTCGCCAAGGCGCTGACGCACGTCGCGCCGGGCCGCGCAATCGAGGTCACTGCCGACCCCGCGGTGATCCGGCGCTCGCCGCGAGTGGTGCTGCCCGGGCAGAGCGCGATGCCGGACTGCATGCGTTGCCTGAACGAGAGTGGATTGCGGGATGTCGTCCTCGAGGCGCTCCGCGACCGCCCGTTCCTGGGCATCTGCCTGGGGCTGCAGATGCTGTTCGACGACAGCGAGGAGGGGCCGACGCAGTGCCTGGGCGCGCTGCCGGGCAGGGTCGTGCGGTTCCGCGATGCGGCGATGTTCGATCGCGACGGCGGCCGGCTCAAGGTCCCGCACATGGGCTGGAGCCCGGTGCGGCAGGCGCCGTGCGCACCCGCTGTGGCACGGCATTGCCGATGAAACCCGTTTCTATTTTGCGCATAGCTACTACCCGGTGCCGGCGCTGCCCGAATTGACCGCGGCGACCGCCGACTATCCGACGGCGTTTACTTGCGCGATTGCAAGCGCTAATATCTTTGCCGTGCAGTTCCATCCTGAGAAGAGTCACCTCGCCGGTCTTCAGTTGCTCGCCAATTTCGTTACGTGGGACGGACGCGCCTGACCTATTGACGCCGACCGTCGTCACGGTAGCGACGCCCCGTCGCACAACCGCCGCCATGCAGATCATTCCCGCGATCGATATCAAGGACGGTAACTGCGTTCGCCTCAAGCAGGGTGAGATGCAGTCGGCCACCGTATTCTCCGAGGATCCGGCGGCGATGGCGCAGCATTGGCTGGAGCAGGGCGCCAAGCGGCTGCATCTGGTCGATCTGAACGGCGCGTTCGCCGGCAAACCGAAGAACGAGCAGGCGATCCGCGAGATCGTCAGCGTCATCGGCGAGGAAATCCCGGTGCAGCTCGGCGGCGGCATTCGCGACCTCGACACGATCGAGCGCTATCTGGACGATGGCATAAGCTACGTCATCATCGGCACGGCGGCGGTCAAGAATCCCGGATTCCTGCACGACGCCTGCACCGCGTTTCCCGGCCACATCATCGTCGGCCTGGACGCCCGCGAAGGCAAGGTCGCGACCGATGGCTGGTCGAAATTGACCGGGCACGATGTCGTCGATCTGGCCAAGAAATTCGAGGACTACGGCGTCGAAGCGGTCATCTACACCGACATCGGCCGCGACGGGATGCTGACCGGTGTCAACATCGAAAGCACAGTGCGGCTCGCACGCGAGCTCAAGATACCGGTGATCGCCAGCGGCGGGATCAACAGCATCGAGGACATCCAGGCGCTGGCGGCGTACGAAAGCGAAGGCGTGAGCGGCGCGATCGCCGGCCGCGCGCTCTACGAGGGCACGCTCGATTTCATCGCGGCGCTGAAAGCGGCGAAGGGCGCCTAAGACGGGATTCGCTGCAGCTTTCGTTCGGCCGCCGCGGGCACCAAACCGAATCCATGGGCCTCGCCAAGCGCATCATTCCCTGTCTGGACGTCGCCAAGGGCCGTGTCGTCAAGGGCGTCAACTTCGTCAATCTGCGTGATGCCGGCGATCCGGTCGAGGTCGCGCGGCGCTACGACCAGCAGGGCGCCGACGAACTGGCGTTTCTCGATATCCAGGCGAGCGTCGAATCGCGGGCACTGCTCTATGACATGGTCGAAGCCGTCGCCGACCAGGTTTTCATTCCATTGACCGTGGGCGGCGGCGTCACCCATGTCGACGACATTCGCGCGCTGCTGACGGCCGGCGCCGACAAGGTCAGCATCAATACCGCGGGCGTCAACAATCCGGCGCTGATCGGTAAGGCGGCGAGCCGGTACGGCGCGCAGTGCATCGTCGGCGCGATCGATGCGAAGCAGTCGGCGCCCGGGCAGTGGCAGGTTTACACCCACGGCGGCCGGACCGCGACCGGGCTCGATGCGGTCCAATGGGCGCGCCGGATGGTCGAGCTCGGCGTCGGCGAAATCCTGCTGACCAGCATGGATCGCGACGGTGCGCGGAGCGGCTTCGATCTCGCCCTGACGCGCGCGGTCGTCGATGCAGTCGACGTCCCGGTGATCGCGTCCGGCGGCGTCGGTGCGTTGCGCGATCTGGTCGACGGCATTCTGGAAGGCGGCGCCGATGCGGTGCTCGCGGCGAGCATTTTCCACTACGGCGAGCACACGGTAGCCGAGGCCAAGGCGGCGATGGCCGCGGCCGGCATCGAAATTCGCCCGACGCCATGAGCTGGCTCGACGACGTGAAATGGAATGACGACGGATTGGTTCCGGCGATAGCGCAGGAAGCGCAAACCGGCGCAGTGCTGACCCTGGCGTGGATGAACCGCGAAGCGCTGGCGTCCACCCAGGCGACCGGCGTCGCGCATTACTGGTCGCGTTCGCGCGGCACGCTGTGGCGCAAGGGCGAGCGGTCCGGCCACGTGCAGCGGGTGCGCGAGATCCGGCTCGATTGCGACAACGACGCCATCCTGCTGGTCGTGGAACAGCAGGGTGGCATCGCCTGTCATACCGGCCGCCACCGCTGCTTCTTTCAGCGGCTCGAAGGCGGCGCCTGGAGCGTCGTCGAACCCGTGCTCAAGGACCCGAAAGCGATCTATGGCGACTGACGACGTGTTGCAACGTATTGCCTCGACCATCGCGGCGCACCGGAATATCGATCCCGTTCAATCCTATGTCGCGACGCTGTTCGCCAAGGGCAAGGACGCGATCATCAAGAAAGTGGGCGAAGAGGCGACCGAAGCGGTTATGGCCGCCAAGGACGGTGATAAAATCCGTTTGACGGCCGAACTTGCCGACCTGTGGTTTCATTGCCTTGTGCTGCTCGAGTGCATGGGGCTGGGGCCCGACGATCTTCTGGCCGAGCTCGAACGGCGGGAAGGAACCTCCGGCCTCGCCGAGAAGGCCGCGCGCGGCTGATTTCGCGAGCGCATCTCTTTGACCATGGACAACTGCATTTTCTGCAAAATCGTTCGCGGCGAGATTCCGTCGGAAAAGGTGTACGAGGACGAAGAGGTCCTGGCGTTCCGCGACATCCGGCCGCAGGCGCCGGTGCATTTCATGCTGATACCGAAAAGACACATCGATTCGCTGGCGCACGCCGAAAACGAGGCCGGGGTTCTCGGCCGGATGCTCGCGCTTTCGGGGCGACTCGCCCGCGAGCAGGGATCGCCCGACGGCTATCGTACGATCGTCAACACCGGCCGCATCGGCCGGCAGGATGTCATGCATCTGCATATACACGTCGTCGGCGGCCCGAGCCCGCTCGGCCCGATGCTGCCCAGGCAGGGCGCCTAAAGGAGGGAACATGGGATCGTTGAGCATCTGGCACTGGATGATCGTACTTCTGGTCGTCGTGCTGATTTTCGGTACCAAGAAGCTGCGCAACATCGGCCAGGATCTGGGCGGTGCGGTCAAGGGATTCAAGGAAGGGATGAAGTCTTCCGAGGCCGACCAGCCCGCGCCCGGAGGCGCCCCGGCGCAGCAGATCGGCGGTCAGACGATCGAAGGCGAAGTCAAGAAGGAGAAGACGTCGTAGGCCGGCTTCGGCTCGACGCACGAACGCCACTTCGCGCCGGCCCGCGCGCCCCACGCGAGGGATTCGATGTTTGACATCGCCTTCAGCGAAATCGTCGTCATCGCCGTCGTCGCGTTGATCGTGATCGGACCGGAGCGGCTGCCCAAGGTGGCGCGAACGCTGGGTCACATGTTTGGTCGGCTGCAGCGCTATGTGAACGACGTCAAGGCCGACATCAACCGCGAGATGGAGCTCGACGAGCTGCGCAAGCTGAAGAGCGAAGTGCAGTCCGCCGCGAGCGAGTTCGAATCCTCGATCCACAAGGCCGCGCAGGAAGTCGACTCCAGTGTGCGCTCGGTCGAGACCGAGTTGAACGAGGCGGGGGCGGCTCCGGCGGCATCCGCAACGCCTGCGATGGCCGACACCGTCCCGACCGGCACGGCGCCAGTCACGCCTTCGGCGCCAGGCGAGGACACCCCGCGGCAGACGGCCCTGCCGGGATTCGACCGGATTTGATTTCGCCGCAATCGCGGCCCGGCCGGCCGCGCCCGCCGCGCTACAATGACCGGCGCGCGCTTAGCGCGTGGCTCGCCTCTCGATGAACGATACGCCCCCCGGTCCGGAAAGCACGCAGGAAACGTTCATCTCGCATCTGATCGAGCTGCGCACGCGATTGCTGCACTCGATCATCGCGGTCTTCATCGTGCTGCTCTGCCTGTTTCCCTGGGCGAAGGACATCTACGCGCTGCTCGCTGCACCGCTGGTCAGGGCGCTGCCGCGCGGCGCGACGATGATCGCGACCGACGTCACCGGCACCTTCCTGGTGCCGCTCAAGGTGACGCTGATGGCGGCGTTCCTGATCGCGCTGCCGTACGTGCTCTACCAGATGTGGGCATTCGTCGCGCCCGGCCTGTACCGCCACGAAAAGCGCCTCGCGCTGCCGGTCATCGTATCCAGCGTGATCTTTTTCGCGCTGGGCATGTGTTTCGCGTACTTCGTCGTGTTTCCTATCGCCTTCGGCTTTTTCGCCGGCTATGCGCCGACCGGCGTCCAGATGATGACCGACATCGACAAGTACCTGTCGTTCGTGCTGACGATGTTCATCGCCTTCGGCATCACGTTCGAGACGCCGATCGTCGTGATCGTGCTGGTGCGGTTGGGCGTAGTGAGCCTGGACAAGCTGCGCGCGATTCGCGGCTACGTCATCGTCGGCGCGTTCGTCGTCGGCGCCGTATTCACCCCGCCCGACATCCTGTCGCAGCTGATGATGGCGGTGCCGCTGTGGTTGCTTTTCGAGCTCGGGCTCCTGGCCGCACGGTTCATTTCCGTGCCGAAGCGCGACGGCGATGCGGTCGACGAGGAAAAGGCGGCCGGATAGCTCCAGCGGGTGCCTACGATGCGCGCGGCTTCGGACGCTTGCCGACGGTCACGTCGATGTCGACCTGCTTTTGCTCGCGCACGACCTTGAGCCTGGCCTGACTTCCCGGCGTGAGCGCTGCGATCTGCGCGAGCAGCGAGACGACGTCGTGCGTGGGCTTGCCGTCGATGTCGACGACGACGTCGCGCACCTGCATGCCGGCCCGGTCCGCAGGCCCGCTCTTGAGCACGCCGCGGATCAGGACGCCGTCGGTCTTCGGTAGCGAAAACGCCGTCGCGACCTCGGGCGTGATGTCCTGCGGCTCGATGCCCAGCCAGCCGCGCGTGACTTCGCCGTCCTTGATGATCTGCTCGAGCACGGTCTTGGCGAGCGACACCGGGATCGCGAAGCCGATGCCTTGCGAGCCGCCGCTTTGCGAGAATATCGCACTGTTGATGCCGACGAGGTTGCCGCTGCTGTCGACCAGCGCGCCGCCGGAATTGCCCGGGTTCACTGCCGCATCGGTCTGGATGAAGTCCTCGAACCGGTTGATGCCAAGATGGCTGCGGCCCAATGCGCTGACGATGCCGTGCGTGACGGTGCTGCCGAAACCGAACGGGCTGCCGATCGCGAGGACGGTGTCGCCGACCTGGATGTTCTCCAGCTGGCCGAAGGTGATAACCGGCAGGTTCTTGCCGTCGATCTTCAGCACTGCCAGATCGGACTCGGGATCGCTGCCGCGGACCGCCGCATGCAAGCGCCGACCGTCGGCGAGTACGAGTTCGATGTCGTCCGCTTCCTCGACGACGTGATTGTTGGTCAGGACATACCCTTCACTGCTGACGATGACGCCCGAGCCGAGACTGGTCGCGCGGCGTGGCTCGCTGTCGTCCAGACCCGGAAAGAAGCGGCGCAGGATCGGATCGTCGGTCAATGGCTGGCGGTGCCGGACCTCCTTGCTGGTGTAGATGTTGACCACCGACGGCATCGCCTTCTTCGCGGCGTCAGCGAGGCTCGCAATCTTCGGCGCGGCCACGGTGACCGGTGTTTCCTGCACCAGCACGACGTTGTTCTTGCCGGCGAATCGTGCGAGCAGGTCCGGACGCAGCGTCGCGACGACGAATAGTGCCGCAACGCAGACGGTGGCGATCTGCGCGAAAAGCAACCAGAACCGGCGGAGCATGGCAGGCGGCCGAAGCCGGAATGAGGGGCCCAAAGGCGATTATAGACGCCCTGTGCCGCGACGCAGCACGGCCGCGGCGGGCATTCGCTCTCCCGACGACAATTGGAGTCCAAGCACTTGTTTTGCTGGGTTTTTTCGTGCCAGGGCTTTCGGCGGACGACCGAAATCATTTATAATTTGAAGCTTTGCGGCATCGAGCTTTCGCGAGGATCCGGTCAATGAGCGATGCGGGAAACGTGGACAAGGGAAAACGCCGGTTCCTGATCGGTGCCACGACGGCCGTGGGCGCCGTCGGCACAGTGGCGGCAGCGGTGCCGTTCGGGATGAGCCTGTGGCCCAGCGAGCGCGCCAAGGCGGCGGGAGCCCCGGTCGAAGCCGACATCAGCAAGCTCGAGCCCGGCCAGAAGATCAACGTCGAATGGCGCGGCAAGGTCGTTTGGATCATCAACCGGACGCCGGCGATGCTGGCGAGCCTGCCGAAGCTAGACGACAAGGTCGCCGATCCGGCATCCAGCGTCGACCACCAGCCGCCGTACGCCAAGAACGAAGACCGTTCGCGCAAGCCGGAAATATTCGTCGCCGTCGGCATTTGCACGCACCTCGGCTGCTCGCCGACCTTCCGGCCCGAGGTCGCGCCCGCCGACCTCGGTCCCGAGTGGCTGGGTGGTTTTTTCTGTCCCTGTCACCAGTCGAAATTCGATCTGGCGGGGCGCGTGTTCAAGGGGGTGCCTGCACCGACCAACCTGGTCATCCCGCCGTACAAGTTCCTGTCGGACACGAACATCCTGATCGGCGAAGACGAGCTGAAGAAGGCGTAGGCGGAGCCAACAACCATGCAAAAGATGCTCAACTGGATCGACGATCGTTTCCCGCTGTCCGCGCTGTGGAAGTCGCAGATTTCCGAATACTACGCGCCGAAGAATTTTAACTTCTGGTATTTCTTCGGCTCGCTGGCGCTGGTCGTCCTGGTCATGCAGATCGTCACCGGCATCTTCCTGACGATGAGCTACAAGCCCGACGCGGCGAAGGCCTTCGAATCGGTCGAGTACATCATGCGCGATGTATCCGGCGGCTGGTTCATCCGCTACCTGCATTCGACCGGCGCGTCGGCATTTTTCATCGTCGTCTATCTGCACATGTTCCGGGCGCTGCTCTACGGCAGCTACCGGAAGCCCCGCGAGCTTCTTTGGATCGTCGGCTGCTTCATCTACCTCGCGCTGATGGCCGAGGCCTTTTTCGGCTACCTGCTGCCATGGGGACAGATGTCGTACTGGGGCGCCCAGGTGATCGTCAACCTGTTCTCGGCGGTGCCGCTGATCGGGGACGACCTGGGCATTTGGATCCGCGGCGATTACACGATTTCCGACGTGACGCTCAACCGCTTTTTCGCTTTTCACGTCATCGCGGTGCCGCTGGTTCTGCTGCTGCTCGTCGTCGTGCACCTGATGGCGCTGCACGAGGTCGGATCGAATAATCCCGACGGTGTCGAGATCAAGGACAAGAAGGACCCGCTGACCGGCCACCCGCTCGATGGCATCCCGTTCCATCCTTACTACACGGTCAAGGACCTGGTCGGCGTCGTCGTGTTCCTCGCCGTGTTTTCGGTCGTCGTTTTCTTCTGGCCGGACGGCGGCGGCTACTTTCTGGAGGCCGACAATTTTATTCCGGCCAATCCGCTGCAGACGCCCGAGCACATCGCCCCGGTTTGGTATTTCACGCCGTACTACGCGATGCTGCGAGCCGTGCCGTCGTTCCTCCAGTCGCAGTTCTGGGGCGTGCTGGTCATGGGAGCCGCGGTGGTCATCCTGTTCTTCATGCCGTGGCTCGATCGCGGCCGGGTGAAGTCGATCCGGTATCGGGGACCGGTCTACAAGATATGGCTCGCCGTATTCGTCGTCTGCTTTCTCGTGCTCGGCTATCTGGGCACCGTTCCGGTCACCGTCTGGGGGCAGTTCGGCGACATGATGGGCGCGGCTGATCGTGCCACCGTCGTTGCGCGGGTTCTGACGCTGGTCTATTTCATGTTCTTCCTGTTGATGCCGTGGTACACCGCGCGCGACACGACCAAGCCGGTGCCGGAAAGGGTGACCGGAAAATGAGAACCGTCACCCGCTGGATCGCCGTCGTGCTGCTCGTCGCCGCGAGCGGAGCCTTCGCGGCCGAAACAGGCTTGCGCCTCGAGCCGGCCCCGGGGCGCCGGCTCGACAACGAATCGCTGCAGCGCGGCGCGCGCAACTTCGTCAATTACTGCCTCACCTGCCACAGCGCGCAATACATGCGATACAACCGATTGGCCGATCTCGGGCTTACCGAGCAGCAGATCAAGGACAATCTGATGTTCGCCACCGACAAGATCGGCTCGACGATGACGGTGGCGATGAGCAAGTCGGACGCGACCGCGTGGTTCGGTGCGCCGCCGCCCGATCTTTCGGTCGAGGCCCGGGTGCGCGGCGCGGACTGGCTGTACAGCTACTTGAACGGTTTTTACCGCGACGACAAAGCGCCGAGTGGATGGAACAACCTGGTCTTCCCCAACGTGGCGATGCCCCACGTGCTGTGGACGGTGCAGGGCGTGAACACGCTGGTCGAAACGGAGTACGAAGATCGCGAAAAGGCCGAGGCCGCCGCGATCGCCGCCAAGAGCCTCGCCAAGACCGAGCCGCTGCCCAATGGCAAGTACATCGTTAAGACGCTGGCGCAGGAATCGCCTGGCTCGCTCTCCCCGGTCGAATACCAGGGCTTTGTCGCCGATCTGGTGAATTATCTCGCCTATATAGCGGAGCCTGCACGCAACGAGCGCATCAATACCGGCATCGCGGTTCTGATCTTCCTCGGCGTCCTGTTCGCCTTTGCCTACGCGTTGAAGCGCAACTACTGGAAAGACATTCACTGACGCGGCGCCCGCGAAACATCCGGGGCCGGAGCGCCGCTCCGCGCCGCAAAATAAGACGCGACATGTCGCGTCTCGCTCCACTGGGAGAAAAAAATCATGATGACCCTCTACTCCGGGACCACCGATCCATTCAGTCAGCGCTGCCGCATCGTCCTGCACGAGAAGGGCATGGATTTCCAGATCATCGACGTCGACCTCGACCACAAGCCAGAGGACCTCGCGGTGATGAATCCGTACAACCAGGTCCCGGTGCTGGTCGAACGCGATCTGGTCCTGCACGAATCGAACATCATCAACGAGTATATCGACGAGCGCTTTCCGCACCCGCAACTGATGCCCGCCGATCCAGTAATGCGGGCGCGCGCCCGGCTGTTCCTGCACCGTTTCGAGAAGGAGCTCTTTTCCCACATCGACACGCTGGAGGCCAACAACCAGAAGCAGCTCGAAAAGGCCCGTGGACTTGTGCGCGACAGCCTGTTGCAGATCGCGCCGGTTTTTGCGAAGCACAAGTACATGCTGGGCGAGGACTTCTCGATGCTCGACGTCGCCATCACGCCGCTGCTCTGGCGGCTCGACTACTACGGCATCCAGCTTCCCAAGCCGGCTGCGCCGCTGATGAAGTATGCGGAGCGTCTATTCTCGCGGCCGGCGTTCATCGAGGCGCTGACTTCGGCCGAGCGCGGGATGCGGAAGTAGCCGCGCGAGCCACCCGGCGAGGGGCCCCAGGCGTAGCATGGGGATCGACGGGGAATTGCGAGTCGCGGCCGCGGCCGACACGGATCGCTAAGAATCGGTAGTCGTGCGAGGAGGCCGCCGCGCGCGCCACGATACCTCGTCCGGCGGTTAACGAGGCCGCCGCTCCACCCCTGGTTCACAGGCGGCCGACCTGTCTGTAATATGCTTGCCTCATGTCCGAGCAATCCGCCAAGCCCTACCTGATTCGCGCGATCTGCGAATGGTGCGCCGACAACGGCCTGACACCATATCTCGCCGTGAAGGTCAACGCGCAGACGCGCGTGCCGGTGGCGCACGTGAAGAACGGAGAAATCGTGCTCAACATCAGCCGCGGCGCGACGCGTCGGCTGACGATCGACAACGAATGGGTCCGATTCGCCGCGCGCTTCAACGGTGCATCGCAGGAAGTCGCGGTTCCCGTGACCGCAGTCTCCGGCATATTCGCCAAGGAGTCGGGCTACGGCTTCGCCTTCACCGTGCCTGCCGATCCGGTCGCCTCGCTCGAGGCCGCGACGGCACCCGCACCTGGCCCAGTCACCGACAATCCATCGCCGAACGGCAAACCGCGCAACCGGCCGAAGCACCTGCAGGTTGTAAAATAGCGCGCTCTCGCAGGGCGTAGCCGGCATAGCTCAGTTGGTAGAGCAGCGGTTTTGTAAACCGTTGGTCGTGGGTTCGATTCCTACTGCCGGCACCAAACTCCACGTTCCAGCACAGGCATTTCGACGACCATCACCTACGAGCGGGCTCTTACGGGGATCAGGTAGCATCGACCGGCGCGGCTACACCAAAGAGCGCGCCGTTGCACAGCGCCACCTTTAGGGGTGCAACTGTTGGAACATCCGTCGGCAAAGCTGAGCCCGCAAGACCAGGTCCGGCATTGGGTAGACCGCAAAAGTAAACCCGACGTTGGCTCTTATCGTTGGGTCGTCGGCGACGAGGCCATTTGCGTCCACGCCGTCTTCAAGTTTCATGACGGCGATGCCATAAAGGCCCTTCGGGTCTGCGACAGGGCCGAAGGCGAGGACCTGGCCCTTGTCCATCAGCCCGCTCCAATAGCTCACATGGTCCAGCATGAGCTTGCCTTCAGCAGGCGTCATGTCCACGGTGAACGTAGGCCTCGGCGGATGGAGCTTGTATAGAAAATATTTCATAGGTCGCTGTTGGTAGAGGGCTGGATACTGACGGCGTCCTGACACAAGAGTATCCGAGCAACCAGATCGGGAGACCAAAAACGCGAACTGAAAGTTCCCCGCCGGCAGCGTGAAACAAACGAAACAAAATTGCCTTCCCGCTGAAGTTCTCCTGCCGCACCCTCCCAGTAGACTGCACTGCAATCCTGGTTGCAGTTGAAAAGTTGCGCCCCGCCACGAATGGCGCGCCAGCCAATCGCTGCAGACGTTCCTGCAAATGCCCTGGTCCCGATTCGTGAGAAATCCGAGCACTGCCACATTGTCGCCACTTGCCTCTGCGACCGGCGCCGGGCTCCCGCAGCCGGACTTGGTCGCCGCAATTCCGCGGCTCCGCCGCTACGCGCGCGTGCTGACTGGCAACCCGACTCGTGCCGACGATCTCGTCCAGGACACGTTGGCGCGCGCCTGGGACAAACGAGGGCTGTGGCAGGCGGGATCCGATCTGCGCGCATGGTTGTTCACCATCATGCACAACATCTTCGTAAACCAGTGTGTGCTTGTCCGGCGCGAGGCGGGAAACATTTCGCTCGATTCCGAAGATGAATATGGTGCGGCCTGGCAGGTGGCGGAATACGGCAATCAACTCGATCGCATCGAATTGGGAGAGTTGCTGCAACAGATGGGTCGCCTGCCCGCCGAGCAGCGCGAGGTGCTGCTGCTGGCCGCTGTCGAAGAACTTAGTTATCATGAGATTGCCGCGGCGCTCTCAATTCCCATTGGGACAGTGATGTCGCGCCTCTTCCGGGCCCGCGACAAGCTGCAGCGCATGGCCGTAGAGCCGCCGTTGGTGCTCAAAAAAGTGATGAGAGACCGCAAGGAAAGCGGAGTCGCATTGTGAACGGCGCCGCAGTTCTACCCGCGCCCGAGGGCCGAAATCGCAATACTGAGGTGCGTTACATGGCTGGAGAAAACGACATCGTAGTCACGGCGTGGAACACCGTCCTTTTCGATAAGTTTTGTCGTTTCAAACATCTATTGACCGATGGTCTCTCTGCTCATAGCGACGCGGCTCTTGCGCGAAACGATTACCTTGCAGACGCACGAGTGCTCGACGTGGGATGCGGCTTTGGCGATAGCACGCGACGCATCGCGAGTCTCGTCGGCCCAAGAGGTGAAGCCATCGGGGTCGACTGTGCCGACAATTTCATCAAGTCCGCCGCGGATGAAGCCAGGCAGGCGGGCATTGCCAATGCTTCGTTCTTCGTTGCGGACGTACAAAGCGATGATCTACGCGGGCCCTACGACTTCGCGTTTTCTCGCTTTGGAACGATGTTCTTCATGACACCCGGCGCGGCCATGCGCAATATTCGTAAGGCACTCAAGCCTCGTGGCGAACTTGCCATGATCGTTTGGCGGCGACGCGAGGAGAACCCGTGGCTGTACGACGCGGAGCTCCGCGTCAAGGATATTGTCCCGATCGTATCGCACGAGGACACGGACCAAGTGCATTGCGGGCCGGGGCCGTTTTCGATGGCGGAGGCAGACATGGTCAGCTCGCTCCTCCGCAGCGCGGGCTACGACCGCATCGGTTTTGAGCGCTTTGATGCCGACATTTGCATAGGCAAGGATGTGGAGGACGCGATCGAATTCGCCATGGCGCTCGGCCCAGCCGGCGAGATTATGCGGCTCGCCGGGGAGGAAGGCGAAAAGCGCAGGCACGACGTCGTCGTGGCGCTCCGAGAAACGCTGACGCCGTACGCTCGGGACAACGGCGTGTGGGCGCCGTCGAGCACCTGGTTCGTCACCGCGCGCAATCCCCAATGCAGCTGAGACGGTCAACCTGGTCTCGTTGGAAGTCTTGATGACTACCGCACTCCTGATTATCGACGTCCAGAACGACTACTTTCCCGGTGGAGCTATGGAGGTAGTTGGCGCTACTGCAGCCGGCACTCAAGCCGCGAGATTGCTAGGTGCATTTCGCCTGCAGGCGCGTCCTGTCATTCACATACAACACATCGCTGCGCGTGCCGGCGCGACGTTCTTTTTACCCAATACCGTTGGCGCAGAGATTCATGACCTCGTTCATCCCGTTCATGGTGAACCCACTTTCCAGAAGCACTTCCCGAACAGCTTTCGAGAGACACCCTTGTTGGAGCACTTGCGCAGCACCAACATCGCTCGGCTCGTCATCGCCGGGATGATGACTCACATGTGCATAGATACAACTACTCGCGCTGCTGCTGATCTTGGCTTTGCGTGCTTCTTGGCACACGATGCCTGCGCCACCAGAGCGCTGTCCTTCAACGGCGTTCACGTTCCGGCCGAGAGCGTTCAAACCGCTTACCTTGCCGCGCTAAACGGCCTTTTTGCGAAAGTTATGTCTGCCAACGAATTGTGCGGTGACGTCTAACCCTTCGTTCGAAGGGCTGCCGAGAAGGTCCGCTTATCGGTACGTTCGGCCCTTCGGACGTCGGCTGCCCTTCAATTCAAACGTCAGACACTTTCGACGGAAGGAGTCATTGGTGCAGATGTCAGACATTCCCTTTGGAACGACCGACTGGTCGCAGGTGGCGACTACTGAACACAAGGGCGAACGCGGGCTCGCCTACTGGCAAACACAGCACTTCGGAGCAGTCCGGGTTCGCATGGTTGAGTACTCGCCGGGCTACCTGGCCGATCATTGGTGCGTCAAGGGTCATATTCTCCTGTGCACGGAAGGTGAACTTCACACCGAACTCAAAGACGGGCGAACGTTCACGCTCAAGCCGGGAATGAGCTACCAAGTCGCAGACAACGCAGAACCTCACCGCTCCCACACCGAGCACGGGGCAAAGCTCTTTATCGTCGATTGAACCGCGTGCGGAAGCTCCCGCGCAACGGGAAACAAATGGACAAGGCTTTTGCCGAACATTTCGCAGCCGGCTGGATCGATTCGTGGAATGCCCATGATCTGGACAGGGTGCTGTCGCACTACGCGGATGATTTTGAAATGTCGTCGCCTGTCATCATCCAAATGACCGGCGAGCCTTCTGGCACTCTCCGGGGCAAGGCGGCGGTCGGAGCGTACTGGACCAAGGCCCTGGACCTTATCCCCGACCTGCACTTCGAATTGATATCCGTTCTCGTTGACGTCGCGAGCATCACTCTTTACTACAAGGGTGCTCGCGGTCGCCTTGCAGCAGAAGTCTTTCACTTCGGTGCAGCGCAGAAGGTCTCGAGAGCCTTCGCCCACTATGACGTTTAGGGTGTGGTGTTGAACACGTTTTAGACGTCGTAACTAGGAGTGCCCCATGAACCTGCGGCCGGCCCTGGCCGCACTTTCCCTTCTTGCCAGCGACACGACGGTGGGCGCGGCCGCGGCGGGTAAATCGCTGCCGGACGGTTCGGGAATATATGTCGAACTCTATTCGGCTAAACTCGACGCGGATAAGAAGCCGGTGATGGGCAGCGACGGAAAGTATGTGCCAGATCAGTTGCAGTCCGTCACCGCAATGGTGCGCGACGCGGGGTGGGGCAAAGACATTCCGGAAATGCTGCGTAACGAGAACTGGAACTACGCGCTCTTTGCCGCGGACCGTACGCTGCGCGCAAATATCAATCAAGCCGAGTGTCTGGCGTGCCATAAGCCGAGGGAAAAATCGAGCTTCCTGTTCCTGGAGAGTGAGTTGGTGGCCGCCCGCAAGTGAGAGCAGAGCGGCTTGGCTTTGACCGTCAGGCGCCCCAAACACCTATGGCCGACCCGTGGCTGCATCGATGGATGCCGCTCGTCGTCGAACGCGCTGGCGATGACCCGATCCTCGAGCTGGGATGCGGCAGCGGCGACGACAGCGTGACGCTGGTGTCACGCGGACTGCCGCTTGTCGCCGTGGATTTTTCCGAACAAGCCATCGACAGGGCTCGACGTCGCGTGCCGGCAGCGCAGTTTTACCGCCGGGACCTTCGCGAACCGTTGCCGGCACTACCAGCGAGCGCCGGCGTGGTTTTGGCTAGCCTATCCTTGCACTACTTCTCTTGGTCGGAGACCGTGGCGTTGGTACACCGCGTACGCGAGGTTCTTCGCCCCGGCGGCCTGCTGCTATGCCGCCTGAACTCCACGAATGACCATAACTACGGGGCGAGCGGACACGTCGCGATCGAAGAGAAATACTATTCCGTCAATGGCGAGCCGAAACGCTTCTTCGACAAACCTGCCATCGAGAAATATGTTCCAAGAAGGGTGGCGCACCCTCAGTATCGAAGAAGAGATTACGCGCAAGTACTCGATGCCAAAGGCACTCTGGGAGGTCGCGCTCGAGAAAGCCGCCTAACGGCAAACGTCAGCGGGCGAATCTCGGCGCGCGCCGGTTCGGGACTGATTGTCCGCGACAACGCAGGCCTAAAGGTTGCAGGATCACGCCGGCACAGCTGGCATGAGGCCTTCCGCAGAACGCCATAATGTGGGAAAATTTCCCGCAAGCATAAAACAAATGCCGCCGAGGCCGCCAGGAGTACTCGATGTGAGGGCCAGTCGCGGGAGATCGTGGGTGGGGGAAAAGGGGGCCGAGTCGTCGCTCGCGCCGCGGGCTTCGGTTGTGGCCGCGATTCGCCGCATCTTGCGGCCGCTCGTGCGCGTGCTCGTTGCGCACGGAATCACTTACCCGTTTCTTGCCGACATGTTGAAGTCGATCTTCGTCGAGACCGCCGCGAGCGAATTCACGCTCGACGGGAAGAGACCCACCGACAGCCGACTTACCGTGCTGACCGGTGTGCATCGCAAGGACATCCGGCGGCTATTGCGCGAACCGGCACCCGAACCGGAGATTCCGGCGGGCCTGACGCTCGGTACGCAAATCATTGCGCGTTGGCTCAGCGATCGCACGTATACCGACGACGATGGGCAGCCGCGCGTCCTGCCGCGCACGCCAAGCCAGGGCGGCGACCATTCGTTTGCAGCCCTGGTCGAGCTCGTCAGCAAGAACGTGCGTCCTCGATCGGTGCTCGACGAGCTGTTGCGTCTGGGCGTCGTCGAAGTCGACGCCAACGACTACGTCCACCTGGTGACCTCCGGATTCGTACCGGGCAAGGAGCTCGACGCCAAGGCGTTTTATTTCGGCGAGGCGATGCACGATCACCTGGCCGCGGGGGCGCACAACCTCGATAGCACGCGTCGGCCATTTCTCGAGCGAAGCGTGTACTACGACGAGCTTTCGCCCGAGGCGATCGAAGCCCTGCGGGTCGAAGCCGAGCGCCTGTCGATGGAAGTATTGAAGGAAATCAACAATCGGGGCATGGCGCTCGAGCGCGACGATCCACCCGCTCCGGGGAAGCGTATGCGTATGCGACTTGGCGTCTATTTCTTTGCCGCTCCGGTGCCTTCGCGCCCGGCCGCGCAGTCCGATTCGAATTCCGGCGTTGCCAAATCCGCAAAAGCCAAACCAGTCAAGCGAAAACCCAGGAGTCGTCAATGAAGTCCCGCTACTCGTCGCGCTGCACTTGTCCGCTGGCACTCCTTGCGATCCTCGCCATCATCGTTCTTCAACTTGGCGGTTGCGGCGGAGGCACGAACTACGCCAGCGGCGGCATCGTTGGTACCGGCGGATCGGCGCGGTCGACGCAAGGTCAAATCACTGCGCTTGGCAACCACGCGATTACGTTGAACGGCCAGAACGTCGCCACGATGGGTGCCACGGTTATGATGAATGGGATGCCCGCGGTCGACACCTCGCTCAAGATCGGCATGGTTGTCACGGTCGTCACCACCATCGGTCCTGACGGCTCGGTTACCGTCACCAGTATCGAATACCATGCGGAAGTGCAGGGCGTGGTCACCGGTGTCGATCCGGCGGCACAGACTTTCACGGTGCTCGGCCAGCGCGTACGAACCGACCAACTGACGCTTTACGACGGCGGAAGCTTCGACACGCTATTGAATCAGGTGGTCGAGGTCAGCGGTTTTCGCTCGACGCCGGGTGACCTGCTGGCAACGCTCGTCATCGTCAAGCCCACCGTGCCGCCGACGTCGGCGAAGCTGCAGGTCACCGGCGTTGTCGGCGCCTTCGATGGAACAACGCGCACATTTGCGATCGGATTGCAGGTCTTCGATTACAACGGAATCGCGGCGACATCGGTGCCGCCAGCACTGGGCCAGGGCGCGACGGTGCGCGTAAGCGGCACGCAGTCGGTGCCGACGGGCACCCTTTTCGCCGACGCGATCGCCGTGGTTCCTGCGACACCGCCGGACGTGACCTCGGTCGAAATCGAGGGACTGATCACCGATTTCACCGGGCTGGGCAATTTCAAGGTCAACGGCCAGCCGACCGATGCTCGGGGCGCGGTCGTCGAAGGCGGCACGGTCGACATGATCGCCAACGGGTCCCTGGTCTCTGTCGAAGGCAGACTCACTGCGGGCGTGCTCGTGGCGACTAAACTCGAGATCGAGCAGGCGACGGTCGTCGCTCTCGACGGCGTTGCGCAGGCAGTCGATCCCGTAGCGGGCTCGGTAACGGTCGGTGGACAAACGTTTCGAGTCACCGCGACGACCCAGTTGATCGACAGCAGTAGCGCCGCAGTGCCGAATTTTTCGCTCGCCTCGGTGCATGTCGGCGATCGGCTCTCCATTCTTGCGTTTCGACAAGAAGACGTGCTGATCGCGACGCAACTCGAGCGGCTCAACCCCGACGCTCCACCCCCGAGCCAGCCAACGACGTCGATACAAGGCGCCGTCAGCAACTTCACGTCGGTTGCGAGCTTCTTCGTTGCCGGGCAACAAGTCAACGCCGGCGGGGCGACGTTCGTCGGGGGCAGCGCGGCAAATCTGGCCAACGGCGTCAATGTGTCGGTCGAGGGTACGCTGGCGAACGGCATATTGAACGCCAGCACAGTCCAGATTCTGCCCGGAAACCCCGGCCCCAGCAGCGTAACCATCACCGGGACGATCAGCGGCTTCGTATCGGTCAAGGACTTCGCCGTGGCGGGGCAACGCGTCGACGCATCATCGGCGAGCTTCAACAATGGCACGGCGAGCGATCTGGCCAACGGTCGCACGGTGACCGTGAAGGGAGTTCTTCAGAGTGGGGCACTTGTGGCGCAGACGGTTTCGTTCGCTCAGCCGCCCCAGACGACCACGCTGGAAGTGGAAGGCACGATCAAGAATTTCGTCAGCGTCGCGAATTTCGTCGTCGCGGGCCAGGCGGTGAATGCCTCAAACGCGACGATCTCTCAAGGCGTCGCCAGCGATCTTGCCAACGGACGCCAAGTGCATGTCACGGGTGTGTTGCAAAACGGTGTGCTTCTCGCGACGACGGTCGCACTCGAGGATCCACCCGAACCGGTGGAAATCAGCGTTCGCGGACTGATCACGAACTTCGTCTCGGTCGCGAATTTCACGGTTGCCGGACGGACCGTCGACGCGACCAGTGCGAAATTCGACAGTGGACAGGCGTCGGATCTCGCCAACGGCCGCAGCGTCCAGGTGCAGGGATTTCTCAACGGCCAGGTCCTCAAAGCCACTGAGTTGGAGTTCGACTGATCCCTGCCGTGCCGGATGAGGCCGGACGCATGATGGCATCCCGGCCGCATCCTAAGGTCCTGTTTAAAGGAAGTTTTCCAGCGTAATGGTGCCGGAAGCAGCCATGCTGCTTGCATAATGTGAGTCTGTGTGGGAATATTTCCCACATCACGCCAGGCCGCCACGCGAGGGCCTCCACAAGAAGGGTGCGACGTGAGCGCGGATCGTCAACGAGGTGCTGGAGGAGAGCCTGCCGCGGACCCGAACGCAGCCTGCTGCAATCGACTCGGTTTCTGGTCGGATCCGCGCGTCGACAACGCGCGAGTGCGAGTGATGGGCCGAGCGCGGCTACGCGGTTCCGAACTTGGTTTCGACGGTGACGCCGATATCCTTCAGCATCGCCGTGGGAACCGTGCCGCCGACCTGTACGATCACCGCGTCGTTGGGCAACGTGAGAGCGCGGTCCGCTTGGACGAGCTCGACGCTCTCCGGCGAGATCCGGCGGACCTCCGAATTCAGCATGACGGTGAGCCGTCGCTCCTGCTGCGCCTGCTGCAGACGATCGCGATTGCCCGGCTTGATCCGGTTGAAAGCCGAGCCGCGATACGAGAGCGCAACGTTCGCCCGCGGCTGTCCGGCGCAGGCAAGCGCAGCCTCGACCGCACTGTCGCCGCCGCCGACGACCAGCACGTTGCATCCGCTGTACTGCTCCGGATCGAGCAGGCGATAGACGACCTTGGGCAGTTCCTCCCCGGCCACGTCGAGCTTGCGCGGCGTCCCTCGCCGTCCTATCGCGAGCAGGACCGCGCGCGCGTAATGCCGGCCGACAGTCGTCGTGACGGTATACCCGCCCTCCGCCGCGTCGATGCGTTCCATGCGCTCGTTGAAGCGGATGCGCAACCCAGCGCGGGTAACGATGTCCTGCCAGAACGCCAGAAGCTTTTCCTTGCTGACCTCCGTGAAGCGCACCTTGCCGACGATCGGCAGATCGACGGGCGTAGTCATCGCGACCTTCTGCCTCGGGTAGTGGAAGACCGCGCCGCCCAGATCCTGTTCCTGCTCGATCAACACATAGCGCAGCTTGTGCTCGATCGCGCTAAGGCCGCCGGCGATGCCGGCGGGACCGGCACCGATGATGACGACATCGAGCGGGGCCGCAGTACGGGGCAACCGCGCGATCGCGGTCATCGCCTGGCGTCCCTGCTCGGACGCCTTGCGAATGAGGCCCATGCCGCCCAATTCACCGGCGATGAAGATGCCGGGCACATTGGTTTCGAAGTTTGGGCTGACGCGCGGAATGTCAATGCCGCGCCGCTCGGTGCCGAAAACAAGCGTGATCGCCTCGACCGGACAGGCCGCCTCACATGCACCGTGGCCGATGCAGGCGGCAGGATTGGTGAGCATCGCCTTGCCGTCGATGATTCCCAGGGCGCTCTCGGGACATGCGTTGACGCACGATGCCGATCCGATGCATCGCGCCGGATCGACGGTTGGATGCATCGACGCCGGTTCGGTCAATCCCGCCTTGATCGCGTCGTCGAGCTTGCGTGCGTGCGCGGCTTCGCTGCGCAGGTGCCGCACGACGTAGATCGCCACGATCGCGAGCAGTGGAAGCGCGTAGAGCGCGAAGGCGGAAATGCTGATTTCGGGCATCGTGAATTCGATTTGGACGTGCTTGCCGGTGCAGTAGCGGCCCGAGGTGCCTGCGGCCGTGATGCAATGATCGCGCAGCAGACTCCGCAACGGAAGGACTTTGCGTGATGCCCGACGGTGCTGCATCCGTCGGCGGAAGAACGATGGCGGATCGACCGGCGCCGGCGCCGACATCGCCGGCGCGGAAGCGGCGGACGCGATCCACGCGCGAGGTCGCGCTTCTCGCCCTGGTGCTGGTCGCCGTGTTGGCTACCGGCTTCATCGCTCGGCGCTCCCCGTTCACCCCCGGCTCGGACGTCGGGTACTGGATCGGCGTCGCCGGCGGTGTGGCGATGTTGCTGCTGTTCCTCTATCCATTGCGCAAACGCTGGAAGCGTGCCGCCGGCTGGGGCCGTACGCGATGGTGGTTCGCGATACATATGGTTTTGGGCGTGGCGGGACCGCTGCTGATCGTGCTGCATTCGACGCTGCATTTCGGCTCGCTCAACGCCACCATCGCGTTCGCGTCGATGACGCTGGTCGCGATCAGCGGCATCGTGGGCCGTTACCTTTACAGTCGTATCCATCACGGGCTCTACGGGCAGCGCACGTCGCTCGCGGAGGTCCGCGCCGAGGCCGGCATGGGTTCAGACGAACTGCGATCGAAGCTCGCGTTCGCTCCCCTGGTCGAAACGCGTCTCGAGCTGTTCGCCGAGCGCGCAGAGAGAATAGGACGCGATGGTCTGACGCGGCCCTGGCGTTTCTTCCTCCTCGGTATCGTCGTCTGGCGCGAGCGTCGGCGCTCGTGCGACGAAGTCACCGGCTTGCTGCAAAAACGCGCACTGGCCGAAGGGTGGACCGAAACCAAGCGGACGCGGCGAACGCGGGCCGCGCGCGCCCTTGTCGCGCAGTACCTTCGCGCCGTGCAGCGCCTCGCGCAGTTTACGGTGTTCGAACGGCTGTTCTCGTGGTGGCACGTGTTGCACGTCCCGCTCGTATATATGCTCGTGCTCTGCGCGATCGCCCACGTGATCGCGGTGCACATGTACTGAACCGGGCGGACATGACGACATGGCGCGCGTGGCCCGGACTCCTTCTCTCTGCGCTCTGGCTCGGTTCAGCGGGAGCGCAAACGCTCGAAGGCGTATTGATGTCGGGTCCTCTGATTCGGGGCCACGCCAAGCTCGAGCAGGACTGCGCGAATTGCCACGTAAGGTTCGACAAGGCGGCCCAGGATCGGCTCTGCCTCGACTGCCACAAGCCGGTGGCACGCGACGTGCTGGCGCACCGCGGCTATCACGGACGGATCAGGATCGAATCCTGCCGCAGCTGCCACACGGACCACAAGGGCCGCGATGCGAACATCGCTCCGGTCGACGACAAGGCGTTCGACCATACGAAAACGGACTTTGCGCTCGTTGCAGCGCATGCCAAAGTCGCTTGCCGGTCATGCCACACGCAGGGAGCGCAGTTTCGCGCGGCGCCTACGGACTGCAACGGCTGTCATCGCAAGGACGACAAGCACCGCGGTGCTCTTGGCGCAGCATGCGCCGATTGTCACGGCCAGGTCCGCTGGAAGGACGTCAGGTTCGATCATGCCAAGACGCGCTTTCCATTGACGTCGAAGCATGTCGACGTAGCGTGCGCCAAGTGCCATGTGGACAGCGGATTCAAGAACACGCCGCAGACCTGCAATGGCTGTCACCGCAAGGACGACCGTCACAAAGGCCGTCTGGGCGAGAAGTGCGAAACGTGCCACAGCGCCGGCGGCTGGAGCGACACCGCGGCATTCAGCCACGATCGCGACACTCGATACGCACTCAAGGGCAAGCACCGAACGACGAAGTGCGAGAGTTGCCATACCGGCGCAAGCCTGCACGACAAACCGGCGACGACGTGCATAGGCTGTCATCGCGCCGACGACAAGCACAACGGAACTCTCGGCACCCAGTGCGTGAATTGTCACGTGGAGCGCGGCTGGCGCGAAGCGAGGTTCGATCACGACACGTCGGCGTTTCAGTTGCGCGGCAAGCACCGGGACGTCGAATGCAGCGACTGCCACAAGGATCCGAAGAGCTACAAGGGCACGCCGGTGGAGTGCATCGCTTGCCACCGCAAGGACGACAAGCATCGGACGCGCTACGGCGATCGCTGCGCAACATGCCATACGGCGGTGTCGTGGAAGGCCAAGGATGTGATCTTCCGTCACGACCGCGATACGACGTACGCTCTCGCCGGCAAGCACGTCGCGGTGCAGTGCGACAGCTGCCACACGGGCGACCTGTACCGGGTCAAATTGGCCGCCGACTGCAACTCCTGTCACGCCAAAGACGACAAGCACCTGGGACAGCTCGGGCGGTCATGCCGCGATTGCCATTCCGAGACCGGGTGGAAGGTGGAGCGCTTCGATCACAATCGCTCTCGCTTCCCGCTTGCCGGCCGTCATGCGCAGATCGAGTGCCAGGCGTGCCACAAGACGCTCGCTTACCACAGCGCGCCGCGCGACTGCTACGGCTGCCACCAAGCCGACGACAAGCACCGACAAACGCTCGGCCGGAACTGCGCTTCCTGCCACAACACGCGCGATTGGCGGGCCTGGGATTTCGATCACAGGAAGACGCGATTCGCTCTCGACGGCGCGCATGCCAAGGTGTCGTGTGCCGGCATGCCATCGGACGCCGGTGGAAGATCCGCTGCGACTCGGCACGGCCTGCATCGAGTGTCACCGTCGCGACGACAAGCACGAAGGGGCTTATGGGCAAGCCTGCGAGCGCTGTCACGTGACGGGCTCGTTCCGCGATCTGCGCGCGCTTTCGGGGCCGGGCAGCCGCTCGAAAGACGAGGGTAGACGCCGATGATGCGCGCGCTTTCCCGGATGCTGTCGGCGATCGGGCCGCGGATTGGAGGCGCGCTCGCCGCGGCGGTTTTCGCCACGGTGTCAGCCGTTGCGTTGGCGCAAAGTCCCGGACCCGATTTCGACCATCTGACGACGGGCTACCCGCTGACGGGCGCACACAAGTCGGCGAAGTGCGAGACCTGCCACGTCAAGGGCATCTTCAAGGGCACGCCGAAGACCTGCGACAGCTGCCATGCACCTGGTGCGCGATTGAGCAGCGTCCTCATGCCGACGACGCACGCGCCGACGACCCAGCGCTGCGATCTGTGTCATACGACGGTGACGTTTGCCGGCGCGCGGTGGGACCACACCGGCGTGCAACCGGGTGCCTGCGCGAGTTGCCATAACGGCTCGACCGCAACCGGAAAACCGTCGGGGCACCTGCAGACGACCCAGTCCTGCGACGTCTGCCACCGCACCTCCGCCTGGACCCCCGCGAGGTTCGACCATACGGGCATCGTCGCCGACTGTGCCAGCTGCCACAACGGCGCGACCGCCACGGGCAAGCCGGCGACCCACATTCCGACCAATCAGGCGTGTCAAACCTGCCACACGAGCACGACGGCGTTCTCCGGCTGGACGATGAGCCACGCGCAGATCGTCGGCGGCTGCGCGGCGTGTCACGGCGGACAGTTTCCGGACGTGGTTTCCAAGCCAGTGAGTCACGTTCCGACTGCAGCGCCGTGCGAGACGTGCCATAGCAGTTTCGCGACTTTCCGCGGCGCGACCTTCGATCACGCGGGCATCGCCGGGCAGTGCACGACCTGCCATAACGGGAGCACGGCGACGGGCATGCCGGCGGGCCACGTTCCGACCACTCAGCCGTGCGAGTTGTGCCACTCCGCGACGACGTTTACGAGTTTCGCCGGCGCGACCATGAACCATGCGGGTATTAGCGCGGGCTGTGCCACATGTCACGCAACGGGATCGAGCTTCTTCGGTGTGGCCGGTCTGAAAACGCCGCCGCCGAACCACATTCCGACCACCAAGGCGTGCGAGACCTGTCACGCGGCGAGCAACTTTACGAGCTTCGCCGGCACCGGCATGAACCATAGCGGGATCACTTCGGGTTGCGCCACCTGCCACGCCGCCGGATTGAGCTTCTTCGGCGTCACGGTCAAGGCGCCGCCGGTCAATCACATTCCGTTCAACGCCGCCGCCTGCGAGTCCTGCCATACCGCAGGCAACTTCGCCAGCTTCGCCGGCACGCGATGAATCATGCACCGGTGGCGGGAATCAGCTGCGTCACCTGTCACGAGACCGGCAAGAGCTTCTTCGGCGTGACCATCGTGACCCGGCCCACGCCGGCCCAGGATCCGAACCATCCGACCACCGGCGATTGCAGCGGCTGCCACACCACGACCACCTTCAGCGGCGCGGTGGGCAAGCCGCCCAACCACTTGCCGACCACGCAGCCGTGCACGCTATGCCATAGCAACCCGAACGACTACAGCGTCGGCACGATGAACCACGCCGGCATCAGTTCCGGCTGCGCCACCTGCCATGCCGCCGGCTCGAGCTTCGCCAACATCGTGCCCAAGGCGCCGCCGCCGAACCACATTCCGACCACCAAGGCGTGCGAGACCTGTCACGCGGCGAGCAACTTTACGAGCTTCGCCGGCACCGGCATGAACCATAGCGGGATCACTTCGGGTTGCGCCACCTGCCACGCCGCCGGATTGAGCTTCTTCGGCGTGACGGTCAAGGCGCCGCCGGTCAATCACATTCCGTTCAACGCCGCCGCCTGCGAGTCCTGCCATACCGCAGGCAACTTCGCCAGCTTCGCCGGCACGCCGATGAATCATGCACCGGTGGCGGGAATCAGCTGCGTCACCTGTCACGAGACCGGCAAGAGCTTCTTCGGCGTGACCATCGTGACCCGGCCCACGCCGGCCCAGGATCCGAACCATCCGACCACCGGCGATTGCAGCGGCTGCCACACCACGACCACCTTCAGCGGCGCGGTGGGCAAGCCGCCCAACCACTTGCCGACCACGCAGCCGTGCACGCTGTGCCATAGCAACCCGAACGACTACAGCGTCGGCACGATGAACCACGCCGGCATCAGTTCCGGCTGCGCCACCTGCCATGCCGCCGGCTCGAGCTTCGCCAACATCGTGCCCAGGCGCCGCCGCCGAACCACATTCCGACCACCAAGGCGTGCGAGACCTGTCACGCGGCGAGCAACTTTACGAGCTTCGCCGGCACCGGCATGAACCATAGCGGGATCACTTCCGGTTGCGCCACCTGCCACGCCGCCGGATTGAGCTTCTTCGGCGTGACGGTCAAGGCGCCGCCGGTCAATCACATTCCGTTCAACGCCGCCGCCTGCGAGTCCTGCCACACCGCAGGCAACTTCGCCAGCTTCGCCGGCACGCCGATGAATCATGCACCGGTGGCGGGAATCAGCTGCGTCACCTGTCACGAGACCGGCAAGAGCTTCTTCGGCGTGACCATCGTGACCCGGCCCACGCCGGCCCAGGATCCGAACCATCCGACCACCGGCGATTGCAGCGGCTGCCACACCACGACCACCTTCAGCGGCGCGGTGGGCAAGCCGCCCAACCACTTGCCGACCACGCAGCCGTGCACGCTATGCCATAGCAACCCGAACGACTACAGCGTCGGCACGATGAACCACGCCGGCATCAGTTCCGGCTGCGCCACCTGCCATGCCGCCGGCTCGAGCTTCGCCAACATCGTGCCCAAGGCGCCGCCGCCGAACCACATTCCGACCACCAAGGCGTGCGAGACCTGTCACGCGGCGAGCAACTTTACGAGCTTCGCCGGCACCGGCATGAACCATAGCGGGATCACTTCGGGTTGCGCCACCTGCCACGCCGCCGGATTGAGCTTCTTCGGCGTGACGGTCAAGGCGCCGCCGGTCAATCACATTCCGTTCAACGCCGCCGCCTGCGAGTCCTGCCATACCGCAGGCAACTTCGCCAGCTTCGCCGGCACGCCGATGAATCATGCACCGGTGGCGGGAATCAGCTGCGTCACCTGTCACGAGACCGGCAAGAGCTTCTTCGGCGTGACCATCGTGACCCGGCCCACGCCGGCCCAGGATCCGAACCATCCGACCACCGGCGATTGCAGCGGCTGCCACACCACGACCACCTTCAGCGGCGCGGTGGGCAAGCCGCCCAACCACTTGCCGACCACGCAGCCGTGCACGCTATGCCACAGCAACCCGAACGACTACAGCGTCGGCACGATGAACCACGCCGGCATCAGTTCCGGCTGCGCCACCTGCCATGCCGCCGGCTCGAGCTTCGCCAACATCGTGCCCAAGGCGCCGCCGCCGAACCACATTCCGACCACCAAGGCGTGCGAGACCTGTCACGCGGCGAGCAACTTTACGAGCTTCGCCGGCACCGGCATGAACCATAGCGGGATCACTTCGGGTTGCGCCACCTGCCACGCCGCCGGATTGAGCTTCTTCGGCGTGACGGTCAAGGCGCCGCCGGTCAATCACATTCCGTTCAACGCCGCCGCCTGCGAGTCCTGCCATACCGCAGGCAACTTCGCCAGCTTCGCCGGCACGCCGATGAATCATGCACCGGTGGCGGGAATCAGCTGCGTCACCTGTCACGAGACCGGCAAGAGCTTCTTCGGCGTGACCATCGTGACCCGGCCCACGCCGGCCCAGGATCCGAACCATCCGACCACCGGCGATTGCAGCGGCTGCCACACCACGACCACCTTCAGCGGCGCGGTGGGCAAGCCGCCCAACCACTTGCCGACCACGCAGCCGTGCACGCTGTGCCACAGCAACCCGAACGACTACAGCGTCGGCACGATGAACCACGCCGGCATCAGTTCCGGCTGCGCCACCTGCCATGCCGCCGGCTCGAGCTTCGCCAACATCGTGCCCAAGGCGCCGCCGCCGAACCACATTCCGACCACCAAGGCGTGCGAGACCTGTCACGCGGCGAGCAACTTCACGAGCTTCGCCGGCACCGGCATGAACCACAGCGGGATCACTTCGGGTTGCGCCACCTGCCACGCCGCCGGATTGAGCTTCTTCGGCGTGACGGTCAAGGCGCCGCCGGTCAATCACATTCCGTTCAACGCCGCCGCCTGCGAGTCCTGCCATACCGCAGGCAACTTCGCCAGCTTCGCCGGCACGCCGATGAATCATGCACCGGTGGCGGGAATCAGCTGCGTCACCTGTCACGAGACCGGCAAGAGCTTCTTCGGCGTGACCATCGTGACCCGGCCCACGCCGGCCCAGGATCCGAACCATCCGACCACCGGCGATTGCAGCGGCTGCCACACCACGACCACCTTCAGCGGCGCGGTGGGCAAGCCGCCCAACCACTTGCCGACCACGCAGCCGTGCACGCTATGCCATAGCAACCCGAACGACTACAGCGTCGGCACGATGAACCACGCCGGCATCAGTTCCGGCTGCGCCACCTGCCATGCCGCCGGCTCGAGCTTCGCCAACATCGTGCCCAAGGCGCCGCCGCCGAACCACATTCCGACCACCAAGGCGTGCGAGACCTGTCACGCGGCGAGCAACTTTACGAGCTTCGCCGGCACCGGCATGAACCATAGCGGGATCACTTCGGGTTGCGCCACCTGCCACGCCGCCGGATTGAGCTTCTTCGGCGTGACGGTCAAGGCGCCGCCGGTCAATCACATTCCGTTCAACGCCGCCGCCTGCGAGTCCTGCCATACCGCAGGCAACTTCGCCAGCTTCGCCGGCACACCGATGAATCATGCCGCCGTGACCGGGATGAAGTGCGTCAGCTGCCACGAATTGGGCATGAGCTGGTTCGGCGTCCGCATCGTTACGCGGCCATCAGCCAACCATAACCCTGGGCAGGACTGCGGCGCCTGCCATACGACCACTTCCTTCGACACCGGCGATGCCATGACCCGTCTCGGGGCACGCATGCTACGGGCACCGGCAGGCGGAACAATGGGTCAGGGGCGGCAGCCGCGGGGTGCCGGACCGGGACTCGGAGCGCCGCTCCAGGGGCAGGTTCCGCGCGGTATGCAGTCGCGCGACGTCCATATAGGCATCGCACCGGGCAGCTGCATGAGCTGTCACAACGGAATGAGCGCGGCGGCGAAGCCTGCGCGCCATGTGGTGACCGCGTTGTCCTGCGATAGCTGCCACCGGACCACGACCTGGCTTCCGGCGACGTTCACGCATCAGGGCATTGCGCCGGGAACCTGCATCAGCTGTCACAACGGGGCGCTCGCGAAGAGCAGGCCCGCGGGCCACTTCGCCACCGCGCGCAGCTGCGATTCCTGTCACCGGCCGACTTCGTGGACGACGGTGCGGTATCAACACGTATCGCCGCTGTATCGCGCGCACGCACCGGGCGTCTCGTGCATCGCATGCCACAAGACCAATGCTGAAACGGTCGTCTGGCGATTCGCGGCGTTCAAGCCGGACTGCGCGGCCTGCCACGCGGATCAATTCCGGCCGCAACAGCATCCCAAAGCCGCCGCCGCCGGCAGCCTCAATACGATGGTCGAGATGCGCGACTGCGCCGGCAGCTGCCACCTCGGCAGCGGACCGGCGAAAGCACCCAAGACCTTCACCTCGCGCCACCGGCCGACCGATGGCAGTTTCTAAATATCGCACGGGTCCGTTCGCCCTCGCACTCGCAAAGCCGCTCGTCATGCTCCAACTCTGTATGCACAAGCGCATCGCGCTGATCGTCGGCATCGGCGTCGCGATGTTCTGCATGACCGCGCGCGCGCAGGTTTTCGACATGATCGACGTCGTCCGCGAGGGTTCCGACGCGAAGGTGTCCATCCGCTTCGTGGCGCAGATTCAATACCTGCGGCATGCGCCGCTCAATCGCGGCGACCTGATCCAGGTCTATTTTCAGGTCGTGGGTGGAGACGATTCGATCCTGTCGACTCGAGAGGAGCGGCGGCGATCGCCGCCGACCGATCTGGTGCCGCGTTTCGATGTGACTTACATCGCCCCGATAGGCAATACGCAGCGTCGGATCGACATCAAGTTCGAGTCTCGCGTGGATTTCCTGCTGCGGCCTGTCGACAACCACACGATCGCGCTCGTCATCCCCCTTTCTGCCGAAACCCTGCGCAAGACAGCGCCGGCCCGGCCCGCCGACGCCTGCGGAAGCCGCACGCCCGGCTCCTCCCGGCGAATCCGCTCCCGCGACCGCACCCGAAGCCCGACCCGAAGTCGAGCAGGAAGCCTCCGCGGCGCTGGCGCAGGCACGCGATGCGCTGCGGCGCGACGATTTCGAAGCGGCGGTCCTCGCCCTTAACCGCGCGCTCAATCTTCCGCCCAACCGCGGGTCGCAGGAAGCCCAGGAACTGATCGGCACCGCGCGAGAAAAGTTGGGCGAGATCGACAAGGCCAGGGTCGAGTACGAGCTCTATCTCAAGCTCTACCCTCAGGGCCCCGGCGCAGTCCGCGTGCGGGAGCGCCTCGCCGCGCTCGGGCGGCCGGCGACGGTCGTTGCGGCGCCCGGACCTGCGATCGAGCGTGAGACTGCCGGGCCCGCGTATTCGGCATGGGGCAGCGTGTCGCAGTTCTACTACGGCGGCCAGTCTCGGGCGCAGCAGACGACGACCATAGTCACGCCGGCGACCGGCGCGACCACGATCGAGACGAATCAGCTCTCGGCAACGGATCAGTCGCAGGTAATCACTACCGCCGACCTCAATGGCCGCTGGCGGCAGGGGCCGTGGGACAGCCGTGTCGTCTTGCGCGACGAATACACGTGGAACTTTCTTTCGGGCGGCGCGAACAGCAATCGCCTCAATTCGCTCTTCGCGGAATCGCGCTATCAGCCGACCAAGATGTTGATCCGTGCCGGTCGGCAAGTCGGTACGAGCGGCGGTGTTTTCGGCCGGTTCGACGGTGGGCTGTTCGCGTGGGAATTCCGCCCGGAGTGGCGCCTCGGCCTGGTTGGAGGTCAGCTCGTCGACACGGCCCCGGGCGTGAAGCAGAGCTTCGCCGGCGCCAGCGTCGACGGCGACAGTCTCTTCCCTAATACGACCGGACAGCTGTTCGGCATCTACCAGCGGGTAGCGGGCACGACCGATCGCATCGGCCTGGGCGGTGAGGCGCGGTATTTCGACGCGGCGCGCACTGCGTACGGGCTGCTCGATTACGATCCGATGTTCCGCGCACTCAACGTCGCGTCGTTCCAGGGCAGCTGGCAGCTGGCGGGTGGCACCGCGTTCAATTTCCTCGCAGATTATCGACGCGCCCCGACGCTGCAACTCTCCAATGTGGTGCTGGCCGAACAAACCAGCGATATCGCGACTCTCCTGCGCAGCAATGGCGCGTCAGCGCTTCGCGACGAGGCGAAGGCGTTCACTCCGGTCTCGAAGGTATATCTGGTGGGGGTTACCCAACCGCTCAGCGCGAACTGGCAGCTCGGTTTCGATATGCGGGTATCCAGCCTGAGCGGGACGCCGGCTACCGCCATCGTTCCCGCCACGCCGGGCACGGGCAATGTATACACGTACACGGCACAGCTGATTGGAACCTCGCTGACCCGCTTCCAGGACATCCTCGTCGTCAACGGAAGCGTCCTGCGCGGATCGCTGCTCGACGGAATACAGGCCGGCATAGACTACCGCTTTATCCCGGTTCCACTCGTGACGCTCGAGCCGTCGTTGCGCTACTACCACCAGACGGACAATCAGGGAGGACGGCTGACGCGGTTTACGCCGGCGATTCGAATCGCCTATCAGTTGCGCGAACGATTGTCGCTGGAAGGCGAAT
The DNA here is from genome assembly GCA_963776175.1 of uncultured beta proteobacterium. Lineage (GTDB taxonomy): Bacteria > Pseudomonadota > Gammaproteobacteria > Burkholderiales > Casimicrobiaceae > PALSA-1003. The sequence goes on along the minus strand of CAVZLP010000020.1, from coordinate 99,052 downwards.
ACGACTTCGAGCGGACGCGCTCGCTTGGCAGCACGCTCGATAGTCTCGAGTACCGCCATTTCTTCTATCTCGGCTGGCGCTGGGAATTCTAAGGGAAGGACATCACGACCATGAACCTGTTCGCCTTCTATGCAGCGTGCACCGCTTTGCTCCTGTTCGTGCTCGGGGTTCTCACCGTGCCCTTGCTGCGACGCGGCGGCCAACGGCATGTCGCGCCCGATCTCGAGACCGCACAGGTCGCCGTGCATCGCGACCAGTTGAGGGAGATCGAGCGCGAGCGCGCGGCCGGTACGCTGACCGAGGCGCAATTCGCCACGGCTCGGGGGCAAATCGAGGCGCGGCTTGGCGAAGAGCTCGCGACAACGCCCAAGGCGGCACAAGTGGCGCCAGGGCGCCTGGCCGATCTGCGTACAGGCTGGCGCAATCCGATCGGGCTCGTTGCGGCGGCAACCGCCGCCGTCGTCATCGCCGGTGCATGGGCGCTGTATGCGCGACTGGGTACGCCGCAGGCAATCGTGAACGAGGCAGGGCAGGCGACAGGCTCTACCGTTGCCGGCGCTGCAAAGACGACCACAACCGATGGCGCGCCGCTTCCGAGCATGGAAGTTCTGGCGCAGCGGCTCGCCCTGAAGATGCGGACGCAAACGCCCGACGACGGTGAAGGCTGGGCGCTGCTCGCGCGATCCTATGTCGAGATCAAGCAGTACCGGGAAGCCGCTGATGCGTTTGCGCAGGCCGCGAAACGGATCCCGAACGACGCCACGCTGCTCGCCGACTACGCCGATGCGCTAGGCATGGCCAAAGGCAAGACGCTGCGCGGCGAGCCGGCGGCGCTCGTGCAACGCGCGCTCAAGGCCGATCCCAATCATCCGAAGGCGTTGGCGCTTGCCGCGAGCGCCGCGTTCGACGACAAGCAATACCGGGATGCGATCGCGTACTGGGAACGGCTGCGAGCCATGCTTGCGCCGACCTCCGACGACGCGCGCGGCATCGAGGCGAACATCGCGGAGGCGCGCGCGCTCCTCGACGGTCGTTCTCTTCCCTTGGCAGCGCCGGTCGACGCCTCTGCCGGTGTCCTTCCCGTTACAACGCCGGCGGCGCCAGGCGGCAGCGTGATCAGCGGCACGGTGCGCGTCGCGCCGGAGCTGACGGCGAAGGTGGCGCGCGGCGACACGCTTTTCGTCTACGCGAAAGCGGTCACCGGGCCACAGATGCCGCTGGCCATCGTTCGTACGACCACCGCGGGGTTCCCGTTCGCATTCCGGCTCGACGATAGCCAGGCGATGCTGCCGGAGCTCCGTCTGTCGCGCGTATCCGAAGTCGCGCTCACCGCGCGCGTCAGCCATCGCGGCACCGCGACACCCGAGGCAGGCGACCTTCAAGGCAGTATCCAACCGGTGAAAGTCGGGTCCAGCGGCGTCGAACTGATCATCGATCAGGTCGTGCGTTAGCGCAGGTCGGAGCTCGCGGCGAGCAGCGATGAGGGAGTACGCAGACCCGCTATGAGCCGGGCGAGTATCAAGTACGCGATGGCAAGCGCGAAGTGCATCAGCGTCGTGATCAACATTATTCGTCCGTCGAAGCTCGCCGGTGGCGGCAGAACGTCACGGCCCATCACGATTGCAGCGGCGAAGCGTGCGTCCCTGAACAGGATCGCCGGCAATGCATCGGTGAGGATCGACCACAGGACGATCTGCACGGCCGTCGCCAGGATGCCCGCCGCGATGCCGGCAGAGACGGCTGCGCCGACATCGATGCGGGCCGCTCGCACTTAGGTGACCTGCGTTCAACCCGGGCGCAGGGCCGGCGCGCTTGCGCGGGGTGGAACGATCGCGTCGCCGTGACGCCGAGCGCAATGAAGATGACCAGCACGATGACCTGCGCGATGATGAATGGGAAGCAACGACGCGACGCTGCGGCGGCTTCTTATCGAGCGGATTCTCGTCGCGCGAGATCGATGTCCAGATACTTCCAGTAGGTCGAGAACACAGGCGGATTGAAGCCCAGAAGCCACGGTTGAACGAAGTCGTTCTCGAGGCGGAAGATCGTCGGCAGCTCCGGCATGTAAGTGCGGGCGAGCTCGGTCATCTTGCGCGCGGCGGCGATCTGCTCGGCGTCGCTCGCGCTGCGCAGAAACTGCTCCGCGGCACGGTCGTACTCGTCCAATCGGAACTGCGAGACATTGACCCGCTGCGGTTGCTTGCTATAGAGCTGTAAGAGTTCCGGCCAGCCCGATGGCGAGCCGCCGAAGCCGCCGAAGTACATCTGGAATTGGCCCTTTTCCAGCTCCTTGATCGCGTCCTGGAACGGCGTCAGCCGAAAGTCCATGCGAAGGCCGATCGCATCCATGTCCCTTTTGGTCAGAGTCTGGACCTCGCGCGAAACCGGCCCCGAGCGCAAGGTCAGCGTTATTGTCAAAGGCTTCCCGTCCGGCCCCGTGCGGTAGCCATCGGATCCCTTGGCGTAGCCGAAGCGGTCGAGCAGGGCCTTCGCGGTAGCCGGATCGTACTGGGACTTCGGAGGAAGCGTCGGGTCGTGTCCGCCCACCCCTGGCGGAACGATCTGATTCGCCGGCAGCGCGTGGCCCGCGTACACCACCTTGACCAGCGTTCTTACGTCGAGCGCGGACGCCATCGCGCGGCGCAGCGCGATGCGATCGTCACTCATGCCTCCGAGAACGGGATCGGCAACGTTGAAATAGAACGAAAAGAGGAAAGGCTCCGGGTACACGCGCCGCGTGATTCCCAGGCGCGCGTATTCGGGCTTGAGCACGCCGCCGTCGAGAAGCCTGTTGGCGACTTCGCCCCTGACAGCGATGTAATCGAGGCCGCCCTGCTCGAATTGCAGCACACGCGGCAAGTCTTCTTCGATGATGTTGACCTCGACGATCCCGATTTGCGGCAGCTTTTTTCCCCGCATGCCGCGCACCAGCGCCGCCTGCGCGGGATCCGTGCTGTCGGGAAAGCTCACTCTCCTGTACGCGGGATTGGCATCGAGCACGATGCGCGACCCGCGCTTCCACTCGCGCAGGCGGAACGGGCCCGTTCCGACCACCCGCGAGCGAATGTCACCGGCCGCGGCTTCGACGACTTCGCGGGCGGCGGCGCCGACAAATCCGAAAAGGTCGCGGATTACCGGATAGTTCGGCTCGATCAGCTTGAGCTGCAGCGTATAGCGGTCAAGCGAGCGCAAGCCCTCGATCGGTCGATCGTAGTCGAACTTTCCGCTCGTTCGCGCGGCGTCGACGACGGCCCGCGCGCCGACGATCAGATCGGTCGTTACTGGAGAGCCGCCGCGGCGGAGATTGGGATCGAGCCACCGTTTGTACGAATAGACGTAGTCCTCGGCCACGAGCTCGCGCGGCTTGCCCTTGAAGGCAGGATCATCGATGAAGAATATTCCCGCCTTCAGCCGCACGGTCCATGTCTTGCCGTCGTCGGTTATCGCGATCGGTCCCGCGGCGGTAAGCGGTGAAAGCTTCGGGGGTGACGCCAGATAGTCCCATTCGTACAACGGCTCGTACAGCGCCATCAGGACTTGGAACGACGGGTCGTCGGAGAATTGCTGCGGGTCGAGCGTGTCGATGTCCGGCGAGGCCACGCGCAATATCTTGGTCGCGTCGGTCGCCCCGGCCATGCAGCAGAACGCCAGCGTCAGGAGCGTGCACAGATGCCGGCCGATTCGCAGCATTGAAGCCTCCGCGCGCCGTCACTGCCCCGCGCATTGCGTCCGGAAGGACAGCAGACAGAGCCAGTTCGATCCGCGTCGATTATGCATCAAACCGCGCCGCCGATAGCGCAGTGGCCGGTGCAAATGCGGCGGTAACCGGATCTGCGCTGGCGGAGTTGTCCTAACTCGGCTGCGCTTCGGCTTCGGTCGAGTCGGCCCACACGTCGAGGAGCAGTTCTCGCAGGGCGGCGAGCAGCGGATCGGTTTCGCGATCGGCAGCATGAACGAGCCAAAGCTGCGTCGTCACGCCGGCGGCCGGCCAGATCGCCGCGCGCTTGGCCCGCGCCATCGGAGCGACGATTTCCGCGCGGATCAGGCTCGCGCCGACGCCCGATTCGACCAGGTTGACGATCAAGGACTCGTTGTCGGCTTCGATGATTCGCTGCGGTTGCGCGCGACCGTCGAACAGCTCGGTCACCAGTTGCCGGTGCGAGCTCGGTTCCGGCGCCACTATCCACGGCCGCTCGGCGAGTGCATCCCATGACGCGCCGACCAGCTCGTCCGCCCACGCCGGCGGCATCGCGACGCGGTAGCAGATGTCGCGCAGCGGGATCGCGATGAGACCGGCGGTCGGAAGTGCGCCGAAATAGAAACTCGCATCGAGCGTTCGCTCTGCGACGCGGGTCAACGCGTCGCTCGACAGAGCGTGATGCAGTTCCAGTTCGATTTGCGGATACCGGTCGAGCGCGCGCACCAGCAGGTCGCCGACGCGCAGCACCACAGGGTCGAGAACCGTCCCGAGCTTGAGGCGGCCGGTCGGCTGTCCGCGCAATTCTTGCGCGGAGTGCTGCAGGTGTTGCACCGCGCCGATGATTTGCTCGGCTTCCGACAGCAGCTGGCGACCCGACGGAGTCAGGTCCATGCCCGATGAGGTGCGCTCGAACAGGCTGATGCCGAACTGCTCTTCCAAGGCCTTGATGTGCCCCGAGATCGCGGGCTGGCTCAAGTGCAGCGCTGCGGCAGCGCGCGTCAGATGGGCAAACCGGGCGACAGTGACAAAGGAGCGCAGTTGATTGAGGTCCATGACGTTCCTTGTCCGGGCCTCTAGATAGCGAAGGACAAGGCGTTAATATTGCATTGCACCATGATTCCTTTCATGTCTTGCGGGGCTGCTCGCCGGCGTTCGAACAGGTGATTGGAGCATCGCAGGCGATCGCGGTACAAGTAAGGAATGGGTCGCCTATAGCATTGTTTTATATAACGTAAAGATTGAATCGTGATCGTGCGAACCATGCCGACCGGTGCCTAGGACAGGTCGTTTGGAGCAGACTTTCCCACCTTCTTGGGCTCGATTATACCGTTGATATGCTGCAATGCACAATAGCGTTGCAGGTAGGGCTGGCGCGCGTCCACCAGGCCGTCGCTGAGCGTGTCGCCCGCCGTATCCGCAGTCAATGCACTGCGAGCCGGTCAAAGCCGGCGAAAAGGGCATCAGCCGCGGGATTCGCGCGAGACGTGGATCGCGCGACGCGGCGCCCGCCACGATGGCCATCGTGCCGCGCTCGTGCGGAGACGAATTCTGTCCCTACCAGCAGTCGCTCACGGCCAGCGAGCCTGTCACACCCTTCACCCCCTGCTCGGTATATGTCATCGTCCCACAGTGGTCGCCCACTTGCGCCCCCGCTGGGGCCGCACGCAGGGTATAGGTGGACGCGGTGAGATTCGCCAGCGATAGCGTGTAGTAGTTGTTTTGCGTGATCGCGGGATACACGCCGCCCGCTCCAAGCGTTGCGGTTGCGTACGTCCCCCGTTCGGTGAAATAACGCTCCATCTGCCCTGCTGCCCCGACCAACGCCGATTTTGCGTCCGATCGCCGTGTTTTCTGCACCTGCTTCTGATAGGTGGGGAGCGCGATTGCCGTCAAAATTCCGAGGATGACGCAGGCAATCAACAATTCGATCAGCGAGAACCCGCCCGAGCGCATGGTGGCCGACCGTCCTTCTCAGCGGAGATAAATTACCGCGACGCGGCGATGTAGCGGATCGGTCGCGTCGAGCGTAAATCGGATATTCACCCCGCCACGTAGCGCGTACACGTTGGTTGGCCTGCCATCGCGGCCGTACACCTTCACGTTCTTGGCGTTGAATGTCAGGCCTTGGCCGTAGACGTGGAAAGTGCCGCCCCCGATGTTCACGGTTTCGATCGTGCCCTTGCGCAAACCCGAGCTGTCGTCGCGTGTCGCCTTCGCAGTCTGCGAATCCGCCGACTTTGGTGAGGCAAGGTTCTTAATTGCCGCTGGGGCCACGGTCGGCATGATCGCGAGGCAGGGCATCGAAACAGTCAACATGCCGATAACGAGCGCTATGCCTTTCATGATTTTCCTCTCACTGAACCTGGCGCCAGGATTTACGGCCTTGGGCGCTCAGGCCGGCCGTCTCGCCAATTTTTTCCACATTTCCCGCTGACGTGTTGACATATTTGTTCTCGAACGGGGATTGACCTGGCACCATCGGTGCGGTTAGGAAACCCGCCGCCGCAGGAATGCTGGTGATCATGCGGCCGCTGGTGTTGTCGGACGCGTCGAGGTAGCCGACCAGGTCGGCGACCGATATCGTGTTGTCCGCATTGGTGTCGAAGGTCGGCTTGTCATAGCGATTGCCGGTCATCACGTCGACTTCCATGACCCAGCCGGTGCCGCCGAAGGCGCATGGGTCGGTGTTCGGGATCAGCGTATTGAACACGACGCGCCCGGAGCGGATCGTCGGATCGGTCACCATGCGCTCGCCCGTGGTCGGCAGGTCCAGGTACCAGCCTTTCTTGGACGCGTTGTAGACGGAGGTCGCGATGATATTGTCGCCGGAAACCGGCGCGTCGAGCGTGGCCGGGCCGACGGCGTGCGTGCTGATGCGGTACGTATTGGCGTCGGCGCCGGCCGCGGTTCCCGCCACGTGCTGCGCGACCAGCGAGGACAAGCCGCTGACCGCCGCTCCCTGGTCGCGAATCCCGTAGAACGTCTGCGTTCCCGTCGTGGCGTTATCCGTGCTGTCGATGTAGCGGCCAGTGCCGAAGACCACGAGATAGCCTCCCTGCGTGAACTTGGTGACATCGGGTCGCGTCGTGATCGGCTGGCCGCCGGTGCTGAACAGCGGCGACCCGCCCAGGGCGATCTGCCAGCCGCTGGCGCTCGAGGACGACAGGTCGAACTTCCACAGGTTGCCCGCGAGGTCGCCGGCGTAGACCACATCGGCAACGCCGTCGCCGTTGGTGTCCACCGCGATCGGGCCGGACAGGCCGTTCGGACTATCGGTCGTACCCGCCTGCGTATCGAGCTTGGCGCGCAGCGCGCCGGTCTCGGCGTCGAGCACAAACAACACGGCGTGCCCGGACGAGCTGGCGGCGCCGTCGGCCTCGGTGTTGTTGTATCCGTTGGCGACGATGACAGACCAGCGGCCGTTGTTGGTCTTGACGAGCAGTGGCTGGCCGAAGACATAGCCGATGTCGGCGTCGTCGGAGTCAGTGAACTCCCAGCGCACGACCGACGAGGCGGTCGATTGGGCGAAGTTGCCGGGGTCGGTGATGTCCAGCGCATAGACGCCCTGGCCGCCGGCGCCGAGCCCGCCGGCGAGCATCGTGTGCCACGCCGAATTGTAGAAGACGTCGCCGACCGTCGGCGAACCGTCGACATGGTAGTGATGCGGGGTCGGCTCGCCCGCGCTGGCGGACAGGCTCTGCGTCGACAGCGCGCTCAGGTTGCGATAGACCGACGACGGAACGTAGGCGAGGGTCTCGACGCCGCTGTTGGCATTGAAGGCATGCAGCATGCCGTCGTTGGCGCCGACGTAGATCGTCGGCGTCCGATCGGCGTTGGCGACGGCGAATGCGCTGTATGACGCCGCCTCCATGTTGTCGCGGTAACCAAATGCCGGAACGGCGACATAGGTTGGCGCCGAGTGGATGATATCGCCGAGCTTGCTGGTCGGCCGGCTGCGGAACGACGGCGAGCAGGTGCCGCAGGTCGCCGACTCGTTGGCCGCGTTGCCGCGTACCCATTGCACCCGTTGAGCGCCGTATCCATCCGCGTTGCCAGCCATGTCGGCGTCGAGCAGCGAAGACTGCGCCAGGTCCATCTCGGTGGCGTCGGGCATGCCTGGGTAAGTTGTCGGCCAGCGGAACGGAATGCCGCGGCTGCCGAGCGCTGCAGACCCCTTATAAGTCAGGATCGTTCGGCCCGTGTCCCAGTTCTGGCCGTTGATCACCTGGCCGGCGTCCCAGAGCTGGCCGCCGAGCGAGCCATCTTGGTTCACAGGGTAGGCGATCAATTGCCCCGACCAGTCACCGCTGTTGAACCGGGCCTGATAAAGATTGGTGCCCGTTCCCCACGAGCCGGTGTTCAGCGAGACGGCGGACGCGGCCGCAGTCTTCGATTCGATGTCGACGGCAATCGCCTGGAAGGCGCTGGCCAGCGAAGCGGCATCCTGCGCGAGATACGCCTGTTTGGTGCCGCCGAGATTTGCAAATTGATTGAGAACCGCAACCGAGCCGGGATTGGCGACGGTATCGCCCAAACCGACGACATAGGTCTGGATGTCATGCGCTGTACCGGCCACGGACAGACTGCGCAGGCTCGAGATATAGGGGAAGACATCGTTCGCGGCCTTCGAGAATGCCCAGGTCTGCGTCGCCGGGTCGTAGACGTTCTGCTGCTGGGACAGCGGGTACATGTTTCCTGACAGGTCGGACGTGGGGTTGCCGTCAGTCGCCAGCAGCGCGAAGCTGCGCTGGCAGGAAAGCGTGATCGGCGAGCTGTATCCGGCGCCGCCGGAGAAATACTGGTTGGCGGTAACCATGCTGCCGGCGAGCGGAGTGAAAACCGCCGCATTCTTGATGTCGCCGCCGTACTGGGTCTCCTGGCCCATGAGGGCCATGATCTTGCTTACGTGCCCTGCGGTGCCCGAAGGCATTACCGGTTCAGCGATTGATCCGTAGCCGTTCACGCCGGCATAAAATCCCCAGGCGCGGTAGGCGTACAGCTGTCTTGAGATAGGTGGATTGTTCGGGATGTATCCGGCGTCCGTCGGCGTGAAGCTCAAGTCCGTCCAGTAATTGGTCATGTTGGCTTCGAACGCCGTTCCCGGGCTGTGGGTGAAATAGAAGTGATAGCTTCCTCCACCCGCAGTCGTTGCCCAAGCGCCGGCTCCGAAATAGCCTATGTACAGTACGTCATTGATATCCGGGTCGTCGCTGGCACGGTCATAGGTCACGTATCGGTCGCCGACGCTGGCGCCGTCCCATTGCGGGTTGGCGATGCAGCGCAACCCGCTGTTGGACGCGGAAATCCCGTTGACGCAGTCGTCCGTGAAAACCATCGTCTGATCGTTGCCGAGCCAGTAGGGATAAGTCGAATAGAGTCCTGCGCCGCCGGTGTAGAAGGTCTCGAGCCCCCAGTTGAATTGGCCGGAAAACGAATTGACGGTGTTTCGAATCACGCCGCGCGCAATATTGCCCCGCGTCGTGGGGTCATCTCCTGCGATCAGCTTTCCCGCCATCGTACCGTCCATCGACTCCGAGTTGTCGTAGATCACCAGGACGTTGGGCAGCGTCTTGTGGGTAAGAAACAGCGGGTACTGCGAGATCGACAGCGCTGCCGCAGCAGGCGCCTCTGCGATCAGCACAGCAAAGAAGGCGACCGACCACAGAAATCGATTCATTGGTTGCTCACGAGAAAGGTCGACTGCAGGATGACGTGTGTTTCCGGGTCGCATCCCGGTCGCGAGAACAGTGAGACGGTACGCGGCCCCGCCGGAGTCGGGTGCGGTCATGCCGATCCCGACGCTTCCGCCTGGCCCGACGGGAAGACTCGACAGCTTCTCGATCACGTACAACGGCTGCGCGGCGACATCCGCCAGCGCGGGCGCGCCGGTGTGACTGCCGTAGACGCGGGTGTGGGCGGAGCTCGTCCAGTCGATGGCTTTGGAGATATCGGTCGACGAAGGTGTCGGCCACGTGGACGGGGGTGTGCAGAGCCCGTCGGTGCACGACGACGTGAACACTGTCCCCGGCGTGATGGTTTGCGCGACATCGGCTTCCGCATCGCGCAGTCCGGCTTCGGCAGCCTGGAACGCCATGTTCGTATCCTTGGTGTTGCCGGCCATCTTTTCCTGCAGCAACGTGCTGTTGAAGGCTGCCACGCCGAGCACGGACAGTACGAGCAGGAACATCAGCGCCGGAAAAAGCGACATTCCGGACTGGTCGATTCGCAAAGACGACGATGGATAAAAGCTGCGCGTGGCCATCATGGGACTCGATTGCGGACGGTAATTACCGACGACAGCACCGAGCGAACCCGCCTGTCCGCCGGTGTCGTCGAAACGCCCGCGAAGTAGTAGGGTTGCGGCGACGTCGCAACGTTGTCCCGGACCGTCGCGAGCAATAGTTGCGCCCTGACGCTGACGACGTTGCTCCACGTGCCGACGGCGTCGGCGGACACATAGCGATTCGCCGCTCGCTTTCCGTCCAGATCCTCACCGAACAGCAGGGCCAGCCCTTCGATGCCTTCGACCATTTCTTCGGGCTGCGGCTGCCCGTCGTATGCGGGCACGCTGTTGGTCCATAGCGAATTGGTTCCGGCCTTGCGCGCACTTGGGGCCATGAAATAGGTACGCGTCACCAACCGGTAGATCGACGCATCGGTACTGAATACGTGTCCAAGGTCGCTGCCGCTGTTGCCTGGCGCCACAAGGTTTCCCGTCTCGTGCCCCACGATGCCGGTCGCCGAATTGATGCTGGTCGCGGTAAAGATGGCCGCCGCCGCACAATCCGCGACGAGGAGAACATCGCCCGGGGCGAGGTGGCTGCCGGGACCAACCTGCAGATCGGAAGAGGAGTCCGCCATCGGCGCGATGAGCGGTACGCCGGGGCCGTCGATATGCCGGATTGTCACCACGTCTGCACCGGTGCTGGGCGCCGGGTTCAACGCTGAGATGCTGCTGTCCAGTGCCGGCAACCAGGTCCCGCCACTGCCGTGATATCCAACGATGCCTACGTCGAATTGATAGGGGTAGTTGGTCGAGTTGAGCAGATTTAGCGGTGCTACTGATCCGCCGTTGCAACCGCGAAAGGCAGCCATCCGCAGATCGCGGTCAATGAGATATAACGCAAAGCGCCCGTTTTCCTGCATCCGAGAGATCGTGTCATTGACGCGGGTTAGCTGCTTGCTGTTGACGTAGGTGATGCCGATCACGGTGATGACGAGCAGGCTGACGGCAGCCCACACCATGAGCTCTACCAGTCCCATTCCCGTCTGCCGCGGCGAGTTCATGGCCGGAGTGTTGTGACAAAGCGATGCTGGACGGATTTCTCGGACCACCAGAGCTTGATGCTCAAGACGCTGCCGCTCCCATCGCACGCCGGGGCATCGGGCGTTCCGTCGTCGGGGGTGCTATCGAGACAAATGACGCCCGCCCCGGATGGAAGCAGCGCTGCAACCTCGGTTGTCCATTCGTAGAAATCGTTTTGTGCCACCTGTGCGGCCGTGCAGCTTGTTGCGATGCAACCAGGGCTCGAAACCTGGCCCTCGAAGTCGTCGTAGGAGCCGGCCTGGACGCCTGGAAGATTTGCCCGCACACGATCAGCGATCTGGTACGACAGATACACGGCCTTGCTCCGAAGCATTGACTCATTCGCGGCCGCGAGCCCGTTTACCTGCAGGCCGGCGAAGCCGATAAAGCCAATCGAGACGACGAAGAGCGATACGAGCGCATCGATCAAACCGGCTCCCGTTTGCGCGCGACGCTTCATGATCAATTGCACGGTGTCGCATGGCCCACGACGTCCCTGACGTCGGTGAGGCCACTGGGTTGAATTGTGATGTCGAAGCCGCCGAGTGCCGGATTGGCCGGGCACACCTTGATATCGACGGCAGCCGCTGGCGCCAGAAAACCCATGGGAGTAAACGCGATCGTGTTGGTTGTACCGTCGCCGACGATGATGTTCGATGGCAGCGCTTCGTGAGTGCGCAGCAGCGTCTCGCCGGCGTCGTACGCACCGTTGCCGTTGTCGTCGACCCAGATAGTCCATCCGCCGCCGAACGCGTTGCCGGTGACCGGCGCGGAGGCGCCGACGACGACCGAAATGCCGCGGCGCACGGCTTCACTGCGCGCGAACGCTACATAGGCAACGAATTCGTCCTGCGCCGCGTAAACACGATTGTTGCTCAGCGTAGAGCTCATCGAAGCCGCAGCGAGGGAGGAGAGAATCGCCAATACGACCAGCGTCACGCAGAGCTCGATAAGCGTGAACCCGCGCGCCGCGCATAACAGGCGCAGGCGTGCGTCGTTTGTCGATCCCACGATTCGCGAAGCGTCGCTTCGAATCGTTCGGCTTGAAATCGCAACTAACACTTTGCGCCTCTCGTCCGCATTGATATCGTTGTCCGTTACAGCGTGCAGGCCCTTACCGGCCGAGCTCTGCCCCGCGTGTCCATCGTCGCGCTCCAACTCATCCCAGTTGAAGTTGCAAGACGCATACCCGCGTAGTGGATCATCCCTTCGAGGCGGACAAGCGGTACGAATCGCCGTACGTGCGTCAGTCATCCGCGGAAATAGGGGGCGACAGCCTGGTTTTCGCCACTGCCCATGGCGTCACGCGAGGATGCGCGCCTTCCCCAATGGCGACGCGGTCTGACGTTCTACGTTACCCTGGACACGCTCTACGCGATTCGAGCAGCGCTTCGATCAACGGCCAATCGGGGCAAACGTCTTGTGGGCGACATTCTGCATGCGCGGGCGACACGGCCAGCGGTGCGTCGGTGCAGAAAGCCATCGCCCATCTCGGCGCGGCGCAGTGCATCTCCAGACTCAGGCTGGATGGGCCGCGACGTCCTACCGTTGCTCTGCGACCAATCGCTCCTGTTCGATCCACTGCGTCAGGTGCGCGATCGCGGCTTGCAACGCGTTTAGCGCATGGCTGCGCCTCGAGTCCGTCATTGGATGAATGGTAGCGTCAGGGTCCCACAACGGCATTAGAGTGGCCTGCATCGTTGTCAGGCTGTCGAGCAGGTCATACAGGTCTCTGCGCGGCACGTAGGCCCAATCGTCAACGCTGGGTTGGATCGTGACCGGATGTTGAATTGGGGCGCTCATTTCATACCGTCTATTGGACGTTCAGTCGCAATGTTTCATATCCGCCACTGATCGCCGTGATGTTGTCGCCACGCGCGAACTGCCAGCCTTCGCGGGGGCCAAGTTCCTTGCGGCCGCGGGCGGGAATGTCGAGCGTAAAACGTGCCTGCTTCCCGTTGGTAGCGGTGGCAAGGTCGACGATCACGGTCAGGTCCTTGGCAGAAACATTGGTGAACACGCCAACCCGGTTGTTGCCTCCCGAGTAGTTGAAACTTATTACGACGGGCACCGGGTCGTGCGCCGCGCGCTCCTGCGTCGCAGGGACGCTGTCGACGCGTCCCTGGCCTTGCATGAAAGCCTGCTCCTTCGCCAGCATTTCGGACCGCATCTGCGCGAGCTGGTCGGTCGCCAATTGCAACTGCACCTGCTTGGCGTTGAGCTTCACGTCCAGACCGGCCGCTCGCATCGATTCCTGGGTCGATTTGGCTTCGGCACTGTCCGCTCGAGCATAGGCATAGTCGCGCTCCGCGACGGCGGTGCGTACGCTGAACAAGAGGAGCACGCACCCGACTGCGAGTAGGGCGCAGACCGCCAGCGAACCCCAGAGCAGCAGGCGCTCTTTCGCAGACGCGGCTTCTTCGACTGAACAAGTTGTCATGGTCATCGCATTGCGGCGAGTATGGCCCGGCAACGTCACTGTGATGTCGCCACGCCGGATTTTTCGGCACTGCGCCCAATAGATGGCAAGAGGCGTGCCAACTGCGTCGCCGAATGGTTTTCGAAACCGCGGTATCTACGATCGCCAGTGCAGTTGCCGCTTTAGCTGCGCAAGCCGTGACAGCGCTTGTACCGCCTGCCGGAGCCGCAGGGGCAAAGGGCGTTACGCGACTCCGGCGGCGACGCGCCGAGTGGTGGTTTGCTGCCGAGCGGTGGTTGGCTGCCGATTGCGGCGTTCCAGCTCGCGGGCGCCGACGCATCATGCACGTGGCGGCCATGGCCGGTCGTTTCGCACGCCGGTTGTTCGAGGCTCGCTATCCCCATGCCACGCCGCTTGAACCATCGGCTGAGGTCGGCCTCGTGCCCGCATGCGGCGAACGATCCGAGCTCGCGACAGTCCGCGAGACGCCGCAACCCGGGATTGAGCGAATAGCCCCCCCAGACCGGATGCACGTTCACCGCCGGTTGACGGTATTCAATGCCGCGCAAACGGCTTACGCCCGCCGAGTACGTGATCATATCGTGCAGGGCGTTCTGTCCGGCGCGTCGGCATTTGACGGTGGAAATGCTCGCGATCTCCTCCAACAGCTGCAACGACTCCTCGACGAATTCCCCCCGGAAAAAACGCCAGTCGTCTTCGCAATGGAAAATATACGGGGTACGCACGCCGGCGTACGCCAGATCGATGCTGGCCATCTGCCCGCGCGGCGGATCGTTGAGCAGCAGCTCGAACTTCACATCGAACGACCCCAGGACGTCCCTGACGCGCTGGTCGCCGGAATCCTCGACGAGCACGTAGCGCGCGATCGGCGCGGTATTGCAGGCCAGAAACGTCGATATCGTTTCCGCCAGCAGATCGAAGCGCCCGCAGCTCGTCAGCACGAAGGTGATATCGGTCGAACCGGTCATGGCGCGGCGGGGCAGGAAACATTCATAATGGTCAGGGCGACGCTGACGGATATCGAGACGATGGCCATACGACGACGCAAGCGCGTGGCAGCCGGCCGTCCCTGGGTCACTTTGGAGGATGCGAAGCTGGCGGTCGCACTTCCGCTGTTGTGGTTGTTCGCGTTGACGATCCCGGAGCGGCGATGGCGAACGCTATGCTATCGCCTCGAATCGATCAGGGCCAGCATTGGTCTTGCGGATCTGAAAGGCGTCGAGAACGCGGCGGCGCGCACCCTCGGCGGATCGCATGCGGCGTTCGACCGCAGGGCTTTCGCGCTCGAAGTCGCGGCGGGCGCAACCGAGCATCACCTGCAGGTGTTGCGCAGCCGCAGCCGCGGTGGCTGGCAGGCGACGCCGGGTCTGGAAGGCGCAGCGCATCTCGATGCGGCGCTCGCCGCGGGAAGGGGAGCGGTGCTATGGGTGGCACACTTCTGCTTCAATGCCCTGGCGACGAAAAAAGCGCTGCGCGCTGCCGGTTACCGGGTGTGGCATGTGAGCCGGCCCGAGCATGGTTTCTCGAAGTCTACGGTCGGGATCGCCTTGTACAACGGCATTCGGACCGGCGCCGAGGGGCAGCAGCTGGCCGGGCGCATCGTTTTCGAGCGCGATCGGCCTGCCGCAGTCGCTGTTGCGGCAATGCGCGTTCTGATGCAAAACGGCATCCTTTCGATAACTGCCGGCGATTGGGAGGGCCAGCGCATCGCTGGCATCGACGTCTGCGGGGGCAAGCTCGACCTCGCGGTCGGTGCGCCTCGCCTCGCGCGGTTGAGCGGGGCGGCGCTCCTTCCGGTTTTCACCGTGCGCGGCGCGGATCGGGACATGATACGGGTCGTCATCGAGCCGGCATTGGCGGTCCCGCGCGACGGCGATATCGACGACGCGTTGCAAGGTGCGGCGCAAGGGTTCGGCCGATTGCTCGAGCACTATGTCAGGCGCTATCCAGCCGAATGGCGAGACTGGAAGAAACTGGAACTGCCGCCGCCGTAACGAACGAGATACAGGGAGAGTGCCGATGACACACGACTATCGCCTCCTTCGATCGTGGCTGTTTGTGCCCGGCGATTCGGAGCGCAAGCTCGCCAAGGCCTGGACTGCAGGGGCCGACGCCCTGATCGTCGACCTCGAGGATGCGGTTGCGGGCGAGCGAAAGGCGATTGCGCGCGACATAGCGACCGCGGCCATTGCGGCGGCGAAGCGCGGCAAGACGGTCGTCTCTATTCGAATCAACTCCATCGACAGCGGACTCGCGGATGAAGATATCGAACAGACGTTTCGCTGCCGGCCCGATGCCTACGTGCTGCCCAAGGCGAGCGATACCGCCGACATACGGCGAGTGTCCGCGCAGCTCGCGGTCCTGGAATCGCAGGCGGGGGCGAGGATCGGATCCACCGCGGTCGTGCCCATCGTGACCGAGCATCCGCGCGCGATTTCGCGGTTGGACTCGCTGTGCAGCTCCGATTCGCGGGTTCTTGCGATCATGTGCGGCAACGAGGACTTGGCTGCCGCCATCGGCGCCCGTCGGGTCAAGGACGAGTCAGGCGCGATGCTCGAGGTGTTCCGCGTCGTGCGCGCTCTCGCACTCCTTGCCGGCAGCGCCGCGGGCATCGGCATCATCGATTCGCCGGTCGTCGAGCTCGCGGCGACCGATGTGTTGCAACGCGAAAGTGCCGAGGCCGCGGCGATGGGATATACGGGGAAACTGGCAATCCATCCTGCGCAGGTTGCGCTGGTCAACACCGCGTTTCTCCCGACGGCGTCCGAAATCGAGCAGGCGCAGTCGCTGCTTGCGGCGGCGCAAGGGCACGACGGGGCCTTTCGCTTCCAGGACAGGATGGTCGACGTCCCACATCTGCGTCGGGCCGAGCGGATCATGGCGCTGGCACGCGCGCACGCCCTGGAGTGACGGCGGGGGGGTGGTGCCTCGTCCCCCGGGGCGGCGCGACCCAAAGGCGCCTGTCGTATGATGGCGCACCGCTTAACCACGGCGCGTCGGCGCCGACCAATAACAATGCATATCGCGCCGGAGTCGCGGACCGAAATCGTCCGCACGCACCGTCTGTTCGAGATAGCGCTGCTGCTGAAGGGGTTTAACGGTGTCGTCGAACTGGTCGGCGGCGCGCTGGCGCTGTTCGTGCCGCTCCGAACGGTCAATCAGCTCGTACTATGGCTCACCGCGTCGGAATTGGAGAATGATCCGCACGATTGGGTGGCCAGCGCGCTCGTCCATGCGGCCGAAAAGCTGTCGATGGGAACGAAGCTCTATGCCAGCTTCTACCTGCTGGCGCACGGCTGTGTGAAGATCTTTCTCGTCTATTCGCTTTGGCGCGAAAGAATCTGGGCGTTCCCGGTCGCGCTGTCGCTGATGGCTGCGCTGTTGTGCTATTCGATTTACCGCTTTACGCACACCCACGCGGTGGGTTTGCTGGTGTTCGGCGTGATCGACTTGGTGATCATGTGGCTCATCTGGCGGGAATATCTCGTGCGGCGGGGAATGACGCGTGGATGACGACAGGCTCGCCGTCCGTCAGGCCGGCGAACTTTGATTGATTGCGCTCGGCCGGACGCGTCGGCGATCGAACGTCAACCCGATCCGCCGGCGCGTACGCTGCGATAGCCCGTGCTTCAGCGCTCCCAGCGGCCCCGCTCGTAGCGATAGCGCCCGTCGTGCTCCGCCCAGCGGTCCGGGACCCAGTGTTCGCCGCGACGTTCGCGAACATAGTGACCCTTGCGCCAGACATGCCGACGGTGGCCGTTGTCCCAGGCCCAGTAACCCGGCGCCCAGACGAAGCCGACACGCGGTGGCGGCACGACTTCGTAGCGCGGTGCCGGCGGGGCGATGTTGATGTCGAGGTCGACCCTGGCTTGAGACGCCAGCGGCAGTGCCAGCGAGAACGCGGCCAAGCCGACCACGAGAAGCTTGTGTCGTGCATGCACGATAGAACTCCTTTGTGTCGATGATCCCGTGCCCATGTTGCCGCGGAGGGGGTGTGCTGGCTATCGGACGGGAGCGCTTTCGACTGTAGGCGCGGTGTTCCTTCGTATAGGAGGATCGCCGACGCGGCGAGTCTGCCGGCACCATCCGATCCTGTCGTATCAGGGCTCGGCGTCGTGGTGCCGATGCCGGTGCGCGCGGCGCTCGTCGTCGACCGGCGAGCGCAGTCGCGCGACGGCGCTGACCGCGATGTCCTGTCGGGCGCCGTCGGAACCCCTTATGGTCAAAGTCAGGGGAACGATATCGCCGAGCTTGACGGCCTTGGCGAGCCGGCGCAGCGAAAACCGGTCCTTGCCCGGCGCGAGCTCGACGATCGCTCCTGCGGGCAGCGCAAGCTCGTTAAAGGCGCCCGCGCCGTTTTCGCGCCCGTGCAGCGTCACCGCCGCCGCACTGTCGCTCCGCACTGCAATCAGCGTCGCGTCCTCGGTGCTGGTGAGATTCATATAGGCTTCGGTCGAACGGCCAGCCGCGGCCGGGCGTACCCAGGGCTGATTGACCACGATCAGCGCCTGGGCGCCGGTTGCCGCCGACGTCAATGCGAGCCACACGACGAACGCCGCATAGCGGCGCTGGCAAGAGGATTTCGATGGACGCTTCATCAAGGCAACGCCAACAGCCGGGACTCCGCGCGTATTCCGGCGCGGAGGCGCAGGAATAGTGGGAAGAGCGACGCTGTTAGCCCGCCACGAAGGACCGCCCGGCGGCGCTTCGACAATTCGCCGCAACCCGTTGCAGGAGATCACGATGTCACACTGGTCACGCTGGCTTCCCATTGTAGCGCTTGCGCTCGCGGCGACGGCCGCCCGCGCCGAGTTTCACACCTTCCAGATCGAGGAACTGTATTCGAACGCCGACGGGAGCGTGCAGTACGTGGTGCTGCATGAATCGCAAGGCATGGACGGTGAAAATCTTCTGCAGGGGCAAGCGCTGACCAGCACGCATCTCGGTGTTACAAAAACTTACATATTTCCGGCCAACCTGCCGGGCGGCGGTTGCAGCATGTACTACGGCTGCTCACCCAGCCCGACCGCCCGGGCCCGCGTGCTGATAGCGACGGCAGGCTTCGCCGCGCTCAACCTCGTCGCGCCCAACTATGTGATGCCCAACGGCTTCCTTCCGACCGACGGCGGGACCCTCAACTATGCGTTCGTCGATCAGGTCACATTCGCTGCGCTGCCGACCGACGGTAACAACGCCCTTTCCCGGACGGGGACGATCATCCCCAATGTCGCGACGAATTTCGTGGGCGACACGGCTTCCGTCGCGGCGACAACAGTCAACTACCAGGGGCTGTGGTTCAATCCGGCGGAAGCGGGGTGGGGAATCAACTTCGCGCACGACGGCGACACGATCTTCGCGTCGTGGTTTACCTATGACCTGACGGGCAAAGGCACGTGGCTGGTCATGGCGGCCAACAAGACCGGGCCCAACACTTACACCGGGTCGCTGATTCAGGGTACGGGACCCGCGTTTGACGCCGTGCCGTTCCCGCCGCTGGGCAGTCCCGGTGGAGCGACCGTGTCCGGGCTCGGAGGAACCGGTACGCTTACGTTCACCGACGCGAACAACGCAATGTTCTCCTATACGGTCAACGGCGTCACGCAGACCAAGGCGATCACGCGCCAGTTGCTGGGGGCGGGACCGGCGCCGGTCTGCACCTTCGGCGCGCAGCCCAATCTCGCGCTCGCCACGAATTACACCGCGTTGTGGTGGGCGGCACCCCCGGGGTCCGAGGCGGGGTGGGGGATCAACCTGACCCACCAGGGGGATCTGATCTTCGCCACCTGGTTCACGTTCGCGCACGACCATACGCCGATGTGGCTGGTCGGAACCGCAAGCACGACGGCGCCCGGCGTGTACACGATGACGCAGCTCGCACGGCTGACCGGACCGCCGTTCAACACGACGCCGTTCCCCCCGCTCGGGAGTCCCGGTGGCCCGACGTTCTCGGTGGTAGGCTCGGCGACGTTCACGTTCATCGACGGCAATACGGCGATGTTCAGCTATGTCGTCGACGGCGTCGCACAGACCAAGACGATCACCCGCCAGGTGCTGCAGAACCCCGGCACGGTGTGCCAGTAGAGCGTTCGCACGCCGTGGCGGACAGCGGCGAGCCGGAGACCTTCTGCGCGCGGGTGAGGGTCCGCGCAACGCTCGCGGTCGCCGTCGCCGCCATCGCTACGGCGACCTCGGCCGCCGGCGTCGGCGATCCGGCTCCGGCGTTCGCGCTGCACGACGCGAACGGCGGTACCGTGACGCTCGACGCGCTGCGCGGGCAGGTCGTGTACGTCGACTTCTGGGCATCGTGGTGCGGACCGTGCCGGCGCTCGTTTCCTTGGATGAACGAGCTGCAGCGTCGCTACGGCGGCCGGGGCCTGACTATCGTCGCGATCAACGTCGACAAGAATATCGCCGATGCCGCGCGCTTCCTCGAGCGTAATCCGGCGCAGTTCGCGATTGCCTACGACCAGGCCGGCGCGACGCCGCTGGCCTACGCGGTGCAGGGTATGCCTAGCTCGTACGTGATCGACGCGCGAGGCAAGGTCGTGGAAGTCGAGCAGGGTTTTCACGACGAGCGCAAAGGCGCGCTCGAGCAGCGCATCAAGGCCTTGCTCGCGGCGCGCTGATGCGATTGTCAACGCTGCCGTCGAACCTGGCGCCGCCCTGGCGTTGCGTCGCCGTCGCGCTAGCCCTGCTCCTCACCGGCTGCGCGAGCATGCAGCCGCCGAAGCCGTGGGAAAAGGGCCAGCTCGCTCGTCCCGAGATGCAATTCGACCCCGATCCGATGAATGCCCGGCTGACCGATCACATTTACACCAGCAAAGAAGCGGCAAGCGGAGGCTACGGCGTCGGCGGCGGTGGCTGTGGCTGCAACTGACGCCGAGCGCGCAGCCATCCAACCCGCACCGCCGCAAGCGGTGCCTGCCGGGGCGTTGCTTGCGGCCGCGCTGGCGCTCCCCGGCGTCATGCCCGCACCGGCGCTGGCCCAGACCGCTCCGGACCAGGGCCTCATTGCGCTCAAGTTCGTCGACTATCGCGACTGGCAGCCGGGTGGCGACCGGATCCACGTGCACAGTCCCTCGCTTTACTTGCTAAAGCCGCTTTCCGACTCGCTCGCCGCGGAAGGCTCGCTGGTGTACGACAGCATCTCGGGTGCGTCGCCGCTGTATCACAACACGCTTTCGGGCGCGTCGGGCAAAGGCGGGGTGACCGACTATCGCACCGCGGGCGATGTCAAGATCACCAAGTACCTCGACCATGCCGCAATCGGCGTCGGCGCGGCGATCTCGTCTGAACGTGATTACCTTTCGCGCGCGCTGTCGCTGGACCTGCGGGTGTCCAGTGACGATCGCAATCGCACGTACGCCTTCGGGATAGGCGGAGCGAGCGACAACATCAACAGCGTTAACGGTGTCGCGGAAGGCAAGCACCGGCGCACGGTCGACTTGCTGATCGGCGTCACTCAGGCGCTTTCGGCCGAAGCGATCGTCCAGTCGAACCTGACGTGGTCGACAGGGCACGGCTACTATTCCGATCCGTACAAGACGATCGACATCCGTCCGGACGGCAGGCGCATCCTCGCGTGGCTTACCCGCTACAACCAGCATGTGCCCCGGTTCGATGCGACCCTGTCGCTTTCCTATCGCTATGTGCGGGATTCGTTCGGGAGCGATTCGCACACGCTCGAGGCGGCCTGGTACCAGCCGCTGGCCGACGGCTGGTCGTTAAAGCCCGGTTTGCGCTATTACACCCAGGCCGCGGCCGATTTTTATTTCGATCCGCCGTTTCCGCAGGGATTTTCGTTCGGCCAGCCGTACACGGCCGATGCGAGGCTGTCGGCGTTCGGCGCGTTGACTCCGGGAGTCACCGTCGCGAAGCTCTTGCCCGACGGCTGGCAGGTCGACGTCAAAGTCGAGTTCTACCGGCAGCGCTCGGGCTGGCGCGCCGGCGGCGGCAGCCTCGGCCTGGACCCGCTGTCGGCGCGCTGGATCCAGACGGGCATCAGCAAGACTTTCTGACCGCGGGGAGGATTGACCCCCGGCAGGCGGCGTCGGGCATAGTTACGCCATGCCGCTATTCCGCTTCGATTTCCACGCGATGGCCTCGCCGAACGAGCTGCAGATCTGGCACGACGACGAAGTCCTGGCGCGCAAGCTCGCCGATGCGGCGATAGCCGACGTGCGGCGGATCGAAGCAAAGTATTCGCGCTATCGCGACGACAGCGTGACCACGCGGATCAATCGTGCCGCGGGCGGTGCGTCGATCGCGATCGACGCCGAGACCTTCGCATTGCTGGGTTATGCCGATCACTGCCATCGCTTGAGCGCGGGCCGCTTCGACATCACGTCGGGCGTCCTCCGCCGCGCGTGGGACTTTCGCCGCTCGCCGCCGCGACTTCCCGGCGAAGCCGAAATCGCGGCGGCCACCGCGCTGATCGACTGGCCGGGCGTCGAATGGAGCCGCCGGGGTGTGCGCCTGCCGCGACGCGGCATGGAAATCGACTTCGGCGGCATCGGCAAGGAGTACGCGGCGGACAGGATGGCGACGATCTGCCACGAGGGGGGCGCGATGCACGCGCTCGCCAATCTGGGCGGCGACGTTCGCGCCGCGGGTCCGCAGCAGGACGGATCGCCATGGCGAGTCGGCATCTCGCATCCGCGCCGGGCGGCCGCAGTGGTGGCGACGGTGGAGCTCGACAGTGGCGCGGTTGCGACCAGCGGCGACTACGAGCGCTTTTTCGACGTCGGCGGACGCCGCTACTGCCACATCATCGACGCCCGCTCCGGGCGTCCGGTCACGTACTGGCAGTCGGTCAGCGTCATCGCGCCGCTGTGCGTGCTCGCCGGCAGCTGCGCGACCATCGCGATGCTTTACGAAAGCGAGGCCGAGGCGTTTCTTTCGCGCGAGGGCGTCGCCTATCTGGCGGTCGACGCCAGTGGCGCACTACGCGGGCCGGCAGTTGTGGCGCCGCCACAACATTGACCCGCATTCACTTGTCCTGCACAGGGCCCCACGCCATGGGCGGGACCCGGACAGGCCTCGGACCGAGGCACAAGTAGGACAAGCAATTCCGGAGGCGCGCAACGGTGGCGATCCCGCCCATTGCGCGCTACAGTCCGCAAGTCACCGCGGTTGCTCGCACAACGCGTATCTTCTGCGTCGAGCGGCGGGTGGCCTGCATCGCGGCGGGGCCTATACTGCGACAAGCCGGGACACTCGCTCATTTGAACCGCCTCCGCATCTGCCAGTCGGTTTGCCTCGTCGTTGCGGTCACGAGCGCATCGGCATTTGGGTTCGTCGGAGTCAACAAGAGCTTCACGCCGAATTCGGTCGTCGCGGGTCAGCCTTCGACGTTGACGATCGTTCTGCTCAATCCGAATCTGTCGGCCGCGACCGGCGTCGCGTTGACCGATACCTTGCCGGTCGGCGTCGTGGTCGCCAATCCGTTGACCGTCGGCACCAACACTTGCGGCTTCACCGTGAACGCGACACCGGGCACGCGACCGATTGCGCTTTCCGGCGGAACGATCCCGGCGATCAGCGGCGGAGTGGCGGGGCAGTGCCAGCTGACCGTCAACGTGGTATCGGCGGTGTCGAATACCTATCTCAACACCATTGCGGCGAACGCCGTGTCCTCGTCGCAGGGAAGCAACACGCAGGACGCGCAGGCGACACTCGTCGTATCGAAGCCGGCGAACATCACCGGAAGCAAGGTATTCGCGCCGACCAACGTCCATGGCAACGGAACGGGATCGACGCTGACGATCACCCTGACCAATCCGAATCCGATTCCACTGAGCAATGCGGCGCTGACCGATTCGCTGCCTGCCGCGATCACCGTCGCCGGCACGCCCAACGCAGGCACGACCTGTGGCGCCGGGACCGCGACGCCGAGCTCGAGCGCTAGCAATCCGGCGACGATCGCTCTGTCCGGCGGCACGATTCCGGCCAGCGGATCGTGCACGCTCAGTGTCGACGTCGTTGCCAGGAATCCCAACGCGCTCACGAACGGCAACCAGACCAATACGATCGCTGCCGGCGCGTTGACGACGACCGAAGGCGCCACGAGCCCCGCGATCGCGGCCAATATCAACGTGCAGACCGGGGCGCAGGTTACCAAGGCGTTTGCGCCGACACCGATCGCGCCGAACGGGGCGTCCAACCTGACGATCACCGTCACGAATTTCGATTCGACCGCGCTCACGCCGATCACATTCACCGACACCTTGCCCGTCACGATCCAGGCGACGGCGCTGCCGGTGAGCAGTTGCGGGGGGACGATCAGCACGGTCCCGGCGCAGCCGGCGCCTCCGTCCTACACGGCGTTTACTTTGACCGGAGGAAGTCTCGCCGGCGTCGTGGGGCCGGGTCCCGGCACGACGACCTGCACGATCACGGTTCCGGTGACGGCGAGCGCGTCGGGAACCAATTCGATTCCGGCCAACAACTATGGCGGCGTGGCGATCGCCGCCGCTAGCGCGACGCTGTCGGTCAGCGCGATCACCGGCAGCAAAGCATTCACGACGCCGGCGCTGCAGACTGGCACGACAACGATGACCATTACGCTCAACAATCTCACAGCAGCCGCTGCGACGATTACGTCGCTGCGGGACGACCTCACGACGATGGGTGCCGGCTTCACCGTACAATCCGGCGCGACACCGGGCGGCACCTGCGGCGTAACGCTCACGTCGCCAACCCCAGGTACGTTGGTCACCGCGACCGGCGGCACGATTCCGGCCAACGGCAGCTGCACCGTCGTCCTGCCGCTCGACATTGCGGCGATGTCGGCGACAGGCAATCGCACCGACACGATCGCTGTCGCCAACAACGCCACGAACGGCGTGCATACCAGCGCGGGCAACAACACCGATCACCATCACCGGCGCAGTCAACGTGCAGCGCGCGCTGACGGTGACCAAGGCGTTCAGCCCCGCGAGCGTCCAGGGCGGCGCACCGCTCGCGCCTGACGGTCACGATGACGCCGACGATCGCGCTCACCGGGGCCGGATTCGTCGACGATCTGACGACGATGGGCGCGGGGTTTGCGCTGCTCGCCACCGGCGCCGGCCCGAATCCGGTGGCGACCAACTGTGGCGGCGGCACGGTCACTGCCAATCCCGGCGCGACGAGCTTCTCGCTTGCCGGAGCGACCGCTGACCGCGGGCAGCGCTTGCACCGTCGCGGTCAACGTGGCGACGCCGGCGGCGACCGGCACGTTCACCAACCGCATCATCGCCGCCAACATCACGACCGCGCAAGGAGTCACCACCAGCGACGTGACCGCGAACCTGACGCTGGTCTCGACATCGGTGACCGTGAACAAATCGTTCAGTCCGACCACGGTCGCGGTCGGCGCGCCGAACTTCTCGACGCTTTCGATCCAGATTCGCAACAACAATGCCGGAGCGATCGCGCTGACCGGCGTCGGCCTCACCGACATCTTCCCCACCGGCATGGCCATCTTCACGACACCGACTGCGAGCTTCACCGGAGCCGGCTGCAGTGGCGCGACGATCACCGCACCCGCGGGCGCACGCAGATCAGCATCGTCGGTGCCAACGTCAACGCCAACTCGATCTGCACGTTGTCGGTACGCGTGGTGGCGAACATCGCCGGCAATCTGATCGATACGGTGCCAGCGGCAGCGATCACCAGCGCGCAAGGCGTCACGAATCTTCTTCAGGGAACGGCCACGCTGGCTGCCACTGGCACGGTCAATCTCACGATCAGCAAGACCGACGGCGTAGCTGCGATCGTGCCCGGCGGTACGACGACGTACACGATCGGAGTCTCCAACGCCGGACCGGGCGATGTCACCGGGCTGGGTGTCAACGACACGCCGCCGGCCGGCATGACGTTTCACTTCATGGACATGCGCGGCGAGCGCCGGATCGGCGTGTCCTGCGAGCGGCAGCGGGCCGATCGCCGTCAGCGTGACGGTTCTTCACGGCGGCTCGGTCACTTTCACGGTCAACGCGGCGATCGCGCCGGGCGTCACCGGCAGATCACCAATACGGCGAGCCTGGCTGTGCCGGGGGCGGTGATCAACACCAATCCAGTCACGTCGGCGAACGACACGGATACGTTGACGCCGCAGGCAGACCTTGCGATCACCAAGACCGATAACGTGGCCAGCGTCGTGCCGGGCACCTCGACCGGCTACACGATCGTCGCGACCAACGCGGGCCGAGCGATGTCGTGGGCGCCATGGTGTCCGATACGTTGCCGGCAGCGATCACCGGGGCGACTTGGACCTGTGTGGCATCGCCGGGCAGCAGCTGTCCAGCCTCGGGTTCGGGCAGCATCAATGTCTCGGCTCGACCTGCTGGCCGGCGGCAGCGCGACGTTCACCTCGTCCGCCACGATTTCGACGACGGCGACGGGAACGTTGACCAACACGGCGAGCGTTGCAGTGCCGGCCGGCGTGACCGATCCCAACCCGAACAACAACAGCGCGACCGACACCGACACGCTGACGCCGCAGGCCGATCTCGCCATCACCAAGACCGACGGCGTCGGCAGCGTCGCTGCCGGCGGCAGCACGACGTACACGATCGTCGCGACGCAACAACGGACCGAGTGCGGTCACCGGCGCGACGATGACCGACAATGCGCCTTCGGGCCTCACGCTCGGAGACCTGGAGCTGCAGCGCCACCGCGGGGTCGAGCTGCCCCGCCATTGGGAGCGGCAACATCTCGGCCGCCGTCAATCTGCTCGTCGGCGGTAGCGCGACGTTCATCGTCAACGGCACGGTCAGCGGAGCGGCGACGGGACCATCGCCAACACTGCGACCATCGCGGTGCCGCTGGGCGTATCCGACCCGATACCCGGCAACAACGGCGCGACCGACACCGACACGATCACGCTGGCGCCGATCTGTCGATTACGAAGACCGATGGCACGGCGAGCTGCCACCCCGGGGCGTCGACGACCTACACGGTCGTCGTCCGCAACAACGGGCCGAGCGGCGTCGTCGGTGCGGTGGTGAGTGACACCTTGCCCGCCGCGGTAACAAGTGCCGCGTTCACCGCCGTCGGTAGCGGCGGCGCCAGCGGTTTCAGCGCCAGCGGAAGCGGCAACATCGGCGATACTCGTCGATCTCCCCGCGAACGCCACCGTGACGTACACGATCGTCGCCGACATTGCCTCGGCCGCGTCAGGAACGCTGGTAAACACGGCGACGGTCACAGCCCCCTCCGGCGTGATCGACGCCAATCTCGCCAACAACAGCGCCACCGACACCGATACCCTGACTCCTCAGGTGGCCTGACCGTCGTCAAGACCGACGGCAGCGCGAGCTACACCCCCGGCGGTACGGCGACGTATACGCTGGTCACGCGTCACCGTCGGCGCGAGCGACGCCACCGACGTGCCGTCACCGACCTTCTGCCGCCGGGCCTGACCCTGACGTCGGGCGCTTCCTGCGTGGCGAACGGCGTCGCGACCTGCGGCACCGTAACCGGCGGCGTCGGTCAGACGAGCTTCAGCGACGACCGGTGCGCGCATCGCTGCCGGCATGGGTAATTCGCTGCTCTTTACGTTCCCGTCGCCTTCGCGGCGAACATGACCGTCAATCCGCTGGTCAACACCGCGACGGCGACCGACATTGCCACCGGCGCCACGCGTCGGGGAACGACAGCGACGCACTGGCGCCGCAGGTCAACCTGGCGGTAGTCAAGACCGACGGCAGCTCGACGTACACACCGGGAGGCTCCGCGAGCTACACGGTCACCATCACGAATGGGGGTGTATCGGACGCAACCGACGTGACGGTCGCCGATCTGCTGCCGGCCGGAACGACGCTGACCGGCAATGCGACTTGCGTTGCCAGCGGCAACGCGAGCTGCGGCAGCGTGAGCGGCAGCAGCGGGCAGACGAGCTTCGGCGCGACCGGTGCCACTGTCGCCGCGGGCGGGGGCAATGCGCTGGTGTTCACCGTTCCGGTTGGCTTTGGCGGAGGCATGACGGCGGATCCGCTCGACAACACCGCCACGGCCACCGATCTCGTTTCGGGTGCAAGCGGTTCGGGAACCGACAGCGACGCGTTGACCCGGCAGGTGTCGCTCGCGGTGAGCAAGACCGACGGCAGCGCGACGTACACGCCCGGAGGAGCCGCGATCTACACGATCACCGTTAGCAACACCGGCTTGTCCGACGCAGTCGACGTGACCGTCAGCGATCTTCTGCCGGCCGGAGTCACGCTGAGTAGCGACGCGACTTGCGTGCCGGGCGGCAGCGCGGATTGCGGAACGGTCAACGGCAGCACGGGACAATCGAGCCTCGGTGCGAGCGGGGCAAGGATCGCGGCGGGTGCCGGCAATGCGCTCGTATTCACGGCGCCGGTGAACTTTGCCCCCGATCTGGCCGACGATCCGCTGATCAATGCGGCGACGGCCATGGACATCGCTTCTGGCGCGAGCGGCAGCGGCTCGGACAGCAACACGCGTGCAGCGCAGGTCGTGCTGGGCATCACCAAGACCGACGGCAGCACGACCTACACGCCGGGAAGCACCGCGACGTATACGATCGTCGTGACGAATGCCGGGCCGTCGAACGCGTCGAACACGTCGGTATTCGACCCCCTGCCGGCGGGGGTGAGCCTCGCGGCCGATGCCACTTGCGCCGCCGCCGGAGCCGCAAGCTGCGGTACCCTGACGGGCACGACCGGACAGGCGAGTTTCGGCGCCACCGGCGCGCAAGTCGCCGCAGGCGCGGGCAACTCCCTGACGTTGACCGCGCAGGTGGCGTTCGCGGCAAGCTTGGCGGCGAATCCGCTGGTCAACACCGTAACGGCGACCGATCCGGCGCTCGCGACAGCGGCCACCGCCACGGATAGCGACACGTTGGCGGCGGTGGCCGATCTCGCGATCACCAAGACCGATGGCGTGGCGACAGCCGTGCCCGGCCAGGCCGTGAGCTATACGATCGTCGTTTCGAATTCGGGGCCGAGCGATGCTCTCGGCGCAACCGTGACCGATGCGCTGCCGCCCGCCATCGGCACCGCCACGTGGACCTGCGTCGCGAGCGGCGGCAGTTGCAGCGCTTCCGGCACGGGGAACATCAGCGACACGGTGAACGTGCCCGCGGGTGCGAGCTTGACTTATACGGTCGTCGCGACCGTCGCGTCGGGCGCGAGCGGGAATCTCGCGAATACGGCGACGGTCGTACCACCCGGGGAGTTGTCGACCCGACTCCCGCCAACAACAGCGCCACCGACAACGACGCGCTGGTGCCCACCGCGGACCTAGCCATCACCAAATCGGATGGCAATTCCAGCTATACGCCCGGTGCAGCGGTGACGTACACGCTCGTCGCGAGCAATGCCGGCCCCGGTGGCGTGACCGGAGCGATCGTCGCCGATTCGCTTCCTGCAGCGATTACCGGCGCAACGTGGACCTGCGCCGGTGCCGGCGGCGGAAGTTGTCCGGCGTCGGGATCGGGAAGCATCGACGCAGCCGTCAATCTGCCGGCGGGAGCAAGCGTCACGTTCGTGCTGAACGGGACGGTCGCGCTGGGGACGACAGGGAACCTGGTGAACACGGCGACGGTGGCGGCGCCAGCGGGCACGATCGACCCGAATCCAAACAACAACAGCGCAACCGATTCCGATACGCTAAGCAGCGGCGCCATCCCGGCGATTCCGGTCGACGCACGCTGGGCGCTTGCGCTGCTGGCGGCGATCTTGCTGTACGCAGCGTGGCGGACGCTACGGCGCGTATCGCCGGGCGATACGCTCCCCTGACGGGCGCACGGCAACTCGGCTTGCCGCATCGCGCGCCCGTCTCGCTCCTCCGTCCTGGGCGCGATGTTGTTCCTGGCGGCTGCCGGCCTACCAGCGAGCGATGCGTCCCAGCACGTAACCGACGGCCAGCGCACCGAACACCGTTGTCAGGGGCCGGGAGCGAATGGAGCTGCAGGCTGATTCGGTCAGCGCACCGCCCGCCCGCTTGACCTGCTCCGGAACCTGAGTGGCCCAGTCCGCCGCGACCGCAGCCTTGTCCGTGCCGGCATTTACGGCGCGATGCATCAAATCACTTGCGCGGTCGACGCCGGTGACGGCCTTATCGGCGACCTTGTCGACGGTCTGGTGCACCTGTTGCGCGGCATTTTCGATATTCGGATTGAAGGGGGCGCTGGTACGGGTCTGTTCCATGGTTTGCTCCTGGTCGATTGAGAGAGCGGGCGCGACATCGCGAAATCGATGCTGCCTCGACGCCTCTGGCTTGCAGACACGACTATCACGCGCCATGACTGCGCGCGGTATAGGAAAGCGTCTGATTCTGATGTAGGACGCCGCGCTCCACCGGCAGCAGCGTGCGCCGGCGATGCCGCGTGCTAGGATTGCGCGCAACACACGACGGCGCTCGAGGAAGACGCGGCCATGAATCGACTGGACTTCGAAGGCCGCGTTGCGGTCGTTACCGGCGGGGCGACCGGCATAGGGCTAGCGGTCGCGCAGCGTCTCAAGGCAAGCGGCGGCCGCATCAGTCTGTGGGACCGCGACGCGACCGCGCTGGCGAATGCCGCCGCGACCCTGGGACAGGGCACCGATGCACGCAAGGTCGATGTGGCCGACGCCGACGACGTCGCCGGTGCCGCGCGGGTGACGGCGGCGGCGCTGGGGCGCATCGATGCGCTTGTATGCTCGGCCGGAATCACCGGGCCGAACACGACGACCTGGGAATATCCGGTCGATGCCTGGCGCCAGGTCATCGACGTCAACCTGAACGGCGTTTTCCACTGCAACCGTGCGGTCGTTCCGGTCATGCTCGCGCAGGACTATGGACGCATCGTCAATATCGCCTCGGTGGCGGGCAAGGAAGGCAATCCCAACGCGAGCGCCTACAGCGCATCGAAGGCCGCGGTCATCGGATTGACCAAGTCGCTCGGCAAGGAGCTCGCGAAAACCGGCGTGCGCGTCAACTGCGTGACGCCCGCCGCGGTCAAAACGGCGATTTTCGATCAGATGACGCAACAGCACATCGATTTCATGCTGTCGAAGATTCCGCTGGGGCGCTTCGGGACGGTCGACGAAATCGCGGCGCTGGTCGCCTGGCTTTGCACCGCTGACTGTTCGTTCTCGACCGGCGCGGTGTTCGATCTGTCGGGCGGACGCGCGACCTACTGAGCGGACGGCGAGTTCTCGTCACTTGCCCAAAGGGAGCGATCGATCCGCCGTCAGGGCCGCACCGCCAGCATGATCTTGCCGATGTGAGCGCTCGATTCCATCAGGCGATGCGCCTCCGCTGCTTCGGCCAAAGGAAATACCCGATGAATGACCGGCTTCAACTTGCGCGCGGCGAACAGCGGCCAGACCTTGTCGCGTAACGAACGCGCCAGCGCTGCTTTCCTCGCGGCGGGACTAGCGCGGAGTGTCGAGCCGGTCACGGTCAGCCGCTTCATCATGATGTGGCGCCAGTCGACGGTGACGCGGCTGCCCTGCAAAAACGCGATGATCGCCATCCTGCCTTCGAGCGCCAGGGATTTGAGATTTTTCTCGATATAGTCGCCGCCGACCATGTCGAGGATGACGTCCACGCCGCGCTTGCCGGTGATCGCAGCGACTTCGGCAGCAAAATCCTGCTGACGGTAGTTGATCACGTGGTCGGCGCCGATCGTCTTGCAGAACGCCGCCTTGTCGTCGCTGCCGACGGTCGTGATCGTACGGGCTCCGATCGCGTGCGCGAGCTGAATCGCCGCGAGCCCGATGCCACCCGAGCCGCCGTGGATCAGAACGGTTTCGCCGGCCTGCAGATGAACGCGGTCGAACAGGTTGTTCCAGACGGTGAAGTAATTCTCCGGCAGGCTCGCCGCCTCGAGCGCGGAAAGACCCTCCGGATAGGGCAGGCAGCATTCCGTCGGCGCCGCGCAATACTCGGCGTAACCGCCGCCGGGCGTCAGCGCGCAGACTTGGTCGCCGAGGCGCCATTCGGTGACGCCGTCGCCGAGCGCAACGACGGTGCCTGCCACTTCCAGGCCGATGATCGGCGATGCATCGGGCGGTGGCGGATAGTTTCCCGCGCGCTGGATGCAGTCGGGCCGATTGACGCCAGCGTAAGCTACCGCGATCAGCACATCTCCCGGCTTAGGGGCCGGTGTTGCCGTCTCGGCGAGTGTCAGGACCTCGGGCGGTCCGGGCTCGCGGGCGACGACGTAATTCATGACGGGCGGAATGGCGGCGGGCATCGGCTTTAAGGCGCTGGTCGGATAGGCGATCATTGTAGCTCGGGCCTCACGTTTCTTCGGCCTGTCATCCGGGCTACACTTGGACCGCCTTCCACCCCGTCGATGAAAAAGCTCGTCGCTCTGCTCGTCGTCCTCGCCGTCATGGCTCTGGCGGCATGGATCGCCTTTGCGGCCGACTACAGCGACGGCTATCGCGTTGGACAGGTCATCAAGCTGTCGCGCTCGGGCTACGTGTTCAAGACCTGGGAGGGAACGCTCGACTTCGGCTTCCTGCAGCAGGACCCGACTTTGGGCACAGCCACCAGGCTGTGGGATTTCAGCGTGCATGATGCCGACGACGCGGTACGCAAGGACATCGACGACGCAATTGCGGCGAACGCCAAGGTCAAGCTTTTCTACCACGAGAAGTACTTCCGCTGGTCTTTTTTCGGCGACACCAAGCACTTCGTCTACAAGCTCGAGCGCGTCCGCTAGCGCCGCAGCCAGCCGTGTCCAGACGCGGCGCGGTAGTCCGCGCGGTGCCGGCCGCAGTCGACTGCAGAACGATCTTCCCGGAACGTTTTTTGCTGCTGCTGTCTCAGGCGAGCTGGTTTGCGCGCTTTTTACAGGAGACAAGCGATGGCACAAATGCAGGGTTCGATGGGGTCATCGAGTTATAGCAAATGCGCGCACCCGGGGTGCAAATGCGATGTCGCTCCCGGAAAGCGCTATTGCTCGGACTATTGCGAGCAAAACGCCGGAAGTCCGTCGGCGTCGCCGGCCGGATGCGGCTGCGGCCATGCCGCGTGCAAGCAAGGCTGAAGTGAATCACCCGCGGTCCGACGGCCGCTACGCCTTAGCCGGCAAGTTTTGCTGTCCCTTGTAAGCTTTACTCTATGCCCCGAATCTAAAAGCGAAGGAGCAATCGATGCCAGACCCGAAAACGCTGGAACGCGCAGCTGAGGACAAGCGCGAGGGCAAATCGCCGAGCACGCAGGCCGGCGAGTTCGTCCGCGAGGAAATGGAGCACGTGCGCGAAGGCAAGCATGGGGCGAGATCCGCGAAGCAGGCAATCGCCATCGGCTTGTCGAAGGCACGCCGAGCGGGCGTTGCGCTCAAGCCCCCGGCCGAGGCGCAGGCGTCCGCGAAGACACGCCGCGGCGCCAAGCTCGCCAGTGCCGCCGGCGCACGCAAAGCGGCCATTGCTTCGCCGCGGCGGTCGCGCGCGACGACCAACGCGCTGAAGCGCGAGGGCAGCAGCGCCGCGAGCCCGACGGCGCTTTCGCGGCATGCGAAGGCGGTCGCCAAGAAACGCGGTCCGGCCGCGCGCTCGGCGTCAGCCCGGAAGGCGGCTCGCACGCGCTCGGGCAAGGCTTGACGGTCGCGATCGCGCCGTACGAGGCGCAATCGCGAGCCGCTGCAGCGCGCCAAGAAACACGCGCGTCCCTTTACCGATCGGAAGTGGCCGGCCTGCGCTTGCGCGCTCGCACGCCCAGCGCGCTGATCGCGGCCGCGAGAGCCATGGCTGCCGCCGCGGCGAAGACGGCGCGCGCGCCGTTGCCTTCGACGATTTTGCCGCCGACGGCATGGCCGGCGCCGAGACCGCCCACCAGGAAGGTAGTCGACCAGGTGAACGCCTCGGTCGCATAGCGCGACGGCGCGTTGGCGCTGATCAAGAGCATCACCACCGTCAGTGCCGGCGCGATGCCGATGCCCGCCACCAAAGCCAGTGCGGCAAGCAGCCAAGGCGAACTCGTCACCGCATGCGCCGCCAGGGGCAGCACCACCAACAGGAGCAAGCGCGGTAGCTGCCGCTCGATCGACATCGCAAGCTGGGCGCCGCCGTAAAGCAAGCCGCCGGCGCCGCTGCCGATCGAATTGACGGCGATCAGGATGCCTGCGAACGCCGGCATCGCCGCGGCGGTCGCGAAGCCGGCGTACCCGATCTCCACCAGGCCCAGCGCGAACATCAGCAGGAACGTCACGGCATAGACGGCGAGCAGGCGCGGGTCGGCCAGCGGTCCGAGCTGGCGTCGCTCGACGCCGGGCTGGTGACGCCAGTACTTCAGTGCAGGGGATAGCGCGAATACGGGCACGGCAAGCGCGACCAGGACGCACGCGGCGGTGAATGCGACGCGGGGCGAGGCGACGGCCAGGAGGGCGGCCACGAGCATCGGCCCCAGGGTAAAGGCGAGCTCGATCAACACCGCATCCAGGGCGAAGGCGGTCTTGCGCTCGTTCGGGTCGTCGAAGCGATAGCGCCACACGGTGCGCGTCAGCACCGTGATCGGTGGTGCGAAGGCGCCTGCGATCGCGGCGGCGGCAATGAGCGCCGGCGCCGACAGTTCCAACTGGGCGCCCAGCAGAATGCAAACCAGCGCCAGCGGGCAGATGACTCCGGTAGCGAGCAGCACGGTGCGCGGCCCGCGCCGGTCGATGATGCGGCCCAGCGCCGGGGCAACGAGCGCCGACGCCGCAAGATAGACACCGACCGTCAAACCCGCCTGCGTGAATGATCCGGTCAGCGCGCGCACATGCATCAGCATCGCCAGCGTGACACTGGCTATCGGGAGTCGCGTTATCAATGCGGTCGCGAGCAAGCGTGCGACGTCCGGCAGGCGCAGAAACGCCCTGTAGCGACCGATGATGTCGTCGAGCATGGAGGGTAGGGAAGCGCGAGCCGCGCCGCCGCCGGTACACGCGGGCGGACGATTCAGTAGAGAACGGCCACGTTCTCCGGCGCCAGCCATTCGCGCAACCCGGCGAGCAGGTGCTCGTCGAGGTTGACTCGCCAATCGCTGCCCAGCTCGATGTCGCCGCCGCTCGCCTGGTTGCAGTAGCTGATCGTCACGGGGCAATGGCCGCGGCGAAACGGTTCGATCAGATCGAACAGGCGCTGCGCCGAGCTCGAGCCATTGCAGGAAAGGCGCAGCGCACGCGCCCATTTCCGGCGCGCGCCGGCAAGATCGTAGACGGCGTCGGCGATGATGCGCAGGCCCTGGATCTGACCGTCGTCGCCGACTCGCTGCTGCACCTTCACTTCGGCGACCAGCACAGCATCCTCGCGCAGCAGATGGCGATTGGCATCGAAGGTCTCGTTGAATATGACTATCTCCGGCTGGTCGCGGCCGTCGTCGAGAGTCACAAACGCCATCTTGCCGCGGCGCGAGGTCTGCGTGCGCAACTGCACGACGATGCCGGCGATGCGTACCGGCGTCTGCGTCGGTTTCAGCGCGCCCAGCGGCTGCTGCACGAGTCTTGCCAGCTCGGCCGCGTGCGCATGGTACGGATGGCCCGAAAGGTAAAAGCCGAGGCTCGCTTTCTCCTGCGCCAGCCGTTCGGCTTCCGACCATTCGCGCGCGGCAATCAGTGCCGGCGCCGCCTGTCCCGCTCCGTTTTCTTCCCCGAACAACGATACCTGCGACGCCGCGCGCTCCGCGCGCTCGCCGTGATCGAGTGCGGCGCCGACCGACGCAAGCAGGCTTGCGCGCCGTGCGTCGATGGCGTCGAAGGCCCCGGCGCGGATCAGCGCTTCGACAGCGCGGCGATTGACGCTGCGCTTGTCGACGCGCCGGCAGAAATCGAACAAGTCGGTAAACGGGCGCTCGGCGCGCGCCGCGACGATCGCCTCGATCGCGGCCCGGCCGGTGCCTTTGATGCCGCCGAGGCCGTAGCGGATATGCTTGCCGTCGACCGGCTCGAAGCGATAATTCGACGCGTTGACGTCCGGCGGCAGCATCGAAAGGCCGAGCCCTGCCGCATCGTCGTAGAACTGACGCACCTTGTCGGTGTCGTCCATCAGCGCCGACAGGTTGGCGGCCATGAACGCCGCCGGGTGGTGCGCCTTGAAGTAGGCGGTCTGGTAGGCGATCAGCGCGTACGCAGCCGCGTGCGATTTGTTGAAGCCGTAGCCGGCGAACTTTTCCATCAGGTCGAAAAGCTGCGTCGCCTTGGCCGAGCTCAGGCCCCGGTCGATCGCGCCGGCGGTGAAGCCCTGGCGATGCTTGGCCATTTCGTCGGGCAGCTTCTTGCCCATCGCGCGACGCAACAAATCAGCGGCGCCCAGCGTGTAGCCGCCGATGACCTGCGCAATCTGCATCACCTGCTCCTGGTAGATCATCACGCCGTGCGTCGGCGCCAGGATCGGCTCGAGACGGGGGTCGACGTACTCGAATCGCTCCGCGCCCTGCTTGCGGCGCACGTAGTCGGGGATGAGCTCCATCGGCCCCGGACGGTAGAGCGCCACCAGCGCAATCACGTCGTCGAAGCGCTTCGGCGGCGCCTGCAGGAGGAGCTCGCGCATGCCGCGAGATTCGAACTGGAACACGGCCGTCGTATTGCCGCTGCGGAAAATGTCGTAGGCGCGCGCGTCATCCAGCGGCAGGCTATCCAGCGTCAGCGTCGACGAAGCATCGAGCATCCTCACGTAACGCAGCGTCCAATCGAGGATCGTCAGCGTCGTCAGTCCCAGGAAGTCGAACTTGACCAGACCGACCAACTCGACGTCGTCCTTGTCGAACTGCGAGACCAGCGCGTCGGAGCCCGGCTGCGTGTACAGAGGGCAGAAATCGGTGAGCTTGCCGGGCGCGATCAGCACGCCGCCGGCGTGCATGCCGACGTTGCGCGGCAAGCCCTCGAGCTGCTCCGCGAGGCTCAAGAGCTCGCGTACCTCTTCTTCGGCGGCCTCGCGCTCGTTGAGCAGCGGCTCGACCTCGCGCGCATAGACGACGTTCGGCGGCGCATCGCGGCCGCGCCGCTTGAGCGTCACGGCGCGGCCGGGTTGGAACGGAATCAGCTTTGCGATCCCGTCGCAGAAGCTGTACGGAAGATCCAGCACGCGGCCGACGTCGCGCACTACTGCCTTGGCCGCCATCGTGCCGAACGTCGCAATCTGCGAGACCGATTCGGCGCCGTACTTGTGTTTGACGTAGTCGATGACGCGATCGCGGCCGTCCTGGCAGAAATCGATGTCGAAATCCGGCATCGAAACGCGTTCCGGATTAAGGAAGCGCTCGAACAGCAGCGTGTAGCGCAGCGGGTCGAGGTCGGTGATGCCGAGGCTGTATGCGACGAGCGAACCCGCGCCCGAGCCGCGTCCCGGCCCGACCGGCACGCCGTTCATCCGCGCCCAGTTGATGAAGTCGGCCACGATCAGAAAGTAGCCGGCATAACCCATCTGGATGATCGTCTTGGCCTCGAACTCGAGCCTTGCCGCGTATTCCGGTTGCTTGCGCGCGCGTTCCTCGCTGTCGGGATAAAGCGAGACCAGCCGCCGCGCGAGCCCCGCGGTCGCTTCGTCGCGCAGGTGCTGTTCGAGCGAAACACCTTCGGGGGTGGGAAACGCCGGCAGGTAGTTCTTGCCCAGCGGTATTGTCAGGTTGCAGCGCTGCGCGATCGCGACGCTGTTGGCCAGCGCCTGCGGCATATCCGCGAACAGTTGCGCCATCTCGGCCTGCGATTTGAAATACTGCTCGGGTGTGAAGTGCCTCGGCCGCCTCGGGTCCGCCAGCACGTGTCCCTCGGCGATGCATACGCGCGCCTCGTGCGCGCGGAATTCGTCGCGCGTCGCGAACTGCACCGGGTGCGTCGCGACCACCGGCAGCGCGAGCCCGGCCGCGAGCCGAAGCGTCGCTGCGGCCAACGCCTCGTCGCCGGGATGGCCCGCACGCTGCACTTCGAGATAGAAGCGACCGGGAAACGCCTTGGCCAACGCGGTCGCCGCAGCGCCGGCCGCCGGCGCGTTGCCCTGCGCCAGCGCTTGGCCGACTTCGCCGCCGGCGAATCCCGACAGCGCCAGCAGGCCTTCGGTGCCTTCCACGAACCATTCGCGCCGCAGTTCCGCGCGCCCGCGATGCTGGTTGCCGCGATGCGCGCGGGTAAGCCAGTCGGCGAGCCGGAGATAGCCGGTGCGCGACTGGCAAAGCAGCAGCAGCCGCTGCGGCGCATCGCGCTCGCTTTCGTGCGTGATCCAGACGTCGCAACCGATGATCGGCTTGACGCCGCGCGAGCGCGCCGCCTTGTAGAACTTGACCATGCCGAACACGTTGGCCAGATCGGTCAGCGCAAGCGCCGGCATGCGATCGGCCGCGGCTGCGTCGACAGCCTCGTCGATGCGCACCATGCCGTCGACGATCGAATACTCGCTGTGCATCCTCAGATGGACGAACAGCGGGACGGCTGCAGACGCGCTCATGAGGTACAATTTTACTCGCTTCCGCCGCCGACTCCGATGATCGCCACCTTGCAACCAACGGCGCGCAGCGCCCTCGTCACGCTAGCGACTGCGCTACTCCTCGCGGCCTGCGCGTCGGTCCCGCCGCCGTTACCGCCGACCGGCAGCCAGCCTCCGCCGGCGACGGCACCAGGTGCGGAGCCGTCCGCGCCGGTCAAGCCGCAGGCGCCGCCGACCAAGAGTCCGAATCCGCCCGCCAACGTCAACCTGCAAGGCTTTCCGTTGCCTTATCGGCAAGGCTACGCCGACGGTTGCGCCAGCATCGGCAGCGTCGAGCACAAGGATCCGGCGCGTTTCAAAAACGATGGCCAGTACCGCACCGGATGGCAGGACGGAAACTTCCTGTGCAAGAAGAAGTGACGGCAAAGCGAAGATCGCAGTGACGGGTGCGGCCGGTGCCGCCATGAAAGCTTCGACATCGCAGTTTCTCGCGGTGCGTGGCCTGTCGTACCACGTCCGAACCTGGGGCGATCCCGCCGCGCCGAAGCTTTTCATGCTGCACGGCTGGATGGACGTCGGCGCATCGTTCCAGTTTCTGGTTGATGCGCTGACCCGCGAGTGGCACGTCGTCGCACCGGACTGGCGCGGCTTCGGGCAAAGCGCGTGGTGCGCCGACGGGTACTGGTTCGCCGACTATATCGCCGATCTCGACGCGCTACTGGAGCATTTCACTCCGGACGCGCCGGCACGCATCGTCGGCCACAGCCTCGGCGGCAACGTCGCGTGCATCTACGGCGGGGTGCGGGCGCAGCGCGTGGCGCGGCTGGTGTCGCTCGAGGGCTTCGGCGTTCCGGCCGAGAACCCCGAGCTCGCACCCGAAAAACTCGTGAAGTGGCTGGACGCGCTGCGCGATCCGCCGTCGTTTGCGCCGTATAGGAATCTCTCCGCCGTCGCCGACCGGCTGCAGAAGAACAATCCACGCATGACGCGCGACCACGCGGAGTTTCTTGCCGAACACTGGGCGGAAGCGTTGCCCGACGGCAGCGCGAGGCTGCGCTCGGATCCTCGTCACAAGCTCCCCTTTCCCACCGTCTACCGGAGCGAGGAAGTGCGCGCCACCTGGCAACGGGTCAGCGCGCCCGTGCTGTGGGTCGCGGCCAGCGATTCCTTCGTGCCGCGCTGGCTGGGCGAGGATCAGGCGGGGCTCGAGCGACGGGTCGCGACTTTTCGCGATGGCCGCCTGACGACGATCGCCGACGCCGGTCACATGCTGCACCACGATCAACCGGCGAGCGTGGCGGCATTGATCGAGCCGTTCCTCGCCGGATGAGCGCGCGACCTTCGCCGCCGAACATCGCGGCAAACGCTATGGTCTATACTCACCGACCGCCGCACAACCGCATCGTCATTCGTGCCCAACGACGACCTTTCCCGGCTGAAGATCGACCGTACGCTCGCTCCGACTCGTAGCAAGCTCAGGCGACGCTGGTGGTGGCTCGCCACGATTGCGCTGGTCGTGATCGGCGCTGTGGCATGGTATGCGTTGCAGCGCCACGCGATGGTCCTGCCGACGACGGCTATTGTCATCGTCTATCCGTCGCAGCAGTTCGTGGTGCTCAACTCGACAGGGTATGTCGTCGCGCAGCGCAAGGCGTCGATATCGTCGAAGGCTTCCGGTCGCCTTGAATGGCTGGGTGTGGCCGAGGGTTCGCGGGTCAAGGCGGGCGACGTCATCGCGCGGCTGGACGCGCGCGACGTCAAGGCGCAACAGGAGGGCGCCGCCGCCAACGTTCAGGTCGCGCGTGCCTCGCTCGAGCAGGCTCAGGCCGAGAATCGCGACGCCGGTGCATCGCTCAAGCGAACGCAGGATCTGATCGCGCAGAAATTCGTGTCCGCCTCCGCGCTCGACCAGGCGAAGGCGCGCGCCGACCGCGCCGTCGCGGGCGTTGCCAGCGCCAGGGCGGCGCTGGCCGCCGCCGAAGCCAATGCGCGCAACGCCAATGTCGCCGTCGACTACACGCTGATCCGTGCGCCGTTCGATGGCGTCATTCTGTCGAAGAGCGCCAATGTCGGCGATCTGGTCACGCCGTTTTCGTCGGCGGCCGATTCCAAGGGCGCCGTCGTCAGCATGGCCGACATGAGCACGCTTGAAGTCGAGGCCGACGTTTCCGAATCGAGTCTGTCCAAGGTTCGGGTCGGACAGCCTTGCGAGATCACGCTCGATGCACTGCCGGACGCGCGCTTTCTCGGCACCGTTGCGCGGATCGTGCCCACCGTGGACCGCGCCAAGGCGACGGTGATGACCAAGGTGCATTTCGACGCCATCGATCCGCGCGTGCTGCCGGAAATGAGCGCCAAGGTTTCGTTCCTCTCGCAGCCGGTCACCGCCGAGCAGCAGGCGCCGCTTACCGCCGTGAACTCCAGCGCGCTGGCGCAGCGCGCCGGCAGGACGGTGCTCTACATCCTTCGCGGCGACAAGGTGGAGGAAGTGGCGGTAACGCCGGGCCGCAAGATGGGCGAGTTGACGGCGATCACCGGTGACGCGAAAAGCGGCGAGAAGGCGGTGCTCGATCCTCCGCCCGACCTCAAGGCCGGCGCGCTGGTCAAGCCGGCAGCGAAATAGGGCGTGTGCGGTATCGAGCATCGTCGGCGCCGATCGTTGCCGCAGCCATCGTGCAGCGCGCCCCCGCCGCGCCGCGATCGCCGGTGATCGCATCCGCTGCCACCCGGGCCATGACGCCGGGCGCCGCGCCGCCGCTGGTGGCCATCCGCGGGCTGTCGAAATATTACCGCCGCGGCGAGCAAATCATTCCCGTGCTCGTCGACATCAATCTCGACGTGGCGCTGGGCGACCACGTCGCACTGATGGGTCCGTCCGGATCGGGCAAGACCACGTTGCTCAACCTGATCGCGGGCATCGACAAGCCGAGCAGCGGAACGATCGAGGTCGGAGGCGTCGATATCGCCGGCCTGAGCGAAGGCGATCTCGCGCGCTGGCGTGCAGCGAACGTCGGCTTAATCTTCCAGTTCTACAATCTGA
This sequence comes from uncultured beta proteobacterium, assembly GCA_963776175.1. GTDB lineage: Bacteria > Pseudomonadota > Gammaproteobacteria > Burkholderiales > Casimicrobiaceae > PALSA-1003. Next base: position 58,225 of record CAVZLP010000020.1, on the reverse strand, counting down.
TGCCGGTGCTGACGGCGTTCGAGAACGTCGAGCTGCCGCTGCAGCTCACAGCGCTCTCACGCCGCGAGCGGCGTGAGAGGGTCGACGTTGCGCTGCGGCTGGTCGGCCTCGCCGACCGGGCTGATCACTATCCGAACGAGCTGTCGGGCGGCCAGCAGCAGCGGGTCGCGATTGCGCGCGCCTTGATCAGCGATCCGACGCTGATCGTCGCCGACGAGCCGACAGGCGACCTCGACCGTGTCACCGGCGCGGAAATCCTGGGCCTGCTGGAGCGGCTCAATCGCGAGCTGGGCAAGACGATCCTGATGGTCACCCACGATCCGAAGGCCGCCGGGACTGCGCGCCGAGTTATACACCTCGAAAAGGGAGTGCTCGCTGACTGAGGCCCCGGAGCGAGCCGACGGTTCGACGTCAGCGGCGTGCCTTGTTCGGCAACAGCTCGTCGTCGAGCGAGCGATCGAGCGCGACCTGTGCCGGGTGCGCCGGCGCACCGTGGATCGCGCGCTCGGCGTCGTCGATCGCCTTGAGTATCGAATCGCCGCCGATGTCGGTCGCGCCTTCGTTCATGGCTCTGGCCCACTCCGCTCTGATCGTCTGTTCCTCGACCAGGTCGGCGTCGAAATCGGCGAAGCGTGGGTCCTCGACCGTCGATGCTGGCTTGGTCGCAGCCGCCTTGGACGTCGTCGCCGTTACGGATTCAAGCTTGGCCGCGCCGGCTTCGGCCTTCAGGCCGCCGCGCGGGAATCCGGGGCCGGGCTCGGTCATCGCCGCGAAGTGCCCGGTCTTGCCAAACCTCGAGGTGGACCTTCCGGAAACCGAGGGGTTGGGCTCGGTGCGCGCGGTGGGCGCGACCCAGGCGGGTGGCGTCGCAGACCGACGGCGCATCGGCACCAGCCAGCGCGCGAGCGCGGCGACGACCAGCAGTGCTGCCGCTAGCGGCCACCAAGGGGCCACCGGCGGCTCGACTTCGGCCGGCGTGAACCCAGCGTGAGCCGATGCCGCGCGCGGCAATCCTGCCGCAGAAGCTTCCGGTATGAACGAACTTCCGCCCGGGCTCGACAGCAGTATGGGCTGATGTGCCGCTTCCGCCGCAGCCATTTTCGGCGTCAGCACACGCGGTGCAGCGTCGGACGCTGCGGTCGCGACATGGGTGATGGTGGTCGCCGTGGAATTCGTATCGCGCGTCGGCGCGACCAGAGCGACGGGCTTGGTGTCGGTACGGTGATGGGCAACGGCGACCGCCGGGCCGGCTGCCGCCGGCGGATCGAGCAGCAGGACGTAGTCGCGGCGGGTAGTCCCGTCGCAGCCCGCCTGCACGGCCAGCCGGACCACCGGGTCGTTGACCGGCCGGGTGGTGGTCACGAGCAGCTGCGGCCCGGCCGCGCTGCGATCAATAGTGACTCTGCCCGTCAGTAGTCGCGGCGGTCCGCTGCCGCCAGCGGCGTCAGCGATAACGTGGACGCATGCTGCGGTGAGCGGCTGGCCTGCAGCGGCGCCGATGGGAACGACGACGCGCAGCGGCTGCCCGAGCCATGATTGCGGCGCCGCATCGCCAAGCGAAAGCGCGAGCGCGCAAGGCGCCGCCAACAGCGCAAGTGCGCCGGCGACCGGGCGAGTTACCGTAGCGATCAAGGTCGAAATTCGCATGACAGCCTCGAGCAAATAGGAACCGGCACCGGTCGGACGCCTGCTGCCTGCCGACTCGATCCGGTTGTCGTGGTCAATTGAGCAAGTTCCATGCCGATAGCCGAAAACGAGAGGTCCGCACAAGGCGGGTGCGGTAAGCTTCCGAGTCGCGCTTGCAGCGCCATTCGTTCGATTGCCTTGTATCTGCTCGGTCTCGCCCTCAGGAATGCGCTGCGCCACAAGTTGCGAACGGCGCTCACCGTCGTCGGCATTGTTGTCGCGATAGTGGCCTTCGGCTTGTTGCGTACAATCATCGATGCCTGGTACGCAGGGGCCAATGCGAGTTCGAGCGCGCGATTGGTCACGCGCAACGCGATTTCGCTGACCTTCTCGCTCCCGCTCAACTATGCGCAGCGCATCCGACAGGTTCCCGGCGTCAGCGCGGTGTCGTGGGCGAACTGGTTCGGCGGCGTCTACGTCACCGAGCGCAATTTCTTTCCGCAATTCGCGATCGACGCCGCGAGCTACCTCGACATGTATCCGGAATTCCTGCTCCCGCCCGAAGAGAGAAAGGCATTTCTGGTCGATCGCCAGGGCTGCATCGTCGGTCGCAAGCTGGCTGAGCAGTATGGGTGGAAGGTTGGCGATCAGATACCGCTACGCGGCACGATTTTCCCCGGCACCTGGACGTTCAATCTGCGCGGCATCTACGACGGCGCGGACAAGACCACCGACCAATCGACGATGTTCTTCCACTGGGGGCTCTTGAACGAAACGATCAAGAAGCGTTTTCCTCGCCGCGGTGACCAGACCGGCGTCTTCATCGCGCAACTCAAGGATCCGGGCGAGGCGGCCGCGGTTTCGGCGGCGATCGACGCGACGTTCCGGAACTCGCTCGCGGAGACGCTGACCGAAACCGAAAAAGCGTTCCAGCTCGGCTTTGTCGCGATGGCGGACGCGATCCTCCTTGCGATTCAGGCGGTCTCGCTGGTAGTCATCGTCATCATCATGACGGTGATGGCCAACACGATGGCGATGACCGCGCGCGAGCGCGGCTCCGAATACGCGACGATGAAGGCGCTGGGCTTCGGCGGCTGGCGGGTCGCGCTGCTAATCTTAGGCGAGTCGCTCGCGATCGCGCTTACCGGTGGCGCGCTGGGCATCGCGCTGACCTATCCGCTGACGCGCGCGTTCGGCGAGGCGATGGGCAGATTTCTGCCGATTTTCTACGTTAGCGACGAAACGCTCTTGCTGCAGCTCGTTGCCGCCATCTCGATCGGCGTCCTGGCGGCGGCGTTGCCGGCCTGGCGCGCGGCGAAGCTCAGGATCGTCGACGGCTTGCGGTCGATCGGGTAATGGCGATTCCCATCGCGTACGTGCTGCGCAACCTGGTCGCGCGTCGGCTGACCACCGTGCTGACGGCAGGAGGCATGGCTCTCGTCGTATACGTATTCGCGACGGTGTTGATGCTGTCCGCCGGACTGGAAGCGACATTGGTCGCCACCGGCCGGGACGACAACGTGATTGTGATCCGGCGCGGCTCGCAGACAGAGGTGCAAAGCGGCATCGACCGCAGCCAGGCCGGCGTCGTCGAGAGCATGCCGGAAGTCGCGATCGGCGAGGACGGCAGGCGACTGTTGTCGAAGGAGCCGGTCGTGCTGATCAATCTTCCCAAGCGCGATACGGGCAAGCCGGCGAACGTCGTCATCCGCGGCGTGTCCGCAACCGGGCTCGTACTTCGATCGCAGGTGCAACTCTCCGAAGGCAGGATGTTTCGGCCCGGAACGTCCGAGATCGTCGCAGGCCGCGCGATCGCCGGCGGATTCCGCGGCGCGGCCTTGGGCGACACGCTGCATTTCGCTCAGCGCGACTGGACGGTGGTCGGCGTATTCGACGCCGGCCGCACAGGCTTCGATTCCGAGATCTGGGGCGACGCCGAGCAAATGCTGCAGGCGTTTCGACGGACCGGGTTTTCCGCGCTGATCTTCCGGCTCACCGAGAACGATCGCTTCGACGCGGTCAAGAGCGCGATCGAGTCAGACCCGCGGCTGACGCTCGAGGCCAAGCGCGAGACGCGGTTCTACGCCGACCAGTCCGAAGCGATGTCCAAGTTCATCAGCTATCTGGGCACGACGATTTCGGTGATCTTCTCGATCGGCGCGATCATCGGCGCGATGATCACAATGTACGCCAGCGTCGCGAGCCGCACCGCGGAAATCGGCACGTTGCGCGCGCTGGGATTCTCCCGCGCCGCAGTGCTCGCGGCATTCTTGAGCGAGTCGCTGCTGCTCGGCCTCCTCGGCGGCGTCGCAGGACTGGTCGCCGCATCGTTCATGCAGGCGCTGTCGATCTCGACGACGAACTTCCAGACGTTCGCCGAGCTCGCCTTCCGCTTCGTGCTGACCCCGACGATCGTCGTCGCGTCGCTGGCCTTCGCGCTGGTGATGGGTCTCGTCGGCGGCGTTCTGCCGGCTGCGCGCGCGGCGCGGCTGAAAATCGTCGACGCGCTGCGGACCGCCTGATGCAGCCGCTTCGAGGCTGGCCGGCGCGCGGTGCCGACCGCAATATCGTTGACCGATCACATGCAAATCGGAGCGATCTGGCTGTTTGTCATCACATCGGCGATCTGGGGATCGACCTGGCTCGCCATCAAGTATCAGCTGACGGGCGTCGCACCCGAAGTCTCGGTCGCGTACCGCTTCGCTCTTGCGGCGGCCCTGCTCGCAGCATGGTGCCTGGCGACCGGTCGCTCGCTGCGCTTTTCGCGCCGCGACCATGCGTATCTGGCCGCAGTGGGCGTAACGCTCTTCGGCTTGAACTACATCGGCATTTACTGGGCCGAGCGCTTTGTGACCTCGGGCCTGGTCGCGGTGCTGTTCTCGACGATCGTGTTCCTCAACCCGATCGGCATGCGCATGTTCTTCGGCACGCCATTGACTGCGCGCACGTTTATCGCGGCGGCGCTGGGCGTCGCCGGCGTCGCGCTGTTGTTTCTGCCGGAACTCGCACAGGCGCGCGGCGGGGGCGCGACTGCCTACGGCATCGCATTCGGCCTCGGCAGCACCGTTATCGCCAGCGGCGGCAACCTGATCGCCCAGCGCAACCAGCGCGCCGGCATACCGACGCTGGCCGGCAACGCCTGGGGCATGGCTTACGGTACGCTGGTCGCGGTCGTGGCGGCCGTCGTGCAAGGCCTGGAGTGGACGTTCGACACCGGGCTCGGTTATCTCGCCTCGCTCGCTTATCTCGCGCTGTTCGGCAGCGTCATCGCGTTCGGCGCCTACCTCACCTTGTTGAGGCGCATCGGCGCGGCTCGCGCCGCGTACACGGCGGTGGCGACGCCGGTGATCGCCCTGGCGCTGTCGACCTTGTTCGAAGGCTACCGCTGGACCTGGGTCGGCGCGCTGGGCGTCGTCCTGGCGATCGCAGGCAATGCGCTGGCATTGCGGCCGCCGACGGCGCGGCGAAAATTCGAATGAACGGCCGCCGGTGCGACGACCGCGACCGCAAGACCGCGCTCAGCTCGCGCCGAGGTTGAAGAACTCGCGCTGACCGCGCATCGCGCCGATGCGGCCGCGCAGCAGCTGCAAGTGCCCGGGATCGTCGACGAAGTTCAGACGCTCGCTGTTGACGATCAGGAGCGGCGCGCCGGAGTACTGGTAGAAATAGCGGCTGTAGGCGTCGGCCAGCCGCGCCAGATAGTGCTCCGATATTGCCCGCTCGTAACCGACACCGCGCTTATGGACGCGTTCGATCAGCGTCGTTACCGGGGCCTGCAGATAGATCACCAGATCGGGCGTCGGCGTCTGCAACTTCAGATGCGAGTACACCTTGTCGTAGAGCGCGAATTCGTCGTCGCTCAAGTTGAGCCGGGCGAACAGCGGATCCTTGTCCAGCAGGAAATCCGCGACTGTGTGCCGGGCGAACATGTCGAGCTGCGCCAGGCCCCGAAGCTGGTCGACGCGCTGGAAAAGGAAATTGAGCTGCGTCGGCAGCGCGAAGCGGCGCATGTCTTCGTAAAATCTGGCGAGAAACGGATTCTCGTCGGGCGCCTCGAGCAGGGTGTCGGCGTCGAGCGCGGTCGCAAGGGTCCGGGCGAGACTGGTCTTGCCCGCGCCGATCGGGCCCTCGACGACGATGTAGCGGCATTTCTCGATGTCCATGACCCTCCTCGATCATCGGCGTATCGCGGCAGGTCGTGTCGGGCCAACTCGGTCGCGCGGCGGCGCGCCCTTCGGGCCTTGGCTCGGCTTCGCCTCGCCCGCCGCGCTCACTCGCTACGCCCGGAAACGCCGGTGAGTGCGGGCGATGCGCTGTCCGTGCAATTCGCGCAGCCAGCGGCGCGCGGAGCCGCGCCCGGGAATGACCGCCGCTGGTGCGATGTCCAGCAGCGGCTTGAGCACGAATGCCCGCTGATGCATGCGCGGATGCGGCAGCGTCAGCTGTCGCATCCGCGAACGGCGACGGCCGAATAGTAGCAAATCGAGGTCGAGCGTCCGCGCCGCATTGCGGTGGCGAAGCCACGTCGGCGGCCTGCCGTGGCGGTGCTCGATCGCTCGCATCCGCTTCAGCAGCGCTTGCGCCGGCAGCGACGTCACGAGCGCGGCGACCGCGTTGACGTAGTCGGGCTGCGGACCGCTGGCGCCGATCGGCGCGCTCACGTAGTTCGGTGACACGGCGGTGACTCGCGTGCGTGGCAGGCGCGCCATCTCGGCAATGGCGCGCGAGAGTTGTCGGCGCGGATGGGCAAGATTGCTGCCGATGCCGACATACGCGAGCGAGGCGCCGGACGGATGCCGGAATCGACGCTCCACTACTCGGAGCTTTCTTCGCCCTCGGCGGCGGCGTCCGCTGCGGCTTCGTTCGGCGCCGGCTCGCGCTTTCGTCCGCGGCTGCGCGATCGGCGGCGTTTTTTCGGCGCCTCGTCCGGCTTCAGCATGCGCTCGCGCTCGGCGGTATCGGCGTCCTGGAATTTCGTCCACCAGTCGGCGAGCCCCGCGAGCTCGCCCTGCAATTCGCCGCTTTCGCAGCGTAGAAGGAGAAAGTCATAGGCGGCGCGAAAACGCGGGTGCTCGAGCAGGCGGAACGGTCGCTGGCCGGCCCGCTGTTCGAAGCGCGGTTGCAGCGCCCAGATTTCCTTGATCGTCGCCTCGAAGCGGCGGGGGATCGCCAGGCGCTCTGCCTGCTGCTCGAGCACGCGATCCATCGCATCGAACAGCGCCGGTGTCGGCCGTTCGCCGCGCTGGCGCGCCGCGTTCCAGCTGGCGAGCACCTCGTGCCACAGCAGCGAGGCGAAAAGAAATGCCGGTGTCACCGACTTGCCTTCACTCACGCGCTGGTCGGTATTGGCGAGCGCGAGATCGACGAAGCGCTGGCCAAGCGACTGTTCCAGAATCACGTCCAGCAGCGGCAGCACGCCGTGATGCAGGCCGTGACGGCGCAGGCTCTTGACCGATTCGGCCGCGTGACCGGAGAGCAGGATCTTTTCCATCTCGTCGAACAGTCGGGCCGGGGGGACATTGTGGATCAGCGGGGCCAGTGCCGGAATCGGCGCCGCCGTCTTTTTCTCGATGGAGATGCCCAGCTTCGCCGCCAGCCGCGCGCCGCGCAGCATGCGGACCGGGTCTTCGCGGTAACGTGTGACCGGGTCGCCTATCAGGCGCAGCCGCCGCGCCTTGATGTCGGGCACCCCTCCAACGTAGTCCCAGACTTCCTCGGTCGTCGGATCGAAATACAGTGCGTTGATCGTGAAGTCGCGTCGGGCCGCGTCCTGGGCTTGCGTGCCGAAGACGTTGTCGGACAAGAGTCGTCCGTGCTCGTCGGCGATGTCGTCGCCGGTTTGCCGCGACCGGAACGTCGCGACCTCGATCGTCTCCGCTCCGGCGAGCACGTGCACCAGCCGGAACCGCCGGCCGATGATGAACGCGCGGCGGAACAGCGGCTTGACCTGCTCCGGCGTCGCGTTCGTCGCCAGGTCGAAATCCTTCGGGACGATGCCGAGCAGCAGGTCGCGCACCGCGCCGCCGACGACGAAGGCCTTGAAGCCCGCCTGCTGCAGCTTGCGCGCCACGTCCTGCGCACCGCGGGAGATCTGACTCCTGCGGACCGGGTGCGCGCCCGGTCCGTAGATGCGCGGCTCGGCCGCAATGCGTCCGGGAACCAGGCGCGCGAGGAGCCGGCGAATCATCGTCCTCGCGATCTCGCGGGCGGGCGTGCAGTGCTAAGACTCGCCGCGCGTGCGCAAGCCGAGGGCGGCGTCCGGGTGCACGCGAGTCGAGGGAATGGGGGTGACGCCATCAACGGTTGGGGGCAGTTTGCTGCAGCGACGCGAGCGAAGCGTCTTAAGCGCCGGAAGAAACGCGCGGCGCGAGGCCCCATCATAGCACGGCGGCATGGTAGGCCGAGTCGAAATCGCGGATAATCAGCAGTTTGTGCGGCCTGCAGCACCCGCAATCAGGAGAATTCATGCCCAAGTACCAGCACGTCAGCGTCCCGGCCGGGGGCGCCAAAATCACCGTCAACAAGGACTTTAGTCTGGTCGTCCCGGACCAGCCGATCATCCCCTACATCGAGGGCGACGGCACCGGAGTCGACATCACGCCGGTCATGATCAAGGTTGTCGACGCAGCCGTGGCGAAAGCGTACGGGGGCAAGCGCCGGATTCACTGGATGGAGATCTTCGCCGGCGAGAAATCGACCAAGGTCTACGGCGCCGACGTTTGGCTGCCCGAGGAAACGCTGGCGATACTCAAGGACTACGTCGTTTCGATCAAGGGACCCCTGACCACGCCGGTCGGCGGCGGAATCCGCTCTCTCAACGTCGCGATGCGCCAGCAACTCGATCTGTACGTCTGCCTGCGGCCGGTCCGGTATTTCGCCGGCGTGCCGAGCCCGGTCAAGGCGCCGGAAAAGACCAACATGGTGATCTTCCGTGAGAACTCGGAGGATATCTATGCGGGCATCGAGTGGGAGGCCGAATCCGCCCCCGCTAAAAAGCTGATCAAGTTCCTGATCGACGAAATGGGCGTAACAAAGATCCGCTTCCCCGCGACGTCTGGTATTGGCATCAAGCCGGTATCGCGCGAAGGCACCGAGCGGCTGGTGCGCAAGGCGCTCCAGTACGCGGTCGACAACGACCGCAAGTCGATGACGCTGGTGCATAAGGGCAACATCATGAAGTTCACCGAAGGCGCCTTCCGCGACTGGGGTTACGCGCTGGCGCAGAAGGAGTTCGGGGCCGTCGCCATCGACGGCGGGCCCTGGTGCAAGTTCCGGAACCCGAAGACCGGGCGCGACATCGTGGTCAAGGACATGATCGCAGATGCGTTTCTGCAGCAGATCCTGCTGCGCCCGGAGGAATACGACGTCATCTCGACGCTCAATCTCAATGGAGACTACATCTCCGACGCGCTGGCCGCCCAAGTCGGCGGGATCGGCATCGCACCGGGCGCGAACATGTCGGATTCGGTCGCGATGTTCGAAGCCACGCACGGAACCGCACCGAAATACGCCGGCAAGGACTACGTCAATCCCGGGTCGGAAATCCTCTCCGCCGAGATGATGCTCGTGCACATGGGCTGGCCCGAAGCCGCGGCGCTGATCGTGTCCAGCCTCGAAAAGGCGATCGGGGACAAGATTGTGACCTACGACTTCGCCCGCCTGATGCCTGGGTCCACGCAGGTGAGCTGCTCGGGATTCGGCAAGGCCATGATCGAGCGCATGCAATAGAGTAGAGGCGCTCTGGCGCGGCGGGGTGTTGCACAAATCCAACGCCGCCTTTTCCGCTCCGCCGCAACGGGTTCGCGTGCAGTGGATCGCGCCTCGGCCCGTCCTGCCTGCCATTCGCAGTGCCGCCACCGGCGCGACTCGCGTGCGATGCGGTCGACGGCTCGCCGGCCGCGGCCTACAGGCGCGTACGAATTGAACCAGTTGGCGGGCGGACTTGCCTTATGCGTGCTTCCGTCGAAGAATGGTAATCGTGAGGATTCGAGCGAAAGGACTGCGCGTGGGCCAAGGCCCGGTGGCGGCGCCGGATTCCGCGGCGCAATAGGCTGGTCCCTTGAAAAACCCGGTGCAGACATCAAACTAGTGACGGTAGCGACGCCCTGCTCGAGCCGAAGGCAGCGACACCGTCCGCCGGACGGCGCGCCGTCCGGCGCGGGGCGGCCTCGTCGCCGGTGTGGCGCAGCGGCGACGATCGACGTCGCGGTGCGCGTCATCGGCTAGCGGCTTGTCGCGGGGCGCACGGTGGCGATGCACGAGCATGACGACAGCGTCCTCGAGGCCGAGAAGACTCGCCTCAAACCCCCGCCGCTGTATAAGGTCATTCTGCTCAACGACGATTACACGCCGATGGACTTTGTCGTCGTCGTGTTGCAGACTGTGTTCGCGATGAACCGCGAGAAGGCGACTCAGGTGATGCTGCAGATCCACCGCGAAGGCATGGGAGTCTGCGGCACCTATACCCGCGAAGTCGCGGCGGCCAAGGTCGATCAGGTTCTTAGCATTGCACGAAGACATCAGCATCCGTTGCAGTGTACGATGGAGGAAACGTAGCGTTGCGGGCGGGATGCGCCTAAGCGCTCTTGCCGAGATTGAGGCCGGAAAGAAACCATGATTGCGCAGGAACTGGAAGTCTCTCTTCACATGGCTTTTGTCGAAGCCCGGCAGAAGCAGCACGAATTCATCACGGTCGAGCATCTGCTGCTCGCGATGCTCGACAATCCGTCTGCGGCGGAGGTGCTGAAGGCGTGCGGCGTCGACATCGAGGAGCTACGCGGCGTCCTGACCGACTTCATCAACGAGCACACGCCGCGCCTATCACCGCACTCGGACGCGGATACCCAGCCGACGCAGGGATTCCAGCGCGTGATTCAGCGCGCGATCCTGCACGTGCAATCGTCGGGCAAGAAGGAAGTCACCGGCGCCAACGTTCTGGTCGCCGTGTTCGGAGAAAAGGAGTCGCACGCGGTCTACTTCCTCAACCAGCGCGGAGTGACCAGGCTCGACGTCGTCAACTACATTGCCCACGGCATCACCAAGACGCCGCAGAAGGGTCAGGAAAAGCAGGAGCCTTCTAAAGAGGATGCGGAAGGCGAACAGCAGCCGGCCGGCGCGCTCGATGCCTACACCGTGGACCTCAATCACCTCGCCAAGACCGGCAAGATCGATCCGCTGATCGGGCGCGAGTACGAGCTAGAGCGCGTCATCCAGGTCCTGTGCCGTCGCCGCAAGAACAATCCGCTGCTGGTCGGTGAGGCCGGCGTCGGCAAGACCGCGATCGCCGAGGGGCTCGCGCGCCGTATCAACGACGGCAACGTTCCCGAGATGCTGAAGGATTTCGTCGTCCATTCGCTCGACATGGGCGCACTGCTTGCCGGCACCAAATACCGCGGCGACTTCGAGCAGCGCCTGAAGGCGGTGCTCAAGCAGCTGACGGAAAATCCGAAGACGATCCTGTTCATCGACGAGATCCATACGATCATCGGCGCGGGAGCGGCCTCCGGCGGCACGCTCGACGCATCGAACCTGCTCAAGCCTGCGCTGTCGACTGGCGCGCTCAAGTGCATAGGCGCAACCACGTACAACGAATATCGCGTGATCTTCGAAAAGGATCATGCGCTGTCGAGGCGCTTCCAGAAGATCGATGTGCCCGAGCCGTCGATCGCCGAAACGATCGAGATCCTCAAGGGACTCAAGACCCGCTTCGAGCAGCATCACGGCGTCAAGTACGCGCCTGCTGCATTGACGACTGCGGCGGAGCTCGCGGCTCGCTTCATCAACGACCGGCATCTGCCCGACAAGGCAATCGACGTGATCGACGAAGCCGGCGCAGCGCAAAAAATCCTTCCCAAGTCGAAGCAGAAGAAGGTGATCAACAAGGGTGAGATCGAGGAGATCGTCGCCAAGATCGCGCGCATTCCGGCCAAGAGCGTGAGCTCCGACGACCGCAACGCGCTGAAGACGCTCGACCGCGATCTCAAGAACGTCGTGTTCGGCCAGAACCTGGCGATCGACGCGCTGGTCGCGGCGATCCGGATGGCGCGCTCCGGGCTCGGCAATCCGCGCAAGCCGATCGGCAATTTCCTCTTCTCGGGACCGACCGGGGTGGGCAAGACCGAGGTCGCGCGCCAGCTCGCCTTCTGTCTCGGCGTCGAGCTGCTGCGCTTCGACATGTCCGAGTACATGGAGCGGCACGCGGTTTCGCGTCTGATCGGCGCGCCACCCGGGTATATCGGCTTCGACCAGGGGGGGCAGCTGACCGAGGCGATCACCAAGCATCCGTACAGCGTGCTGCTGATGGACGAGATCGAAAAGGCGCACCCGGACATCTTCAACATCCTGCTGCAGGTGATGGACCACGGCACGCTGACCGACAACAACGGTCGCAAGGCGGATTTCCGCAACGTGATCATCATCATGACCACCAACGCGGGCGCGGACGTGCTGTCGAAGAGCTCGATCGGCTTCACCAACAACAAGCAGGCCGGCGACGAGATGGAATCGATCAAGCGCATGTTCACGCCGGAATTCCGCAACCGGCTGGACGCGACGATCTCGTTCGCTTCGCTGGACCACGAGGTGATCCTGCGCGTCGTCGACAAGTTCCTGCTCGAGTTGGAGAACCAGCTGCACGAAAAGAAGGTCGAGGCGTCGTTCACGCCGCGGCTGCGGGAGTTCCTGGCGAAAAAAGGATTCGACCCGCAGATGGGCGCGCGCCCGATGGCGCGTCTGATCCAGGACACGATCCGCAAGGCGCTGGCCGACGAGCTCCTGTTCGGACGCCTGGTCAGTGGCGGCAAGGTGACGATCGACGTCGGCGACGAGGACAAGATCACGCTCGAGTTCGACGAATCCAAGGAGGCGGCACCGGTCGCCTAGATTGCGACCGAGCTAGTTGCGAGGAACGGGAGCCTGCGGGCTCCCGTTTTTTTTCGCCCGCCGCGCGCGATTGAATTCGACGCCGAAATCGGCGACGATGCAGCGATGAAGTCGACGTACCTGTCGCGCCTAATCGCCGCCGCGTTCGGCGTGTGTGCGGCACTGCCGGTTATCGCTGCAGAAAGCGAGGTCGGGCGCGACATCGCGGCCAATTGCGCGACCTGCCACCACGGTGAACGCCGCAGTGGCGCCGCGATTGCCGCCCTCGCAGGAATCGACAAGACGACAATCGTCGAGCGCGTACGGGAGTTTCGCGACGGCAAGCGGCCGTCGACGATCATGCAGCAGCTCGCCAAGGGCTATACCGACGCGCAGATCGAAGCCGCCGCTTCGTATCTGGCGGCGCAGAAGCCGTGACGATGCCCGGCGCCGGCGGATTCACCCGCCGCCGCTTGCTCGGAGCGGGTGGCGCGATGCTGCTCGCGCGCGCGCTCACCGCCTGTGCCACCGCGGCGCCCGCTACTGCGCCGAAAGTCGTCGTCGTGGGCGGCGGCTACGGCGGCGCGACGGCGGCCAGATATCTGCGGCTTTGGAGTGGAGGCACGATAGCCGTCACACTCGTCGAGCGCGACGCCGCGTTCGTTTCCTGTCCGCTGTCCAACCTGGTGATCGGCGGCAGCAGGCGGCTCACCGACATCACCGTCGCCTATGACGGTCTGGAAAAATTAGGCGTGCGCCGAATCCGCGGCGATGCAGTCGAGATCGATGCGTCGGCGCGGACCGTCCGGCTGGCGCAGGGCGATGCGCTCTCCTACGATCGCCTGATCCTCGCTCCGGGCGTCGACTTTATCTACGACGACATTCCCGGACTGAAGAATCCGGCCGCGCAGGCGATCGTGCCGCATGCGTGGAAGGCAGGCCCGCAAACGGTCGCCTTGCGTGCTCGGCTCGAGGCGATGCGCGACGGCGGCGTGTTCGCGATCCACGTGCCGAGGGCTCCGTATCGCTGTCCGCCGGCGCCTTACGAGCGCGCCTGCCAGGTCGCCAACTATTGTTCGCGGTACAAGCCGAAGTCGAAGGTGATCATCCTCGACGCCAACGAGGAAGTGCAGTCGAAGAAGGCGCTGTTTACTGCGGCGTGGAGCGGCCGTTACCGCGGCTACGTCGAATACCGGCCGAACAGCGAACTCGTCGACGTCGATCCGGCGGGCTCGACCATCAAGCTGGATTTCGAGGATGTGCGCGCCGACGTGATCAACGTGATCCCGCCGCAGCGCGCGGGCGCGATCGCCCGTCAACTTGGCATCGCCAATGCCAACGGCAGGTTCTGCCAGGTCGATTTTCTTTCCTACGAATCGACGGCTCAGAAGGACGTTCATGTGCTCGGCGATGCGATCCAGGTCGCGCCGCTGATGCCGAAGTCCGGCCACATGGCCAACCAGCACGGCAAGGTGTGTGCCGCCGCGGTCATCGCGCTGCTGCAGGGAAGGGAAATCAATCCCTCGCCGCTGATTGCCAACGCCTGTTACAGCTATATCGACGACAGGGAAGTCGTCCACATCACGTCGGTTCATGCCTACGACCGCGCGCAGAAAACCATGCTGGTCGTTCCAGGCAGCGGCGGTCTGTCCCCGGCGCCGAGCGCCGATGAAGCGGTCTACGCGGAAGCCTGGGCACGCAACATCTGGTTCGACATGCTGGGCTAAGCGTCGCAGAAAACCAACGGTGTGGATCCGGGCTAGCGGAAGCAATTTCCATCTGGCGGCGGCCGATATTCAAGGCTTTCGAGCCCACGCTATTCGGCATGATAAGTATAATCAAATAGTTAGATCCGGTCGTTCCACGCGCTGCAGGCAATTGATCATGCGTTGCAGCAATAATCCTGGCTTTATGAAGGCAATCGCTTCCATCATTCGGAAGTCATTTTTAAGCTCATGATTATTTGTAAGATTTATGATACTGCGGTGCGCAAAATAACCTTGTAATTGGTCGGGCCCTTTGCTAACGTGATCTTACGCACGCGGCCGCCGACCATCTCCTCGTCGGCCGTGCGCAGGGCTTGGTAAGCATCCCATCCACGCCCGTCGGGCCGGCCGAACGATCTTCGCCGGCTAGTGCAGTGCGATTTTCTGCGGCTTGTCCGCGGTTCATCGCACGCGCGGTGGCTGGAGCGCGATCGACGCGCGGCCATCGCGGACCAGGGTTTCGGCAACGGGCGCCCGCACGCGGTCGCCTCGCCGAATTGGCCATGACGAAAGACGATGGGAGCAGCGATGAACTACGATCTCGAAGCGGCAAGACTCAAGAAAGACTGGGCGGAGAATCCGCGCTGGAAGGGGATCCGCCGCGGCTACGCCGCCGAGGATGTCGTGCGCCTGAGGGGCTCGATTCACATCGAGCACACTCTTGCGCAGCGCGGCGCCGAAAAGCTCTGGAGGCTCGTCAACGATGAGCCGTTCGTCAATACGCTGGGCGCGATGACCGGCAACCAGGCGATGCAGCAGGTGAAGGCGGGTCTCAAGGCAATCTACCTGTCGGGCTGGCAGGTCGCAGCCGACGCCAACGTCGCCGGCGAGATGTATCCGGACCAGTCGCTGTACCCGGTCAATTCCGTGCCTGCGGTCGTACGCCGGATCAATGCACACGCTGACCCGCGCCGATCAGATCCAGCAGATGGAGGGCGGCGGCGAAATCGACTACTTCGCGCCGATCGTGGCCGATGCCGAAGCCGGCTTCGGGGGCGTGCTCAACGCGTTCGAGCTGATGAAGGCGATGATCGACGCCGGCGCCGCAGGCGTGCACTTCGAGGACCAGCTGGCATCGGTGAAGAAGTGCGGCCACATGGGCGGCAAGGTACTGGTGCCGACGCGCGAAGCGGTCGAGAAGCTCGTCGCCGCGCGACTGGCTGCCGATTGCATGGGCGTGCCGACGCTGATACTCGCGCGCACCGATGCGGAAGCCGCCGACATGGTGACGTCCGACATCGACGAGAACGACCGGCCGTTCTGCACCGGCGAGCGCACGGTCGAAGGCTTCTACAAGACGCGCAACGGTCTGGAACAAGCGGTGTCGCGCGGGCTCGCCTATGCGCCCTACGCGGATTTGCTCTGGTGCGAAACGGGCAAGCCCGATCCTCGAGTTCGCCAAGGCGTTCGCCGACGGCATTCACGCCCGGTTTCCGGGCAAGATGCTGGCGTACAACTGCTCGCCCTCGTTCAACTGGAAGAAAAATCTCGACGACGCCACCATCGCACGGTTCCAGCGCGAGCTAGGTGCGATGGGCTACAAGTTCCAGTTCATTACGCTGGCAGGATTCCACAGCCTGAACCATTCGATGTTCCATCTGGCTCACGGCTATGCACGCAACCAGATGAGCGCATTCGTCGAGCTGCAGGAAGCGGAGTTCGCCGCGGTCGCGAAAGGGTTCACCGCGGTCAAGCACCAGCGCGAGGTCGGCACCGGTTACTTCGACGCGGTCACACAGACGATCCAGGGCGGAAAATCCTCCACGACGGCGCTCAAGGGATCGACCGAGGACGAGCAGTTCTTCGACCGGCCGAAGACCGCATTGTCCGTCGCGAACGGATAGCGCGAGACCCGCAGCGACTCACGGCAAGGGGACGGCGCGTCCTCGCGAACGGGCTCGCGCCGTTTGCTTTATATTGGCGCGATGGCCGATTCGAAGCTGCGCCTGTTCTTCGCGCTGTGGCCGGATCCGCAAACGCGAGCCGCGCTCGCCGCGCTGGCCGCACGCGTGGCCGGCGAGACCGGGGGTCGCGCGACGGCGCCGGACAACGTCCATTTGACGCTCGCGTTTCTCGGCGCGCAGCCGCGGGAGGCCGTCGCCGAGTTCGCCGCGCGGGCGAGAGCCATCGATGCCTCGCCGTTCGTGCTCACGCTCGACCACATCGATTGCTGGCGCAAGAACGGCATCGCCTGGCTCGGAGCCAGCGAGATCCCTCCCGCACTCGCTTCGTTGCGCCAGTCGTTGATCGCCTCGCTGGCGGCGCTCGGCATTGCCGATGATGCGCGTCCATTCGCCGTGCACGTGACGCTGGCCCGCAAGGTCACGAGCTTGCTGCGCCGTCGCCTGCCGTCGCCGATCGCCTGGCCGGTCGACGGCCTGGCGCTGGTCGTCTTCGGACACCGGGACCGAAGGTCCGGTGTATCGCGTTCTGGCCAGCCTGCCGTTTGGTCCGCTGCGCTGATCTTTCCTCAGTCGCCGCGTGCCACCGGGCGCGTGGGATCGGCGACCCACTCGCTCCACGAACCGGGATAGAGGCGCGATCCGGCCAGACCGGCGACCGCCATCGCCAGCATGTTGTGACATGCGGTAACGCCCGAGCCGCATTGATGCACGACCGCCGCCGGAGGCGTCGACCCGAGTTGTGCGGCAAATTCGGCGCGCAGCAGTTCTGCCGGCTTGAACGTTCCCTGCGGCGTCAGGTTGGCGCCGTACGGTCGATTGATCGCACCCGGGATGTGGCCGGCAACCGGATCGAGGGGCTCGATGTCGCCACGGAACCGCTCCGGCGCGCGCGCATCGAGGATGGTCAATCGGCTCGATCCGCGTTCGCTCAAGTGCCGCAGCACATCGTCGCTCGACACGATCGGCCACGGGGTCATCGCGACGAACTGCGCCGGCCGAATGCTCGGCGGATCGGCGGTCAGCGGCCGCCCCTCGGCGATCCACTTGTCGAGTCCGCCGTTCAGCACCGCGGCCGCATCGTGGCCGAGCCAGTGCAACAGCCACCAGAGACGGGATGCCCACATGCCGTTGTTCTGGTCGTAGGCGACGACCTGCTTCGACGCATCGATGCCGGCGCGACCCAGGACTGCAGAGAACGCAGCGACTTCCGGCAGCGGATGGCGGCCATTGCGTCCGGTCCGCTCTCCGGACAGATCGCGATCCATATGCATGAAATGCGCGCCCGGCAGATGCGACGCGCGATAGGCGCGTTCACCGGCGGCGACGTCGCTCAGATTGTGCCGGCAATCGACGACGACCAGCGCCGGATCGGACAGTTGGCGCGCCAGGTCGTCGGTGGAAATCAGCGTCGTATACATCAAAAGAGCGTGCCGGCGATGGCCCAGACTTCGAGCGGGCCCAGGCGCAGGGCCTCCAGCGCTGGCTGCAGGCTTGCGCGATCCCCCACCGCGATGACGACTGTGGACGCCGGATCGAAATAACGCCGTGCCAGCGGCGGCAGATCGGCGGCGCGGACCTGCGTCAATTGCGACGGCAGCCGGCGGAAATAGTCGAGCGGGAGGCCGTAGGCGAACAATTCTCCGAATGAGCTCCCGGTCGCGCTGTTGGTTTCGAACATCGCCGGCAGCGACTGCGTCAGCGAGCCGCGCGCGCGCTGCAGCTCCTCCGGCGTCAACGGCGCGGCGCCTGCGCGCTTGAGCTGGGCGAGGATTTCCTGGATCGCCGGCACGGCGACGGCGCTCTTCACCGCGGTGCGGACGACGAACGGACCGGGGCGGCGCCCGTATTCGAAGCGCGAGCCGATGCCGTAGGTGTAGCCCTTCTCTTCGCGCAGATCGAGATTGAGTCGACTGGTGAAACCGCCGCCGATCGCCTCGTTCAGCACCTGCAGCGCAGCGAAGTCAGGCGTCGTCCGCACCGTGCCGATGCGGCCGATGCGCAGCTCCGCCTGGGGAGCGCCCGGCTTGTCGACGATAACGACGCGGGCGGCGGTGGTCACGGCCGGCGCTTCGGCTTTGGACGCTGTTGCGACCGGCGCCGCGGTCCACGACCCCCACAGTCGTTCGGCCAGCGCACGCAGCGACGCGGCGTCGATCGCACCGACGACGACCAGGGCCGCATTGTCAGGCCGGAACCAGCGCTGCCAGAATTCGCGCAGGTCGGCCTCGCCGATGCGCTGCATCGATTCTTCGGTGCCGAGATTGCTGCGACCGTAAGGATGATCGGGCCCGTAGAGCGCGCGCGAAAAGGCGACTTCGGCGAGCGTGCCGGCGTCTTCACGCGCTTCGACAATCTCCGAAAGGTGCGCCTTGCGCTGGCGTTCGATCTCGTCCGCTGGAAACGTCGGATGCTGCGCGATGTCGGCAACGAGTCCCAGCGCGGCCGGAAAATTGCGCGCTAATGCGTCGATTCGCAGCAAGGTCGCGTCGCGCCTGGTCTGCGCCGCATAGCCGGCGCCGAGCTGCTCGATGTCCTGCGCGATTTGCACGGAGCTCTTCGTCGTCGTGCCTTCTTCGAGCATCGCCGCCGCAAAATTCGCCGCACCGGGCCGCATCGGATCGTTGGCGCCCAGGCCGGCATTGACGACCAGTTGCGCCGTGACGATCGGCAGCCCCGACCGCTGCAAATGCAGGACCGTCAGCCCGTTGGCGAGCTTGAACGACTGCGGCGCGGGCAACGTCGGCACTGGCGCTGGACCGGCCGCCGGGGCCTTTCTGCGCCACGACTCGTCGGCGTTGATCGACTCGGTTGCGCGCGTATGGGCAGGTGCACCCGCCGCGGGTTCCGGGTCGAGCTTCTTGGCGCCGCGAACCGCGAAGACGACAACGCGAGCATCCTTGCGCAAATGGGCGCGCACGGCGCGCTGCACCGTCGCCGGCGTGACCGCGGCATAGCGTTCGACGTCCTTCGGCAGGTAGCCCGGGTCGCCGGTGTACTGGTTGTACATGTTCAGCGTGTCGGCGCGGCCGACGACCTTCTGCAAGCTCTGGTACATCGAACGCTCGATCTGGTTGCGGGCGCGCTCGACTTCGGCCTCGGTAGGCCCTTCGGCGGCGAAGCGATCGAGCTCGACGTCGATGGCGGCCTGCAACTCCGGCGCGGTGTGCCCGGGCCGGGCGAACGCCTGGACGTCGAATATCGACGTCAGCGCATAAGCGTCCTGGGCGGCGCTGACCTCCTGCGCAAGCTGCAATTCGTAGACGAGCTTGTTGTACAACCGGCTCGACTTGCCGCCGGCGAGGATGTGCGCGGCGATGCTGAGCTCGGCATCGTCGGGCTTGAACCGGGGCGGCGTCAGCCATGCCAGATCGACCCGCTCGAGCTCGATCCGGTCGGTGACCGTCTCGCGCCGTTCGCCGACGATCGGAGGAGTCACCACGGCAGGCGGGGCCACGTCGGGCCCGCGCTTGAACGAGCCGAAATACCTGCTTACCAGACGCTTCGCCGTCGCGGCGTCGAAGTCGCCGACGATGGTCAGCGTCGCATTGTTCGGGCGATAGTAGCGCTTGAAGAAATCGCGCACATCGGTCAGCCGCGCGGCCTGGATGTCGGCATGCGAACCCATGATGTACGGGCGATAAGGATGGCCGACGGGAAACAGGCTCCGGAACACCGCCTCGTCCACGATGCCGTATGGCTGGTTCTCGATGCGCTCGCGCCGCTCGTTGCGAACAACGTCCTGCTGGTTCGACAACGCCTTCTGGTCGAGCGAATCGAGCAGGTAGCCCATGCGATCCGCGTGCGTCCAGAGCGCAAGCTCGAGCTGGTTGGACGGCAGCGTGTCGTAGTAGTTAGTGCGATCGAAAGAGGTCGACGCGTTCGAATCCGACGCTCCGGCAGCCTCGAGGAGCTTGTCCGCCAGGCCCCGCGGCACATGCTTGCTGCCGGTGAACATCATATGCTCGAACAAGTGCGCGAAGCCGGTGCGGGTCGGCTCCTCGTTCGCGGCGCCGACGTGGTACCAGATGTCGACGGTGACCAGAGGCAGCGTGCGATCCTGCGACAGAATGACCTCGAGGCCGTTCGGCAGTCGGTATTTTTCGTAAGGAATCGTTGGCGCGATTTCGGCGGCCGCGAGAGGTGCGCTCAGCATGGTCGCGAGTCCGGCGAGGCAGAGGAGTCTAAACATGGGCTACCTCGATAATGGCGGCTGCCCGGCCCCGGGCGGCACAGATTGCGTATGTCTCGCAGAAAACGTCGCATCGTCGGGCCGGCCGCGCCGCCGCGATAGCGTCGGTCGCGCGGCCACGACAGCGGCGTCAGAGATTGGGCCCGAGCTCGCGCCGCAGGAACTCGTGGAAGTGCTGCATCCCGTCTTCCATCGGCGACTGGTAGGGCCCGACCTCGCTTCGCCCGGCCTTGAAGAGCGCACGCCGGCCGGCATCCATGCGCTCGGCTATCTCGTCGTCCTCGGCGGCAGTCTCCATGTACGCGGCCTGCTCGGCCTCGACGAACTCGCGCTCGAAAAGCGCGATATCTTCCGGGTAGTAGAACTCGACCGTGTTGGTCGTCCGGTCGACCCCGCGCGGAATCAACGTGCTGATGATCAAGACGTGGGCATACCATTCGATCATGATATTCGGATAGATCGTCAGCCATATCGCGCCGTGCGGCGGCACTTGTCCCTGGTAGTAGTCGAGCACCGCCTTCTGCCAGCGTTCGTAGTTCCGCGTGCCCGGCTTTGCCAGCGCGTTGTTGACGCCCACCGTCTGCAGCGAATAGCGATCGGCAAATTGCCAGACCAGATCGTCGCAGGTCACGAATTGGCCCAGGCCCGGATGGAACGGCTCGACGTGATAGTCCTCGAGATAGACCTCGATGAATGTCTTCCAGTTGTAGTTGCATTCCTTCGTCTCGATCCGGTCGAGCATATAGCCTGAGAAATCCAGCGCCTGCGCGGCGCGCATCCCGGCCAGGTCGGCGGCCACGTCGCGCGCGCCCGTCGAACAGCAGGCCGTTCCACCGCCTGAGCGGCGTGCTGTGTAGCTTGGCGCAGGGTTGCTCGGCAAAATGCGGCGCGCCGAGCAGCTTGCCGGAAAGATCATAAGTCCAGCGGTGAATCGGGCAGACGATGTTCTGCACGGATCCGCGGCCGTCGAACATGATCGCCTGCCGGTGCCGACAGATGTTCGACAAAAGCTCGACGCCGCCGGCATTGCGCACGAGCATCTGGGCATTGTCACGCCATGCGAGCGTCTGATAGTCGCCGCGGTTCGGTACCATCAGCTCGTGCCCGACGTAGCCGGGCCCCCGCGCGAACAGCAGCTCCTGCTCGGCGGCCAAGACCTTCGGATCGCAATACGAGGAGACCGGCAGCTGCGACGTGGCGCGCAGCAGCCGATCCGCAGTAGCGAGATTCGACATCAGCCTACCCTTTCCGTAAACCGCCAACCCAACAAACAATATAAGAGGCGAGAAAACCGCCCCCCAACCGCTTTGCTAAGTCAGCCCGCTACGAAAAGCTTCGTATCAAGGCTGCGTCGTCAAATGAACGGATAATTATAGCGAGATTGCCTGGCTCGGGCAAACTGGAGCCGCGACCGAGCCCGCGCGTTTCCCGCACCAGCCAAATCGGGTATTCTTGAACACTTTTCAAGAGCCGCGCCGCAATTCGGCCATCGCGGCTCGCATCCCAGCCGATGTCCAAGCCCACGTCTGAGACCACCACGGCGCCACCGAGTTTCGAAGCCGCCATGGCCGAGCTCGAAAACATCGTCGCGACGATGGAGGGCGGCCAGCTGCCGCTCGCCGATTCCTTGGCCGCGTACAAGCGCGGGGCGGAATTGCTGCAATACTGCCAGGCGGCCCTGAAGGATGCGCAGCAGCAGGTGCAAGTGCTCGAGCGCGGCGTCCTCAGGGCTTTCGCGCCGGACCCATCGGCGCCCGCCGCGGACGATGAATCCTGACCTGGCGTGGGAAGTCTGGTCGCGCGAGCGCGCGCAGCGCATCGAGAGCGTGCTCGATCGGGTGCTTGGCATCGCCGGCGGGTCTCCCCGCCGACTGCAGGACGCGATGCGCTATGCCGCCATGGGCGGCGGCAAGCGGGCGCGCGCCTTGCTCGCGTACGCCGGCGGTGAGCTGACCGGTGCCGATCCGGATGACGTCGACGGTCCGGCGGCGGCAGTCGAGTTGATCCATGCCTATTCGCTCGTCCACGACGATCTGCCCTGCATGGACGACGACGTCCTGCGCCGAGGCAAGCCGTCGTGTCACGTCGCGTTCGGCGAGGCGGTCGCGCTGCTCGCCGGCGATGCGCTGCAGAGCCTCGCCTTCGAGGTTCTGGCCCGCTCGCCGGCGCGCGAACCCGCCGCGCAGATTGCGCTGCTCGCGCACGCCTCAGGCTCATCGGGAATGGCAGGCGGCCAGGCGATCGACCTGGCAACGGTCGGCGAAACGCTCGCCCTGAATGAACTCGAGCGCATGCATGCCCTCAAAACGGGTGCGCTTATCCAGGCGGCGGTTCGGCTCGGCGCTGGTTGCGGCCGGCCGATGAGTGTCGACGAGAACGACGCACTCGACCGTTACGCGTCGGCTATCGGCCTCGGCTTCCAGATTGTCGACGACGTACTCGATGTCGAAGGCACGGCGACGAGCCTGGGCAAGACCGCGGGCAAGGACGCGGTGCAGCGAAAGACGACTTACGCTTCGCTGTTGGGCCTGTCCGCCGCCAGGGAGCGCATCGAAGCCTTGCGCGCCGACGCGCGCTCTGCGCTGCGCGGCTTCGCGACGGCGCGACGCCTGATCGAGCTCGCCGACTGGATCGCGTCGCGCACGCGCTGATGGTTGCGCTGCCATCCTGCCGGCGATCGCTATGAGACAATACTAGCCTCGTCGCCAAGCGCTTCGTTCGAACGCGATACTGCCGCAATGAATCGTCCCGAAGGACCGCTGATACCCGATGTCCAGTCGCACCCGGACGCACGGCAGCTGCCTATCGATCGCGTGGGCATACGGAATCTGCGCTATCCGATTCGATTCGTCGACGGCGGTGATGCCCCGCAACCGACGATCGCCAGCTGCAGCGCCTACGTCGCGTTGCCGGCCGATCGCAAGGGAACGCACATGTCGCGGCTGGTGGCCGCGATCGACGAGCTCGCGGCGCCGCTGTCGCTCGCCGCGCTTCCCGGCTTGCTCGATGCGATGCTGGTCCGGCTGGAGGCAGATGCTGGTCGCATCGACATCGCCTTCCCTTGGTTCATCCGCAAGAGCGCGCCGGTGACCGGCGTGCAAAGCATGATGGACTACGAGGTGAGACTCGTCGCGGACGCCTCGCCCGGCCAGCGTTCGGTCGAGGCGACGATCGTCGTGCCGGTGATGAGCCTGTGTCCGAGCTCCAAGGCGATCGCCGATTACGGCGCTCACAATCAGCGCTCGCACCTGACCTTGACCGTGCGGCCGCGACCGGGGGCGCAACTGAAGCTGGCGGATCTGATCGAGCTGGCGGAAGCGGAAGCCTCATGCGAGCTCTACGGCCTGCTCAAGCGGGCGGACGAAAAATTCGTGACCGAGCGCGCCTATGACCGACCCCGGTTCGTCGAGGACCTCGTTCGCGGCATCGCGGCGCGGCTGGTCGACGATGCTCGACTGATCGGTTTCCGCGTTGCGGCGGAAAACTTCGAGTCGATACACAATCATTCGGCGTACGCGGAGATCGTTCGCGGCTGAAACACCCGCCGTGGTCGGTACCGCGGGCCAAGCGTCGCGCCGGCGTCTGCTCGGACGAACGTAGGACGCGGCGACCCGGGCTAGGAATTTTTCCGGTCAGGCGGACTTTTCGACCGCGACCCAGCCGCCACGCCGCTGCGATTCGAGGCACGCCTCGATGAATGCCATCGTGTGCGCGCCATCCTCGATGCGCGGATAGGGCGCGTCGGGAATCGCCTCGCCCAGCGCGCGGGCCATGCGCTCCTGCGCGACCTCGCGGTAGATATTGGCAAAGGCTTCGCGTAAGCCCTCCGGATGGCCGCGCGGAATGCGGCCGGCGGCAATGATTTCCGGCGGCAACCCCGGATCGCCGCGTCCGATCACGCGCGCCGGTTCGCCCTGCAGCGCCAGACGCACGTAGCTCGCTTCGCGGTGCGACCAGTCGAGCATGCCCTTTTCCCCGTAGACGCGAAGTCTTATGTCGTTCTCCCCGCCGGCCGCGGCTTGCGTCACCGTCAGCGTGCCGCGTGCGCCGCCTTCGAATTCCATCAGCGCCGACGTGTAGTCGACGACCTTGCGGCCGGGGAGCAGGGCACCGACGTCGGCTGCGACGCGCTCGATCGCGAGCCCCGAGGCGAAGCACGCCAGGTGCTGCGCATGGCAGCCGATCGCGCTCATCACCAGCGAAAGACCGCTGCGCTGCGGGTCGAGAATCCATGCCAGGCGGTTGCTCGACGGGCCGTCCTCGAGACGCGTCGCGAGTCCGCTCTGGATGTACTCGACCTGGACCAGGCGCACGGCCCCGAGCGCGCCGTCCTTCACCAGCCGCCGTGCATAGCGGGTCATCGGGTAGGCGGAATAGCCGTGGGCGATCGCGTAGATCCTGCCGTTTTTCCGGGTCCGCGCGACCAGATCGCGCGCCTGAGCGAAATCGTGCGTGACCGGTTTGTCGCCGACGACGTCGAGACCGGCATCGAGGGCAGCCTTGGCGCAGGGATAGTGCGTGTCGTTCGGGGTCATGATCGCGACTGCGTCGGCGCCATCCGGCCGCTGCTTTTCCCGATCGAGCAACTCGGCGAGCGTGCCGTAGCTGCGCGCCGCGTCGAAGCCCATCGCGACGCCGCCCTTCCTGGAGCGCTCGGCGTCGCTGGAGAACACGCCGCCGACCACGCGCCAGTGACCGTCGAGCTCGGCCGCGGTGCGGTGCATTTCGCCGATCCATGCACCGGGTCCGCCGCCGACGATCGCGAGCCGCAACGGACGGCCGAAACGGGCTCGTAATTGACTCATTGGAGTTCCCTCGATTTGCCGGTCCGGTCCTCGGCCGCCCTTCGTAGCGGCTGGCCCGGCTGCTAGAATGACGGATTGTAACGGCGCGCGGCGCCGATTCTCCATGCGTCCCGTCGCGATTTTCCGCTTTTCTCCGACCGAAGGACCGGGCCACTTCGGCGAGTGGCTCGAGCGGCACGGCGTGCCACGCCGACTCGTCGCGCTCGATCGGGGCGAACCGGTCCCCGAGGATGCCGCGGAATTCGCCGGCATCGGCATGATGGGTGGCCCGATGAGCGCGAACGATGCGCTTGCCTGGAACGCGCCGTTGCTCTCGTTGCTGCGGCAAGCGGTAACCGACGACATACCGGTGATCGGACATTGCCTGGGCGGACAGCTTTTCGCCAAGGCGCTCGGCGCACGTGTCGCGCCGACGGCAACCCCCGAGATCGGATGGGGCGAGGTGACGGCACCCGATCGCGCGGCGACGGCCTGGTTCGGCGGTCGCGACCGGTTCACCACGTTCCAATGGCACTACGACGTCTTCGAGTTGCCGCCTGGCGCGACACGCGTGCTGACCAATCCATTCAACCCGCAACAGGGGTACGCGTTGGGCAAGCACATCGGCTTCCAGTGCCACATCGAAATGACACGCGAGATGGTCGAGACGTGGTGCAGCAGCGGCGGGTCCGAACTGCCGGCGCGATCGGACGGCGCGAAGCAAAGCCGCGACGACATCTTCCGCGATCTCGATGCGAAGCTCGCGACGCTGTCGCAGGTCGCCGACGATGTGTATGCGCGCTGGGCGATGGGGCTCGCACGCTGATGCCGCCGATCCGTCCGCTACCCGATCAGCTGATCAACCAGATCGCCGCCGGCGAAGTCGTCGACCGTCCCGCCGCGGCGCTCAAAGAGATCCTCGAGAACAGCCTCGATGCCGGAGCGCGCCAGATCGACGTCGACCTCGCCGGCGGCGGCATCAAGCTGATCCGCGTCGCCGATGATGGCGATGGCATAGAGCCGCGAGGACCTGCCGCTCGCGCTGGCGCGGCATGCAACGTCCAAGATCTCCACGGCGAGCGACCTCGAAGCGATCACGACGCTCGGGTTCCGCGGCGAGGCGCTGGCCAGCATCGCCGCGGTGTCGCGGCTGACCCTGACCTCGCGGCTGCGCGGCAAGGCGCATGCCTGGCGCATCGAGGTCGACGGCGGCGAGCTCGGCGCGACCGAGCCGGCGGCGCTTTCGGACGGCACGACGGTGACCGTGCACGAGCTCTATTTCAACACGCCGGCGCGCCGCAAGTTCCTTCGCACCGATGCCACCGAATACGGCCATTGCGAGGAAGCGTTCCGCCGCGCGGCGCTGTCGCATCCCGACGTCGGCTTCACGCTGCAGCACAACGGGAGCGTGCGGCATCGACTTCTGCCGCAAGGGCGTCGCGCCCGTGTCGATGCGCTGCTCGGCGAGGCATTCGCCGCGCACGCCGCGCCGGTCGACGAGCCCGGGCCGGGACTCGATCTCGCCGGCTGGGTCGTGCGGCCGGCATACGCGACCGCGACGCGCGAGGCGCAGTATTTGTTCGTCAACGGCCGATTCGTGCGCGACCGCATCCTGTCGCATGCGCTGCGCGAAGCCTTCCGCGACGTGCTCCACCACGACCGGCAGCCGGCATATGCGCTATGGCTTTCGATCGAGCCGCGCATCGTCGACGTCAACGTGCACCCGACCAAGAGCGAAGTGCGTTTTCGCGACAGCGGCGCTATCCACCAGTTCGTCCGCCGGGCGGTCGAAAAAGCGCTTGCAGCGACCGCAGCCGAGCAACCGGCCGTGTCAGCGGCGGAGCGCTTGGGCGTGGCCGCGGCGCGGACTCCGCCGATCGCACGCACGCCGGAACCGATTGGCGCCGACTGGCGCGCCGGTGCCGCGTCGGCGCAGTCGGCGATGACGCTCGGCGCGGCGGAGCCCGCGTCGTTTTACGCGCGGCTGTTCGGGCAGCGTACGCCTCCCTCCGACCGCCCCGACCTGCCGGACGGCAGCGAGCACCCGCTGGGCTTCGCTCTCGCGCAACTGCACGGCGTCTACGTCCTCGCGCAGAACCGCGACGGTCTGGTCCTGATCGACATGCATGCGGCGCACGAGCGCATCCTCTACGAGAGGCTCAAGACCGCGCTCGATCGCGCGATGCCCATGCAGCCGCTGCTCGTTCCTGCGACGTTTGCCGCCGATCCGCTGGACGTCGCGACCGCCGACGAGAACGCGGCGATCCTGTCGGCGTTGGGGTTCTCGATGTCGGTTCTCGGTCCGGGGACCCTCGCGGTGCGCGGCGTCCCCGCACTGCTCGCCGACGCCGATACCGTCGCGCTGGCGCGCGCGGTGCTCGCCGACGTGCGCGAGTACGGCGGCAGTCGACTGCTGACCGAGCAGCGCGACGAGCTCTTGTCGACGATGGCCTGCCACGGCGCGGTCCGCGCGCATCGCTCGTTGAGCGTTCCTGAAATGAACGCGCTGCTGCGGGAAATGGAGGCCACCGAGCGGGCAGGGCAGTGCAACCACGGCCGGCCTACCTGGTATCAGCTGACGCTGGCCGACCTGGACCGCCTGTTCATGCGCGGCCGATGACGCCGGCGGTGTTGCTGATGGGCCCGACCGCATCGGGCAAGAGCGTCGTCGCGCTGGAGCTCGCGGCGAGGCTGCCGGTGGAGATCGTCAGCGTCGATTCGGCGCAGGTCTATCGCGGCATGGACATCGGCACCGCCAAGCCCGACGCCCAAACGCGCGCCCGAGTACGACACCACTTGCTCGACCTGATCGATCCCGACCAGGCCTACTCCGCTGCGCGCTTTCGAACCGACGCACTGGCCGCGATCGCCGACGTTCGCGCGCGCGGCCGCATTCCGCTGCTGGTCGGCGGCACGATGCTCTATTTCAAGGCGCTGCGCGAAGGCTTGTCGAACTTGCCGCCGGCCGACGCGGCGGTCCGCGCGCGTCTCGACGCGCGCGCTGCCGACGAAGGGTGGCCGGCCTTGCATGCCGAGCTCGTGCGCATCGATCCGGTGACGGCGGCGCGCCTCGATCCGACCGATAGTCAGCGCATCCAGCGCGCGCTCGAAGTCCACGAATTGTCGGGCCGGCCGCTCTCCGCGCTGCAGGGCGCTCGGCAAAGTTCCTCCGAGCCGGACATGATCGCGCTGGCGCTGATCCCACACGATCGGGAAGAGCTGCACCGGCGCATTGCCGCGCGCTTCGATGCGATGCTCGAATCCGGCCTGGTCGACGAGCTTTCCGGTTTGCGCCACCGCTTCCGGCTCGCCGCGTCGATGCCTTCGATGCGCTGCGTGGGCTACCGGCAAGCCTGGCAGTTCATCGACGGCGACGGCGACCGGGACAGGCTGCGCGAGCGCGGCGTAGCGGCGACGCGCCAGCTCGCCCGACGGCAATTGACCTGGCTCCGTGCGCTGAAGGCGGAGACCTTCGATGCGTACGCACCCCGGGTGGCGGCCGACGTCGCGAGCTGGCTTGGCGAGAAGGGCCTCGCCGCCGCCTGACGCCCGCCGCGCCGGCTTATCGCCGGGTTGCTGCTGTGCAATAATCACCGGTTCACGAGCCAGCCTGCGCCGTCTGCCGATGACCGCCCGTACCCTTTACGACAAGCTGTGGGACAGCCACGTCGTCCGCCGCGAAGGCGACGGCACCGCGCTGCTCTACATCGATCGCCATCTGGTGCACGAAGTGACGAGCCCGCAGGCATTCGAGGGCCTGAAGCTCGCGGGGCGCAAACCGTGGCGGGTCGGATCGATCGTCGCCACCGCCGATCACAATACGCCGACCCAGCACTGGGATCGCGGCATCGAGGATCCGACCTCGCGCGTGCAGGTAGACGCGCTCGACGCCAACATGCGCCAGTACGGCGCGAAAGCATATTTCCCGTTCCGCGACCGGCGGCAGGGCATCGTGCACGTGATCGGACCCGAGAACGGCGCGACCTTGCCCGGAATGACGGTGGTCTGCGGTGATTCGCACACCAGCACGCACGGCGCGTTCGGCTGCCTTGCCTTTGGCATCGGCACCACCGAGGTCGAGCACGTGCTGGCGACGCAATGCCTGCTGACCAAGCAGTCGAAGGCGATGCTGGTCAAGGTCGACGGCACGCTGCCGTTGGGTTGCACGGCCAAGGACATCGCGCTTGCGGTGATCGGAAAAATAGGCACCGCTGGCGGCAGCGGCCACGCGATCGAGTTCGACGGGCGCGCGATCCAGGCGCTGTCGATGGAAGGACGGATGACGGTATGCAACATGTCGATCGAGGCCGGTGCCCGTGCCGGCATGATCGCCGTCGACGACAAGACGATCGCATATCTGCGCGGACTGCCGTTCGCGCCTGCCGGCGAGATGTGGGAGCGCGCGGTCGCCCACTGGCGGACCCTTTCGTCCGACGCCGGCGCCAAATTCGACCGCGTCGTGACCATCGATGCGGCGACGATCGCGCCGCAGGTCACCTGGGGCACGTCGCCGGAAATGGTGACGACGATCGAAGGCCGCGTGCCCGATCCCGACAAGGAGCGCGATCCGACCCGCCGCGACGGCATCGAGCGCGCGCTGCACTACATGGGGCTCGCGCCGAACACCGCGATGACCGACATCCGCATCGACAAGGTATTCATCGGATCGTGCACCAATTCGCGCATCGAGGATCTGCGCGCGGCGGCGGCGGTGGTCAGCGGCAGGCACAAGGCGGACAACGTCAAGGTCGCGATGGTTGTGCCGGGCTCCGGGCTGGTGAAGGCGCAGGCCGAGCGCGAAGGTCTCGATCGCGTGTTCACCGCGGCGGGCTTCGAATGGCGCGAGCCCGGTTGCTCGATGTGCCTGGCGATGAACGACGACCGCCTGGAACCGGGCGAGCGCTGCGCGTCGACGTCGAACCGCAATTTCGAGGGCCGCCAGGGCACCGGCGGCCGCACGCATCTGGTCAGCCCGGCGATGGCTGCGGCCGCCGCGATCGCCGGGCATTTCGTCGACGTGCGTCGACTTTCTTGAGTTGGGAGAACAGAAATGAAGAGGCTACTCGCGCTGCTTTCGCTACTGGGATTCGCATTGGCCGCGACCGGCTGCTACACCGTCGAGGGCGCAGGCAAGGACATCAAGGCGACCGGTCAGGCTGTCGAAAAAGCCGCGGACAAGAACAAAAAGTACTAACGTTTGCGCATGCAGGCTTTTCGCATCCTGACAGGGCTGGTGGCGCCGCTCGATCGCGCCAACGTCGATACCGACGCCATCATCCCAAAGCAGTTCCTGAAGTCGATCAATCGGACCGGCTTCGGCTTGAACGTGTTCGACTCATGGCGCTATCTCGACAAGGGCGAGCCCGGAATGGATCACGCGCGCAGGCCGCAGAACCCGGACTTCGCTTTGAACCAGCCGCGCTATCAAGGCGCGCAGATCCTGCTGGCACGGCGCAATTTCGGCTGCGGCAGTTCGCGCGAGCACGCCCCCTGGGCGCTCGCCGACTACGGGTTCCGCGCGCTGATCGCACCTTCGTATGCCGATATCTTTTTCAACAATTGCTACAAGAACGGCTTGCTGCCGATCGTGCTGTCGGAAAGCGAGGTCGCGCGGCTGTTCGACGATGTCGCCGCGTTTCCCGGATTCAGGCTGACGATCGATCTCGAGCGCCAGACGGTCGCCACGCACGACGGCAGTGCGACGTACAGGTTCGACGTCGAGCCGTTTCGCAAGCATTGCCTGCTCAATGGGCTCGACGAGATCGGCTTGACGCTGACCCATGCCGACGAGATCGCCGCGTTCGAGTCCAAGCGAAAAATCGAGCAGCCGTGGCTGTTCTGACCGGACAACGGCATGACGAGACCACGGCAGAGCGCGCAAGACAACTAGAAGCTGGTCCTCGCGCTCTTCGGTCTTACCCCTGGAGCGCGCGATGAAGATCGCGGTGCTTCCGGGCGACGGCATCGGCGTCGAAATCGTCGCCGAAGCCGTGCGTGTCCTCGAGTGTCTGCGCGCCGACGGCCTGGACCTTGCTATCGAGGTCGCGCCGATCGGCGGCGCCGGATACGACGCGGCAGGGCAGCCGCTGCCCGATGCGACGCTCGAGCTGGCCCGGCGCGCCGACGCGATCCTGCTCGGTGCCGTCGGCGGGCCGCGCTACGACACGCTGCCGCGCGCACTGCGTCCGGAGCAGGGCATCCTCGCCATACGCAAGGCGCTCGGCCTGTTCGCGAACCTCCGCCCGGCAATACTGTATCCGGAGCTCGCGGGCGCATCGACGCTCAAGCCCGAGGTGGTCACTGGGCTCGACCTGATGATCGTGCGCGAGTTGACCGGCGACATTTATTTCGGCCAGCCGCGCGGACGCCGCAGCAACGCCGCCGGCGACGTCGAGGGCTTCGACACCATGGTGTACAGCGAGCCCGAGATCCGGCGTATCGCGCAGGTGGGCTTCGAGATCGCCCGCAAGCGCGCTCGCAGGCTGTGCTCGGTCGACAAGGCGAATGTTCTGGATACGTCGATCCTCTGGCGCGAAGTCGTGACGGCAGTGGCGGCGGAGTACCCTGATGTCGAGCTATCGCACATGTACGTCGACAACGCGGCGATGCAGCTGGTGCGCAATCCTAGGCAGTTCGACGTCATCGTGACCGGCAACATCTTCGGCGACATCCTGTCCGACGAAGCGTCGATGCTCGTCGGCTCGATCGGCATGCTTCCGTCAGCGTCGCTGGACGCGAACGGGAAGGGACTCTACGAGCCGATTCATGGATCGGCACCCGACATCGCCGGCCAGGACCGGGCCAACCCGCTCGCGACGATCATGTCGCTGGCGTTGATGTTTCGCCACAGCTTCGGACGCGCCGACGTCGCCGCGCGCATCGAAGCCGCGGTGCGCCAGGTCCTTGCCCAAGGCTTGCGAACCCGCGACATCGCGCTGCCAGGCGAGCGTGCCGTCGGAACACGGGCGATGGGAGACGGCGTCCTCGCCGCCCTGCAATGAGCAAGCTTCGGGCGATTGCGCCAAACGCCGCGTGCTGCGTGGCAACGGTGGTCGAGGTCTGCCCGCGATGAGCATCGCCGGCCATCCGGTGGTCGTGCGTCGCGCGGAGCCGAGCGATGCCGAGGCGATACATTCCACCTTCCTGGGCGCCCGGGCGATCGCCGGTACGCTGCAGCTGCCATACCCTTCGGTGGAAATGTGGCGTCGGCGGCTCGCCGAAGGGATGGCCACCGACTACCTGCTGGTCGCCGCGATCGCCGGCGAAGTCGTCGGCAACCTGGGCTTGCGCGCCGCGTCGAAGTCGCCGCGGCGCAGGCACGTCGGCGACGTCGGCATGGCGGTGCGCGACGACCGGCAACGACGCGGCGTCGGCACGGCGCTGATGGAGGCCGCGATCGAGCTCGCCGATGGCTGGCTCAACTATCAGCGGCTCGAGCTTTCGGTCTTCACCGACAATCTCGCGGCGCTGGCGTTGTATCGCAAATTCGGCTTCTCGATCGAAGGCACCTGCCGCGCCTATGCGTATCGAGATGGCAGTTACGTCGATGCGTACCTTATGGCGCGGCTGCGCCCGGCATTTGCCGCGATGCTGCCGGGCTGAGTCGATAGGCCGAGGCGGCAGCGGAAGACGGTGGCGGCGATGGCGCGCGAGCCAGGCACGCGCATACGGAGGCAACGATGATGCGGGTAGGTTTTGTCGGGTGGCGGGGTATGGTCGGATCGGTCCTGGTCCAGCGAATGCTCGAGGAAAAGGACTTCGACCTGATCGAACCGGTCTTTTTCTCGACTTCGAACGCCGGTGCTCCGGGGCCGAGGATCGGCAAGCCTGGAGGGACGCTCGAGGATGCCGCCGACGTGCGTGTGCTCGCTGGCCTCGACGCCATTGTCACCTGCCAGGGCGGCGAATGGACCAAGCCGATGCACGCGAAATTGCGCGGGGCCGGGTGGAAGGGCTACTGGATCGACGCGGCGTCCACGCTGCGCATGGCCGACGACGCCGTGATCGTCCTCGACCCGGTCAACATGGACGTCATCGAAGCAGCGCTCGCACGCGGGGTCCGGAACTACATCGGAGGCAACTGCACGGTCAGCCTGATGATGATGGCGCTCGCGGGCCTCCTCAAGCGCGACATGGTCGAATGGATGACGTGCATGACCTACCAGTCGGCGTCGGGTGCCGGCGCGCAGAACATGCGCGAGCTCCTGCAGCAGATGGGCGAGGCGCATCTCGCCGCGAAGGACCTGCTCGACGATCCGGCCTCGTCGATCCTGGACATCGATCGCGAAGTGGCCGGCATCCTGCGCGATGAGCGCTTTCCGACCGAGCACACCGGGGTCCCGCTCGCGGGCAGCTTGATTCCGTGGATCGCGGAGGATATGGGCGACGGCGTCTCCAAGGAGGAATGGAAGGGCGGCGCCGAAACCAACAAGATCCTCGGGCGCGAGTCGCGGCCGATTCCGGTCGAGTCGATCTGCGTGCGAGTCGGCGCAATGCGCTGTCACAGCCAGGCGCTGACCATCAAGCTCAAGCGCGATCTTCCGCTGCCCGAAATCGAACACATGCTGGTCGCCGCGCACGAATGGGTCAGGGTCGTGCCCAACGAGAGAGAAGCAAGCATGCGCGAGCTCACGCCGGCCGCGGTCACCGGAAAACTCGAGATTCCGATCGGGCGTTTGCGCAAGCTCGCCATCGGCGACGGTTATCTCGGCGCGTTTACCGTCGGCGATCAGTTGCTTTGGGGGGCAGCCGAGCCGCTGCGCCGTATGCTTCGCATCTTGCTGGCACGATAAGCGCCGCCGTGCCTTTTGAGGCCATGGCTTTCGCTTATGACATGCGCCCCCGCCGGTCGGCTGAAGCTCCCGTTTTGTCCCGGTTTTATGCCCCGGCGCTAAGCCGGCGCGTGGGCGAGCCCTGCGCCGCGACGCGCTTACAACAGCAGCCGGGCGGCTTCCGTAGCGTCCAACGCATACAAGAGCTTGTATCCAGCGGAATCCCGAGCCCAACCGGTAGCGCTTGCGCCACATCGCAGTCAAGGCGAGGCTGGCGTTAGCGGGGGGGAGTTTTCGAGCAAAAAATCAAGCTAATACCGAGGTTTAGCTTGCACCGCTAACTCCATGATGTTAATTTAGGTCAGGCAATTAGCACACCGAGGTCGGCATGCGAGCAAAACCCTATATCACCTGCGGGCTGTTGGCGGGCGCTCTGACGCTCCCCGTCTCGGTGTTCGCACTGGGGCTGGGCAAGCTCACGGTGCAATCGGGCCTCGGGCAACCGCTGTCGGCAACGATCGAGCTCACATCCGCGCAAAAGGACGAACTCGATACGTTGCGCGCGAGAATCGCCGATCCGGCGGTGTATCGCGATAACAACGTTCAGTATCCGGCGACGATGGCGCGTGCGCGCATCGTGGTCGAACAGAGTGGGAACGGCGTACCGTACCTGCGCGTAACGACTTCGCAAGCGGTCAACGACGCCTTCCTCGATCTTCTGGTCGAGCTCAACTGGGCAACCGGACGCGTCGTGCGCGATTACACGTTCCTGCTCGATCCGCCGAGCACCACCGAAACACAGGCAGTCGAGCCGGCAGCGCCGATACGCGCCCAGGCCGGTCCCGCTGCGCCAGCCGCGCCCGTCAATGCGCGCGGCGCGCGCCGTTCCGCCGCCGGTGCACCTGAAGGCGCGGCTGCCGCCGGTTCCAGCTATACGGTGCGGCGCGGCGATACGCTGTCGAAGATCGCCCAGCAGACGAAGCCGGAGAACGTAAGCTTGGAGCAGATGCTGGTCGCTTTGTTCCGCAGCAACGAAAACGCCTTCGACGACCGCAACATGAACCGGTTGCGCACGGGTCAGATCGTCACCGTGCCGCAAGCCGACCAGATAGCGGCCGTGTCGCAAACCGAGGCGAAGCAGGTGGTCAGGGTGCAGGCCGCGGACTGGCGCGCGTATCGCGATCGCTTGGCCGCGGCGGCGCCGGCGACCGATGCGACCGCAGCAAGGCAATCGGCGAGCGGCAAGATCACCACGGCGGTCGAGGACAAAGCGAGCGCCGCGCAACCGGGCAAGGACCAGTTGCGTGTGTCGCGCGAGGCGGGCAAGGGCGGTGCTGCAGGAACGGCGCTGGCCGAAGATCTCGCCGCCAAGGAAAAGGCCTTGACCGAAGCCAACTCACGCGTTGCCGAGCTCGAGAAGACGGTGCGCGAACTGCAGCGCGCGGTCGAGCTCAAGAACCAGACGATGTCGTCGCTGCAGTCCAGCGCCGAGGCCGTCAAGGGCAAGTCGGCCGAGCGTCTGGCGGAGGCGCCGAAGGTCGCTGCGTCGACGCCTGCGCCTACACCGGCCGCGCCCACGCCCGCACCCGCGGTTGCGCCGACCCCACCGCCGACACCGACGCCAGTCGCGGTCGCACCTCCGGCCGCCGCGCCGACCACAACTACGCCGGCGCCCGAGACGAAGGCGCCGGAATCGCCGCCGCCCGAGACCAAGGCGCCCGAGGCCAAGGCTGAACCCAAGGCGGTCGTGCCAAAGGCGGCTCCGCCCAAGAAAGCACCGCCGAAGCCCGAGCCCTCGTTCATCGACGATCTGTTCGGCAACACGCCGACCTGGGCGATCGGTGGAGGCGCGCTGGTGCTGTTGGCTGGCATCGCCGGCATCGTCGCGGCACGCCGCCGCAAGACCACGCGCTTCGAGGACAGCATCATCTCGGGCACCGACATCAAGACCAACACCGTTTTCGGCTCGACCGGCGGCGGCGTCGTCAACACCGGCGACAATTCGCTGGCGAGCGATTTCAGCCGCGAAGGCCTGGGCAACATCGACACCGACGAGGTCGATCCGATCGCCGAAGCCGAGGTCTACCTGGCCTACGGCCGCGATGCGCAAGCCGAGGAGATTCTCAAGGATGCGCTGAAGAAGGACCCGCAGCGGCAGGAGATCTACCTCAAGCTGCTGGAGATCCATTCGCAACACAACAAGCCGTCCGCGTTCGAGACCGTCGCGAGCGAGCTGTATTCGGTGTCGGGTGGCCAGGGCGAGGTATGGCAGAAGGCAATGGCGCTCGGACGCCAGCTCGATCCGTCGAATCCGCTGTTCACCGAGGCCGGCGGCGCAGCATTCGCGGCAGCGCCCGCGGCGGCGGCGGTCGCGGCTGCCGAAACCCCGGCCAGCGATACGCAGGTGTTCTCGGTGCCGCCCGAGCTCAAGCCCGAGCCCCGCATGGCTACGCCGCTCGACTTTTCGCTCGACGACGATATTTCGCTGGCGCCGAGCTCGGGCGAGGAGCCCAAGACGCCGGCAGCGATACTCGCCGGCGCGGCGCAGGAGGTCGCGAAATCCAGCCGCGCCGCGGGCGATTCGGTGATGATGCCGTTCGAGAAGTCACCGGGTGCGGCGCCGGCCGCAGCTTCTTCCAAAGCCGCCGCCAGCGACAAGTTCGCGCCGCTTCACGACAGCGTGAGCCTGGAGCCCGAATCCGTCCCGAAGTTCGACCTGGACTTCCATCTCGACGAACCGGTGCGCGCAGCACCGCCGGCAGCACAACCCAAACCGGCACCCGTGCCGGAGCGCGCGCTCGCCACCGCGGGCGCGCCTGCACCGCAGCTCGCGCGTCCGGCGGCGGCGATCGAGCTCGACAAGCTCGACCTCGCGTTCGATCCCGACCGTTCGACCTTCGAGGATCCGACTCCGTCGGTGCTCGACGGCCAATGGCACGATGCGGCAACCAAGCTCGATCTGGCCAAGGCGTACCAGGAGATGGGCGACGTCGAGGGTGCGCGCGAGATCCTTCAGGAAGTGCTGCACGAGGGCGATGACGAGCAAAAGGCCGAGGCCAAGACGCTGCTGTCCAAACTCGCCTAGTCGCTCGCGCGGGCAAAAAACGGCGGCAGCGCATGCCGCCGTTTTTTTTGCCGGTGCGAAGCGTCCGGCGGGGTGCTGACTTGGTGATGGCAATCGTGCTTGCGCGCGTCCGATGAGAATCGCTCTCGGCCTCGAATACGACGGTGCGCCGTTTCACGGCTGGCAGACGCAGGCCGACGGGACCGGCGTGCAGGACGCCCTCGAGCGTGCGCTATCCGCGATCGCCGACGCGCCGCTGTCAACGGTTGCGGCGGGGCGTACCGATGCTGGCGTTCACGCGGCAATCCAGGTCGTGCACTTCGACACCGACGCGCGGCGCGCCGACACCGCCTGGGTACGCGGCGTCAACGCCCTGCTGCCGCCATCGGTCGCGGTGCGATGGGCGCTCGCCGTTCCGGCGGAATTCCACGCTCGTTTCGCCGCGACCGGCAGGCACTATACGTATCTGCTGCTCGACCGGCCGGTCCGACCCGCGCTGCTTTCCGGCCGCGTCGGCTGGTACCATCGGCCGCTTGCGCTGGACCTTATGCGGGCGGCGGCCGATGCGCTGCTGGGCAGGCACGACTTTTCGGCATTCCGCGCAGCCGAATGCCAGGCGAAATCGGCCACCAGGATGCTCGACCGGCTCGACATCGTGCGCGAGGATGACATGATCCGCTTCGATCTTCATGCCGACGCTTTTCTGCAGCACATGGTGCGCAATATCGTCGGCGCGCTGGTCTACGTCGGCAACGGCCGCCATCCACCGGCGTGGATCGCCGAATTGCTGGCCGGTCGCGATCGCACGCGCGCCGCGCCGACGTTCGCCGCGGATGGTCTGTACCTGACCGGCATCGACTATCCGCCGCGCTGGAATCTTCCCGCAACGCGGGCGCCGGTCCGTGCATTCGGCGCCTGATCTCGGGGCACGCACGATGGAGCCGGCATTGCGCACCCGCGTCAAGATCTGCGGCATCACGCGCATCGACGATGCGCGGGCGGCGGCAAATGCGGGCGCCGATGCGATCGGTATGATCTTTTGGCCGGGCACGCCGCGTCGCGTCGAATTCGAGCAGGCGCGTGCGATCGCGGCCGCGCTGCCGGCGTTCGTCACCGTCGTCGGCCTGTTCGTCGATCCGCAGCCGGCGGACGTGCGCGCAGCGCTCGACGCGGTTGCGCTGGACGTTCTGCAGTTTCACGGCGACGAGCCGCAGGCGCTGTGCGCTTCCTTCGGACGTCCGTACATCAAGGCCGTTCCGGTGCGACCCGACGTCGATTTGATACAATATGCTTCGCGTTACCGTGACGCGCGGGGCATCCTGTTCGACGCATTCGAGCCGGGCGGGATGCCGGGCGGCACCGGGCGGACCTTCGACTGGAACAAGCTTGCATCTCGGGTCGCGGCGGGATTCTCGCAACCGCTGATTCTTTCGGGCGGCCTCAAGCCGCACAACGTCGGCGCCGCGATCCGTGCATTGCGTCCGTGGGCGGTCGACGTATCGAGCGGCGTCGAGGAGAGCGGCGGCGACGGCAGACCGCACAAAGGCATCAAGGACCCGGCGAAGATCGCCGCGTTCATCCGAGGAGTGCGTGATGCAGATGGCTGACGTACCGTACGCGCTTCCCGACGAGCGCGGCCACTTCGGGCCGTACGGCGGCGTGTTCGTCGCCGAGACGTTGATCCACGCGCTCGACGAGCTGCGCGAGCAGTACGCGCGTTATCGAACCGATCCCGAATTCGTCGCCGAATTCGAGTATGAGCTCAAGCACTACGTCGGCCGGCCGAGCCCGGTCTACCACGCCAAGAGATGGTCGGAAAAGTTGGGCGGCGCGCAGCTGTATTTCAAGCGCGAGGACCTGAACCACACCGGCGCGCACAAGATCAACAATTGTATCGGCCAGGCGCTGCTGGCGCGGCGCATGGGCAAGCGAAGGGTGATCGCCGAGACCGGCGCCGGCCAGCATGGCGTCGCCACCGCGACCGTCGCCGCGCGGTTCGGCATGGAATGCGTCGTCTACATGGGGTCCGAGGACGTCAGGCGCCAGGCGCAGAACGTTTTCCGCATGAAACTGCTCGGCGCCGAGCTGGTGCCGGTCGAGTCGGGCTCGAAGACTCTCAAGGATGCGCTGAACGAGGCGATGCGCGACTGGGTCACGCACGTCGAGGACACGTTCTACATCATCGGTACCGTCGCCGGACCGCATCCGTATCCGATGATGGTGCGCGATTTTCAGACGGTGATCGGCCGAGAATGCCTCGCGCAGATGCCGGAAATGATCGGCCGCCAGCCCGATGCGGTGATCGCGTGCGTCGGCGGCGGGTCCAACGCGATAGGCATCTTCCATCCGTACATTCCGTACGATCGAGTCAGGCTGATCGGCGTTGAGGCGGCGGGAGACGGCATCGCCACCGGCCGGCACGCGGCATCGCTGACTGCCGGACGGCCCGGCGTGCTGCACGGCAATCGCACTTATCTGTTGCAGGACGCGAACGGTCAGATTGCAGCGACGCATTCGGTATCGGCAGGTCTCGACTATCCGGGCGTCGGCCCGGAACATGCCTGGCTCAAGGACAGCGGCCGCGCCGAATACGTGACCGTGACCGACGACGAGGCCCTGGCGGCGTTTCACGATTGCTGCCGCATCGAGGGCATCATTCCCGCGCTCGAATCGTGCCATGCGCTCGCCCACGCCGCGCGGCTTGCGGTGACGCTCCCGCGAGACAAGGTCTTGCTGGTGAACCTATCGGGACGCGGCGACAAGGACATGAACACTGTTGCAGAGCGCGCGGGCTTGCACTTCCATTGCCGGCCCGAATGCGATCCGTCGCGACGGTGAGCCAGGCCACATCCAAGTCTTGCCGGTGAATCGTATCGATGCGACTTTCGCGAAGCTTCGCGCGGCCGGCCGCACCGCGCTGATTCCGTATGTCACTGCCGGAGATCCATCGCCGGCGGTGACGCCGCCGCTGCTGCACGCGCTCGTGGGCGCCGGCGCCGATGTGCTCGAGCTCGGCGTCCCGTTTTCCGATCCGATGGCCGATGGCCCGGTTATCCAGCGGGCGTCGGAGCGCGCGCTGGCGCAAGGGGTCGGGCTGACCGATGTGCTGGCGATGGTCGCCGCGTTCCGCAAGCGAGACGCCAAGACGCCGATCGTGCTGATGGGCTATGCCAATCCGATCGAGGCCATGGGCGGTGGGGAATTTGTCGAGCGGGCGACGGCGGCGGGCGTCGACGGCGTCATCGTCGTCGATTATCCGCCCGAGGAGGCACGGGAATTTGCGGCGCTCGCCGTCGAGCGAGGACTCGCGCCGATCTTCCTGCTGTCGCCGACGACGCCGTCCGCGCGCATGGCGGCGGTGGCGAATATGGCAAGGGGCTACGTCTACTACGTCTCGCTCAAGGGAGTGACCGGCGCCGGCCATCTCGATACCGCCGAGGTCGCCGCGAGACTCGCGGAAATTCGCAGGCACGTTGGCCTTCCAGTCGGTGTCGGCTTCGGCATCCGCGACGCGCCCAGTGCGCAGGCGATCGCCGCGCATGCCGACGCCGTGGTCATCGGCAGCCGTATCATCGAGGAAATCGAAGGTGGACCCCCGGCCGAGGCGCCCGCGCGCGCCGCGGCATGGTTGGCTACAATACGCGCGGCCGTGGACAAGGTCGTCAAGCGAGCGGCCTGACGGGACCCGGGGAGACCGTATGAGTTGGCTGCAAAAGCTCTTACCGCCGCGCATCAAGGCAACACCGGGAACGGGCAAGAAGTCGATGCCCGAAGGGCTCTGGGTCAAATGCCTGTCCTGCGAAGCGGTACTGTATCGAACCGACCTCGAGAAGAATCTCAACGTCTGCCCCAAATGCAACCATCACGCGCGCCTGACCGCGCGCGAGCGGGTCGACCAGCTTCTCGACGCGGAGGGCCGCTACGAGATCGGATCGGAAGTGCTC
This sequence comes from uncultured beta proteobacterium, assembly GCA_963776175.1. Classification (GTDB taxonomy): domain Bacteria; phylum Pseudomonadota; class Gammaproteobacteria; order Burkholderiales; family Casimicrobiaceae; genus PALSA-1003. The sequence goes on along the minus strand of CAVZLP010000020.1, from coordinate 17,317 downwards.
CCGATCGACAGCCTCAAATTCAAGGACACGCGCAAGTATCCGGAACGCCTGTCCGCGGCGCTCGAGGAAACCGGCGAGACCGATGCGCTGGTCGTGATGCAAGGCAGCATCAAATCGACGCCGCTAGTTCTCGCGGTGTTCGAGTTTGAGTTCATGGGCGGGTCGATGGGTTCGGTGGTCGGCGAGCGTTTTGTCCGCGGCGTGCGGGTGGCGTACGACAACCGCGTGCCGTTCGTATGCATCACGTCGACGGGCGGAGCGCGCATGCAGGAAGGCGTCAGCTCCCTGTTCCAGATGGCGAAGACGACGGCGGTGTTGCAGGAGTTGTCGAAGGCGCGGCTGCCGTTCGTCTCGATACTGACCGATCCCACGATGGGCGGCGTATCGGCGAGCTTTGCGATGATCGGCGACATCGTCATCGCCGAGCCGGGAGCCCTGATCGGCTTCGCAGGCCCGCGGGTGATCGAGCAGACTGTCCGCGAAAAATTGCCGGAAGGATTCCAGCGCGCAGAATTTCTTTTGGAAAAGGGTGCGATCGATATGATCGTAGATCGCCGCCAGTTGAAAGACGAGTTGCCAAGACTGCTGACCCTGTTGCAGCGGCAGCCGCTGCCGACCGGCTGACCGGCACTCTTCGGCGCATGCGCGCCGTCGTCCCGTGAGCCAGCCATCCACACTTGCCGAGTGGCTCGCGTACCTTGAAACGCTGCATCCGAAGGCGATCGCGCTCGGGCTCGACCGCGTCCAGAGCGTCGCGTCGCGCCTCGATGCGGCTTTCGCCTGCCCGGTGGTCACCGTCGCCGGCACGAACGGGAAGGGCTCGACCTGCGCGCTGCTCGAGCACATGCTGCGCGCCGACGGGTACCGCGTCGCGCTCTACACGTCGCCGCACCTTCTGCGCTACAACGAGCGCGTGCGCATCGCCGGTGGCGAAGCGAGCGACGCCGCGCTATGCGAGGCCTTTTCGGCGGTCGAGTCCGCGCGTGCCGGCACGCCGCTAACCTATTTCGAATTCGGCACGCTGGGCGCGCTCTGGCTGTTCGCCCGGCAAAGCCTCGACGCGCTGATCCTCGAGGTCGGACTCGGCGGTCGTCTCGACGCGGTCAATATCGTCGATCCCGACGTCGCGGTGGTCACGACGATTGCCATCGATCACGTCGACTATCTGGGCCCGACGCGGGAGGACATCGGCCGTGAAAAGGCCGGCATTTTCCGCCCGGATAAACCGGCGATCTGCGCCGACCGCGATCCGCCGGCGTCGCTTACCGCGCACGCCGCGGCGATTGGCGCGAGGCTTTTGCGCATAGGCCGCGACTTCGGCTACACCGCGCAAGGCGCGCAATGGGATTACTGGGGGCCGGGCGGTGCGCGGCACGGCCTGCCTTACCCGGCGCTGCGCGGAAATTATCAACTCGCCAACGCGGCGACCGCGCTCTGCGCGGCCGACGCATTGGGAGACCGGCTTCCGCTGTCGATGGGTGCGGTGCGCGCCGCGCTGGTCGGGATCGAATTGCCGGGCCGCTTCCAGGTGCTCCCCGGCCGGCCGGTGACCGTGCTCGACGTCGCGCATAACGCCCAGGCGGCGCACGCGCTCGCCGACAATCTCGGCGCGATGGGATTCCATCCGCGGACAATCGCCGTTTTCGGCATCCTGGCCGACAAGGACGTCGACGCGGTGATCGCGGCGCTGCTCCCGCGTGTCGATCGCTGGGAGGTGGCCACACTTCCGCCGCCGCGCGGTGCGACCGCCGCGGCGCTAAAGCAGCGGCTGCATGATGCCGGCGTCCCGCCCGGCGCGGTGCGCGAATACGCCGATCCTGCGGCCGCCTACCGCGCCGCTCGCGAGGATGCAACGGAAGCTGATAGAATCATCGTTTTCGGCTCGTTTCTCACCGTCGCGGCCGTACTGGCGGCGAAGGAGCGAACCGGCCGGGCCAGGGACCTGCGCGATGAATCACTGCCGCCGAAGCGCGCCTGAAGCACGAAGCTTCTTGCGGCGAGGCGCTGCGGCGGTCCGCTTGATTCGACCCCGTCCAGCCCCAACTGAATCGAATGGCGACCCGTCCCGAGATTGCCGATCCCGCAGTCGATGAACTCAAGCGGCGCGCACGCCGCCGGCTCGTGGGTGCGGTCGTGCTCGCGCTGGCGGCGGCGGTGCTCCTGCCGATGCTGCTGGAAAGCGATCCCAAGCCGCTGGGCAACGACGTATCGATCCAGATCCCGCCGATCGAACAGGGCAAATTCGTAACGCCCTTGTCGCCGGACAAGAGTGGCGGAGGCAAAGCCCAGCCCGAGGCGCGGCCTGCCGCGCCGCCGGCAAGCGCGGACAGCGCCGCATCGGCGCCCGAGCGCACGCTGGCCGCAGCCGAGCAGCGTGTCCTCGGCCAGCCCGGTCCGAACCGCGCACCGGCGATCATGTCGTCCGCACCCGAGGCGATGCGCCCGGCGGCTGCGCCTGCGAGCGGCGCGCCTGCCACGATGCCTCGGACCGACGCGGCCCCGGCCGGCGGCACGCTGTTCGTGCAGGTGGCGGCGCTGGCCGACAGCAAGGCCGCCGCCGAGCTGGCCGCGAAGTTGACGGCGGCCGGATTTCCGGCCCACGTCGAGCCGGTCGCCACACGCCAGGGACCCGTGCAGCGCGTGCGCGTGGGCGCCTATCCGTCGCGCGAAGCAGCGGATGTGGCCCTCGCCAACATCAAGGCCGCGGGTTACGGCAACGCGATCATCACCTCGCAATGACCGCATTCGACTTCATCGTCATCGGCATCATCGGACTGTCGACCTTGTTCGCTTTCGCGCGCGGCTTCGTGCGCGTGGTGATTTCGCTCGCGGCATGGGTGGTCGCCCTGGTCGCGGCATTCCAGTATGCCGACACGCTTGTCGCCTGGCTGCCGGCGCTGGGCGGAGCCCCGCGCGTGCGCTACATCGCTGCCTTTGTGCTGATCGTCGTCGTCGTGCTGCTCGTCGGCGCGCTCCTCGGCTGGCTGCTCTCGCGCCTGGTGCGCGCGGTGGGCTTAGGCTTCGTCGACCGAACGCTGGGTGCCGTGCTGGGTCTGGTGCGCGGCCTGCTGATCGTCGTCATCGGCGTGCTGATCGCCGGTCTGACCACCTTCCCGCAGCAGGAGTGGTGGCGCAATGCGATGTTCGCGCCGGCGCTGGTCGATGCGGCGCTCAGCTTGAGGCCGTGGTTGCCGCAGGGGTGGGCCGAGCAGCTCGCCTTTCCACGATCAGAACGCAAGCCGGCCAAGTCGGTCGTCCAGGCGGGAGCTCGCTGACATGTGCGGAATCATCGGCGCCGTCACCCATACCCCCGTCAACCAGCTTCTCTACGACGGGCTGCTGCTGCTGCAACACCGCGGCCAGGATGCCGCCGGCATCGTGACCAGCGAGGGCCCGGTCTTCCATATGTACAAGGGGCCCGGATACGTGCGTGACGTGTTTCGCACGCGCAACATGCGCGATCTGATGGGCAACACCGGCATCGGCCATTGCCGCTACCCGACGGCCGGGTCGGCCTCGTCGGACCTGGAGTCGCAGCCGTTCTACGTCAACTCCCCGTTCGGCATAACGCTCGCGCACAACGGCAACCTGACCAACAGCGAGGCGCTGAAGCGCGAGCTATTCCAGCTCGATTTTCGGCACGTCAACACCAATTCGGATTCCGAGGTTCTGCTCAACGTGCTCGCGCTGGAGCTCGAGCGCGCGGCGCACCATGCCAAGCTCGACGCCAACGCGATCTTCGCCGCAGTCGCCGCCGTGCACAAACGCTGCCGCGGCGCGTATGCGATCGTCGCGATGATCGCCGGTTATGGATTGCTGGCCTTTCGCGACCCGTACGGCATCCGGCCGCTGATCATCGGAGTCAACGAATCGATGGGCGGCACCGAATATGTCGTCGCCAGCGAGTCGGTCGCGCTCGAGGCGCTGGGTTTTTCGGTGCTGCGCGACGTGGCGCCCGGCGAAGCGATCTACGTCGACCAGACCGGGAAATTTCACGCGCGGCAGTGCGCCGAGAATCCGCAGCTGATGCCGTGCATCTTCGAGTTCGTCTACCTTGCGCGGCCGGACTCGGTGATCGATGGCGCGTCGGTCTACGAATCGAGGCTGCGCATGGGCGGCGAGCTCGCGAAGAAGATCCGCGGCATGCCCGAGGCTCAGGACATCGACGTCGTCATCCCGATTCCGGACTCCAGCCGGCCCTCTGCGCTCGAGCTCGCCAACTCGCTTGGCCTCAAATATCGCGAGGGCTTCGTCAAGAATCGCTACATAGGCCGGACGTTCATCATGCCCGGACAGGCGATCCGCCGTAAGTCGGTGCGCCAGAAGCTCAATCCAATGGGCATCGAATTCAAGGACAAGGTCGTGCTGCTGGTCGACGACTCGATCGTGCGCGGAACGACCAGCCGGGAGATCGTGCAGATGGCGCGCGAGGCCGGCGCGCGCAAGGTCTATTTCGCTTCGGCCAGTCCGCCGGTCCGCTACCCGAACGTCTATGGCATCGACATGCCGACTGCACGCGAGCTGGTGGCGACCGGGCGCAGCGAAGCCGAGATCGCCAACGAGATCGGCGCCGACCTGCTGATCTACCAGGATCTCGAAGCGTTGAAGCGCGCGGTACGGGCGGCCAATCCGCGGCTCAAGGAGTTCGAGGCCTCGTGCTTCGACGGCTATTACGTGACCGGCGACGTGACCGCCGACTACCTGTCGCACCTCGCGCGCGAGCGCGACGAAACCCGAGGCGAAAGCGAGGAATCGCTGCTCGCTGCCGGATGAAAGGGCATTGACTCACGCGCCGTTTGCAGCGATACTTGATTCGAGCGCCGATTTGAATCGGAGTTGCCGGCAACGGCGGCTCCACAGCTTGCGGGCGCTATACAAATCCAGCTAAAGCGAGGCGACGAATCGATCCGGGGCCCGTTTAGCGCAAGCTGACGGGCCTTTTTGCTGGAGCGATCCGATGTCTCGCAAAACCGGATTCACCACCTCGATATTGCACGCCGACCGCGAGGCCGCGGTCGAGCACGGCGCGCTTCACAAACCGTTGCACCTGTCGGTCGCGTACGGCTACCGAGACGCGCGCGAGCTGGCTGCGGTATTCCAGGGCCGCGCGCAGGGCTACGTCTATGGGCGGCAGGGCAATCCGACGAGCGCCGCGCTCGAGGAAAAAGTGAACCGGATGGAAGACGGCGTGGCGACCGTCTGCTTCGCCACCGGCATGGCAGCGATCGGGGCCATCCTGCTCGCCCTCCTGCGCGAGGACGATCACGTCGTCTCCAGCGCGTTCCTGTTCGGCAACACCAACAGCATGTTCAACACGCTGGCCACGCACGGCGACCGGGTGAGCTTCGTCGACGCAACCAGCGTCGCCGCGGTCGAAGCGGCGTTGACGCCGCAAACGCGATTGGTCTTCGTCGAGACGATCGCCAATCCGCGCACGCAGATCGCCGACCTGGCGAGGATCGGCGAGCTCTGCGCGGCGCGCGGCATCGTCTACGTCGTCGACAATACAATGACCTCGCCGTACCTGTTTCGCCCGAAGACGGTCAAGGCCTCGCTGGTTGTCAATGCGCTGACCAAGTACATCGGTGGCCATGGCAACGCGCTCGGCGGAAGCGTCACCGACACCGGCGCGTTCGACTGGACGCGCTACCCGAACATCTATGACAGCTACAAAGGCTCCAAACCCGCGCTCTGGGGCATCACCCAGATCAGGAAAAAGGGCCTACGCGACTGGGGCGGCACGCTCGCCGCGGAGCAGGCGCACCATCTCGCCGTGGGCGCCGAGACGCTGGCCTTGCGCATGGCGAGGCAATGCGCGAACGCGCTCGCACTGGCGCGCTTTCTCGAGTCGCGGCCGGAGGTACGCGCCGTCCACTATCCGGGATTGGCTTCGCATCCGCAGCACCGGCTGGCAGGCCAGTTGTTCGCCGACTTCGGCGCGCTGCTGTCGTTCGAGCTCGATCCCGCGCTCGACTGTTTCGATTTCCTCAACCGCTTGCGGTGCGTCGTGCTCTCGTCAAACCTCGGCGACAACCGGACCCTGGCCATTCCGGTGGCACATACGATTTTTCACGAGATGGGTGCGGAGCGGCGCGCGAGCATGGGCATCGCCGACTCGCTGATCCGCCTTTCGGTCGGCATCGAGGACTGCGACGACCTGATCGCCGACTTCGCACAGGCACTGGGCTGACACCCGACGCCATTCAGCCCGCGCCGCCCTCGTACGCCCGCGCTTCGACCCCTTCTTCGCTGACGCGGAGGTAGCTCGCGCGGTCATACCAGTCGGCGAGCACCAGACGCTCGCAACGCACATCGTCGACGATGAGCTCGTGTCGCGCCGGTCGATGCGTGTGGCCGTGGATCAGGCGTGAGACGCGGTGTTCGCGCAGGGTGGCCGCGACCGTGTCGGCGCTGACGTCCATGATCGTTTCCGCCTTGCCGAGGTTCGCTCGACGACTGGCGCCGCGCAGCATCGCGCCGATGCCGCGGCGCGCGAAGTAGGGTAGCGCCAGAAATCGCCGCCGGTGCGCGGGGTCGGCCCACCACGCGCGGTAGCGCTGGTACTTGACGTCGCCGGTGCAAAGCTGATCGCCGTGCATCAGCAAGGTAGGCGTGCCGTGCAGCGGGTGAACGACCGCATCCGGCAGCAGCGTAGCGCCGGCGGCGCGCGCGAAACGCTCGCCCAGCAGGAAGTCGCGATTTCCCCGCTGCAGATAGACGCGAACGCCGGCGTCCGCGCTCGCGGCCAGCGCCGCGGCAACGCCGGCCGCGAGCGGATCGCGCAGCTGATCGTCGCCGAGCCAGACGTCGAACAGGTCGCCGAGCACGTACAGCGCACCGGCCCCGCGCACCGGACCCGAGAGCAGCGCATGGAACGCCTCGACCAGCGCAGGCCGCTCGCGCGACAGGTGCAGATCGGAGATGAACAGCGTCGGCGGCATGAGCGGCAATCCGCCTGGACGCTGGTCCGGCGGCGGACGCGAATTAGGGCGTGAACAGGCCCTAGCTCTCGACCACTTCCACGCGCTCGATCATGACGTCTTGCGTCGGCACGTCGTCGTGTCCGCCGCGCTTGCCGGTCGGAACGCCCTTGATCTGATCGACGACGTCCTTGCCAGAGACGACGCGGCCGAACACGCAATAGCCCCACCCGTTGGCGTCCGGCGAGCGATGATTGAGGAAAGTGTTGTCGGCGACGTTGATGAAGAATTGCGCGGTCGCGGAATGCGGATCCGACGTGCGCGCCATCGCAACAGTGTAACGGTCGTTCTTGAGCCCGTTCCTGGCCTCGTTCTCGATCGGCGGCCTGGTCGGCTTCTGCTTGAAGTCGGCGCCGAAGCCGCCACCCTGGATCATGAAGCCGTCGATCACTCGATGGAACAGCGTACGGTCGAAATGCCCGGCGCGCGCATAGGCCAGAAAGTTCGCCACGCTCTTCGGCGCGCGCGCCTCATCCAGCTCGATCGTGATCGCGCCGTGGTTGGTGTGCAGGATCGTCGTAGTCATGTCAATTCGAGCCTACGACGGTCGCGCTTTTGATGACTACGCGCTCGACCGGCACGTCCCGCGCGAACGGCCCGCCGCTGCCGGTCGGCGTCGTGGCGATCTTGCTGACGACGTCCATGCCCTCGATCACTTTGCCGAACACCACGTAGCCGTAGCCCTGCGGAGTCGGTTCGCGGAAGTTGAGTGACTTGTTGTCGTTGACGTTGATAAAAAACTGCGCGGTCGCCGAATTCGGGTCGCCGGTGCGCGCCATCGCAATCGTTCCCGGGACGTTCGTAAGGCCCGCCTTGCTGCTTTGCTCGGCCTCGTTCTGGATCGGCGGCCGGGTTGGCTTCTGCTTGAAGTCGGTCGTGAAACCGCCGCCCTGGATCATGAAGCCGGGTATGACGCGGTGAAATTGCGTGCCGTCGTAGTGCTTGGCCTTCACGTACGCGAGAAAATTCTCGACCGTCTTGGGTGCGGCCGTGGGGTCGAGCTCGATGCGGATCTTACCCGCGGTCGTCTCCAAGTCGACTTGCGGGTTGGCGGCCTGAGCTTGGACACCGGCAACGAGGCCGATCGCCGCGATGGCGATGGTGATGATGCGACGAAACATCGATGACTCCTTTGCTATGGTTTCGATTACCGGCGCTCGACTACACGCGACGGGCCTGGCTACTTCTTCGGCTTGGGCTTCGCCGCGGGCTTCGGCGCAACGGGCTTCGGCGGGGTTTCCGACGGTGGTACGGTATAAAGCTCGCGCACCAGCTTGAGCTTCGCCTGCGCGCTCTTGTTGCCCTTGTCGAGCGTGGTCGCGTGCTCGAATTCGACGCCGGCGAGTCGCGAATAGACGTCGCCCAGGTTCTCGTGCGCGATCGCATAGTCCGGATTGATCGCAAGCGCGGCCTGGAGTTCAATCAGAGCCCTTTCGTAGCTGCCCCGCTTGGCCCAGATCACCGCCAGATTGTTGTGCGGCTCAGGCAGCTCCGGGTAGTCCTCGGTCAAGCCCTGGAACGTAGCGATCGCCTCGTCCCCGTCGCCCTCGTCGGTTTCGATGACGCCGCGGATGAAGCGCGCCTGGGGGTTCTTCGCATCGCCTGCGAGCACGGCGTCGACCTTGGCGCGTGCCTGTTCGTATTGGCCTTCGCGGATGAGCTTCGCGGCGTCGGCCAGCTCCACCGAAAGGCCCGGCGGAGGCGCGGGCTGGATAATCGACGAGCTCGGCGGCGGAGGCGGCGCCTGCTGCGCGAGGGCCGCGCTGCCGACGACGAGTCCGGCAATGATGAGCCACGGGCGTGCGGACATGAATTAGGACTGCCAAGGACCGATTGGGACCGGCAATTCTAGCAGAGCCCGCCGCTTCAGCGTCGCGGCACGGCCGCCTGGTCGCGCCCCTGCCTGAGCCGCTCGACGGTCGCATCGATCAGCTTGCGAGAAACGCTGATCGGCGAAGGCAGCTGCGGCAGCGAGTCGATCGAGAACCATTGCGCATCGGCGATCTCCGCGTCGCACGGACGCATGTCGCCGCCGGCATATTCGGCGGTGTAGGCGATCATCAACGAGTGCGGGAACGGCCAGGCCTGGCTGGTGAAATAGCGCAGATCGCGCACGTCGATACCGACCTCCTCGCGCACTTCGCGATGAATGCAGTCCTCGATCGACTCGCCCGCCTCGACGAATCCGGCCAGCGCGCTGTACATGGCTCCGGGAAAGCGATTGGCCCGCGCCAGCAGGACGTCGACGCCGCGCGTGACCAGAACCATCATCGCCGGCGAAATGCGCGGATAGGCGACGTGGCCGCAGGCGGGGCACTCCTTCGCGCGCTCGCCGGGCTTGTCGCGCATTACCGCGCCGCATCGACCGCAGAAGCGGTGGCTGCGCTCCCACTCGGAGATCTGGAACGAGCGGCCCGCCAGCGCGAGCTCCGCCTCCGGCAGCTGCAAGAACAGCGAGCGCAATCCTCGCCACTGCCAGCCGTCGATGTCGGGCCAGTCGCTGGCGACATGAACAGCGATGCAATCGGTGCCTCGGTAGCGGCCCAGATAGTGGCGAACGCCCTCGATTCCCAGCCGGACGATGTCGGCCAGCGTCGGCAGCGTCGGAGGCTCGGCGGCCCGGGCCAGTATCCGGTCGTCGCGCCAGACGAAGCAGACCGCATCGGCCGCGAGCTTAGCCGGCATCACGACGCCGGGTTCGAATCCGGCGGGGGTGTTCATCGGCGTTTCAGCGGAGGAACCGCTCGTCCTTCCCGACGACCGTCAGCTCGACGAATTTCGATCCATTGTGGTTGGTCGGCGTGAACGTGACCCAGTAGCCGCCGAGATCGAAGTCACGCAACGTTTCCATCGCGTTGACGAAGCGCTCGCGCGTCAGCTCGTTGCCTGTGCGCCGCAGGCCTTCGACCAGCGTCTTGGCAGCGATGAATCCTTCGAGGCTGGTGAACGAATACTCCTGCTTCTTGGTCGACGCCTCCAACAATTGCTGGTACTCCTTGACCACCGGGGCCGCGAAATTCCAGGGAAAGGGCACGACCTGCGAGATACCGACGCCGCGTCCTTCCACGCCCGTCTCGTGGGCCAGCGCCTTGCTGCCGACGAACGAGACGTTCATGAATTGCGGATTGGAGCCGGCCGCCCGCATCGCCTTGATGAAAGCGGCGCAGGATTTGTACGCCGAGATCATGATCACCGCCTGTGGTTCGACCTTGGAAATCGTTTTGACGGCGGTTGCGACATCGACGGTGTTGCGCTCGACTGTGGCGGTCGCAATGATCTTCAGGTTGCGCTTGTCCATCGCGCGCTGAACGCCGGCGAGGCCGGCCTTGCCGTAATCGTCGTTCTGGTAGAACACCGCGATGCGGTCGAGCGTCTGCCCGGTCATCTGCGCGACGATCTTGTCGGTCTCGTCGAAATAGCTGGCACGGATGTTGAAGATGTAGCGGTTCAGCGGGTTGCGCAACGATTCGGCGCCGGTGAATGGGCCGACGAAAGGCACCTTTGCCGCGGTAAAGATCGGCTTGGATGCGTTGGAAGTCGGCGTGCCGACGTAACCGAACAGCAGGAACACGCCGTCGTCGATCAGCTTCTTCGTATTGGCGGCCGCACGATCCGGCTCGTAGCCGTCGTCGAGCGAACGCAACTCGATCTTGCGCCCGTTGACGCCGCCGGCGGCGTTGATCGCCTGGAAGTAGGCGAGCGCGCCGGCCCGCATTTCATTGCCAAGCTCCATCGCCGGTCCCGAAAATGCCGCCGACTGCCCGATTAGGATGGAGGTCGGCGTGACGCCGGGGTCGGCGGCCTGCGCCGGGTGAACACCCGCGACAAGTGCCAGCGCGAACATCGACTTGAGCAGCTTGTTCATCTTCCTCCTCACGTGTTCTCGCTTGAACCGCATCGACCGGCTATTCGGCACGAGCCTCGCCCTATCATAGGGGATTCCTACGGGCATGGGAAACATCCCCGACCCTTCCGCGCGTCGGAGCCGGTGTGGCGGCGGGTATAATTGCAACAATCGATACCGGATCTCGAAAAGAGCGCCAATGGAACCCGAACGCCTGAATCAAATCGCCAACCAGCTCGCCGATTTGCAGCATCGTGCCGCCGATCTGCGGAGGTATCTTTGACTTCGATGTGAAGGCATCGCGGTTCGAGGAAGTCGCGAGGGAGCTCGAAGATCCGCACATCTGGGAAACGCCCGAGCGCGCGCAGCAGCTCGGCAAGGAAAAAAAACAGCTGGAGATGGTCGTCGACAGTCTGCGGCATATCGACCGGACGCTCAAGGACACGACCGAGCTGTTCGAGCTGGCGCGGAGCGAGGGTGACGACGCGACGCTCGCCGCACTCGAGCGAGACGCCGCGGGCGTCGCCGGTGCGGTCGACGATCTCGAGTTCCGCCGGATGTTCAACAATCCGATGGACCCGAATGCCTGCTTTATCGACATCCAGGCGGGCAGCGGCGGCACCGAGGCCCAGGATTGGGCGGCGATGCTGTTGCGCATGTACCTGCGCTATTGCGAGCGGCGCGGCTACAAGACCGAGGTACTCGAAGAGTCGCCCGGCGAAGTTGCGGGCATCAAGAGTGCCAGCGTCAAGGTGACCGGCGAGTACGCGTTCGGCTACTTGCGTACCGAAACCGGCGTCCACCGGCTGGTGCGCAAGAGTCCGTTCGATTCGAACGCGCGCCGCCATACTTCGTTCGCGAGCGTGTTCGTCTACCCAGAAGTCGATGAAACGATCGAGGTCGAGATCAATCCCGCCGACATACGCATCGACACGTTTCGCGCGTCCGGCGCCGGCGGCCAGCACATCAACAAGACCGATTCAGCGGTGCGAATCACCCATCTGCCGACCAACATTGTCGTGCAGTGCCAGAACGACCGCTCGCAACATCGCAACCGTGCCGAGGCGATGGCGATGCTCAAGTCGCGCCTGTACGAGCTGGAGCTGCGCAACCGTCAGGCCGAACAGCAGAAGCTCGAGGACGCCAAAACCGACATCGGATGGGGTCATCAGATCAGGAGTTACGTGCTGGACCAGTCGCGGATCAAGGATCTGCGCACCAACGTCGAAGTCGGCAACACGCAGGCGGTGCTCGACGGCAATCTCGATCCGTTCATCGCGGCGAGCCTGAAGCAGGGGGTGTGAGGTGAACGAGAAGAACGAGCCGCCGGCTTCAGCGGAGGACGAAAACCAGATCATTGCCGAGCGGCGTGGCAAGTTGCATGCGTTGCGTGCGCGTGGCAATGCCTATCCGAACGATTTTGACCGCAATGCGCTCGCCGGCGAGTTGCATGGTGCGCATGACGCGAAAACGCACGAGCAGCTCGATCAGCAGGCCGTCACCGTCGCGGTGGCGGGGCGAATGCTGCTCAAGCGGGTGATGGGCAAGGCGAGCTTCGCCACACTGCAGGACATGAGCGGCCGCATCCAGCTCTACGTCACCACCGATGCGCTGGGTGCCGATGTGCACGACGCGTTCAAGCACTGGGACCTGGGTGACATCGTCGGCGCGCGCGGCACGTTGTTCAAGACCAAGACCGGCGAGCTGACGGTCAAGGTGACCGAGCTGCGCCTGCTGGCCAAGGCGCTGCGGCCGCTGCCGGAGAAGTTTCACGGGCTCACCGACCAGGAGCAGAAGTACCGGCAGCGCTACGTCGACCTGATCACCAGTCCCGAGTCGCGTCGCGTCTTTCTCGCCCGTTCGACCATCGTGCAGGCGATGCGCGAATTCTTTGTCGCGCGCGGCTATCTGGAAGTCGAAACGCCGATGATGCATCCTATTCCTGGAGGCGCCGCGGCGCGGCCGTTCATCACCCATCACAACGCGCTGGACGCCGATCTCTACCTGCGGATCGCACCCGAGCTGTACTTGAAGAAACTCGTCGTCGGCGGCCTCGAGAAGGTGTTCGAGATCAACCGCAACTTTCGCAACGAAGGCATCTCGACCCGGCACAACCCCGAGTTCACGATGCTCGAGTTCTACGAGGCATTCCGCGACTATCGCTACCTGATGGACCTGACCGAGGCGCTGCTGCGCGAGGTCGCGCAGAAAGTGTGCGGCACGACGACGATCGAATACCAGGGCACGTCGATCGAGCTGGGCAAGCCGTTCGACCGCCTGACGATGGCCGAAGCCATCGCCAAATACGACCCGCGGCACGCGGCGGCCGACCTGGCGCGGCCCGAATACCTGAGGTCCGCGCTGGCGAAGCAGGGTGTCGAACTGCTGGCCAGCGACGGCTTGGGCGTGCTGCAGCTCAAGCTGTTCGAGGCGACGACCGAGGACAAGCTCGTGCAGCCGACGTTCCTCGTTGCGTTTCCAACCGATGTCTCGCCGCTCGCGCGCGCCAACGACGCCGACCCGGCGGTGACAGACCGTTTCGAGCTTTTCATCACCGGGCGCGAGATCGCCAACGGGTTTTCCGAACTGAACGACCCGGAGGATCAGGCCGCGCGCTTCGCGGCGCAGGTGCGCGCGAAGGAAGCCGGCGACGTCGAGGCGATGCACTACGACGCCGACTACATTCGAGCGCTGGAATACGGCTTGCCGCCGACAGCCGGCGAGGGGATCGGCGTCGACCGGCTGGTGATGCTGTTGACCGACAGCCCTTCGATACGCGACGTGATCCTGTTTCCGCAGCTCAAGCGCGAAGGCTGATCGAGGACGCTGGCGGGGCTACGACGGCAAGCAAACGAAGATCATCCGATGCCCGAGCGCTACCCGTCGTTTCGCGAGTTCTATCCGTTCTACTTGTCCGAGCATCGCGATCGGACCTGCCGCCGTCTGCACGTGGTCGGATCCGCGCTGGTGCTCGCTTGCGTTGCGCTGGCGCTGCTCTTGCGGAATGCGTGGTGGCTCGGCGGCGCGGTGATTGCAGGCTACGGCTTCGCCTGGGTGGGACACTTTTTTTTCGAGCACAATCGGCCGGCGACCTTCAGCCATCCGATCTACAGCCTGATCGGCGATTGGGCGATGTTCCGCGATGTGCTGACCGGCAAGATCCGCTTCTAGCGCGTCCGTCCGCCGCGCGGGGTGCGGCGTTGACACATACCTACCAGGGGTATATTCTCCGCGCGATGGACGCTACGATTGCCGCGGTCGCCGCGCCGCCCGAAGCGAGACGCAGGATCGACCTCGGCCTCGAAGGGATGACCTGTGCGGCCTGCGCGGCGCGCATCGAAAAGGCGCTGCGCCGCATTCCCGGCGTCGAAGCCAGCGTCAATTTCGCGACCGAGACCGCGTCGGCCACGCTTGGCGCGGCGGTCGATCCGCAGCAGCTCCTTGCCGCAGTCGAGCGCGCCGGCTACCACGCGGTCGTTCGCCGCGATGCCGCCGCGGAGCGCGAGACGGATCGCGCCCGCAAGGCCGCCGCGTACGCCGAGCTGCGGCGCGAAACCTGGATCGCGGCCGCGCTGACCGTGCCGCTGCTCGCGCAGATGGCTCCGATGCTCGCGGCCGGCGACTGGCTCGGCGGCACAAGCGCCCACGCCGAGTGGCTGCCGCGCTGGCTGCAGCTCGTGCTGGCAACGCCGGTGCAATTCTGGATCGGCCGCCGCTTTTACCTCGGCGCTTGGCACGCGCTGCGCGGCGGCGGCGCCAACATGGACGTGCTTATCGCGCTGGGCACGACGATGGCGTGGGGCTTGAGCGCCGTGGTCACCGTGCTCGGACTCGAACATCGCCACGTTTACTTCGAGGCCGGCGCCGCGGTGATCACGCTGGTGCTTTTTGGCAGACTTCTGGAGGCGCGTGCCCGGTCCGGCATGTCGGCCGCGCTCGAGGGGCTGTCGCGGCTGCAGCCGTCGACGGCGCGCATTCGGCGCGGCGGCGCCACGGTGGACGTGCCGCTTGCCGCCGTTGCCGTCGGCGATCGGCTGATCGTGCGCGCCGGCGAACGGATGCCGGTCGACGGCGTCGTGCGCGAGGGGACGTCCAGCGTCGACGAGAGCATGGTGACCGGTGAAAGCCGCGCGGTTGCGAAGATTCCGGGATCGACGGTATTCGCCGGCACGCTGAACCAGGAAGGTATGCTCGAATGCGAGGCGACCGGCGTCGGCAGCGGGACGCTGCTCGCGGGCATCGTGCGCCTGGTTGCCGAAGCGCAGGGATCGAAGGCGCCGATCCAGCGTCTCGCCGATCGCGTCGCCGGCGTGTTCGTGCCGGTGGTCGTCATCATCGCGGTCGCGACATGGGGATTCGGCTACTGGTTCGCTGGCGACGCGACTGCGGCGTTGATCAACGCCGTCGCCGTGCTGGTGATCGCCTGCCCATGCGCGCTGGGCCTGGCGACGCCGACGGCGATCGTCGTCGGCACCGGCCGCGGCGCGCAGCTCGGTGTGCTGATCCGAAACGCCGCTGCGCTGGAGCAGGCGGGACGGCTCTCGGCACTGGTGATCGACAAGACCGGCACGCTGACCGAAGGCAGGCCTGTCGTCGCCGGCGTCATCGCGCTCGACGGAGCGACGCGCGCGCAGGTGCTCGAGCTCGCCGCGAGTATCGAGCAGGGATCGACGCATCCGTTGGCCAATGCGATACGCGAAGCGGCGGCGCGCGATGGCATCGTGCCGCGGCCGCTGCGTGCGTTCGAGTCGATTCCCGGCAAGGGCACCCGCGGTAACATCGACATCGCAGGCCAGGAGGTCGCCGTGATTGCGGGGACGCTCGTTTTCCTGACCGAGCAGGGCATCGCCGTGCCCGAGGCGGGGGCGCTGCAAAGCATCGGCAACACGCTGGTCGGCGTCGCGGCCGACGGTCGGGTCGTCGGGATGATCGCGCTGGCCGATCGCGTGCGGCCGACCTCGGCGCAGGCGATCGCGCGCGCGAAGGCGGCGGGCATCGACGTGCTGATGCTGACCGGCGACAATCCGCAGGTTGCGGCGGCCGTCGCGGCCGAGGTCGGCATCGATGATTTTCGCGCCGGCGTGCTGCCTGCGGACAAGGCCGCAACCGTCCGCGCGCTGGCAGCGCGAGGCAAGGTGACGGGCATGATCGGCGACGGCGTCAACGACGCGCCGGCGCTAGCCGCGGCCGACGTCAGCTTCGCCATCGGCACGGGCTCGGACGTCGCGGTGGAGGCCGCGGACATCACCGTGGTCCGCAGCGATCTCAACGCCGTGGTCGACGCCATACTGCTTTCCCGCGCGACCTTGGCCAAGATCCGGCAGAACCTGTTTTTCGCCTTCGTTTACAACGTGCTGGGCATCCCGCTCGCCGCGCTCGGCATGTTGAATCCGGTGTTCGCCGGCGCGGCGATGGCGGCGAGCTCGCTGTCGGTGGTCGGCAACGCGCTGCTGTTGCGTCGCTGGCGGCCGAAGCAGTGAATTCAACCAGGAGACATCCATGACGACGGTTACGCTCAAAGTCGAGGGCATGAGCTGCGGCGGCTGCGTCGCCAGCGTCACGCGAGTGCTTAGCGCGCTGCCGGGGGTATCCGACGCAGCGGTCAGCCTGCAGGCCGGAACGGCGCAGGTGACCTTCGACGAGGCGCGCACCAATCCGGCAGCGCTCCGCGCCGCGATCGAGGGCGCGGGCTATGAAGTCGCGTAAGCCCGCCGGCGATAGTGCAGACGGCCGCGCACCCGCCGGTAGCGCGTCCCGACAAGTCCGCGCTGGCCAAGCGAGTCAACCGCATCGACGGCCAGGTGCGCGGCATCGGCAAGATGATCGACGAGGATCGCTACTGCATCGACATACTCACCCAGTTGAGCGCCGTGCAATCCGCGCTGGACGCGCTGGGATTGCAGTTGCTCGAGCATCATCTGCACGGCTGCGTGCAGCACGCGGTCAAGTCGGGCCGGGGAGACCATGCGATCGCCGAGGCGATCGGCGTGATCCGGCGATTCGCCAAATAGCGGATGTCAGATCGCGTCAGCCGCGACGCGAATTGACCCGCGATGCCCGTAACGGCGATAATCCTACCCTTTCGGGGTGTAGCGCAGTCCGGTAGCGCGCTTGCTTTGGGAGCAAGATGTCGGGAGTTCAAATCTCTCCACCCCGACCACCGACTGGATCGGCTTCACGTAAGAGGCTTTGATCGCGCAAGGCGCCCGTAGCTCATTTGGATAGAGCACCGGCCTTCTAAGCCGGGGGTAACAGGTTCGAGTCCTGTCGGGCGCGCCAATCATCGACGCGCCGCGGCAGGCGGCGGTAACCATGGTGGCTGTAGCTCAGCTGGTAGAGTCCCGGATTGTGATTCCGGTTGTCGTGGGTTCGAGTCCCATCAGCCACCCCATCAACTCAACGAAACGTCTCGTAATTTCCGTATAGCCGATACTTTGCGGGACACTAACGGGACGTTCCGCACAGGTTGCCGGGGTCTTTTTTTTCCCAAAGG
>CAVZLP010000019.1:0-4227 GCA_963776175.1 uncultured beta proteobacterium | reverse complement strand
GCACGTCGCCCCGGCGCTCGCCGCGCGTCGCGCCGACTTCTGATCGATACCTGGCCGATTCGATCCCGTTCTCGACGTGACCCCGGCGGCGAATTCGATTGCCGGACTGCCTCAACTCGACGCAGCCTGCACCACGCGGACCGGCTTACCGTCGAGGAAAGCCAGCGCATTTTCGACGCTGTGCTGGTAATACTCACGGTAGACCTCGATCGCGCTGTATCCCAAGTGCGGCGTCAGCACGACGTTGGGTGCGCGCGTGAGCGGATGACCGGCGGGGAGAGGCTCGCGGTAGTAAACGTCCAGCGCCGCGGTGAGCCGCTTTGACTGAACCGCGGCGACCAGCGCGGCTTCGTCGACCAGTTGAGCACGCGCGGTGTTGACCAGGATAGCTCCCGGCCGCATGCGCGCCAGATCGGCCGCGCCCAGAATGCCTCGCGTGCGCTCCGACAAGACAAGGTGCAGGCTGACTACATCGGCGGCGGACAGCAATTCTTCCTTGTCCACACGAACCGCGCCGGCTGCGGCCGCAGTCGCGGCGCTCAGGTTCTGGCTCCACGCCAGGACGTTCATGCCCAGCGCATTGCAGTACGCGGCCATGCGCGCACCAATCCGGCCCAACCCGATCAAGCCGATCGTCTTGCCGTCGAGCACGGGACCTGCTTCAGTGCCGATCTGAAAGCGACCGTCACGCACGGCCGCATCACCGGCCGGAATGCGTCGCGCGGCGGCAAGCATCAGGCCGAGTGCGAGCTCCGCCGTGGAGCTTCCCGACGGTCCACCGCTCGTGTAGCAGACGGTAATATCGCGCGCGAGCATGGCTGCGGTGTCGATCAGCGCTGCCCGCGCGCCGGTCAGTCCGAACATTTTCAGTTTCGGTAGTCGCGCGACCAGCGAGGCCGGAAAGGGCGTTCGCTCCCGCGTGGCGAGCACGATGTCGAAATCCGAAAGCTGGCGCGCCGCATCGTTCTCGTCGGCGAACGGCTTGTCGAAAAAATGCACGTCAGCGCGTGCGATCAGTGGGGACCAGTCGGCGCTACGACGGGCGATTTTCTGCCAATCGTCGAGTACGGCGATCTTGGGCTTAATCGGATGGCCCTTTGCTCATTTCTCGCCGCCCTTGGGGCCCCCGTCTTTGTCGGGAGGTGGACCAGTGCCGGTCTGCGGCGATCGCGCCACCGCGAACACCGGCCCGCCGAGGTAGGTGAAGTACATCTTCCGCTGACTGAGCGACACAAGAACCCGATGCGCACGGAGAAAGTCGGCTCCGAGCAGCATCGGCTGATCTTGCTCCACGTTTTTCGCAACCCGACTACCGAGCGAAGTGTAGGTTTCGTCCTTGTACATATCGCCAAAGGGGATCTGCGTGTGATTGATGATCTCGTTGCCGATGACGACGCTGTCAAACGGACCGACCCAAAAATTAACCTGCTTCGGGCCAAGGCCACGCCCCCCATCCGCCGCGACGACCCCTGCCGTTTCCGGCGTGACGCCCAACCGGGCGGCGTCGAGCTTGGTCAGCAGCGACGTGCCGGCTCCGGAATCGAGCATTGCCTTCACCGGCTGGCCGTTAATCTGGACCGTCAGCAGAATGCGGGGCTGGGCTTCGTAGATCGCGTCGATCGCGACCTCGCGCGGTTCCTCGGTCGTCCAGTACGCCAACGACACGCCGTCGCAATTCTTCGGCTGGAACAACCGGACGGCACCGTGGGCCAGATCGAACTCCACATCGATCTGGCCGAAAAAATCCTCGCCGAGGAGGACTGCAACCTCTTCACCGAAATCGTGTTCACCTGCGACCAGCATCTTCCAGCCCTTGCGTGAGGCTTGGCCGATTTTGAACTCGTCGATCAAGGCATATTCGGCCTTGGTCTCCCCACCGATACCGAATATCCGATAGCCCCTGAGCTCGTGTCGCTCCAGTCCCAACCGGTCCGTGGCCGGGCGCAGGATCATCGTCGTAGTCGTGCCGGTATCGATGAAGATGCCGATTTTTTGGCCGTTGATGGCACCGTCGACGATCAGCTTGTTCTTCACGACCCGAACCGGCAGGTCGGCGATCTGAAAGAATTTGCAGTCGGACTTTGCAGCCACGGCGACGCCATCCATCGCCAGACCGAGGGCGGCTGCAAGGGCGAGAAGCGTGCGTCTTCGGATCATTTCAACATCTCACGGTCGGTCCACTGCAGAATCGCTGCTGCTGAACGCTGGGCCCGTGCGAATGGCATCATACTCCGCCGTCGCATCGATGGCACAGCGTCGCCGGGCAGCCCTTCAAGGTCGTCGCGAACTGCGGGTAAATGGTTCTTGACCCGTCACACGGTCCGGATTAATCTTCGCGCGTTCGGCTGTCGTTCCGGCCAACGTATCCCTGTATCTGCCCTGTCAAGAGACAGAACGGGCGATTGATCTTGGGGGCCACGACCGGTTGCACCGTCGGCCATACTCGATGTCTGCACCGGCCCGGATTGTAATTTCAACGGAGGAATTCCTGATGATTTTCGATCGTATCCTGCGCTCCATCGGCTGGATTTGCGTTTGCGCCTTGGGCCTTGCCGCGTTCGCGCCATCGGCACTGGCGGCGAAATCCAACCACTCGATGACGCCTTTGCTGCGCCTCGGGCCACAAGAGACCCTGGCGCAGGCTCAGGGTGGCGTGACCGCCCCCAACTATGGCCTTTTCAGCTGCCAGGTCGGACTGAGCGTTGGTCAGTGTTATGACCCCTATCAGATGCGCCATGCCTATCAGATCGACTCGTTGATCAACGCCGGCTACACCGGCAAAGGGCACACGATCGTCATCGTCGACGCATTCCAGTCGCCGAACATCGTGCCAGCAGCTGAACTTCTACGATGGCTTCTACGCGCTGCCCGGCTTGAACGGCCTCGGAAATCCGGCTGATCCCAACCTCGGCACGTTCACCCAGATCGCGCCCGACGGTCTGACGCCCTTCGTTGTCGGCGATCGCAACATGACCGGCTGGGCCGAGGAAATCAGCCTCGACGTCCTGTGGGCGCACGCGATCGCTCCCGGCGCGAACATCACTCTTGTTTTGGCAAAGTCGAATGATGACGCCGATATACAGAGTGCGCTCCAGTACGCGATCGATCACAACCTGGGCGACGTCATCTCGATGAGCTTCGGCGAGAACGAGAGCTGCATGGAGCCGGACATCCTTGCGGCGCAGCACGCCGCATTCGCGTCCGCGACGCAAAAGGGCATCACGCTGTTCGCCTCGTCCGCCGACCAGGGTGCGGCGCTGAATACCTGCGACGGCAACTCGTGGGTGAAAGCGGCGTCCTCGCCGGCCACCGATCCGTTGGTCACCGGCGTCGGCGGCACCGAGCTGCACGCGGCGGACTATTGCCTCACTTCGCTGGGTTGCGATCCGCGCGCGAATCCGGCGCCCGGCACGTGGCTGAGCGAGATCGTCTGGAACGAAGGCTCCCGTACGGTGACTTCCAGGACTTCTTCGATTCGGCACGCTAGCGACCGGCGGCGGCTTCAGCGTCCTGTACGACGAACCGCCCTATCAGAAGAGCACTATCCACGGCGGGAAGCAGCGCGCCGTGCCCGACGTCGCCTACAACGCGGCGGTCCTCCACGGCGTGCTGACCTACCTGAACATTCCGGGCGTACCGGTCGGCTTCTATCGCTTCGGCGGCACCAGCGCCGGCTCGCCGCAGTGGGCCGCGATCACCGCGATCGCGAACCAGAAGGCGGGAGGGCGCCTGGGCTTCCTCAACTCGGCCATCTATCAGATCGGCAGGGTGAACAAGGCGTATCCGGCGTCGTTCCACGACATCGTCGACGGCGACAACTCGGCGATCGAGTTCGACTCGTTCGCCCACAACCCGGTCGATATCACCGGATTCTCCGCCAGTGTCGGCTGGGACGCGACGACCGGTTTTGGCTCGCCGATCGATACGAGCCTCGTGGATTACCTCATCCGGTACGTGTCGCCTGGCGACGCCGTCGCTGCCGTCGCGACGACCAAGCCGAAGCCGCATCCGAAGCCGATCGTTCCGGGATCGATGAACCCGCATTGATCTTACCGCACGGCTGACAACGGGGCCCCGTTCGGGCCCCGTTTTTTTGGGGTGACAAAGGCGGTGGCGGCGTGCTGTGAGCGCGCGTATAGTCTGGGCGCATGCGCGACGGCGCGCCAATCACGCGGGGTCGAGTTGAGTATCGATTGGGCAGCGTTTACACCCGTCGTGAGCAAATAG